>NZ_OZ245771.1:1975000-2575000 GCF_965227715.1 Aestuariivirga sp. | reverse complement strand
CCGCAAAAACCGATCAGCGCTAGATGGGAGGAAAGCGCATCCCGGGTCAGACGAACCGTCCGGCAAACTTGGATCACCTCATGTGTGCCCGCAACCGGCTTCAACGCCTCAACCTCAGCCATGCTCCGGACAGTCGTCAGAATGGGTCCTTCGCCTTCAGCAAAGTGCAAAGACAGACCCATCGCATGGGGAACAACCAGAATATCCGCAAAAAGAATGGCAGCGTCGAGATCATATCGGCGCAAAGGCTGCAGGGTTACCTCCGCTGCCAAGTCAGGATTATAGCAAAGATCCAGAAAGGAACCGGCCTTCTCCCTCACAGCCCTGTACTCGGGAAGATACCGACCTGCCTGTCTCATGAACCAGACGGGGCGGCGCTGCGCACGTTTCCGGCCAAGTACGTCGAGCAATGCACTGCGGGGTGCCTCGGCATCCCTTCCCTTATCTATCATTCTATCTCTTCTTGTAGCTTTTGTTTGGGGCTGGTTAAGCGGGATACAACCCAATCCAATGATCGTCCACAGGTCAAGCACAACTATACGGGTGCAAACGCTCGTGTCGAACGTTAACGAAAAATTAAGACGTGTTAACAGATCGTTAATGAACTAGAAGAGCGATGGGGCGCCCCTAACTACAAGTCCAGGCCGGCGCGTTGTCCACAGCTCTGATCCGGTTCCTCCCGAACCAGTCAAACTGTGGATGGCGGGCAGGACAAACCGCGGGTTAGCACCGCAGCCTTTGAGTTATCCCGGTGGTCCACAATTCATCCACAGCATGATACAGCCTGGTTCACAGCGATTTTTCCATCTTCACCTCGTGTCGGACGCGACAGGGGAGACGCTAAACACTGTCGCAAAGGCTGCCGCCGCTCAATATTCGGACTTCCGGCCCATTGCCCATATCTACGCGCTGGTTAGAACACCTTCACAGCTGAACCGTGCATTGCGCGAAATCGAGGAACAGCCGGGAATCGTGCTCTTCACCTTGATCAATCCGGATATTCGCCATCATCTGGAGCGCCAATGCGAGGCCATGGGCGTCCCCTGCCTGTCGATTCTGGATCCAATCATCACGATCCTATCCCAGTACCTCAATGCGACGTCACGCCCGCAAGTGGGCGGACAGCATGCACTCAACTCCGATTACTTCCGACGCATCGATGCCCTGAACTTCACAATGGCGCATGATGACGGACAAAGCATCGACGACATCGAAAAATCTGATGTCATCATACTGGGCGTAAGCCGGACGTCGAAAACGCCGACATCGATCTATCTTGCGCAGCGCGGCATTCGCGTGGCTAATATCCCGATCGTGCCGGGCGTTCCGGTGCCACAGAAATTGATGACCGTCAAAGTGCCAGTGGTCGTTGGACTTATCGCCAGTGCCGAACGGATTGCGCAAATTAGGCGCCATCGGCTTCTTTCGTTGAAGGAGAGCCGGTCGACCGATTACGTAGATCCGCGGCAAATCACCGATGAACTCATGAACATGAAAACGCTCTGCTCCAATAACGATTGGCCAATGATCGATGTCACGCGCCGTTCCGTTGAGGAAACTGCGGCGTCCATTCTGAACATGCTGTCCGAAAGCAAACGGTTGGACAAATGAAATGCTGATTCTTGCTTCAACGAGCAAAACCAGGATAGCCATGCTGCGGAATGTCGGCCTCGACTTTTCAATCGAGGCGCCACAGATCGATGAGTCAGCGCTCGTGGCAGGTCATCCCGAGTGGCTGCCGAGGGAAGTTGCTTTGAAGCTTGCGGACGCCAAAGCACGTGACGTCTCTAAGCACTACCCTGACGCCACCGTAATTGGAGCGGACCAGGTCCTCGCCTTCGGCACAAGAATCTATTCCAAGCCGCGCGATCTTGCGCACTGCCGGCAACAACTCGCGGAACTGCGGGGAAAGACGCACACGCTGATTTCCGGGGTCGCCGTTGCGCGAAATGGAGCGAGCCAGTGGACGCACCATGACGAAGCATCGCTGACAATGCGAGAATTCAGTGAAAGCTTCCTCACCTCCTATCTCGATGCGGTGGGCGACGATTGCACCACCTCAGTGGGTGGATACAAGATCGAAGCCCGTGGTGCACAATTTTTTCGCGAGATCAAAGGCGATCACTTCACCATTCTCGGGCTTCCGCTTCTGGCCTTGCTGGAATGGCTTCGCCAGGCGGGAGAGATCGAGTGTTGATCAAGTCTTGCGTCATCGGCTGGCCCATCAGCCACTCTCGCTCCCCTCTCATCCACGGCTATTGGTTGAAGCAGCTTGGAATCGACGGCAGCTATACGCGCCAGCCAGTTGAACCTTCGGCCCTGGCAGGCTTTATTCGTGGTCTTTCTGACGCTGGGTATGCGGGATGTAATGTCACTCTTCCACACAAGGAAGATGCCTTTCGTCTGATCCTCCCGGCCGATGCCTCGACCGAGAGGTTGGGTGCCGTGAACACCATTTACTTACGAGATGGCAGGGTCTTTGGAACCAATACGGACGGCGAAGGATTCATCAATAGCCTCATGGACTCCCAGCCCGGGCTTTCCCTCAAGAATTCCCGTGCTGTGGTGCTCGGAGCGGGAGGTGCCTCTATCGCCATCGTGAATGTTCTGCTGGAACAGGGTGTGTCTGAGGTCGCAATCGCAAATCGCACCCGGGCGAAGGCTCAGCTGCTGCGTGATCAATTTGGTTCCCGCGTTATGCCCGTCGACTGGGACACTGCGGCTGATCACCTCTCTGAGTGCAGTCTTCTCGTTAATACGACCTCTCTGGGGATGAAGGGACAGGCAGATCTTGTCATTGATCTCTCACGCCTCCCGATCGATGCGGTGGTAACAGACATCGTTTACACACCGCTCCGGACCAAGCTTCTCATGGATGCCGCTCAACGTGGACATGGGGTTGTCGAAGGGCTGGGAATGCTCCTGCATCAGGCGGTTCGAGGGTTTTCACTCTGGTTCGGTGAGATACCCCGCGTAAATCCGGACCTTTATGATCTCGTTGCGCGCGACATTGATCCGGCTTACGCCCGATGATTGTTGCTGGTCTCACGGGATCGATTGCCATGGGCAAATCTGAGACAGCGAAGATCTTCGCAGGGCGTGGTGTTCCTGTCTTTGACAGTGATGCGGCTGTCCACCAGATTTATGGCAGAGGCGGCGAAGCAGTGGAGGCTATTCGAGCGATAGCGCCTACCGCGATTTTTGACGAATGCGTCAATCGGCAAGCCTTGGCAGGATTGGTTCAAAGTGACCCAGCCCTCCTCAAGCACATCGAAGGCATCGTACATCCCCTGGTAAAGCGGAAACAACTGTCGTTTTTGGCAGATGCGAAAGCTCGTGGTGCAGCCCTGGCAGTACTGGATATTCCTCTCTTGTTTGAAACTGGCCGGGAAAGAGATGTTGATGTTGTCATTGTCGTCTCCACCGGTGCAGAGTTGCAGCGCCAGCGCGCGCTCGCAAGACCTGGCATGACAGCGGAAAAACTCGCCTTCATCCTGTCGCGCCAATTGCCGGATGATCAAAAGCGGGCCCGGGCTGATTATGTGATAGACACGTCGGAGAGCATCGAATCGACGGCGCACGAGGTGGATCGTGTGATTGCCTGTTTGACGGAGAAGGCCAAGGGTTGAGCATGTTGCGTGAAATCATTCTCGATACGGAAACAACCGGGCTCGACCCATCAACGGGAGATCGTGTCGTCGAGATCGGCGCGGTGGAACTCCTCGATCACCTGCCTACTGGCCGGACCTTCCATGTCTACATAAATCCCGAGCGTGACATGCCGCGGGAGGCCGAAGCAGTGCACGGGCTTTCCTCGGCCTTCTTAAGGGACAAACCCGTTTTCGCCGCCATCGCACAGCCGTTTCTGGATTTCATCGGGGATGCAACCCTCGTCATCCACAACGCCAGCTTTGATGTCGCATTCCTCAATGCGGAACTGGGTTTCCTGCGCTTGCCGTCCATTCCTCCGGAACGCGTTGTCGACACACTGCACATCGCGCGGCAGAAACACCCCGGTGCGGCGAACAGCCTTGACGCACTGTGCCGCCGCTATGGTGTGGACAACAGCAAGCGCACCAAACATGGGGCACTGCTCGACTCGGAGCTATTGGCCGAGGTCTATCTTGAACTCCTTGGCGGACGTCAGACGGCTCTGATCCTGGAGGCGGCCGTCACCAAGAGAGCAACAACGGTGATCGCGACCCAGATCAACATCCATCGCCCGCGGCCCCTGCCGCCAAGGCTAACGGAGGAAGAACGGATTGCGCATGCCGCTTTCGTTACCAGCCTCGGTGAGTACGCCCTCTGGAAACCCGGCCTGAACTAGGCCTGGCCCATCGTCTGTTGTTGCAGACGGCGCTGATACATTGACGCGAAATCAATTGGATCCAGCATGAGAGGCGGGAAGCCGCCGTTGCGCGTCGCCTCTGCGAGGATCTGGCGGGCAAAGGGGAATAGCATCCGCGGGCATTCGATGAGCACAGCCGGGTGGAGCATCTGCTGTGGGAAGTTCTCCAGCCGGAAGGTACCAGCGTAAACGATCTCAGCAGCGAAGGTTACCTTGTCGCCTGATGTGGCTTTAGCATCAAGGTGAAGTTCCACCTCGAAATCAGTGTCAGCCAGCGGCCTGGCGTTTACATTTACCGAGATAGCGATGTCAGGCTGGCCATCCTGATGGCCGAGCGACTGCGGCGCGTTGGGATTTTCGAAGCTCAGATCCTTCAGGTATTGGCCCAGAACCCGAACGGATGGCTGGCCCTGTGTTGCCTGGCCGGTGCCGCTGCTCTGTATGCTTTCAGGCTGTGTGGACCCGTTCTCGTGGGTCTCGGGAGCGGTATCGGACTTAGGTGGCTTGGACATCATGGGCCTCTTTCAAGAATCGGCCTTGGCTAACATGTGCTACTCGGTGCCGCAAGACGGGACAGACTTCGGGATTCAGGGTTTAGAGGTCCCCTCGTGCTCCGCCGGTCCAATATCTGCAGTAATCTCGATTGCCTCGGCGTCTATCACGCGGTCGTACCGGCGTTCCGGGGCAGTGGCCGATGAAAAGGTTTTGACCCGGATTTTCGACCGAAGCCAACGCCTCACCGGTGGCAGAAGCACGAGAATACCAAAGATATCACTGAGAAAGCCAGGTATCAGGAACAAGAGACCGGAAAGAACCCGGCTTACGGCAACCTCACCCACACCCTGCATGGGTGTGGCCGTCTGAACGGGAGACCGTAAGGCTCCCAAGACACTCGTGCCTGCGGCTTTGATCAGGCTGACGCCAATGAACCCGCCGCCCAACAACAGAAGCAGCGTTGGCAGAAGGCCCAAGGCTCCGCCTACCCAGACAATGGTGGCGATTTCCAGGGCAAAACCCGTCAGCAGTAAAAGTGGAAGCAAACGTAACATATGAGGAGGTGAGTCCTTTGGCCTTGGACCTCGGAGGTCCGTTCTATATATAGGGGACCGTGTGGGCTGCGCCACTTTCCTGCTAAGCGCAGCCTTCGAAACCCGGAAATCTGGTTGATGGAATGAGTTTTGATCCGCTGAACATACTCTTACTGGCCGTCGCCCTCGTGGTGTTCTGGCGGCTGAAATCTGTGCTCGGCACCAGAACCGGCACCGAAAAGCCGCCCTTCGAACCCTTCGAAACGAAACGGAACGAAACGCCGGCGCAAGATGGTCCTGGAACTGTTGTCCGCTTTCCGCAGAACGGAACGCAGCCTGCGTCCGCAATACTGGACCAGGAACCACCTCCTCCCGTTTGGGCAGGTTTCGCCGAGGCAGGTTCCGGCCTTGCAACATCTCTCGAGAAAATTGTGGAAGCTGACCCGACTTTTTCCCCTCGCGCATTCGTCGAGGGGGCAAAGCTCGCTTATGAGTCGATCCTTGATGCATTCGCCAAGGGCGACAAGGCCGCTCTGAAGAACCTTCTCTCCAAAGATGTTTTTGACGGTTTTGCGCGAGCCATCGACAGCCGCACATCTCTCGGTCAAAGAGTCGAATCTCGTTTTGTCGGCATCAACAACGCCACAATTCAGCAGGCAAGTTTGAGCGGCAGCAGGGCCAACGTCACAATGGCCTTCGCCAGTGAGCTCATCACCGCTACCTATGACAAGGCTGGCCAGCTTGTCGACGGAGATCCCAAGCAAATCAAGGATGTAGATGACGTCTGGACTTTCGAGAGGGACGTCACCTCCCGCAACCCCAACTGGAAACTCGTGGCCACTCAGGCCCCGGCCTAACCCGAGGCGAATGGTCCATGAACGCCAATCTCTCTCGCGTGGCGTTCACGGACATCCCGGGCTGGGCGCAGCATGACCCCACCGCTGCATTTTTAGCTTTTCGCCGGTCATGCCAGGAGATGCTTGAACAGGGCACCGGCTTTTCGCGCGCGGTGAAGTTCGGTGGGAGCCCCTCCTCTTGGCGGGAGGTTTGTGTTGCAGCCTTTGAAACGCAACATGCTCAGGAATTCTTCGAATCCCGGTTCAGCGCATGGCAGGTTAAGGACGGCGAACGCCCTGATGGACTTTTCACTGGTTATTTCGAGCCTGAAGTTGAAGGAAGCCGCAGTGGCGGCCCCGGTTTTCACGTTCCGATCTATCGCCGTCCAGACGATCTCGTTGCGTTCACTGGCGAGGAACAGCGGCAAACAGGTCTCACGGTCGGCCGCCGTATCAGAGGTGCGGCCCAACCTTACCTAACGCGCCGGGAGATCGAAGGCGGTGCACTCACCGGACAAGACCTTGAGATCGTTTGGCTCAAGGATTGGGCGGACGCATTCTTCATCCAGATTCAGGGGTCGGGCCGCGTGCGCTTCTCCGATGGGAGTTCAATGCGCCTCTCCTTCGCTGCCAAATCGGGACTGCCATACACCGGAATTGGCGGATTGCTGGTGGACCGGGGCGTGCTTGGACCCGATGAAGTATCGATGCAGACGATCCGCAAATGGATGACGGCGCATCCCATCGATGCCCGCACCCTTATGTGGGAGAACCAGTCCTTCGTGTTCTTCCGTGATGTCAAGCTTGAGGATCCGCATCTTGGCGCACTGGGCGCCCAGCATGTACAGCTGACCCCCCAGCGGAGCCTCGCTGCCGACCGTTTCCTTTGGATGTTCGGAACGCCGGTGTGGTTGGACACGCAGGTTCCTACTGGCGATGAACGGCGGCCGGCGGAATTTCGCCAGCTCCTCATTGTGCAGGATACGGGGAGCGCCATCAAAGGCTTGGCGCGGGGTGACGTCTATTGGGGGTTCGGAGAAGAAGCTGCGCGCGTGGCGGGACCCATGAAGAGCGAGGGCCGCATGACTGTGCTGCTGCCTCATGCCGTTGCCGCCGAGCTGGGGTTGGAAACGTGAGCCGGAAGCCGCCGGATTATGATCTCTGGCTGGAGATGGCAAAGAGCATCAAGCCCCTTCGTCATCGTGCGTCTCGACACCCGGTGTCGCCTTCCTCGGTTACCGTTCTTCCTGCCAAGAAACATGTGAACTTGCCGTCCAGTCCCCATGTGCCGGTACCCACAGCGCATCGCAAGCCGCCGCCGCAGATTACTGGTCTCGACCGGCGAACGACTCAGCGGTTAACGCGGGGACAGGTGGAAATCGAGCGCCGGCTCGATCTCCATGGCACAGGCATCGAAATGGCACGCATAACCCTCCTGGGCTTCCTTAGGGACGCACAGATGTCGGGCACCCGCAACGTGCTTATCATAACGGGAAAGGGCGACTCTCCTTTCGCCCGACATACCTTGCATGGCGCGGATCACTTTCACGCGCCGGAACGTGCCGGTAGGCTTCGCCGCCTTGCCACCGAATGGTTTCACGAGCCGGAGTTCCGAAGTCTTGTTGCTGGTTTCCAGCCAGCCCATCCCAAGCATGGCGGCGGAGGTGCCTACTATGTGCGGATTAGGCGCATCCGGGAGGACCTATGACGCCGTTTGGCGACAGGATGCGGAAACTCCGCGCCGAACGCGGCGTGACACTCAAAGAAATGGCCGAGGCGATCGGTGTGTCTTCCGCCTATCTTTCGGCTTTAGAGCACGGAAAGCGCGGCCGTCCCGGCTGGCATCTTATTCAACGCATTCTCACGTTCTTCAACGTTATTTGGGATGAGGCCGACGAAGTCGTGCGGCTGGCGCGGATTTCGCATCCTCGCATCACAATCGACACTGCAGGGCTGAACCCAAAGGCCACCGAACTTGCGAACCGCCTTGCAGATGACATCGGAAAGCTTGATGCCGCTACCCTGGATGAACTGCTGGCAAGCCTGGGCCGTCAACGCCGCAGGCCTAAAGGATGAACTTTGAGAGGTCAGCGTTTTTCGCGAGCTGGCCTACGTGCTGATCCACATAGGAGCTGTCTATCGTGAGGCTCTCGCCGGAACGGTCAGGTGCAGCGTAGCTCACGTCATCCAGCAGGCGCTCCATGACGGTTTGTAGACGGCGGGCGCCGATGTTTTCCACGCTCGCATTGGTGTCGGCAGCAATCTGGGCAATAGCCGCGATACCATCTTCTGTAAAATCGAGGGTCACGCCTTCGGTTGCCAGAAGTGCGCGATACTGTTTGATGAGGCTCGACTCTGGCTCCGTCAAAATCCGCTGCAGATCTTCACGGTTCAGCGCCTTCAATTCTACGCGGATTGGCAGCCGTCCCTGAAGTTCGGGAAGAAGATCGGATGGCTTCGCGATGTGGAAGGCTCCCGATGCGATGAACAAGATGTGGTCTGTCCTCACCGGCCCATGCTTTGTTGAAACGGTCGTGCCCTCGATCAGCGGCAGAAGGTCCCTTTGCACGCCTTCGCGGCTGACGTCGGCACCCTGCCGCTCAGACCGGGCGCAGATCTTGTCAATTTCATCAAGGAAGACGATACCATTGTTTTCAACGGCATCGATCGCCTCTTGCACGATCTGATCCTGATCGAGCAGCTTGTCGGATTCTTCCGCCAGCAGTATTTCGTGACTGGCCTTCACGCTCATGCGCCGTGATTTGGTGCGTCCGCCGAACGCCTTGCCGAGCATGTCAGACAGGTTTACGACGCTGGCGGATCCACCGGGCATGCCGGGTATCTCGAAGCTTCCCGTACCATTGTCCGCGACCTGAACCTCGATTTCCCGTTCGTCAAGTTCGCCGGCGCGTAGCTTGCGCCGGAAGGCTTCACGCGTTGTCTCGGATGCATTGCTGCCGACGAGAGCATCAACGACACGTCTTTCAGCATTAAGTTGCGCCTGAGCCTCAACGTCCTTCCGGCGTGCGGCTTTCGTCATAGCGATGCCCGATTCCACGAGATCGCGCACGATCTGATCCACGTCACGTCCAACATATCCGACTTCAGTGAATTTGGTCGCTTCCACCTTCAGAAAGGG
Organism: Aestuariivirga sp.; assembly: GCF_965227715.1. Lineage (GTDB taxonomy): Bacteria > Pseudomonadota > Alphaproteobacteria > Rhizobiales > Aestuariivirgaceae > Aestuariivirga. The sequence continues at coordinate 2,565,649 of NZ_OZ245771.1, read as the reverse complement.
TGCATTGGCGAGCCTTGCCAAGCGCCGGGCGATTTCGGTTTTGCCTACGCCTGTGGGGCCAATCATGAGGATGTTCTTGGGGCTCACCTCATCTCTCAGCGGCTGTTGAAGCTGCTTTCTGCGCCAGCGATTGCGCAGCGCAATGGCGACGGCCCGCTTGGCCTCGGTCTGGCCGACGATGTGACGATCAAGTTCGGAGACGATCTCGCGTGGGGAAAAATCTGTCATAATGTTCTCGAGTTTCCTCAGGCCGTGGCCAAGGTTTCAACCGTGAGATTGTTGTTGGTGTAGACGCAGATCTCGGCTGCGATGGCCATCGCCCTGCGGGCAATCGTCTCTGCATCCAGGTCACTGTCTGCCAGAGCACGAGCCGCGGCGAGAGCGTAATTGCCGCCAGAACCAATCGCAATAATGCCCTTCTCTGGTTCGAGAACATCGCCCGTGCCCGTGAGCACGAGGGTCACCGTCCTATCGGCAACGATCATCATGGCTTCCAGGCGGCGCAGATAACGGTCGGTCCGCCAGTCCTTTGCCATGTCCACGCAGGCGCGGGTGAGTTGATTGGGGTACTGTTCCAGTTTCGTTTCCAGGCGTTCAAACAGCGTCATCGCATCAGCGGTGGCTCCGGCGAAGCCGCCGATGACGGCGCCAGCCCCCAAGGGCCGAACCTTGCGGGCGTTGCCCTTGATTATCGTTTGACCGAGGCTGACCTGGCCGTCTCCGGCAATCACGACCCTATCTCCCTTTCTTACGGAGAGGATGGTCGTGCCGTGCCAAGTCGGGGGCTCTGACATGGGAATTCCTTTCAGTTCAGCGGTGCTGATGTAAGCCTACAGCGGGCCAAAGAAAAGGCAGACTTGGCCAATTCTCGTTGCATCTGCTAAGAGGCGCATCATTCTCCAGCTGGACGCCGAAAACGATGCGCAAAGCCTCGATCGATCGCAAGACGACAGAAACCGGAATTTCCGCCATTATTGACCTTGATGGAACGGGTCTCTTCGACGTGAAGACCGGCGTTGGCTTTCTCGACCATATGTTGGAACAGTTCTCCAGGCATTCACTGATTGATTTGACGCTGTTGGCAGAAGGCGACCTTCACATCGACTTTCACCATACGGCCGAAGATTCCGGTATTGCCATCGGCCAGGCCGTTTCCAAGGCGTTGGGCGAACGGAAGGGCATCCGCCGTTACGCTAGCGTCGACCTCCCCATGGACGGCACGCTCACCCGGGCGGCGGTGGATGTGTCTGGCAGGCCGTTCCTCGTCTGGAAGGTCAATTTCACGGCCCAAAAAATCGGGGATTTTGACACGGAATTGGTGCGAGAATGGTTCCAGGCCTTCACCATGAATGCAGGCATTACACTTCACATCGAGACGTTCTACGCCGACAACAACCATCACATTGCGGAATCCTGCTTCAAAGCAATGGCGCGGGCACTGCGCCAGGCTATTGAGATCGATCCGCGCCAGAAGGACAAGATCCCTTCAACCAAGGGATCGCTCGCAGGCTGATGACGATTTTTTCAGTTCTTGAGGCACCCGGTGGCAAGCCGGAAGACGCAGTCTTCGTCCCTGAAGGCTTCTCCTGGGGCGCGTTCTTGTTTTCCGTCCTCTGGGCGTTGTGGCAGCGGATGTGGGTGGTATCCCTCTTGCTGTTTGCCGTTTTGGCGCTGCTGGTTGTGGCGGTAAATCTGCACTGGCTGGAATCTGGCGCTGCGGCATTGTGCCAGTTCGGCGTTGCCCTACTCTTTGGATTCGAAGCCAGAAGCCTTCAGGTTCAGTCGCTGGAGCGAGCCGGTTTCCGCCTCGCGACTTTCGTGCAGGCAAGCACGCGGCAGGCAGCGGAACTCACTCATTTTTTCAGCCGTGCGTCTACAGTACATGCCGTGATCCCCACCCGCTATCAAGCCGCCCACAATGATACGCTGGGCCTGTTTGGCAATGTCTGAGGTTAGGGCATGAGCCTCGCTATCATCGATTACGGCTCCGGAAACCTGCATTCTGCCGCCAAGGCCTTCGAACGGGCCGCGCATGATCATGGGCTGTCGACTTGCATCAACGTGACATCCGATCCGGACATGTTGCGCAAAGCAGACCGCATCGTGCTGCCAGGCGTGGGGGCCTTCAAGGATTGCTGCAATGGTCTCCTGTCAGTTCCCGGACTCCGGCAAACGCTGGAGGCGGAAGTAATGCAGAAGGGCAAGCCCTTCTTTGGAATTTGCGTAGGAATGCAGCTTATGGCTTCGAGAGGGCTTGAGCACGACATAACCGAAGGGTTCGGATGGATTCCCGGCGATGTGAAGCCGATCGTTCCGCAGGATGCATCTTTCAAAATTCCGCATATGGGTTGGAATACGCTGAACGAGCTGCGGCCACATGCGCTGCTGAACGGATTAGCGCTGGGTGACAAAGGGCTTCATGCCTATTTTGTCCACTCCTACTACCTTGATGCCACAGATGCCTCAGACATCGCCGCGACGACCGAGTATGGCACGGCGATTACTGCTGTTGTGGGCCGGGACAACCTCTTCGGCACACAATTCCACCCCGAGAAGAGCCAGGCGCTGGGGCTCGCTCTTCTCGCAAATTTTCTGAGGTGGCGTCCATGATCCTGTTTCCCGCCATCGATCTCAAAGACGGCCAATGTGTAAGACTGAAGCTGGGGGACATGAACCAGGCGACAGTCTTCAATGATGATCCTGCTGACCAAGCGAGGAGATTCGAACAACAGGGTTTTGAATGGTTGCACATTGTCGATCTCAACGGAGCCTTCGCTGGAAAGTCGGTGAATGGCAATGCCGTGGAGACCATTCTCAAGACTGTGCACCTTCCTGTTCAGTTGGGGGGAGGTATCCGTAGCCTCGTTCAGATCGAGGCCTGGCTGCTGAGGGGCGTCAGCCGCGTGATTTTGGGCACCGTTGCACTACGTGATCCCGCATTGGTGCGGGAGGCCTGCAGACTGTTCCCGGGCCGCATTGTTGTCGGAATTGATGCGAAGAGCGGAAGAGTCGCCGTTGAAGGGTGGGCAGAGACGACGGATCTTGCTGCAATAGATCTGGCTAGGCAATTTGCTGATGCCGGCGTCTCGGCCATCATTTATACTGATATCGATCGGGACGGTATGTTGAAGGGGCTGAACATCGAGTCGACACTTGATCTGGCAAAGGCCATCAAGATCCCTGTCATTGCCAGCGGCGGCCTGGCATCAATGGACGACATTCGTCGCCTGATGCTTCCAGACTGCCAACATCTGGAGGGGGCGATATCTGGCCGCGCCATCTATGATGGCCGGATTGACGTGACTGAAGCATTGCGGTTGTTCAAGGGTTTGCGCAAATGCTGAAAGCCCGCCTTATTCCATGCCTCGATGTGAAGGACGGCCGCGTGGTCAAGGGCGTGAATTTTGTCGATCTTCGCGATGCGGGCGATCCCGTAGAAATCGCCAAGGCTTACGACGCAGCGGGAGCAGACGAACTCTGCTTTCTTGACATCACCGCGACGCATGAGAACCGTGGAATCATCTTTGATGTTGTGCAGCGTACGGCCGAGGCTTGCTTCATGCCTCTCACCGTCGGGGGTGGTGTTCGTACGCTGGAGGATATCCGGAAGCTGTTGCTCGCAGGCGCAGACAAGGTGTCGATCAATTCCGCCGCCGTCGCCGACCGTGATTTTGTGCGGCAGGCTGCAGAAAAATTCGGCGCGCAGTGCGTGGTCGTTGCCATCGATGCAAAACAGATATCTCCCGGGCACTGGGAAATTTTCACGCATGGTGGCCGGCAGCCCACAGGCATCGATGCAGTGGAGTTTGCCCGGGAAGTGGTCTCACGGGGTGCGGGAGAGCTCTTGCTCACGTCAATGGATCGAGACGGCACTGGCAAGGGTTTCGACATTGATTTGACCCGCGCCGTGGCTGATGCGGTCAGCGTGCCTGTTGTCGCTTCAGGCGGTGTAGGCACTCTCGAACATCTGGTTTCAGGTATTCGAGACGGACATGCGGGCGCCGTGCTCGCCGCCTCGATCTTTCATTTCGGGACTTACTCCATCGGAGAGGCCAAGCACCATCTGGCGGCTGCAGGCATCCCCATGCGGCTTACTTAGGATATCATTCATGACCGACCACAGGCTCGATGTTCTGGCTGCGCTGGCGAATGAAATCACAGAGCGCAGGGCCCAATCGCCGGAGCAGTCTTACACAGCGAAGCTTCTGAACCAAGGTGTCGAAAAATGCGCAAAGAAGCTAGGTGAGGAAGCAGTGGAAACCGCGCTTGCGGCAGTGCTACGGGACAAGAAACACATTGCTGCTGAATCCGCTGATCTGCTCTATCACCTGCTCGTTCTGCTTGAGGCAACGGAAGTTCCGCTTGCGGACGTGATGGCCGAGCTCGCCCGCCGTCAAGGCGTGAGCGGTATCATTGAAAAGGCCTCGCGCCCCAGGGACTGAATCATGGAAGAATTTGTAAAGGAAGTTTCCCCTTTCAGACGTTTCGCGCGTGAGGAGTGGGCCGCGTTGCGCGCCGATACACCGATGACGCTGACGCAGACCGATCTCGACGAACTGCGAGGTATCAACGATCGGGTGGACCTGAACGAAGTCGAGACAATCTACCTGCCGCTGTCCAGGCTGCTGAACCTCTATGTCGCCGCAACGCAAGGGCTGTTTCGGGCAACCAACAACTTCCTGCATGTTTCAGACCGCAAAGTACCTTTCGTCATTGGCATGGCGGGCAGCGTGGCGGCTGGAAAGAGCACCACGGCCCGTATCCTGCAACGCCTTCTCGCTCGCTGGCCGAAGCACCCAAAGGTCGATCTGGTTACGACGGATGGATTCCTGCTGCCCAATTCCATTCTCGAGCGCGAAGGCCTGATGACAAGAAAGGGCTTTCCCGAGAGTTACGATCTTCCGGCCATTCTCCGCTTCCTATCTGACATCAAGGCCGGAAAGCGCAATGTGACCGCTCCGCTCTACTCTCATCTGACATATGATGTATTGAAGGACGAGCGCGTGGTGATCGATCAGCCGGACATTCTGATCGTTGAGGGCGTTAACGTGTTACAGACGGGCCGTCCTCCACGTGACGGCCGTGGCATTCCCAACACTTCGGATTTCTTTGATTTTTCCATATACCTGGATGCAGATCTCAAGGACCTCCGTAAATGGTATATCGAGCGTTTCCTGACGCTGCGCGACAGCGCATTCCGCAACCCGAAATCCTACTTCCACCGCTATGCGACTCTCTCGGACAAGGAGTCACGCGAGACGGCAACGCGAATATGGGACACGATCAACTTCGTAAACCTGCGTGAAAACATCCTGCCCACCAGGCCGCGCGCAGACTTGGTGCTCCGTAAGGGTGCAGATCATTTCATCCGCAGTGTCTTCCTGCGGAAGCTATAGGAAACCCATCGCTTCTGCGTGACTGTGAAGGCTGATTTCAGGCCGTGCCCCAATATGGGAGATGACTTCCGCTGCCGCGAGCGAACCGAGCCGCGCGGAATCATAGAGCGACTTGCCGTGGGTGTGGCCATAGAGGAAGCCGGCGGCGAAGAGATCGCCCGCTCCTGTGACATCAACGACTGCCGTCACTGGGTGAGCTGGGACTTGGTGGACCTCCCGGCCCACAACCACGACGCACCCCTTCTCCGAACGCGTGACGACGGCCAGGCCACAGTCTGCTCCAATCGCTTTGATCGCACCGTCGAAGTTTTGGGTCTGGTAGAGCGACTTGATCTCCGTCTCGTTGGCGAAGACAATGTCGACGCTACTCCGGATCAATTCGAGGAAGCTATCCCTGTGGCGTTCCACGCAGAAGGAATCTGAGAGCGTGATCGAGGTCTTGCGGCCGGCCGCTCGTGCAATCCTGGCGGCGAGCTTGAAGGCTTCCTTTGCCTCTGGCCGATCCCAGAGATATCCCTCCATATAGGTAACCTGAGCAGCCTCGACTGTCTTCCGGTCAACATCTTCCGTGGTGAGGTTCACGCAGGCACCGAGATAGGTATTCATGGTGCGTTCACCATCCGGAGTGACCAGGATGAATGAGCGTGCGGTGGCGGGGCCATCTTCTGCGGCAGGCGTTTCGAAAACAACGCCCTGCGAGCGCATGTCATGCCGAAAGATCGCGCCGAGCTGGTCACTTTTCACCTTTCCGAAATAGGCAGCATTTCCGCCAAGCGAGGCGACTCCTGCCGCGGTGTTGCCCGCGGAACCCCCGGAAACCTCAATCGCCTGCCCCATATCGGCATAGAGTTGTTCCGCGCGTATCTCGTCGATCAGGTTCATCGAGCCTTTCACCAGCTCGTGGTGGCTGACGAATCTCTCGTCGACCCGTGCGATAACATCCACGATCGCATTGCCAATGCACAGGACGTCGAAGCCAGAACTCGTCATGAAGATCTCCAAGTCACCAATTCAGCTCTCGCCCTAGCGAAGCCCGCTTGCGCTTGCAAGCGTGTGAGATTACCTGTTGGGCATGATCAAGGCTGCAATCAAGGCCATGGGTGACCTCTTTTCGCCCGATTTTCACAAGGTATTGTTGAAGGCGCTGGGCCTGACAATTGCCCTGTTCATCGCGGTCCTCATCCTCACTGAAATGCTGCTCGCGAGCTTCACCCATTTTTCATGGCCTTGGGCTGACAGGCTGGTCGAGGTTGGAACCGGACTTGCTCTGCTAGTGGCCTTCTTCTTTCTGATGGGACCGGTCACTGCCGCTTTCGCGGGCTTGTTCTTAGACCGCATTGCTCAGATGGTGGAGGAGCGCCACTACCCCTGGGATCCCCGAGGGACGCCATTGCCGGCCGGCCGTGCTCTTGCCATGGCCATGCAGTTTTTCGTCTTGATGCTGGTCGTGAACCTGGCGGTCCTGCCCATGGTGTTTTTTGGCATTGGAGCGATTGCCCTGGTGGCGGCCAATGCCTATCTGTTGGGGCGGGAGTATTTCGAAATGGTGGCTATGCGTCACATGCCGGTGGAAGAAGCAAAAGTGATGCGCAAGGAGAACAGTCCGGCGATCTTCTTTGCGGCTCTTCTCCCCGCAGTTCTTTCCCTGATTCCCATCGTCAATCTGGCAGTGCCGCTCTTCGCCACTTCCTATTTCACTCATATATTCAAGTCGGTGCGGGCGTCTTCGGCTTGAACCGGCAGATGTCGGAAATCAAGCATCGCCAGCATTCGGGCTTTCGGGCCTTGCAAACATAACGCCCATGCAAGATCAGCCAGTGATGGGCGTGCCGGCCATATGCCTTCGGGACCGCTTTCAACAGTTTCATTTCCACATCAAGTGGTGTCTTGCCGGGTGCGAGACCGGTCCGGTTCCCCAAACGAAACAGGTGGGTGTCGACTGCAATAGTCGGGTGGCCGAAGGCCGTATTGAGCACGACATTGGCCGTCTTCCGCCCCACCCCAGCCAAGGCTTCCAACGCCTCCCGGTCATCCGGCACCTCACCGCCGTGCTTCTCGATAAGTTGCTGGGACAACAGAATCACGTTCTTCGCCTTATTGCGGAACAGACCGATGGTCTTGATCAACTCCCGCACCGTATCTTCTCCCAGCGCAAGCATCTTGTAGGGAGTATCGGCGATGGCAAAAAGCGGTTTGGTGGCGCGGTTCACGCCCTCATCCGTGGCTTGGGCGGACAGCACAACCGCAACCAAAAGCGTGAATGGGTTAACGTAATGAAGCTCTCCTACCGGCTCGGGATTGGCCCCCTGAAATCGGCGGAACATTTCCTCGATCTCCGCCGGTCTGAGGCGGGTTGCCTTCGCCATGTTTTCGATGTTTCCTTTCGCCTCGATTGGAGAACCGCCAGTGGAAGGTAGCAACAGCAAGGTCTGGGAGGCAACACTGACCCCGCATCGCAGCCTCACCCGCCAAGGCTTTGCGATGGTCATGGGGCTGGTGGTCGCGGTCAATCTTGTCGTCGGTGGAATGTTCGTGGCGATGGGTGCCTGGCCCATCACTGGTTTTGCCGGACTGGATGTTTTGCTCATATGGTGGGCGTTTCGAGTAAATTTCGCGGATGCCCGTCGGCTAGAACGGATTCGTATCACCGAGCATGAACTGGTGCTGGACCGGCTTCGCGACAACCACCCTCCGGAGCAACAGCGCTTCAACAGGCGCTGGGTCAGGGTGGAACTCGAACAAGACCAGGAACGGGAGCTGATTGGCAGGCTGTCACTGGTGTCCGGCCAAACCCGTGCGGCAATTGGCGAATTCCTTGCTCCCGAGGAGCGCAAGACGCTGGCCGTGGCCCTTCGTGCAGCGATCGCTGTTCCCCGCATCTGATCAGCTTTCGGGTGGGAAAGAGGCCTGGCTCGCGGTAGTTTCCCCTGCATGAGCGAAACACTAACCCTCAAAGAGGCGGCCAATGACTATGAGTTGGTGCGCCAAAATCTGGAATATCTCCGCGAGCACTGGCGCGAGCAGCCATCCCTCGACCTCTTGGCGGAGAGGAATGGCCTGAGCGCAGCGCATCTCCAGAGGCTGTTCATGCGCTGGGCCGGGCTCAGTCCCAAGGCATTCGTGCAGGCGCTCACGATTGACCATGCCCGGAAATTACTGCGCGATTCAGCGAGCATTCTCGACGCCAGTTATGAGGTTGGCCTTTCAGGCCCGGGAAGGCTTCACGATCTGTTCGTCACCCATGAGGGGATGACACCTGGTGCATACAAGGCCCGGGGCAAAGGCCTGACAATCCGTTTTGGCTTTCACGACTGTCCCTTTGGCAAGGTTCTACTCATGATGACGGATCAGGGCATTTGTGGCTTGGCTTTCGCAGATCAGGGAGAAGAGCAGGCGAGCCTCCTGGATATGCGTAGCCGCTGGCCCGAAGCCATTTATGTGGAAGATGTTAATGCGACCGCCCCCCACGTGGGACTTATCTTCAACCCAGCAAAATGGCGGGCGGAGCAACCATTGCGGATCGTTTTCATCGGGACGGATTTCGAGACGAAAGTCTGGCAGACCTTGCTAAGGATTCCGCTGGGGCAAGCAACAACCTACTCAGATATTGCCGGACATTTAGGCAATCCGAAAGCCTCAAGGGCTGTGGGGACAGCAGTGGGACGAAACCCGATTTCCTTCGTCGTTCCCTGCCACCGGGTTCTCGGCAAATCTGGCGGGCTGTGCGGCTATCACTGGGGTCTCACCCGCAAACAGGCTATTCTGGGCTGGGAGGCGGGCCTCTTAACCAACCGGTCGCAGTAGCCTGATGACCCTTAAGTACCTGACTTCCGAAGCCGGACGATGATATCGATCCGGTCTATTACGGTGCCTGCCGGGAGCGGTGGGAGGCCCTTCACTTCAAGATCGCTGGCGCCGATGTCGACGAGCGATTCGCTCTCTTCCAGATAGTAGTGGAAGTGATTCGAGGTGTTTGTATCGAAAAAGCTCCGGTCGCCCTCGCAGGCCACTTCACGCAGAAGCCCTGCAGCCTTGAATTGATTGAGCGTATTGTAGACGGTCGCCAGTGACACATCGATCTGGGCTGCCAGGGCCTCTTGATGCAAGACTTCGGCACTCACGTGCCTGTCTCCGGCCCCAAACAAGATGGACGCGAGTGACAGCCGCTGGCGGGTGGGTCGAAGCCCTGCCAATCTAAGCCGCTCCGCGATATCCTGATCGTGAAATTCCATAATGGCCTCCTATATACGCGAAACACCCAAGGCAAGGCAATCTTGGTGCCGGGTGGCGGGTTCACATGTCCGACACCGGGCTTGGACCGGTTATTTCCATGTGATAGGAACGGCGGAACCGGGCAACCGGCGCAGATTGGGACCTAGAGGCAGAATGAACGATCCGAAGTCAAGCTATGACTATGAAGACCTCTTGTCTTGTGGGCGCGGTGAACTTTTTGGACCCGGCAACGCTCAACTTCCTCTCCCACCCATGTTGATGTTCGACCGCATTACGGACATCTCGAAGGATGGCGGCTCCGCGAAACTCGGCAAGGTTGTGGCCGAGTTCGACATCAAACCCGACCTCTGGTTTTTTGGCTGCCACTTCCAAGGCGATCCCGTCATGCCCGGGTGCCTCGGATTGGATGCACTCTGGCAGATGACGGGGTTTTTCCTCGGCTGGCTTGGCGAGCCCGGCCGTGGGCGGGCGCTTGGTGTAGGCGAAGTGAAGCTGTCCGGCATGGTCACCCCGCTCATCAAAAAGGTGACATATGAGGTGGAGATTACCCGCCTCGTGCTGCGCAGGCTCAAGATGGCAGTTTCGAACGGCATCATGAAGGCCGATGGTGAAACCGTCTATCAGGTTACTGATATGAAGGTCGGGCTCTTCCAGCCCACGGCCTGAGAAAGGAAGCAACATGCGGCGGGTCGTCGTTACTGGTCTCGGCATCGTGTCGAGCATTGGCAGCAATGTACAAGAGGTGCTGAATTCGCTGTTTGAGGCGAAGTCCGGCATCGTTCGCGCGGAAGACTACGCAAAGCTTGGCTTCCGATGCCAAGTGCACGGTGCCCCCACATTTGACCTTGAAAGCGTGGACCGCCGGGTCCGCCGTTTCATGGGCGATGGTGCAGCTTGGAACTATGCGGCCATGCAACAGGCCATTGTCGACTCCGGCCTTGAGGAGAGGGACGTCAAGAACGACCTGACCGGTATCATTATGGGCTCTGGAGGGCCGTCCACACGCACCATCGTGCAGGCCGCTGACACCACTCGTGAGAAGGGGCCAAAGCGCGTCGGACCTTTTGCGGTGCCTGCTGCAATGTCGAGCACCAATTCGGCAACACTCGCAACACCCTTTGGCATTCGTGGAGTCAATTATTCGATCTCCTCGGCCTGCGCGACGTCTGCGCACTGCATCGGCAATGCGGCCGAGCTGATACAATGGGGCAAACAAGATGTGATGTTCGCAGGCGGCGGCGAAGAGCTCGACTGGACGCTCTCGGTGCTGTTCGATGCGATGGGTGCCATGTCATCGAAATTTAACGACACTCCCGCCAAGGCCTCCCGCGCCTATGATAAGAATCGCGACGGTTTCGTCATCGCGGGCGGGGCCGGAACAGTTGTTCTCGAGGAGCTTGAGCACGCGAAAGCCCGTGGCGCCAAGATCTATGCTGAGCTCATTGGCTACGGAGCAACTTCGGATGGCTATGACATGGTTCAGCCTTCGGGCGAGGGTGCCGTGCGCTGCATGAAGCAGTCCATGAAAGCTGCAGGCAATATCGACTACATCAACCCCCATGCTACCTCGACACCGATTGGTGACAAGAAGGAAATCGAGGCGATTCGTGCGGTGTTCGGAGACAAGATTCCACCAATCGCGGGTACCAAGTCGCTTACGGGCCATTCACTGGGTGCGGTGGGCGTCCAGGAGGCGATCTATTCGATACTCATGATGAAGAACAACTTCATTTGCGAGAGCGCCAACATCGAGGAAATCGACCCCGAATTTGCTGACATTCCCATCGTCCGGCAGCGTATCAATAACGCCCGCGTCGATACGGTTATGTCGAACAGCTTCGGCTTCGGCGGAACCAACGCAACCCTCGTCTTCCAGCGCTACAACGGCTGATTTCATGACACATTCTTTGATGGCTGGACGCCGCGGACTCATTATGGGTGTCGCGAACGATCATTCTATTGCCTGGGGCATTGCCCAACAGCTGCACAAGCATGGTGCCGAACTTGCCTTCACGTATCAAGGCGAAGCGTTTGGGCGCCGCGTGACCCCGCTGGCAGAATCCGTTGAGTCTAGCATTCTATTGCCCTGCGATGTCGACGATGTTTCAACGGTAGATACTGCATTTGATACGCTGAAGGAAAAGTGGGGCAGTATCGATTTCGTGGTTCACGCCATCGCCTTTTCCGACAAGAACGAACTCAAGGGCAAATACGCCGATACAACGCGCGAGAACTTCATTCGCACCATGGTGATCTCATGTTTCTCCTTCACTGAGATCGCCAAGCGCGCGGCGGCTCTTATGCCCAATGGCGGATCGCTCGTGACCCTAACCTATGGCGGCTCAGTGCGCGTCATGCCGAACTACAATGTGATGGGTGTAGCCAAAGCGGCGCTCGAATCCTCCGTGCGCTATCTGGCGGCGGACTACGGGCCTCAGGGGATTCGCGTGAACGCGATTTCCGCAGGTCCAATGCGAACCCTCGCAGGCGCGGGTATAGGCGATGCGCGTGCCATGTTCAGTTATCAACAGAGCCACGCTCCTCTCCGCCGCACCGTCACGCTCGATGAGGTGGGCGGCGCCGGCCTATATCTTCTGTCACCATTGTCGGGCGGCGTGACGGGTGAGATTCATTATGTAGATTCGGGCTATAACATCATCTCGATGCCGCGGCCGGAAGATCTGAAGAATGGCGTTGGCGACTCCCGAGCGGACTGACGTTCCTCAGCGATCGCTGTAGTTCGACGCCACCAGGGACGTGATACTCGCGTTGCGCCCGGTCAGCGGATTGTCCGGATTCCAGGAGAGTTTGGTTTCATAGAAACGGGTGGCCAAGGCGTCGTACATCAAGAGACGGCCGGCGAGACTTTCTCCGATGCCGAGGATCTCCTTGATGACTTCCATCGCCTGCATCGAACCGAGTACTCCAGGCAGAGCGCCGAGTATTCCCGCTTCCTCGCAAGCGGGGAATAATCCACGCGGCGGTAGTTCCCCCATCAGACAGCGATAGGTCGGCATGGGAACACCGTCTGGTGCGCTTTGATAGGGCTTGAAGGTCGAGAGCTGTCCATCGAATTGGCCCACTGCAGCCGTAATAAGTGTCTTCTCTGCAAAGAAGCAGGCATCGCTGACCAGATAGCGGGTTGGAAAATTATCGGACCCATCGGCGACGATGTCATAGCCTCCGATGAGATAAAGCGCATTTTCGGCCGTCATACGGTAGCCGTGCTCTACGACTTGCACATGGGGATTTATGTTCTGGATTGTCTCCCGCGCGCTTGCCGTCTTGGCAATTCCGATGCGGGAGGTGGTGTGGATAATTTGACGCTGAAGGTTGGAGAGACTGACCCTGTCATCGTCCACAATGCCAATTGTGCCGATTCCCGCTGCAGCAAGGTAATAGAGCAGCGGTGCCCCGAGCCCGCCCGCACCTACAACCAGAACCTTTGACTCTTTAAGTCTGTTCTGTCCGGGCCCGCCGACCTCATGGAGAACGAGATGCCTCGCATAGCGTTCGACCTCATCGGGGGCGAGTGCCATCAACGCGTTCCCGACGAGCCGAAGCCGCCGGCCCCGCGTGCCGTCTCGTTTAACTCTTCAGCTTCAACCCAACCAATGCGTGTTACCGGCGCAATCACCATCTGGGCAATTCTATCGCCACGGGCAATTACAAACGCCTCGTCACCGTGGTTGATCAGCGGGACTTTTATTTCGCCACGATAGTCACTGTCGATGGTGCCCGGGGCATTCAGCACGGTCACGCCGTGCTTCACAGCAAGGCCAGAGCGCGGCCGCACCTGCGCCTCCAAGCCCTGCGGGAGGGCGATGGAAATCCCCGTGGGCATCAAGCAGCGCGCGCCGGGCGCGAGAGTCATTGCCTGACCAGCCCGAAGGTCCATGCCCGCGGCGTCTGCTGTTTCATATGCTGGCAGAGGAAGATCTTTGCCATGCGGAAGACGTTTTATGGCGACCGAGATCATTCCGACGCTTTCTGACGCAGCACGAGCGTCTGTACCAAGCGTCCCATAAGGCGCTGCGCCACTTCATCCTTGCTCATCTGCGGCCAGCTCTCGATGCCGCCGTCAGAAACCAGGTGAACGGTGTTGCGATCGCCTCCAAACACTCCTGAATCCTTGCTGACATCATTGGCGACTATCAGGTCACAACCTTTTCTCTTGAGTTTTGCGATTGCATGATCCGTCACATGCTCAGTTTCTGCTGCAAACCCGACAACGACCCTTGGACGCGCTGCGTGGTGCGAGATCGTCGCGAGTATATCGGGATTTTCGGTGAGCGTGAGGCTCGGAGGTGCGCCGGCTGACTTCTTGAGCTTTCCCGTCGCCTGTGCCGTTACGCGCCAGTCGGCCACCGCGGCCGTGAAGATTGCAATGTCCCCCGGCAGCTCTGCTTCGCAGGCGCGGAGCATGTCCTGAGCGGTTTCCACGGGGATCATCTGAACGCCTGGCGGAACCAGAAGCGCCACGGGACCGGAGATGAGAATCGTCTCTGCGCCGAGATCAACTGCGGCTTTCGCGATTGCATAACCCTGCTTACCGGATGAATGATTGGAGATGAAGCGGACGGGATCGATGGGCTCACGAGTTGGACCGGCTGTGATCACAACCTTCTTGCCTGCAAGTGGCTGTGATCTCGGCTTCAGCAATTCGACTATCGAAGATAATATCTCATTGGGTTCAGACATGCGCCCTGGGCCGAATTCCCCGCAGGCCATCTCCCCCTCATTAGGCCCGACCAATGTCACACCGTCACGCTTCAACACTTCGATGTTGCGTTGGGTGGCTGCATGTCTCCACATGCGAACATTCATCGCTGGAGCCACAAGCACCCTTTTGTCGGTTGCAAGAAGGGCAGTTGAGGCAAGATCATCAGCAAGACCATTTGCCATTTTAGCTATCAGATCGGCTGTGGCAGGTGCAACGACCAGCAAATCCGCCGCACGTGAAAGCTGGATATGACCCATCTCCACCTCGTCGGTGAGGCTGAACAGATGTGTATAGACCTTTTCCCCCGAAAGCCCCGCGAGAGAGAGTGGTGTGACGAATTCCTCCGCTGCTTTGGTCAGAATAATGCGTGTGCGTGCTCCCCGGGTCTTCAAGAGGCGGATGAGTTCGTGGATCTTATAGGCAGCGATGCCGCCGCCGATGATAAGAAGGACAGATTTTCCCGCGAGCGATGTCATCGGTTTACTATGCCAGCAATCTGCGTGTCCTGCCAGTCGTCCTCAAACCGTCAGCTTTATGGCAATGACGGCGAGGGAAATGGCACATAGTGCCAGCCAGATTCGGGTCCAACGGGCGTGCTGGGACTGAGCCCGGGCGAGCTGTTCGGTAGTCTCCGAACTCAGCTTCAGTCCGCCAGTTGCGGCCATGTCTGAGAGCATGGTCGTTACGCGCCTAGCATCTTCAAGCATAGAGGGCAGGCTAATGAATGCTCGCCCCATTGAACTTGTGAACCCCTCCAGCTTCCCTGCGGGCCCCAGCTTTCGTTCGATCCACTCCCGGACGACCGGCTCTGCCGTTACCCACATGTTGAGGCCCGGGTTCAAGGTGCGTGCGACGCCCTCCACAACCACCATGGTCTTCTGGAGGAGCAAGAGCTGAGGCTGCGCCTGCATGTCGAACTGTGCAGTTACCTCGAAGAGCTGAGTCAAAAGGCGAGCCATTGAGATCTGGTTCGCTGGACGGTCCATGATTGGCTCTCCGATCGCTCGGATCGCCTGGGCAAAGACTGCCGGATCATGCTCGCGCGGCACATAGCCTGCCTCGAAATGAACCTTGCTTACCCGCAGATAGTCACGCGTGATGAAGCCATAGAGTATCTCCGCAAGAAACATGCTTTCCTTGGGACCCAGCCGGCCGACAATACCAAAATCCACGGCCACCAGATTGCCCGCTCTGTCGATGAACAGATTTCCCTGATGCATGTCTGCATGGAAGAAACCGTCACGGATAGCATGGCGGAGAAAGCTCTGAATGACCGTATCCCCAAGCGTGACCAGGTCAAAACCCTGTTCGCGGATTTCCTCGACATCCGCAATCGGGATGCCGTCAATCCATTCAGTCGTCAGTACATCACGCCCGGTACGCTCCCAATCGACTTTCGGAACGCGGAATCCAGGGTCTCCAGCACTGTTCTGGGCCATCTCCGAGAGAGCAGCAGCTTCCATTCTCAGGTCGAGCTCCTGCTTCATGGACTGTTCAAGCATATGCACCGCTGCAACGGGTCTCAGCCTGCGGCCTTCGCTGCTGAACTGTTCGATGAGCTGGGCGGCGAAATAGAAGCTGCCGAGATCGGCAGCAAATCGCTTGCCGACTCCAGGCCGCAAGACTTTGACTGCTCGTTCTTGGCCTTCAACCGTTCGCGCCTTGTGAACTTGCGCGATTGATGCGGCGGCCACAGCCGGTCCGAATTCCGAAAAAATCTGGCTGACGTCGGCGCCAAGCGTGTCGCGAATAGTCTGTTTGGCGACGTCGGATGGAAATGGCGGCAACCGGTCCTGCAGGGCCTTGAGTTCGAACGCACGGTGTGGACCGACAAGATCCGGTCTCGTCGCCAGAAACTGACCGAGCTTGATGTAACTGGGGCCCAGAGAACTGAGTGCTTCAGCAACAGCCGATGAGCCGCTTGTG
This sequence comes from Aestuariivirga sp., assembly GCF_965227715.1. Lineage (GTDB taxonomy): Bacteria > Pseudomonadota > Alphaproteobacteria > Rhizobiales > Aestuariivirgaceae > Aestuariivirga. The sequence continues at coordinate 2,549,371 of NZ_OZ245771.1, read as the reverse complement.
TTCGGCCTCTTGGTCCCCAGTTTTGCGACCGATAGGCCAAGGCGGGCTGACCAGGGAAGCTGCCTCAACTGCTCTGGCGTCAGCAACCCGTCATAAGCCGCGAGCGTGCGGCCGGCTCTCAGCAGTGCAACACTGTATCTGAGGCGGGAGAACATCAGATACGCCAACCGGAATGGATCGCAACCACGCCGCCGGTGAGATTTCGATAGGTAGCATTTGCAAAACCCGCATCGTCCATCATACCCTTGAAGTCCTCCTGCTTCGGGAATGTGCGGATCGATTCGACCAGGTATCGATATGGCTGCCCGTCACCAGTCACGGCCTTGCCCACGGCGGGTATGACGGTGAATGAGTAAGCGTCATAAATCCTGTCAAGCAGCGGAATATCGACTTGCGAGAACTCGAGGCAAAGGAAACGGCCACCTGGCTTTAGCACACGATAGGCCTCAGCCAGCGCCCTATCAATATGAGTGACGTTCCGGATACCGAAGGCGATCGTGTAGCCGTCGAAGCTTTTGTCGGGAAATGCGAGTGCTTCGGCATTGCCAACTGTGAAACTGCAACGTCCCAGAAGACCTTCCGTCCCGGCGCGACTTCTACCTTCACTTACCATTTCGGGGGAGATGTCCGCGACTGTGACCCGAACATTGGGGCCTCCGGCGCGCAATACCCGGAAAGCGACATCTCCCGTCCCACCTGCCACGTCAAGATGGTTGAATGCACCCTGTCCCTTGGGGGGATTCAGCATGGCGACCAGATCATCCTTCCAGAGCCGGTGAAGCCCGCCGGACATCAGATCGTTCATCTGATCATACCGTGCAGCGACTTTGGAGAAGACCTCGTTGACGAGACCCTGCTTGTCGCCCTCGTTCACCTTCCGAAAGCCGAAGGCGACATCCTGCTGGTTTGGTTTGTTTGTCATGGATGTACCTTAGCGGAAAAACCTTACCTTTTCAGCATCGACCTGATTTCACCGAGGCGCATTGCCCCGGTGATCTGTGCCATCAGAAAATAGCTCAATATGCCGCCCGTAACGAGCAGGGTGAGACCCCAAGCCGCAGCAAGGAAGCCTGCGTGTTCGGCATAATTTCCTCTGAGCAGCCATTGCCCCGCGAGCAGCAGCCCGCCCATGACAATGGCGGAGAGAATAATACGCGGCAGGCGCTGGCGCGACCGTTCATCCAAGATGAAGAGGTTACGACGGGTAAGTGTGATGCCTAGAAGCGCAGCGTTCACCCACGCCGCAAGTGATGTGGCGAGTGCTATTCCAGTGTGGCCCAGGAAGCGCGAAAGTATCAAGCTTCCCGCGACATTCACAAGGACAGAAATCAGCGCAAACTTCATCGGCGTTCGCGTATCCTCGCGGGCATAGAACCCTGGCTGGAAGACCTTCGAAAGGGAAAAGGCGGGCAAACCGGAGGCAAAGGCCAGAAGGGCGGGAGCCACAGCAAAGGTATCCGCGCGCCTGAAGGCACCATGCTCGAACACAGTGTGGATGATGGCGTGTGGAATGGCCATGAGAGCAACGCAGGCGGGCAGCGTCAAAAACAGCGAAAGTTCCAGTGCGCGGTTTTGACTGTTGAGGGCACCGCCATCATCACCTGCCCGAAGCCTTCGCGACAGATCAGGAAGGAGAACAACGCCGATAGCAACACCTATGACGCCAAGCGGCAATTGGTAGAGCCTGTCAGCATAATAGAGAAATGCCACTGCACCTGGGATTGTCGTTGCAATCATAGTCGCGACTACCAGGTTGATCTGCATCACACCGCCAGAGACGATGCCTGGTCCGGATAGAGCGATCACGCGTTTGACGTCAGCCGTCAACCGGGGCCGGCGCGGCACCAGGCGCATGCCGGCGCGCCGGCAGGCGATAGCAAGCAACGCATATTGCGCCACACCCGAAGCAAACAGGCCCCACGCAAAAATGTACCCAGTTTCTGGTGTGTTGCCAGTGGCGAGTATCCACGCGACAACATTTGAAATGATCATCACTACATTGAGCAGGATGGGTGCCGCCGCCGCAGCGGTAAAGCGATTCAGACTGTTCAGCACGCCTGATTGAAGCGCTGTAAGTGACATGAAGAGAAGGTATGGAAAACAGATGCGCGTGAGGTCCACCGCCAGCTGAAACTTCTCTCCATCCGCCTTGAAGCCGGGTGCGATTATATAAATGACGACGGGCATAGCGATCATTGCCCCGGCCGAGAAGATGATTAGCCAGGCCAAGAGAAACGAAAAGATCTCAATGGCGAAATCGCGGGCCTTGGCCTCCCCTTCTGCCTCCACTCTCTTGGCAAACAACGGAACAAACGCGTTGTTGAAAGCGCCTTCTGCGAAAAGTGCACGGAACAGGTTGGGAAAGCGCTGGGCCACGAAGAAGGCCTCCGCAACGAAGCTGGTGCCAAGTGCGAATGCAATTAACTGGTCCCGAATGAAACCGAGTACGCGGCTTACCAGCGTCAGGCCACCGACAGTCGCTGCAGATCTAAGGAGAGACATCGGCAATCAGGCCCTTATCAGCGCAGGTTGCGCAGACGTCAGGATGCTGGCCATCGCATGCTCGATCTGGGCATGGCGTGTTGTATTTTCGATCTTCGCACCCGTGAGGTCCGTTACGTAGAAGACGTCGATTGCTTTCTCACCAAAAGTGGTGACGTGAGCAGACGCGATATTGAGATTCAGTTTGTAGAGGGCTTCAGTCAGATCATAGAGAAGGCCGATCCGGTCCAGACCATTGATTTCGATCACCGTGAAGCGGTTGGACGAATTGTTGTCGATGATGACACGTGGTTCCACGGTAAACGCTTTCATGCGATGTTGCGGCTTGTAAGCGCGTGCCACAGCTTCTTTCAGCCACAGTTCGCCCCGTAGCGCTTTGCGCACCAATTCTGCAATGCGCTCGGCACGGCGGCGTTCGTCTTCCTCGTCTGTGAACTCGCGCTGTATCAGGATGGTATCGAGGGCCATTCCATCCGTTGTGGTGAATATTTGCGCACCGGCAATATTGGCACCAGCTGCCGCACATGCCCCGGTGATAAGAGCGAGTAGACGTGGATGGTCCGGTGTATAAATCGTCAGTTCTGTGATGGCCGTAAATGAATCTGTCTCGAAACTGGTGACGACGCTCTTGGGCGAAGCACTTGCTATGAGTTGGGCGTGTTTAACCTGTTTGTCGGTTGAGGTGCCCAGCCAATAGGCATCATAGTGACGCGCCGCGTAACTTTTCCGCTGATCATCGTTCCATGAGGGCATTCGCTCATAGAATGTGCTCTGCGCCTCCATCACACGCTCTTTGCGTGAGACAGCGGTGTGGCCGCCCGTCAGAACAGGTTCTGCTTCTGTATAGAGCGTTCGGAGGAGCTGGCCCTTCCAGCCATTCCAAACTCCCGGTCCAACCGCGCGAATGTCTGCCACGGTCAAAATTATTAGCAGCTTGAGGCGCTCGACGCTCTGCACCACGGCACAGAAGTCGAGAATGGTCTTGAAGTCGTTCAAATCGCGCATTTGCGCGGTTTCACTCATCAGGAGGTGATGGCGAATGAGCCAAGCGACCGTTTCCGTTTCCGATGCGGTCAATCCAAGCCGCGGACAAAGTTCAAGCGCGATTCGCTCACCCGCGATGGAATGATCCTCCTTCCGGCCCTTGGCAATATCATGGAGGAACACTGCAACATAGAGAAGGCGGCGGCTTGTGATGGTGGGAAAGATCGCCGTGGACAGCGGATGGTCTTCGGAGAGCCTGCCGCGTTCGATGGCCGAGAGATGCCCCACAGCGCGGATCAAATGTTCGTCCACTGTATAGTGATGGTACATGTTGAACTGCATCATCGCGACGATGCGGCCGAAAGGAGGAATAAATCTTCCAAGCACCCCGGCTTCGTTCATCATGCGGAGCACTATGTCGGGGTCTTCGCTCGCTGTGAGAAGTTCGAGGAAAATGGCATTCGCTTCGGTATCATCCAGAATGTTGCGGATCAGACCCAGTGACTTCCGGAGCAGCTTCAGCGCATCCGGATGAATTTCGGCTCCGTGCCGCCCGGCAACCGCAAAGAGCCGTATCATGTTAACAGGGTTCTTGATGAACACGTCGGGCGAACTCGGCACCACGCGGCCGCCCTCAACCCGGAAATCCGGTGCGTCCCGCAGCGTTCCGGAGGACTTCGAAATGAGGCGCCCGATCACTCGGCCTAGACCAGGGACGTCCTTTACTTGGCGCGCCTCAAGGCTGGCGCAGAGAATGCGGGTCAGATCTCCAACATCTTTTGCGACAAGGAAGTAGTGCTTCATAAAACGTTCGACGTGCCTCAAGCCGCCGTGTGCCTTGTAGCCAAGCCGTTCGGCAATGTCTGATTGCCGGTCGAAACTCAGCCTGTCGTTGCCGCGCTTTGAAAGAAAATGGAGGTGGCAACGCACTGCCCATAGGAAGCGCTCGCATTTCTTGAAGATAGCCAGCTCTTCCCGAGAGAAAGCCCCTTTTTCGGCCAAGTCATCCGTTGAGTTTGTTGCGTAGATGTATTTGGCAATCCAGAACAATGTATTGAGATCCCGAAGCCCGCCCTTACCATCCTTGACGTCGGGTTCAACGAGATAGCGGCTCTCGCCGACCTTCAGGTGCCTCAGATCACGTTCGCCGAGTTTGTCCGCGATGAATTCCTTGGCACCCCTGGAGACGATTTCCCGGCGAAAGTCGGTAACAAGACGGTTAAACAGCCGTTCGTCACCACAGATGTAGCGTGCTTCAAGAATAGCAGTGAGAATCGTGTTATCTGACCTAGCAAGCCGGAGACACTCGTCGATGCTGCGCGTGGCGTGACCCACCTTCTGACGCGTGTCCCACAAGCAGTAGAGGATGAACTCAACGATATTCTGCACACGCTCGGTCTGCCGCGCCGGAAGGACGAACAAGAGATCGATATCGGACCCTGGCGCTAATGTACCGCGTCCGTAACCACCAACCGCGACAACGGCAATGCGCTCGTCCGTCCCTCGCGCCGGAAAGAGAGTGCCGTTTGCGAGATCGAAAAGGCCCCGGATAATCTCATCTTCGGCACCGCTCAAGGCTTCCGCGCAGCGCGTACCTTCACCATCTGATATAAGCTGCCGTTCCGCCATCGCATGTGACTGCGCGAGAGCGTCTTTGAGGATATTGACGGCTGCCGAGCGTGCTCCCGCTGGGTCAGCGTGGTGCTCTTTGCCAGCGGCCGCCAAGCGCTCATGAAATGCGGCAGTGTCGATCAGATTTTGCAATGGTAGCAGGGGCCTCATTGCCGGCTGGCCTTCAACAAGGTCTTCAGTTCATAGAGCAGGTCCAGCGCATCCCGTGGTGAAAGCTCGTCGACCATGACCTGCGCGAGCTGGGCCTCCACTTCACTCTCACGGGACGTCGGCGGGAGGCGTGCCAGGGCAAACAGCGGTAGTTCTTCGGCGAGGCTTGTCGCGGAGGTCTTTGATCCCTCCCTCTCCAATCTTTCGAGCACTATCTGCGCGCGGGCAATGACAGCCGAAGGTAGGCCCGCAAGCCGCGCGACATGAATACCGTATGATCGATCTGCCACGCCGGAGACAACCTCGTGAAGGAAGATGATCTCTTCTTGCCAGTCCTTCACTTTCATTGTCGCGTTGGCAAGATGTGGAAGCTTTGCCGCGAGCTGCGTCAGCTCGTGATAGTGCGTTGCGAACAGTGTGCGGCTCTTATTGACGCTGTGAAGGTGCTCGAGCGTTGCCCATGCAATCGACAGGCCGTCATAGGTGGCGGTTCCGCGCCCGATCTCATCAAGGATCACGAAAGATCTCTCGGTGGCTTGATTAAGTATGGCAGCGGTTTCTACCATCTCAACCATGAAGGTCGAGCGTCCCCGAGCGAGGTCATCCGCCGCACCCACACGGCTGAACAGCCGGTCGACCGCTCCAAACTGGACTTCTGCCGCTGGCACGAAGGAGCCCATTTGCGCCAGAATGACGATCAATGCATTCTGGCGGAGGTAGGTCGACTTGCCTGCCATGTTGGGACCGGTCAACAGGCAGAGTCTCTTCTCTTCACCGGAAACAGTGCAATCATTTGCTACAAAGGACGCCGATGCACTGTCTTGCAGTGCCGCCTCGACGACCGGGTGGCGGCCGCCTCTGACGGTAAAGGCTGTTGAACCATCAACGCGGGGCCGCACATAACGCCGGCGCTCTGCCACCTCCCCCAGCGCGGCCGCCGCGTCCAGTTGCGCCGTCGCACCCGCAATTTTTGAGAGCAGGTCGCGCCGCGAGCTCACTCTGGCGCACAGGGTTCCGAATATCTCCTGCTCGATGGCAAGCGCCTTCCCGGCTGCAGCAGCAATGCGCTGATCAAGCGATGCAAGCTCTGTGGTTATAAACCGCACGGCGCTGGCCACAGTCTGCCGATGGATGAAGAGCCCAGTCTGCTCGGGAGACTGCAGCGCTGGAGCAGCCGATGCCGGCACCTCAATGAAGTAGCCAAGTACGTTATTATGCTTCACCTTAAGCGTCTTGACGCCCGAGACGGCACTGTAGCGGTTCTGCAGCCCTGCGATTACATGGCGTGTCTCATCGCGCAGAGTTCGATTTTCGTCCAGATCAGTGGAGTAGCCGGGCTTCACGAAGCCACCGTCCCTTGCCCAGGCGGGAAGGTCGCTGGCAAGCGCATCATCGAGTTCACGCGCGAGGTCCAGATCGCACCAGCTCAGCGTTTCGCAGATCTGATCGAGATTTTCGGGCAGGCCGCTGATCGTGGCGCTAGCGGCAAGCCGGTGGGCGAGATGGCCCGCTATCATCAAGCCATCGCGGATTGCAGCAAGATCGCGGGGTCCGGTTCGGGAAACGGCTATGCGCCCCAGCGCGCGTTCCAGGTCTGGCATATTGGTGAGCAGCTTCCGCACATCGTCTCGCAGAGGCTGGTCGTTGACAAAATGGGCGACGTCGTCGAGCCTGTTTGCAATGGCATAAGGGTCGCTTAGAGGATTTGAGAGTCGCGAGCTGATGCATCGCGACCCTGCCGCAGTGATCGCAAGGTCAATGACTGAAAGAAGACTTCCCCTCCTTTCACCATGCAGCGTGCGCGTGAGTTCAAGATTGGCACGCGTCGCAGGGTCGATCAGCAAGGTCGTGGTTGGGCTTTCCCGGCGTGGCGGCCGCAAATGCGGCACCCGTCCCGCCTGGGTGATGATGATATACTCTAGAAGTCCGCCAAGTGCTGAAATCTCTACCCGTGAGAAGCTGCCGAATCCGTCCAGCGCGGCAACTTCGAACTGCTCCTTGAGACGCCGCTCGGCGGAAACCGAATCGAAGCGCGCAGAAGGGAGCGGAGAAAGGGGCGCCCCTGCCCTTTCAAGAACAGCGACTATCTCGTTGTCCGCGAGCAGGCCTTCGCTTGCGATGATCTCGCGGGGATCAAGCCGGGCGAGATCAGCGGAAAGCCGGGACATAGTGGTCTGAAGGACGGCAAGCTCACCAGAACTGATATCCGCCCAGGCAATGGCCAACTCATCTGCCGCTCTGTTCCGGGTGACGCTCGCGAGAAAATTGTTGCTGCGCGAATCAAGGAGATTTTCTTCCGTCAGTGTGCCTGGCGTCACCAATCGAACGATGTCGCGCTTCACCACTGATTTGGAACCACGTTTCCTCGCTTCTGATGGATCTTCCATCTGCTCGCAGACGGCCACACGGTGTCCTTGGCGGATGAGCTTCTGGAGATAGGCGTCCGCTGCGTGCACGGGAACGCCGCACATCGGAATGTCTTTGCCGAGATGCTTGCCGCGCTTGGTGAGGGTTATTCCCAATACGGCAGCTGCCAGCTCGGCATCTTCGAAAAACAACTCGTAAAAATCGCCCATCCTGAAAAAGAGGAGACTTCCCGGATTTGCCTGCTTCAAGACCAGGAACTGGGCCATGACGGGTGTCGCGCGGGAGGAGCCATCCTCCCCCGTGGCATCACCGCTATGGTCGAAGTCATTCACCGGCCTTCCATAGCAGGAATCGACCAACGAGGTACAATGGTCGAGTTCGGAAGGCTTGAGTGTGGCTCTGCCCGTCTCTAGTCTGGCGCCAGAGATCCCCGAGTAGATTTTTGAGGCATGATATGGACCAGAAGCCGCGCCGCCCGACCATCACCGACGAGGAGGCCTTGCAGTTCCACCAGCAGGGAAAGCCCGGCAAGCTGGAAATCACCCCGACAAAACCCATGGCAACGCAGCGCGACCTGTCGCTGGCCTACAGTCCGGGCGTTGCTGTGCCTGTCCGCCGCATCGCCGAAAACCCCGAAACGGCATACGATTACACCGCCAAGGGCAATCTCGTGGCCGTTATCTCGAATGGCACAGCCATCCTGGGGCTGGGGGATCTGGGGGCGCTCGCCTCCAAGCCGGTGATGGAGGGTAAGGCGGTCCTGTTCAAGCGATTCGCGGATGTGGATTCAATCGATCTCGAAGTCGACACCAAGGACGTCGACCAGTTCATAAACGCGGTACGGTATCTGGGCCCCTCCTTCGGCGGCATTAATCTGGAAGATATCAAAGCACCTGACTGCTTCATAATCGAGCAGCGGCTGCGGGAAATGATGGACATTCCCGTCTTTCACGATGATCAGCACGGAACGGCCATCATTGCCACGGCTGGTCTGATCAATGCGTTGCACCTCACCAAGAGAGATCTGAAGACGGCCAAAATCGTTTGCAATGGTGCAGGCGCTGCCGCGATTGCGTGTGTGGAGCTCATTAAATCGCTTGGGGTCCCAAATGCCAATGTGATTCTCGCAGACTCAAAGGGCGTTGTGTACAAGGGCCGTACTGAAGGCATGAACCAGTGGAAGTCGGCTCATGCGACGGACACGGACGCGCGATCGCTGGCGGACGCACTGAACGGGGCCGATGTTTTCTTCGGGCTCTCCGTCGCTGGCGCTCTCACGCCTGCGATGGTGAAGAGCATGGCCGCCAATCCGATCATTTTCGCCATGGCCAATCCCGACCCCGAGATTACGCCGGAAGAGGTTCTGGTTGTACGGCAGGACGCGATTATGGCGACGGGCCGCTCTGACTATGCCAACCAGATCAACAATGTTCTTGGCTTCCCCTATATTTTCCGAGGCGCCCTGGATGTCCGCGCGCGCACCATCAATGATGAAATGAAGATTGCCGCTGCCCAGGCTCTCGCCGGCCTTGCGCGGGAGGACGTTCCGGATGAAGTCGCCGCCGCCTATCACGGCTCTCGGCCCTCCTTCGGCCGTGACTATCTGATACCCGTCCCGTTCGACCCACGCCTGATCTCGACCATTCCTGTGGCCGTCGCAAAAGCCGCCATGGAAAGTGGAGTCGCTCGCCGGCACATCGCTGATCTCGAAGAATATGCACATACGCTGTCAGCCCGGCTCGACCCGATTGCCGGAACCCTGCAGAGCGTGTTTGAAAAAGTCCGAGTGGCACCCCGGCGCATGGTATTCGCAGAGGGTGAAGAGGATCGAATGATCCGGGCCGCAAACAGTTACGCCAGCGCTGGTCTCGGCCGCGCGATTCTCATCGGCCGTGAGGCGCAAATCCAGCAGACGCTCGCAAGCGGTGTGCTTGAGCTTCACGAAAATGTCGAAATCTCTAATGCCCGCGTTTCGGAACGTAATGTCGACTATGCAAACTTTCTCTATGAGCGGTTGCAACGCAACGGCTATCTTCTTCGCGACTGCCAGCGTATCGTAAATCAGGACCGGAATGTCTTTGCCGCCTGCATGGTGGCGATGGGCGATGCCGACGCCATGGTCACCGGCCTGACCCGCAATTTTTCCGTCGCACTCGACAATGTTCGCCAAGCCATCGACAATCGCCCAGGCCACAGGCCCATTGGGGTTTCGATGGCACTTGTGCGCGGGCGCACAGTGTTCATTGCAGACACCTCGATCCACGAGCTTCCTACACCTGATGAACTGGCAGATATTGCGCAGGAAGCAGCGGGCGTTGCCCGCCGCTTTGGCTATGAGCCGCGGGTCGCATTTCTGTCTTACTCAACGTTCGGCTACCCTCGCGGTGAACGTGCGGCCTATGTTCGCGACGCTGTGTCGGTGCTGGACCGGCGGAAAGTGGATTTTGAGTATGATGGCGAGATGGCGGCCGATGTCGCACTGTCGCGTGAGGCGATGGCGCTCTACCCCTTCTGCCGGCTGACCGGGCCTGCCAATGTCCTTGTCATGCCCGCGGCGCACTCGGCATCGATCTCCACAAAGATGCTGCAGCAATTGGGTGGCGTTACAGTTGTAGGGCCCCTGCTCACGGGCCTCGATCGCCCGGTGCAGATCGCGTCAATGTCTGCGACAGCATCAGAAATTCTGAACCTTGCGGCAATAGCGGCCTATGACATCAACCGTTAGGCTGCCCGAAATGCGAAAAATACCGCGCATTGATGGCAGCCACCGGAAGGACGATTAGGACGTCAATTGTATTGAACTGCCGGTCTATCACTGCGCCATCGCCAATGTAGCAGCCGAGCCGCAGATAGCCTTTGATGAGCGGCGGTAAGCCTCTCAGAGCCCGCCGCTGATCAATGGCATCAGGTGCTATGAGCCGCATGTTGACGTAGTGGCTGGGTAGAGCGCGAACTTCCCACTCCGGAGGCGCCTTTGCTTCAGCTAGAAGGCTCAAAGCCAGCGCATGGGTATATGGGTCGGTCCCTTCAAGACTGGCGCAGCCCAGCATCACATGCATGTCGTAGGCACGCACATAATTCCAGATTCCCTGCCAGAGAAGTTCGACAACTGGTTTCGTGCGGAACGGCTCCAACACGCAGGAGCGGCCAAGTTCAAGGAAACGCAGATTCGGATGGGCGGCAATGAGTGGCGCGATGTCAAATTCACGTTGAGTGTAAAAGCCACCATGTTTATCCGCTACGTCCTGCCGCAATAAGCGATAGGTGCCGATCAACTCGCCATCACGAAGCACAATAGACCGTTCGCCGGCAGTGGTGCCTCGCTGCACGACGACAAGATGATCACAGATTGCGTCGAATTGATCGCTATCGAGTTTGCGGTCGGCAGCGATAGGGTCTGCAGACGCCCCCAGTTCCTCATAGAACACGCGGAACCGCAAATGTTGGCAAGCTTCGATCTCGTCCGCTCCACTGGCGAGGCGAAGAACGAGCGAACCCTTCTCGGCGCTTATCTCTGGCATCTGCAGCAGCGATCTTATCTCCTCAGGGAAAACTGCCACAGGCGGATCGAATTTGAAAGATCAGAGAGACTTCTCAGACCGCAACCTGACGCATCACGAGGCGTGAAATTGCTTCCTTGAGATCCATCGCATCAAAGGGCTTTGCCAAGTGTCCGTCCATGCCAGCGGCGAGGCATCGCGCAATATCGTCCCGATGTCCGTGTCCAGTGAGAGCGAGAATGGGCAAGTGGGGTGTTGTTGCTCTCGCTTCCATGACGCGAATACGCCGTGTCGTTTCGATGCCGTCGAGCCCCGGCATCTCCACATCCATGATGATGAGATCTGGCCATGGGCCAGCCGTGAGCAGCTGCAGTACCCCCTCACCCGATGCGCGTTGCGTAACACGATAACCTTCACGCCTCAGAATCGTGCTGGCCAGAAGTGCATTTACAGCGTTGTCTTCTGCAAGGAGTACATGATGGATGCGCCGTACACCCGGTGGGGAGTCGTGACTCTTACGGTCAGGAGCGCCTTCAGTTCGAGCACCATTTTCAATGAACGTCATGAGCCGCAACAGGGAATGGCGCCGGAATGGCTTCAGAAGATAACCCGTGAGCGGCATATCCGTCAGATCTGTGAATTGCTGGCGTTCCTCGGCCTTCATCATGACGAATACGCGGGGCGTCTTTATTCCTGACTTCAACGGCAGCACCTGGCGAAGGGTGCCAGCGAAGTCGCTATCGCAAATATAGGCGGCCGGAGCCGTGTCAGTGTTGTCCCCAATATGCTGGGCCAAGGCGTCATGCTCATAGATCACGGAGACGGTTGCGCCACTGTCTTCCAGCGTTTGCCGAATGTGATCAGCCGTAATTGACGGTGGCGCGGCGAGAATGAAGCGCCGGCCACTTAGCAACTCAAGTGGGTCATGTGGAGCGGCACTTTTCAAGGGCAACCAAACTTCGAAAGACGAGCCATTGCCGGGAGTGGATCTGACAGAGATACTGCCTCCCATCGCTTCCACCAGTTTGCGGGAGATTGTGAGACCGAGACCTGTCCCCCCGAACAACCGCTGGGTATCTTCATTTCCTTGTGTGAACTCGTCAAAGATTCTTTGCTGTTCATCTTCTGTCATTCCGATGCCAGAATCGGACACAGTGATGACGATTTGACCATGTGGATGTTGCGTTGCACTGATGCCCACGCCCCCAGACGGTGTAAATTTTATGGCATTGCCGCACAGATTGAGCAGCACTTGCCGCAAGCGTTTGTCGTCGCCGATCAGCTGTGGTGGAATCTGCGTCGAGACAAAGCTTGAAATCTCGATGCCCTTGGCATGCGCCCGTGGCGCAAGTAACTCAGTCACAGATTCAATGAGAGCCGCAAGGTCGAAGGGCTCCTCTATAATGGCAACCCCGTCACGGTCGGCGTTAGATGAATCAAGAAGCTCATCAACAATCGAAAGAAGTGCACGGGCAGAGGACTGTACCGTCCTGGCATAGTTTTTCTGCTCAGGGGTGAGTTCAGTTTCGAGAAGAAGGCCGACCATGCCAAGGATTCCATTCATCGGCGTTCGGATCTCGTGGCTGGTGATGGCCAAGAACCGAGATTTCGCAACATTGGAAGCTTCTGCTTTGATGTGAGCCCGGTGAAGCGAAGCAGCGGCAGTGCCCAGTGCCGCGAGCCGCCGTTCCGTTCCGCGGCGCCAAAGATGCTGCGTGAGTGCAACGGTTGCCGCAATGACGAGGCCGGCGAGCGCCAGTCCCAGAACTGCCATATTGGGTGTGGGCGAGAGCGCGGCAGCCCATGCAACTCCACTGAACATTAGGACAAGCGCCAGTGATGGGAGGAGGCTTCCATAACCCATGCTGGGCCGTTGAAAATCATCAAGGGCGTGGTTGAGACTAGTATCGTCGCGCGCGCGCCCCGCCGCCGATGACAGCGAGCTGGTCGGACCTGTGTTCTCTGGCTGGCGCATGTAGTAAGCCTTGCCACGGGCCGATTTCAAAATGCTTACCCATTCGCATTGTGGTTAATGAATAGTTAAGCAAGGTCCGTGATGTTATGCAGCTGTCTGAAATGCTGCAAGCTTCTGACGGTAGCTCAGCGCTTCTGCTATGTGAATGCGGGAGACCTGCTCCCGGCGGTCCAAGTCAGCAAGTGTTCGCGCCACCCGAAGAACGCGGTGATATCCGCGAGCTGAGAGCTTCATTACGTCCGCTGCGTCCCGAAGAAGAGAGAGACCTTGCGGGTCCGGTCTGGCGATCTCTTCAAGAAGAGCACCGTCCGCCTCCGCATTGGTGCGGAAATCCGGCTTGCCGAGTTGGAGGAAACGCTGTGCCTGTATCTGACGTGCGGCAAGAATTCGTGCGGCCACATCATGGCTCGCCTCTTTGGGGGGAGGGAGCGTGAGGTCCGAGGCTTTAACCGCTGCCAGTTCAATTTGAATGTCCATCCTGTCTAGCAGAGGGCCGGAAATACGGGCCTGGTAGTCGGACGCGCAGCGAGGACCTTTGCGGCAGATATGGCCTGGTTCACCCGCCATTCCGCACTTACACGGGTTCATTGCTGCCACGAGCTGAAAACGAGCAGGATATGTAACGTGATAATTGACCCGCGCTACGACCGTCTCTCCCGTCTCCATAGGCTGGCGGAGTGATTCGAGCACACGCGGTTGGAATTCTGGGAGCTCGTCGAGAAAGAGGACACCATGGTGCGCGAGTGCCATTTCGCCTGGTTTGGCGCGCAGGCCGCCACCCACCAGAGCAGGCATGGATGCGGAATGGTGCGGAGCGCGGAAGGGACGCCGTCTGGAGAGTTGTCCATTTGACAACTCTCCCGCGAGGGAAGCCACCATGCTGACGTCTAGCATCTCTCTGGAGTCCATTGGCGGCAGGATCGATGGCAGACGTTGAGCCAGCATCGACTTCCCCGCCCCAGGTGGCCCAACCATGAGCAAGTGATGTCCACCCGCAGCTGCCACTTCAAGCGCCCTTTTGCCAGATTCCTGACCCTTGACGTCTTTGAGGTCTGGAAGACGATCCGTCTCCACGGCAACCGTTGGCTTGGGACGGGTCAGAACTTGCGTGCCCTTCACGTGATTAATCAATTGAATGAGGTTCTCTGGTGCGAGGATATCGGCATCCTCGCCTGCCCAGGCGGCCTCGGGACCAGACGCCTTGGGGCAGATCAGACCCATATCCCGCCCGTTGGCGGCAATTGCTGCCGGCAACACGCCCGATACACCGATGATTGCCCCATCCAAGGCAAGTTCACCCATGGCGAAGTACCGTGTGAGAAAGTCCTGCGGCAGGATTCCCAGGGCCGCGAGGACTGCAAGACTGATCGGAAGATCAAAATGGCTTCCTTCCTTGGGGAGGTCGGCGGGCGAAAGGTTCACCACAAGGCGTTTTCCCGGCAGCGCCAGGCCGATTGCATGCAAGGCGGCTCTAACGCGTTCACGGCTTTCTGCGACAGCCTTGTCACCCAGTCCGACAACGTTGAACTGTACCAGTCCGGATAAGAATTGCGCTTGCACATCGACAGCGACAGCCTCAATTCCCTGAAATGCAACTGTCGCGGCGCGCGATGTCATGACAACCTCCTGAACTTGACGTTACAAGAGGTTGTAGAAACCGTCAAATCCGAACCTTCAGCCGGAAGAACTATCCGAGGCGGCGTCCGGATTTAGCAGATTGGCATTACGTGCGTTTATGCGCACGCGTTTGACGCGCCGCGGATCAGACTCAAGGATTTCGAATTCAAGTCCGCTCTCGTGCTTGATAATCTCTCCACGCGCTGGCACGCGGCCGGCGATCTTGAAGATAAGTCCTGCGAGCGTATCTGCTTCTTCTTCTTCATCTTCAGGAAGGAGGTCAATGCCCAGGAGCTGTTCAAGAGCGGTGAGATCGACTCGCCCGTCCGCGATATAGACCTTCTCCTCGATCGGATTTATCTCCAGATCTTCATCCGTATCGTGCTCGTCAGCAATATCGCCCACGATCACCTCAACCAAATCTTCGATGGAAACGAGTCCTTCGGTGCCACCATACTCATCGATCACGATGGCAAGGTGCGTATGGCTCGCTTGCATGCGTACCAGCAAGTCCGTCGCCGGCATGGACGGCGGAACAAACAAGACGTCGCGGTTGAGGCCTGCCTGACGAACCAGGGTCGAAAGTGCTGTCGCCGCAACGCTGAGGCCAGGCGCCGTGGCCCTGTCCACTTTTTCGGCTGCTTCCGCCTTCTCGCTCTTTGGCGCACGCCGTTTTTTTGTGCCGCGGGAAGCCATCCAGCGAAGAAAATCCTTCACGTGGATCATGCCGGTGATGCCGTCGAGCGTCTCGCGATAAACGGGCACGCGCGAATGGTTGGCGTCGATGAATTTCGCCAACAGATCTTGCATGGTGTCGGTATCGTCAATGGCGACAATATCGACGCGAGGAACCATCACATCGTCAACGCGTAGACCGGAGAACTCGATGATATTGAGCATCATCGATTTGGCTTCTTGGCCAACGGTCTCGCCTGGGTTCTGCGCTTCGTGGCTCTCTATGGCGCCTTCAAGGCTTTCGCGCAGGCCCATATCCCTACCGCGGCCGAAGCGGCTCCTCAGCCGTTGCCAAAGGCTTTCGCGCACCGGCTCTGGCGAAGTGACATTGCTGGTGTCGTCAGTGTCGCTCATAGGGATCGGAAATGCCCAGGCCTTTCAAAATTTCTGCCTCTAACTGCTCCATGGCTTCTGCTTCCACGTCATTCTCGTGATCGTGGCCGAGGAGATGCAACATGCCATGGACAATAAGGTGCACCGTGTGATCACGCAACGTCTTGCCCTGTTCACCCGCCTCACGAGCGGTCACGCCATATGCCAGCACGATATCGCCCAAGGGACGAGGTTCACCTTCTGGTATCGGCATGTTACCCGGACTTGGAAAGGACAGCACATTGGTCGGGTTGTCTCTGGAACGCCACTCTGCATTGAGCTGAGCAACGGAAAGATCATCTGTGAACACGAGGGAGACTTCGACCGATCCGTGAGGATTTATAGCTGCCGTCAGTGCCGCATTCACAGCGTCGCGCGCAAGATTTTGCAGATCGGCCAGGGCCAGCCACGCCTGGTCTTCCACATCAATGGACACCATCATTTCTTCAGCTTGGGTGCCTTCTTGTCATAGGCTTCGACAATGCGGCCGACAAGCGCATGCCGCACAATGTCGGAGTTGGTGAAACCAACGGAACTGACGCCCTGCACGCCCTTCAGCACCGCCACCGCATCAGAAAGTCCGGAGGAGACACCTGAGGGCAGGTCAACCTGGGTCGGATCACCTGTCACCACCATGCGGCTCCCCTCCCCCAGCCGCGTAAGGAACATTTTCATCTGCTGAGGGGTGGTGTTCTGAGCTTCGTCCAAGATCACGAATGCAGAGGACAACGTGCGACCGCGCATGAAAGCCAAAGGTGCAATTTCGATCTGGTTTTCCGCAATGCCCTTGGCAACGAGACTCGCGGGCATCATGTCATAAAGTGCATCATAGAGCGGGCGGAGATAGGGATCGACCTTCTCCTTCATGTCTCCCGGCAGGAAGCCCAGCCTTTCGCCTGCCTCGACTGCGGGCCGCGAGAGAACGATACGGTCGACTTCGCCGTTCATCAATGCTTCGGCAGCGCATGCCACGGCCAGATATGTCTTGCCCGTGCCCGCAGGTCCGATGCCGAAAACCAGTTCGTTTCTGCGAATCGCCTCTATGTAGGAGCCTTGGGTTGGGGTGCGTGGCAGAACCAGCTTGCGCCGCGTGCGAATGGCGCCGCCGGGGATGTTCGTTTCCTGAGCTTCGCGCATGCGGATTGCCCCCTCGACTTCGCCCTTGGTGATGTCGAGTCCGCGTCGGGCACGGTTATAGAGCGCCATCAGTACGTCGCGGGCTGCATTTCGCCCCGAATCACTTCCGCGTACGGCCAGGCGGTTACCCCGCGGGGTGATGTCCACGTCCAACCGGTGTTCAAGGACGGCAAGGTTCTCGTCATGCTCCCCACAGAGCAATGATAACAAGCGGTTATCGTCAAATGAGAGGGTGAGAATATCCGAATCTTCCTGCCGGGAGCCGTTCTTGGAGCTGCCGAGCTGGGCCGCAGTCACGGGCGGATTCAAGGATTTGGTTCTCCGTGTTTAGCCTGACGGCACATAATGGCCCGAAAGACTGTTGGTTCCAACAGCTGTTATGTGGGTATCCACGATCTTGCCGATAAGAGACGGATCGCCGGGAATATGCACCGCCTGCAAATAAGGCGAGCGGCCAACAAGTTGTCCCATATCACGGCCGGGTTTTTCCAGCAGAACAGGTAGAGTCCGTCCAACTTGCCCGGCATTGAAGTCGGTTTGCTGGCAGTGAATAAGGGCCTGCAGTACCTGAAGCCTTTGCGACTTTTCGGTCTCTGGGATCTGAGCAGTACTCCCGGCTGCCGGTGTTCCAGGCCGGGGCGAATACTTGAACGAATATGCACTGGCGTACCCCACCGTCCTTATGAGTGCCAGTGTCGCTTCGAAATCTCTTTCTGTTTCGCCAGGAAAACCCACGATGAAATCACCTGAGATCGCCATATCAGGTCTGGCCAAACGCATTTTTTCGATAACGCGCAGATAGTGATCGGCTGAGTGACCCCTGTTCATTGCTTTGAGTATCGTATCGCTACCACTCTGTACCGGCAAATGCAGGTACGGCATCAGTTTCGGATTATCGGCGTGTGCAGCAATCAAATCATTGGTCATGTCTCGGGGATGACTTGTTGTGTAGCGCAGTCTCTCGATACCATCGATTGATGACAGTATGGACACGAGGCCAGCAAGCCCGATTGAACGGCCCTTTGCGTCCTCCCCATGCCAGGCATTCACGTTTTGACCGAGAAGGGTGAATTCCTTTACGCCTTGAGCGGCCATTTTCTGCGCTTCAGCGAGCAACTGTTGGAGCGGCCTCGAATATTGTGCACCGCGCGTATAGGGCACAACACAAAAGGTGCAGAATTTGTCACAGCCTTCCTGAACTGTCAGGAATGCGGCAACCGTCCGTCGCGGCAGTGCTTTGGCCTCAAGCCCTTCGAACTTGTCCTCTGCGGGAAATTCCGTTTCGATCACGGCCTTCTCGCCCGCCCGATGCCTTGCCAGGAGTTGCGGCAGCCGATGGTAGGTCTGGGGTCCAAACACGAGATCAACGGCAGGCGCGCGTTTTACAATCTCTTCGCCTTCTGCCTGGGCCACGCACCCCGCGACGGCGATCACCATCTCTCCACCGTGCTCTGCCCGTGCCAGCTTCATGCGCCGGATCTTGCCCAGCTCCGAATAGACCTTCTCGGCCGCCTTCTCCCGGATGTGGCACGTATTTAGGATGACGAGATCGGCGTCTTCTGGTGCCATCGTCTCGGTGTAGCCCAACGGCGAGAGCACATCCCGCATCCGTTCACTATCGTAGACGTTCATCTGGCAGCCGTAGGTTTTGACGAAAACCTTCTTCGGGGCATTGTCCATGATGGGCATCTAGCTGATTTTCTCAGGGTGGTGAAGCGCCAGGCTTACACCCTGGCGGACCAAATTTTCCGCATGCAGGGCCAGTGCCTTGCGGTTTGCGGCGCAAGAGAGCGAAAGCGGGGGATGGCATACGACCGTCACCTCGATTGGCCCCGAGCGCAGCGCCTCGAGCAGATGAGGTGCGAGTTCCATTTCCCCAAACCACGCATATCGTGGCATAAGCCGACGGTTCATTGGCAGGTTCCGATGGCCCCGATAGGCCAGGGACACGGGCTGAACCATCACCCCCCCAATCTCCGCTGCGCCGAAAAATGAACTCTTGAAGGGCAGCACGCGCCGGCCGTCGCTTGACGTACCCTCCGGAAACAGGACCAGAATGTCCCCCTTTGCCAAGCGCATCCGCATTTGATCCCGTGAACTGCCTGTCGTATGGCGGCGGTCGCGGTCAATGAAGACGGTGCGCTGAAGCCGGGCAAGACTTCCGAAAAAGGGCCAGCCGCTCACTTCCTTCTTTGCCACAAAGGACACAGGCGCAACTGCGCTCAACACCACAATGTCCAGCCAACTGACGTGGTTGCTGACGATGAGCAGGGGCCCACGTTTTGGCGCCTTCCCAACGATATCGAGCCGGATTCCCAGGGTCCGGCACACAAGGCGATGATAGTGCATCGGAAAACAACGGGCCATTCTCGGCCAGAACCAGACGAAAAACTGTTGAAGCGGCATCAGCGGAAGGGTTAGTCCTGCGAATACTGCGAGCACCAGCCAAGGCCGTGTCCTGCTCAAGGTCAAAGCTCCTTCCGCAAGACAAGTGCATCCTCGTGGAATCCATTTCGCCGGTAGTAATCTTTGCGCAACCCGGCCTCAACGAAACCCACCTTCCCATAGAGCGCCCGTGCGGGATCATTCGAAGTGGCCACTTCCAGAAAGATCGTCAGCACGCCCGCCGCTTTAAGTCTTTCCATTTGCGCGCCAATCAGCTGTTGCGCCACGCCGCGGCGCTGATCCGGTAAGCGCGTACCCAGCGTGATGATTTCCG
Source organism: Aestuariivirga sp. (assembly GCF_965227715.1). Lineage (GTDB taxonomy): Bacteria > Pseudomonadota > Alphaproteobacteria > Rhizobiales > Aestuariivirgaceae > Aestuariivirga. The sequence continues at coordinate 2,529,681 of NZ_OZ245771.1, read as the reverse complement.
CCTCGTCTGCCGCGCGCCGTGTAAGAATGAAGGCGAGTGGTTCACCGCGTTCCATCGCAATTAACGCCGCGGTTCCCGGCAAGCTCAGCAAGCCCTCGAATGCGGCGGCAGTCCAACCCTCCTCAAAGGCGTCAGCATGAAGGACCGCGAGGAGGGATGCTGTAGATTGGTCAGCGGTCTCAAAGCACAGCGTCTCGATCTTTCTCAGAGCGGTTGCTTGCGGCTTGGCGTCTGCAGCACGCAGATATAGCGGCGCCGGAATTCCCGCTGGCTCGGCGCGTGCCGCCAAACGAGCAAAATGCGCTGCAATTGGGAGGTCACTCCCTTTGGACATTCTGAGATCGCTGCGACCGCTTACTGCACGCAACGTATGCGAAGCCGTTCCCAGGAGCAGGGTCTCAGACGGAGCCATTTCTGCTGCAGAGCCAGTCTTGCTCAACAGGGGACCGGCAATGAGCCTTCGGGATGCGTCGAACAGGGCTGCGTAAACATCGTCATTGCGGGCATCCAACACGACGAGGAGGGGGCTTTCTTCTGGGGCATTTGTTGCAATCGCCGACAGCGAGTCGATACCGATTATGGGAATTCCCAATGCAACACCAAGCCCCCGGGCGAAGGAAAGGCCAATGCGAACGCCTGTAAATGTGCCAGGACCGACAGTCACTGCAATGCGGTCAATCTGCGAGTGCGCAAGACCCGACTGCCGCATGAGGTGATCCACCATGGGTGCCAAAGCCTCCGCATGGCCTCGCTCCATGGGTAAGAAGGCCTCCGCCAGTGGTTGGGCGGCTTCGGTATCAACAATGGCAGCCGAGCAGGCTGCCATTGTTGTATCAATGCTGAGGATCTTCATGGGCGGCGTGATAGGCCGCGAGGCCATGGCGCGTCAAACAGCGCGGACTTCGCTCACTTCCGGCACGAAATGTCGAAGTAGGTTCTCAATTCCATGCTTCAGCGTCGCAGTGGAGGAGGGGCAGCCTGCGCAAGAGCCTTTCATATTGAGAAAGACAACCCCCTCTCGAAACCCATGGAATGTGATATCGCCACCATCCTGGGCCACGGCCGGCCTTACGCGGGTGTCGAGAAGTTGCTTGATCGTGGTTACAATCTCCGCGTCGCCTGCCTCGAAGAATTCCTCTCCGCCCCCTTCAACTTGCCGTGTCTCTTCGAGCAGCATGGGCGCCCCCGAAAGATAATGGTCCATGATGAGACCAAGGATGGCTGGCTTCATATGCTGCCACTCGGCTCCGGCACGGGTGACCGTAATGAAGTCCTGACCCAGAAACACGCCCGAGACGCCATCCACTGAAAAAAGCTTCTGGGCGAGGGGAGATTCTGCCGCCGACGAAGCTTCACGGTAGTCCCGCGCTCCGCCCGGCAGCACGGGCTTTCCGGGGATGAACTTCAGTGTGGCGGGATTGGGCGTGGCTTCTGTTTGAATGAACATATGTCCGATTCCTCTACTCGGGAATTTGTATATAGGCCCAGATTAGAATCATTTCAAACTGTTCCGCGCTATCCCCTTGGCAATCGTTCAAGATACAATGAAACCCACAATTTCGCGCGCTTTGCGGGTAATGGGAGCTGCTATCGCCCTGGCGCGGTGGGAGCCATTTTCGAGAACACTGATCACATATTGCGGGTCGGACTGAAGCCGCTTCGTTTCCTCACCCACCGGGCCAAGCTTGGCCACAGCAAGATCGGCAAGTGCGTTCTTGAAAACGGAGAATTGTCCGCCGCCATATTGCCCCAGCACCTTCTCAAGCGTTTCCCCCGAAAGCGCCGCGTAGATGCCGGTCAGATTGTCCGCCTCCGGCCGTCCCTTCAGGCCCTCGGCTTCACTCGGAAGCGGCTCGGTATCGGTCTTGGCCTTGCGAATCTTCTTGGCGATTGTGTCCGCATCGTCTGTCAAGTTCAAACGGGAGAGGTCGGAAGGGTCCGACTTTGACATCTTCTTTGTTCCATCCCGGAGGCTCATCACCCGCGTTGCGGGACCGGTGATATAGGGTTCAGGCGGCACGAAGAAAACGCCGTCCTCAAAGCCCGAGGCCCTTATCGCGTCTGCATAATCGACGTTGAACTTGTTGGCGATATCGCGAGCCAGCTCAAGATGCTGCTTCTGGTCATCACCGACGGGCACGTGCGTTGCGTGATAGCCCAGAATGTCTGCCGCCATGAGAACCGGATAGGTATAGAGACCGACGGACGCTGCTTCCTTGTCCTTTCCCGCCTTTTCCTTGAATTGCGTCATCCGGTTGAGCCATCCAATGCGGCCGGTGCAGCCAAGGATCCAGGCGAGCTCGGCATGCTCCGCCACCTGTGATTGGTTGAAGATGATGCTCTTTTTGGGATCGAGGCCGCAAGCGAGATAGGCCGCCGTCACATCAACGATGGCGCGCCGCAACTCCGTGGGATCCTGCCACATGGTGATCGCATGCATGTCGACGACGCAATAGATGCATTCATGCGTGTCCTGCATGTGAATCCAGTTCAGCATCGCACCCAGGTAGTTGCCGAGATGCAGATTTCCCGTCGGTTGCATGCCGGAGAAAACGCGCGGAACAAAGGTGGACATCATGAAACCTCTTAGGCTGGACCGCGCCGCTTATGCCCGCAAAAATACGCCATGAAAAGAGCTTCGCTGGTCTGGCTTGCCAAGGCTGGCTTTCCCCGGTCTAAGAGAAAGGCCATGCCTGAACTTCCTGAAGTCGAAACCGTCATGCGCGGGCTGAGGCCCGTCCTGGAAGGCCACCAGATTGCTCACGTCACCTTGCGGCGTAGCGGGCTCCGCTTTCCGTTTCCGTTGAGATTTGCCGACCGGCTGGCAGGCAAACGCATTGACACCCTCTGGCGGCGCGCAAAATACATCCTTGCATCTCTCGACTCTGGCGAAATCCTGCTCATTCACCTTGGTATGACCGGCCGATTCACGGTGATAGAAGGGGGCCGGCCGAAAAACCTGGGAGAGTTCTATTTCGAGACGGCGGCCGCTGAAGTGGGGGAAGGTCTCCACGATCATGTGGCCTTGACCTTGGAAAATGGCACTCGCATCATCTATACGGACCCACGACGCTTCGGTGTAATGGATCTGTTTCCCGAAGCGGAGGCAGAATCCCACAAGCTCCTCCGGGGAATTGGATTGGAGCCACTCGGCAATGCCTTCGACGCAGCGTATCTGGCAGAGCGCTTCAAGGGAAAGGCCGCACCGTTGAAAGCCGCCCTCCTCGACCAACGCATCATCGCGGGCCTGGGCAATATCTATGTATGTGAGGCGCTCCACCGGGCGGGCCTTTCGCCCCGCCGCAAGGCTGGGACGATGCTGCGCAAAAGGGGGCATGACCCTCGGCTCGACGACCTGGTGCGCCACATTCGCGAGGTGTTGGCGGAGGCTATCCTTGCGGGTGGTTCGACGCTGCAGGACTTTGCCCACACGGATGGCTCAGCCGGCGCATTTCAGCAGCGCTTTCTGGTTTATGACCGGGAGGGACAGCCATGCATGCGCTGCGGGCAGGCGATCGAGAGACTTGTGCAGTCCGGGCGTTCCACCTTTTATTGCCGCCACTGCCAACGCTAGGACGGATCATGACCTACCAGAACATCCTTGTGGACCGCCGCGGCGCGGTCGTGTTGATCACCCTCAATCGTCCTCAGGCGCTGAATGCATTGAACGAAGCATTGATCGCGGAGCTCAATGACGCGCTCAATGCCGTCGAGGCGGATCCCGAGATCGGGTGCTCGGTCATCACCGGTAGCGAGAAAGCCTTCGCGGCCGGCGCAGATGTGAAAGAGATGGCGGAACAAAGCTATATGGAAGCCTACCTGGGAAAATTCCTGGATGGCTGGACCAGGCTTTCGGAGACACGCAAACCAGTGATCGCGGCTGTTTCGGGCTTCTGCCTCGGCGGCGGGCTGGAGCTTGCCATGATGTGCGATTTCATTATCGCCTCGGAAACAGCACGCTTTGCACTCCCCGAAATCACACTCGGCATCATGCCCGGGGCAGGGGGCACGCAACGCCTTCCTCGGTCTATCGGCAAAGCCAAAGCCATGGATCTGATACTGACGGGCCGCATGATGGATGCTTCGGAGGCCGAGCGTGCTGGCCTCGTCGCCAGGCTCGTGGGCCAGGAGCGGCTTATAGATGAAGCCCTTGCCGCGGCGTCGAAGGTCGCTTCCTATTCGAGACCCATAGTCATGATGGCCAAGGAAACGGTGAATCGAGCACAGGAAACCTCCCTCTCCGAGGGCGCACGATTTGAGCGCCGCCTGTTCCTTTCGATGTTCGCGACCGATGATCAAAAAGAAGGCATGCAGGCCTTCATTGAGAAGCGGAAACCTGTCTTCAGAAACCGCTGAGGCGGGTGAGGCGTACGCAATCGCGTATGCCGAACACTGCGTTGAGGCATCGTCTCTTTGTGCCACCGAATGCTCACTGCCGAATGTGACTCGACCAGGCAAGGGTCAGGACGGGTAGATAACGCCTTTCTTCACGATGATATTGCCATAAAGGCGCGGTTCGCTTGACGCAACGATGGCAAAGCAGTGCTTCACCTTGCTGTAGAAAGCATCACCTACCAATGCAGTGATTTTTTGTTGCGGCTCATGCTTGTTCAGTATGGCCGCAAAGTCCATGAATACCGGCTCCATGCGGTGAGGGTCCATTTGGACGGCAGGCCGCCAAACCGCCTCGGGCACCATGTCGTCAATGGGCATGACGGAGAGGATGGCGTCCAGAATGCGCGGGGCGCCATGGCCATCCAGCCGCACGACGCGCTTGCCATGCTCTTCCGCCGGATAGTTACCATCCACAATGGCAATCTCGTCACCATGACCCATGGCGCGGAGAACGCGCAAGAGGTCAGGGCTCAACAGCGGATCGATTCCCTTGAGCATCAGGTCTTTTCCTTGAACAGGACATTGCGGTTGATGATGAAATTGTCGAACAGCGGCAAGCTCGCTGCACCCAGCGCGCGGGCATCCGCACCGATTGTTCCTTCCAGAACAGGAAAGTCCGCAAGGCCTTGCCGGTCGACGCCGTGAAGCGCGTCCTGCACCGCCCGTGTGAAACGGCTGCGGACGGCAAGCGGAACCGCACCATCGATCACCACGGCAGAGCAATCCAGCACGGCCATGGCGCCAGCCGCGGCGGTCGCCACCTCGAGGGCTGCCCGCGAGAGCCAGCGCTCCAGCGCCTGACCGGCGCCGCGCCACTCGCCTGGATCACGCCACAGGAATTCAGGGTCGCCCCCCTCGCGCAGAATGTCGCGTTCCAGGGCAGCAAGCGAGGTGGAGTGAACCAGCTGCTGGGACCTTCCATCTGCGGACGTTACTGGAAATGACGCTAGTGCACCCGCGTTGCCATGCTTGCCGAGATAGAGGCTGCCATTGAGAACGATGCCACCGCCAATGAAATAACCAAGGTAGAAATAGGCAAAATCCGGGAGATCCCGGCCGAGACCAAACAGCAGCTCGGCCGCACAAGCTGCAGAAGCGTCGTTGCAGAAGTGGATTGGCCAGCCGAACAGCTGGGCGAGCTCGGCTTGCAGGTCGAAATCTTTCCAGGCTGTCAGCACATCCGGTGGCGCGCCCACATCCTCTGCCCAATTCCACAGCTCAAAGGGAGCGGCAATTCCCAGGCCGCTGATCCGTTCCCTCTGGCGAACTCCGAGTGTTGAAACGAGCTCGTCAACACCTGATGTTACGAAAGCAATGAGCTCGCCTGGCGATGGAAAATTATAGGGCCGGTGAATTGTGTGCCGCACATTGCCGGCGAGGTCGAGCAGCATCAGGTCCCCCGAGCGGCGGCCCACCTTCAAGCCAATCGAAAAGGCTCCATCGGGATCGAGCTCAAAAGGCACCAGAGGCTGTCCAACCTTGCCGCGCTGCGGCGTTCTCCGCTTGAGCAGCCCGTCCGCCTCCAGCTGACGCACAATGACAGAAACAGTCTGTGCGGACAGTCCCGTCAGCCGCGCCATTTCGGCCTTGGGGAGCCGTCCATGGAGCCTAACGAGGGAAAGGATGAGCCGCTCATTATACAAGCGCACACCCGACTGCGTGGTGCCGCGTGACAGCTCTGGGCGCCGTTCACCCGGTGTGCCGTTGGTGGCCCACTCGATCGCCATGCCTGTCTCATCCTTGTGCAGCGACGCACAGATTTCCAGCACGGCAGAGGGCTGTCAATCGATAAATCACTCCGGTTTATTTATTGACAGCCACGAAATTTTGCGATGAGAATGCGTCATGTGCAGGAGATGGTACGATCAAGCTTCTCTCGCACCGGTAGAACCAAAATTCACCAAACCCCCTGAACGGGGGCAAACAAACCAATGGGAGGCCCACGTGAAGACTCTTTTGAAAGCTGCACTGCTCGGCGCTGCTGCTACGGCGATTTTTTCGGTAACGCCGGCTCTCGCTGCAGACGGCGTCTGCCTTATCACCAAGAACAACACCAACCCCTTCTTCGTGAAAATGAAGGAAGGTGCGGAAGCCAAGGCCACTGAGCTCGGGCTTGAATTCCAGGCCTATGCCGGCAAGGTGGACGGCGATGCCGGGCCGCAGATCGAAGCAATCGAGAATTGCGTGGCCTCTGGTGCCAAGGGCATTCTAATCACGGCATCCAACGACTCGGTCATTCCCGCACTCAAGGATGCGCGCTCCAAAGGCGTCCTGGTGATTGCCCTCGATACGCCGATCGGTGATGCAGACGCGGCCGACTCGACCTTTGCCACCGACAATTTCCAGGCTGGTGTGTTCATCGGCAAATGGGCCAAGGCTCAGCTCGGTGACAAGGCCGCCTCCGCTAAGATCGGCATGCTGGACATCAACAAGGACAACATCTCGGTTGACGTGTTGCGTGACACTGGCTTCCTGACGGGCTTCGGCATCGAAGTGCCGAATGGCAAGGTTCTGGGTTCCGAGACCGATGCGCGCGTGATTGGCCATGAAACCTCGAATGCCAACCCCGAAGGCGGCCTCAAGGCGGCAGAAAACCTGCTCGCCAAGGACCCGGACATGAATGTGATCTATACGATCAACGAGCCCGCAGCCGAAGGCGCCTACCAGGCCATGAAGGCCGCTGGCAAGGAAACCCAGGCCCTGATCGTGTCGGTTGATGGTGGCTGCCCCGGCGTTCAGAACGTCAAGGCGGGCGTGATCGGTGCAACCTCCATGCAGTTCCCGCTGCTGATGGCTTCCAAGGGCGTGGAAGCCATTGCGGCCTTCGCTAAGGACGGTACCAAGCCGGTCAACTCCGAAGGCCTCAGCTTCTTCAACACGGGCGTCCAGCTCATCACCGACAAGCCGGTCGATGGTCTGCCTTCCATCACCTCTGACGAAGGCCTGAAGATCTGCTGGGGCTGATAGCCCTCTGACCTTTGGGAGTTGAACCTATTGAGGGGCGACCTTATCGTCGCCCCTCATACAAGATGCGGGACGTCATCCGCACGAAAGCAATGGGGCAGGATCATGAGCGACGGTAGTCAGCCCACGAAGACACTTTCTGACTTTGAGTCGGCGCTCACCAAGGCCGATACCTCGGTTGCCTCCTTCGAGTCCGAACAGCTGACTCCGCTTCAAAGACTGCGGATGTTCTTGCAGGCCTACCCGGTGTCCGTGCCGATTTTCGTGCTCATCGTTTCAATCCTGCTGTTCGGCATCACGACGGATGGCAAAATCTTCATGCCCGGCAATCTGTCGACCATTCTCAAGCAGATAACCCCCATCGGCATCATTGCCATCGCCCAGACCATCATCATCCTGACGGCCGGCATCGACTTGTCCATCGGTGCCATCATGGTGCTGTCCATGATCATCATGGGTAAGCTTGCCGTTCAGACAGGTGTTCCGGCACCAGCGGCAGTCGCCATTGGTCTCTTTGCCGGCGGCGTGATGGGCTATCTGAATGGCTTCCTGGTCACCCGCCTGCGCCTGCCGCCCTTCATCGTGACACTGGGCACGCTTTACATCTTTCAGGCCTTGAAGCTGTGGTACTCGGACTCCGAGTCGATCCGGAACGTCGATACGGAAGCCAAAGCACCACTCCTGATCTGGTTCGGCAATGTCATTTCCGTCGCGGGATTTCAGATACTCTATGGCACCATCGCCTTCCTGCTGCTCGCCTGGCTTATGTCCTATGTGCTCCGACATACCGCCTGGGGACGCCATGTCTATGCGGTCGGTGATGATCTCAACGGCGCCATGCTTTCGGGCGTACAGACGGATAAGGTGCTGCGGTCCGTCTATTCCGTGGCCGGCGTCATTGCCGCTTTCGCAGGTCTCGTGCTGATCGGCCGTGTTGGCGGAACGGTCACGCCGCTTGCGGGTGAAACGGCCAATCTCGACTCAATCACGGCCGTGGTGATCGGCGGCACCTCCCTTTTCGGCGGCCGCGGCACAATCATTGGTTCCGTGCTGGGTGCCATCATCGTCGGCGTCTTCCGCTTCGGCCTGTCGCTGTCGAAGGTCGATGTGCTGTGGCAGGACTTCACCGTGGGTATTCTCATCATCGCCGCAGTCGCGATCGACCAGTGGATCCGCAAGGCCTCAAGCTGAAATCAAGACTCCAATTCCACAGAGCAGGCGCCCGAAATGACAAGCACGTCAGTTAACCAGAACGCCCAGCCGATCCTCACCACGCGCAATCTTGTGAAGCGTTACGGCCGCGTCACGGCTCTCGATCATTGTGATTTCGATCTCTACCCCAACGAGATCCTGGCCGTCATCGGTGACAACGGTGCGGGTAAATCCACCCTCATCAAGGCGATTTGTGGAGCCGTGCTACCTGATGAAGGCGAGATCCGTCTTGACGGTAAGATTGTGCAATTCAAATCGCCGCTCGAAGCGCGCAACGCTGGCATTGAAACAGTCTATCAGAACCTTGCTCTGTCGCCCGCCTTGTCGATCGCGGACAACATGTTTATGGGCCGCGAAATCCGCGCGGAAGGAATTCTCGGTTCCCTTTTCAAGAAGCTTGATCATCGCAAGATGGAGAAGATCGCCCGCGACAAGCTGACCGAACTCGGACTGATGACCATTCAAAACATTGGCCAGGCCGTTGAAACGCTCTCTGGTGGCCAGCGCCAAGGCGTGGCCGTTGCCCGCGCTGCTGCTTTCGGTTCCAAGGTCGTTATCATGGATGAGCCGACCGCCGCCTTGGGTGTCAAGGAATCGCGCCGTGTGCTGGAACTGATTCTCGATGTAAAGGGCCGCGGACTGCCCATCGTGCTCATTTCCCACAACATGCCGCATGTTTTCGAGGTGGCAGACCGCATACATGTGCACCGGCTTGGAAAGCGGCTGTGCACCATCAGCCCCAAGGATTTCACCATGTCGGATGCGGTGGCCTTCATGACGGGTGCCAAAACGCCACCGCCTGAACTTGTGGCTGCTTGATCCCTGGCTCCAATGAGGTGGTCACCGCGGCGTTTTCTTGTCCTGTTCCAGCTTGTGGGCGGCCAGTGCCATTAGGCGCTTGTCCCGCCACTCCGTCGCCTTGGTGAGGGCTTCCCGGGAAACGTCTTTGCGCCGCTCCGTGTCAAGTTCCCGGCCAATCGACTCGGGCCAGGGTGCCGCCGTGGACTGGCTCTCACCGACCCTGCGGATGGTGGGTCCGTAACGCTCGAGGTAGTCTGCCACACCTTGTGGCGCATTGAGATCAATGGTCTCGATCGGCCCCATGAAGCACCAGCGCAATGCAAGCCCATCCTTGATGGTCTTGTCCAAGTCCCCGGCCGTCACATAGTCTTCCGCAATAAGCCGGAATGCTTCATTCAGAACCGCAAGCTGGAGCCGGTTCAAGATAAAGCCTTCGATTTCCCGCTTCACCATGACAGGAACCATGCCGCAGCTGGCCATGAAATCCTTAGCTTTTGCAAGCGCTTCGGGCGCCGTGAAATCAGCACCACAGAGTTCGACAATGGGCGCGAGATGAGGTGGATTCAGCGGATGCGAGACAAGGCATCTTTGGCGGCTCGCCAAACCGCCAAAGATGATTGACGGCATGATCGCCGACGTGGAGCTCGACAAGATTGACTGTTCCGGAGCAAGCTTCTCAACCTCACCAAAGAGACGTTGCTTGGGCTCTGCCCGCTCAACGATGTTTTCTTGGATGAACCCAGCATCTGCGACTGCCGCAGCCAGGCCCGGGGCCGCACCAATTCGCGCGAGGGTTTGCTGCGGGCTATCAATGAGCCCTGCCTCCGCCATCTCAGGCAGGGTTCGGGCGATGTGCGCCAGTGCCTTGTCCACCTGACCTGCATCCTGATCCCACAGCAGGACGTCGTGGCCGCCGCGCGCAAAAACCATGGCCCATGAGCGGCCGATGAGTCCAGAACCGAGGATCGCAGTCTTCATTTCGGCACCGGCGCATCCTGGCGCAGCAGGCCCTCTGACTTGAGGTCTTTCCATAGGGCCTTCGGTATCTTGGCTTCAAGTGTGGCGACGTTCAGCGCCACCTCTTTCGCGCTGACGCCGCCGGGAATCACGCTGACGACCTGACGGTGATGCATGGGGAACCGCAGCGCGGCCTGCGCCAGTTTCACCTTGTGTCTTTTGCAGAGAGCTTCGATCCGCGCCACGCGGTCCAGAATCGCTTTGGGTGCCGGATCATAATTATACCAGGCGCCCGGCTTTGGACCCGTGGCAAGAATGCCGGAATTATATGGTCCGCCGAGTACAATGCCGATCCCACGCTGTTCGCAAAGCGGCAGGAAGGACTCGAGTGCTTCCTGTTCGAGCAGGGTGTAGCGGCCCGCCAGCAGGAAGATGTCGAAGTTACCGGCCTTCGCAAGAATGTTACAGACCTCCCACTCATTCACGCCGGCACCAAACGCCTTGATGACCTTTTCGCTGCGGAGTTTTTCCAAGGCTTTATAGCCACTGTTGAGGATCGTCTTCACATGGGCGTCACGCGCCTCGATGGTCTTGTGGTTGAAGACATCGACATCGTGAATGAACACGATATCGATCGAATCGACGCCCAGCCGTTCGAGCGAGAATTCAATCGAACGCATAAAGCCGTCATAACTATAATCATAGATCTCACGCCGGCTCGGCGTGTCGAAAAATTTGCCGATTCCCGTCCGCTGCGCCGGCTCGCAAACCTCCATCAGCCGCCCGACTTTCGTCGACAGCACATAGTCTTTCCGCCTTTTGCCGAACAGGAAACGGTTCAATCGTGTTTCGGACAGGCCAAGCCCGTAGAGAGGGGCGGTGTCATAGTAGCGGATGCCGGCATTCCATGCCGTCTCCAGTGTCTTCTGTGCCTCTTCAGGATTGACGGCCCGGTAAAGGTTACCAAGCGGGGCTGTGCCGAATCCAAGTTCAGTGAAAGGGATTGTGTCGCCCGTAGACGGTACCTTGAAATTGCGTTTCTTCATGCGTCGTTGCCTCCCGGTGGATTGAGATCGGCGAAAAGCTCGGGCTTTTCCCGTGCGAAGGACTCGAGTTCCGCCATGACGGCGTTCAGGTGGCCGTACATCGCCCGGGCCGCCGTCTCACCGTCACGTGTTTCGAGGGCCGCAACGACAGCGCGATGTTCAGCGAGCGTAAGTTCAAGGCGGCGCCTGGTGTTGAGAAGCCGCCTGACGCGGTCCAGACCAAGGCGGGCCGTCTCGGTTGCGTTTCGCACCCGTTCAAAACCGAGCTCGTCCTGGAGAGCCGCATGGAACGCCAGGTCGAAACCATGGAATCCTTTGAGGTCTTGTGCCTCGATGGCGACGCGCTGGTAGCGCAGGTTGCTGTTGAGCTGATCGAGAAGACCGGAAGCTGCAGCAGGCGCAATGCTCCGGACGGTTTCCACTTCAAGGGCCCGTCGCAGAAACATGTTTTCGCGTGCGTCCGAGATCTTGATCAGCGCGACGCGCGACCCGCTCTGCGGAATGATGTCGACGAGCCCCTCGGCCGCCAGCCGGTTCATTGCCTCGCCCACTGGAAATCGGGACACGCCCATACGCGCGGCAATAGCCTGCTTGTCGAGGAACTCTCCCGGCTTGAGGTCCAGCTGCACAATGGCCTCGCGAAGGGCGGAATGGACCCGCGCCGTGGCGCCGCCCTTGGGCAGATGCCGCCCAGTTCCCAAGAAATCATATGTCGCAAGAGCCACTGGCATGCTAACATGTTAGCAAGATTTCCGAGGGGAACAAGCCCCGCCGCCTTAAAGTGAGAACGATGATGATCGCAACTGTGCCGAAAGCGCCTCGCATGCTTCGCCTCTCCAGCGAAGACAACGTCCTGGTAGCCATTGATACTGTCGACAAGGGTGTCCTGGGTCCCGAGGGCATCACGGCGCTGGACCGTATCGGCAAGGGGCACAAGATGGCCTCGACGCCGATCGCCGAGGGGCAGCCCGTGCGCAAATTCGGTCAGATCATCGGTTTCGCCAAGCAGGACATTCCACAAGGATCCTGGGTGCATGAACACAACACTGGCGTTCATGATTTCGCCCGGGATTATGCCTTCGCACAGGATGCCAAGCCCGAAGATATCTTGCCGCTGGACCGGCAGGCGACCTTCCAGGGAATTCGTCGGGCCAACGGAAAGGTCGGCACCCGCAACTACATAGGCGTGCTCACCTCCGTGAACTGCTCCGCAACCGTGGCCGGCTTCATCGCGGAAGAGGTCAAGCGCTCCGGCATGCTGGACGAATTCCCCAACATAGACGGTGTCGTGGCCCTCAAGATGGACAATGGCTGCGTCATCGATTACCGCGGTGCCATTTTTGACATCCTGAAGCGCACCGCCTGGGGCTATGCGACCAATCCCAATATGGGTGGTGTGCTGATGGTCGGATTGGGTTGCGAAGGCTTCCAGATTCCCCGTTTCAAGGAAGCCTACGGGATCGTCGAGAACGAATTGTTCCGTACCATGACGATCCAGGAGACGGGCGGAACGCGCAAGACGGTAGCTGCTGGCGTGGCGGCCATCCGCGATATGCTGCCGCACGTGAACAATGTAAAACGCGAAACCTGCCACGCGTCGGATCTCATCGTAGCGCTGCAATGTGGCGGATCGGACGGTTATTCGGGCATCACCGCCAATCCCGCTCTGGGCGCCGCCGTTGATATTCTGGTCAAGCACGGTGGCACTGGCATATTGTCCGAAACGCCAGAAATTTATGGCGCCGAACATCTGCTGACCCGCCGTGCTGCAAACCAGGAGGTGGGCGAAAAGCTCGTCGACATCATCAAATGGTGGGAAGACTACACCAAGCGCAACAATATGGAGATGAACAACAACCCGTCTCCTGGCAACAAGCTGGGTGGCCTCACCACCATTCTCGAAAAATCTCTCGGAGCCGCTGCGAAGGGTGGCACAACCACGCTCCGTCACGTTTACCGTTATGCTGAGCCGGTAACGGGGAAGGGCTTCGTCTTCATGGATACACCGGGTTATGATCCGGTGGCGGCCACCGGCCAGGTTGCAGGGGGGGCCAACCTCCTGTGCTTCACGACAGGCCGGGGCTCGGCCTATGGCTGCAAGCCCGTTCCGTCCATCAAGCTTGCTACCAACACGGACATCTATCAGCGCATGATTGATGACATGGACATCAACTGCGGTGACATTCTTGAAGGCGTGTCGATCCAGGAGAAGGGCCAGCAGATTTTCGAGCTGATGCTCAAAGTTGCATCTGGTCAGCGCACAAAATCGGAAGAACTGGGCTATGGCGATAATGAATATGTGCCGTGGCACGTCGGCGCCATGATGTGATTGCCGCAACGCAAGCCATCATTGCACCAAGATTCCGGCTGAATGCTCACGACAGCGGGACGGCAGCGGTTCACCTCATGTAAAGTGGACCATGCTAACTCCTGTCTTACCGGAGTGCCGGGGGAGTAATGGGCCGTTCCAGCAAATCGAGTCGCGCGAAGCAGCGGGTGGAGCCGCAACTCTTCTCCGGCAAGAGCGGTCAGAAACGAGGGGGCAGGTCGCCCGGGCGGGAACCACGCCGCGGCCGGTCACTGGTCTGGGTCGCGCTGCGTTTCAGCTTCACTCTGGCCTTCCTTGGTGGGCTGAGCCTGGCTGCAGTCTTTGGATATGTCTGGTTTACGCTGGACAAGCAGGGCCTGCTGAAAATTCCGGACCGTGAGCCTGGCGTCATGATTTTGGCGTCGGATGGTTCCGTTCTGGCCGAGCAGGGTTCCTTCAACGGCGATGCAATGCGGATTGCCGATCTGCCGGATTATGTGTCCAATGCCTTCATCGCCATCGAAGACAGACGCTTCCGCAGCCACTTTGGCGTAGATCCCATCGGCCTGTTGCGGGCGATGTACACCAACTACCGCTCGGGCCGGGTGGTGCAAGGTGGCTCGACGCTGACCCAGCAGCTCGCCAAGAATCTGTTCCTGACGGCGGATCGCACGATTGAACGCAAACTGCAGGAAGTGGTGCTTGCCGTTTGGCTTGAACATCAATTTACCAAGGATGAGATCCTCCAGCTCTATCTGAACCGGATCTATTTTGGTTCAGGCGCGACGGGCCTCGAGAAAGCGGCGCGCGTCTATTACCAGAAATCGGCCGCTGAACTCACACTGCCTGAGGCCGCGACCCTCGCCGGCGTGGTCAAGGCACCAAGTGCCGCCAATCCAATTTCCGATCCCCAGGCTGCGGCAGACCGCGCCCGGCTTGTGATTCAGAGCATGGCCGAAGCAGGTTTCATCACGCCTGAAGTGGCCGCCGCGGCAATAGAACGGCCTGCAGAATCGAAGACGGTCTCCTTTCTCTCGGCCAGGAATTTCGTCGTCGACTGGATCGGAGAGCAACTGCCAGAATTCGTGCAGGACTATCAGCAGTCCCTGATCGTTGAAACCACCATCGATTCATCCTTGCAAGGCTCGGCCGAACAGGCGGTCAACAAGGAGCTGAACGCACAGGGTTCAAAACTCGGCGTTTCGCAGGGTGCAATGGTCGTGATGGATGGTTCGGGCGCAGTACTCGCCATGATCGGCGGCAAGTCCTACCGCAAGAGCCAGTTCAATCGTGTGACGAAGGCGCGGCGGCAGCCAGGTTCGGCGTTCAAACCCTTCGTCTATCTGGCGGCCCTCGAACATGGTCTTACGCCAGATACAGTCGAAATCGATGAGCCCGTTCGCATCGGCAGCTGGCAGCCGGAGAATTATCGCAAGAAGTATTTGGGGCCTGTCGCCCTCGAAACGGCCTTTGCGCTCTCGCTCAACACGATTTCGGTGAAGCTCGTTCTGCAACTGGGTCCGGAGGCGGTCATAGCGGTAGCACACCGCCTGGGCATAACGTCGCCACTCGGGAATGATGCTTCGATCGCGCTCGGAACCTCTGAAGTGACGCTCCTTGAACTGACGTCTGCCTTTGTGCCCTTCTCGAATGGGGGCTACCCCGTCTCAGCCTATGCCGTTACGCGCATTCGCACGCGCGATGGCCGCACCATCTATGAGCGTAACGGCTCGGGCTTTCCAAAGTCAGTCAACGATAATGAACTCTATGGCATGAACCGGATGATGCGCCTCGTGGTGACGGACGGCACCGGCACGCGCGCGGCTTTTCCGGGTTTCGACATCGCAGGCAAGACGGGCACAAGCCAGGATTACCGGGACGCATGGTTCATTGGTTACACGAGCGAGTTGATTGCCGGCGTTTGGGTGGGCAACGATGACAATTCACCTACAAAGAAGGTCACGGGCGGACTGATCCCGGCGATGATCTGGCGTGAAGTGATGGAACCCGCCCATCGCGGCCTTACACCGCGGCCGCTTCCGGGTGAGGCATTGGTGGCCGCTCAAGGTCCTGCCACCGTATCAGATGCGCAGTACGATCAGGGGGCGGCTGAGGAACCTGCTATGCCGCCGGAGCAAGAACAGCAGAGCGGCACGTTCTTTGAGAGACTGTTTGGCGGGTTTTCACGCAAGCAACACAAGCCGGGGAAGAACAAGGGTGTCTCAGCCTATGAACGCATGATGCATGCCAGGGACGATGAACCCTAAAGCATCAGCCCTTAAGTCACGACCCGGTGAACGTCCTGCCCATGGAAACGCAGCCAGTTTTTGGCACGCGTCGCATCCTTGCAATGGGTGAGAACCAGCCGCCAGAACCTCGCACTGTGGTCAAGATGGCGAAGATGCGCCACTTCATGGGCTGCGACATAGTCGAGCACGTAATCGGGCGTGAGTATCAGCCGCCAGGAATACGACAGGTCACCCGCCGCCGAGCAGGAGCCCCAGCGGCTCCTTTGATCTCTAATGGTGATGCGGCGGAAACTCACGCCCATCAAGGCGGCGTAGCGGCGCGACGCCCGGGTCAGATCGGCCCGGGCCTCACTTTTGAGGAAGTCGAGAAGCCTGCGCGGCACATGGGGCAGTTCACCCGGCACATGAATCAAGCATCGCTCCGAATCCGCGGTGACCACGCCCCTGCGGCCCGCTGCATGATGTATCTCATGCTCCAATCCCCGTAGAGAAAGAACATGACCAGGCAAAAGGTGGATGAGCCCGCCACGCGCCTTCACACGGTCTTCGATCCAGTCCCGCGAGCGTTCGGTGAAGTCCAGCGCCCGGGCGCGGGAGACGCCGTTCGGAACTGTCACGAGCACGCCCGTTCCGGTGGCATTCAGCCTCAGGACAAGCCTCCGTGCCTTGCCATGGCGCCGGAATACCACATCCAGCACTTCATCACCCACCATCAGGCGTGAAGGCTCAAGCGGTCTTGGACCGACCGTTCGCTGAAGGCTTCTGAGCAGTCCGATCATCCGCGTTCTTATTCACGAACGCGACGATTCGCGGAACAATTTCTTTGCGGAACCGGGAGCCGTTGAAGACGCCATAGTGGCCAACACCGGGCTGCAGATAATGGAGTTTCTTATCCTTGGGAAGGTTTGAACACAGGTCCTGCGCAGCTTCCGTCTGGCCTACCCCCGAGATATCGTCGCGCTCGCCTTCAATCGTCATTAAGGCTGTGCTGGTGATCTTTGATGGATCGACAGCGTTGTTGCGATGGGTCAGCGTACCTTTCGGAAGGTCATGTTTGACAAAGACCTTCTCGACCGTTTCGAGATAGAATTCGGCGGTGAGATCCATGACGGACATATACTCATCATAGAAGTCGCGGTGCTTCTCGGCTGAATCCCCATCGCCATCAACCAGGTGCCAGAAAAGCTCTCTGTGGGCGTCAATGTGGCGGTCGAGGTTCATCGTCATGAAGCCGCCGAGTTGCAGGAAGCCCGGATAGACATCCCGCATGATGCCAGCGTGAGGGGCCGGCACCTTCATGATGACATTGTTACGGAACCAGTCGACGCCCTTTTCCTGAGCGAGCCGGTTCACGGCAGTAGGATTGCGACGCGTATCGATGGGACCGCCCATTAGGATCATTGTCTTGGGTGCGGAGGGGTCCTTGGCTGCATTCATCAGCGCCACCGCCGCCAGCACAGGTACGGAGGGCTGGCATACCGCCATGACGCTGGTGTTTGGCCCAAGGTGCTGCAGGAATTCTGTGACATAGTCGACATAGTCATCAAGATCGAAGCCGCCCTCAATCAGAGGCACGGCCCGCGCATCCACCCAATCCGTGATATAGGTGTCGTAATGCGGCAGCATGGACTCGACCGTACCACGCAGAAGGGTTGCGTAATGGCCTGACATTGGCGCCACGATGAGCAGCTTGTGCTGCGGCCGCTTCGGCTCCCACTGCTTGCGGAAGTTCAAGAGCCTGCAGAAGGGCTTTGCCAGCGCTACAGTCTCCTCGACCGGAATGAGGTCGTCGCCGACGATCGTGTCCACAATATTGAAGGGTGGCTTGCCGTAACGCCTTGTCGTGCGCTCGAACATTTCAAGCGAAGCCGCCCAGGAACGCCCGAGCTGCGTTTCGGCAAAGGGATTGGCGGGGCTTCGCCAGAAGTTGATTCCTGCATCGGCCGCTGCACGCCACGGTGCAAGAGCCGCGTGGTTCATTTCATAGAAATAATAAAGCACAACCGGTGAGCCCTCGTTAACACGTGACGGTAGCAAGTCGCCCCTCAGGGGGCAACCCGTGAGTTCCTGCGACTTTAGGGGGAAGCATTAAGCGTTTCCTTTAGTTCCTGGGCCAGTTTGGCGGCATCCGTCGTATAGGGCATGTGCTTCACGAAGCGGCCGTCGGGACCCATCAGATAGATGATGCTGGAATGGTCCATGATATAGTCTGAGCCCGCGGCACTGTTGCCCGCCTTGGCATAGTAGACCCGGTAAGCCTTGGCGATTGAGGCCACTTCGTCCGGCGTACCCGTAAGCCCGGTCAGGCGCGGTCCGAAGTTTTCAACATAGGGCTTCAGCACCTGGGGCGTATCCCGTTCCGGATCAATGGTGACGAACACCGGCTGAATTCTGTCAGCTTCGGGCCCGAGCTGGTCAAGCGCTGCCGTCATGACCTGTAGTTCCGTCGGGCAGACGTCAGGACAGAATGTGTAACCGAAGAACACGAGCATGTATTTGCCGAGAAAATCTTTCTCGGTCACCCGCCGGCCGTCCTGGTTCGTGAGGCTGAACGGCCCCCCCACCAGCGCCACCCCGGAAGACTGCGGCTGATGTCCTTGCCGTTCCAGCAGCGCATATCCTCCCAGCCCGAGGGCGATCAGCAGAACGGCGGCGGCAAAGATCAGAATCGACTGGCGCGGCATGGCGTTGTTCTTTCTTTCCAGCAGCACATACGACTAGACTGCCCAAATCTCAACAGAAAGGCCCACATGGCCCCATGTCGCAGGACTTCGTTATAGACACCAGACCCGCCGCGAGTATTGCCGAAATCGGCATGCTTCGCCTGAGAACGCTGGTCAGGCTTCGCTGGCTGGCAATCATCGGCCAGGCTGGCGCGGTTCTGGGCGTCCACCTGGTGCTGGGCTTCCCGCTGCCCTTGGGGTTCTGCCTTGCAGTCATCGCGCTCAGTGCATGGCTCAACATCTTTCTGACCATCCGTTGGCGGAAAAGCGTGCGCCTTCACGAAACCCACGCGGGCCTGTTGCTGGTCTATGATGTGTTGCAGCTTGGGGTTCTTCTGTTTCTGACGGGAGGCCTCGAAAACCCATTCTCATTCCTGTTCCTCGTGCCGGTCACCATCTCGGCAACCTCGCTTTCCATGCGCTGGACGCTGTGGTTGGGCCTTCTTGCCTTTGCCTGCGCCACATTCCTCGCATTCCGGCACCTGCCGCTGCCCTGGGTGCCGGGGGAGAAATTCGAGCTTCCGGATGTCTATATTGGCGGCATGTGGGCGGCGATCATCTGCGGCGTGGTGTTCTCCGCAATCTATGCCCGCCGAATTGCGGATGAAGCACGGCAGATGTCCACGGCCCTTTCGGCCACCGAGCTGGTGCTGGCGCGCGAACAACGGCTGTCAGCGCTGGATGGATTGGCTGCTGCTGCTGCACACGAGCTTGGAACGCCGCTTGCCACAATTGCGCTGGTTGCCAAGGAGCTGAAGCGTGAGCTGCCCACACAAGGTCCGCATACAGAGGATATCGACCTCCTCATCAGCCAGACGGCCAGGTGCCGTGAAATTCTCGCGCGGCTTTCAAGCCGCGAGGCGCAGACGGACGAGATGTACCAGCGCACCACCATCCTGGTCATGATCGAGGATCTCATTGCGCCGCTGAGAGGCTCCGATGCAGTGATCGCGGTCACAAGTTCGGCAGATCTGGATGACAAGTCGTTTGGCAGTGAACCAGTGTTCCGCCGTAATCCGGCAATCACCTATGGACTGGGCAATCTGCTCGAGAATGCTGTGGATTTTGCCGAAAGCCGGGTGGAGGTCGATGCCCGCTGGACGCCCCTTCAGGTTTCAATCACCGTCAGGGACGATGGCCCGGGCTTTCACGAGAACATTTTCGACCGGTTGGGTGATCCCTTCGTGACCACCAGGCCGGGCTATGGGGAAGACACGGGGGAAGCAGACCGGCACGAAGGCATGGGTCTCGGCTTCTTCATTGCGAAAACCTTGTTGGAGCGCTCCGGGGCCGCGGTTTCCCTCGCCAACCGGCCACATCCAGAGCATGGTGCTGTCGTTCACGTTGTGTGGCCCAGAAACCTCATTGATCTTGGCCGGGCATGATTGCGTAAGGGGATTGATTGAACCCGCACTGTTAAGCGGCTAGAGAGCCCCATCGGATCCTTGAAACTGCCAGTCAGTCAGGCCTGCATGACAAACATTGTTCTTCCAGCCGAAAAGACCCTGCTTCTCGTCGATGACGACAAGCCCTTTCTCACCAGGTTGGCGCGCGCCATGGAAGCGCGTGGTTTCGAGGTGCTGACGGCTGAATCGGTGGCTGAAGGTGTCGCTCACGTGAAGCGCGCGGCACCTTCCTTCGCGGTTGTCGATCTGCGCCTTGCGGATGGCAATGGCCTTGATGTGATCGAGGCCCTGCACCAGGCAAGGCCTGATGCCCGCGCAGTTGTCTTGACCGGATACGGCAACATTGCAACCGCGGTGACTGCTGTAAAGCTGGGTGCGATCGACTATCTCGCAAAGCCCGCAGATGCCGATGCCGTCTATGGTGCGCTGGTGGGGGACACGGATAGCCGTGCCGCCCTTCCTGACAACCCGATGTCGGCTGATCGTGTGCGCTGGGAACATATCCAGCGTGTCTATGAACTCTGCAGCCGCAACGTGTCAGAGACCGCACGCCGTCTCAACATGCACCGGCGCACCCTCCAACGCATCCTGGCCAAGCGCGCACCGAAATAACCCTAGAGCTGGCTTGCCAGCGGGTCATAGAGGCCGTGCAGACGCAAGGCAGCAGCGCGGGCGAAGGCGAGGGTCAATGCCTTGCGGCGCGTGGGATGAAGGCCGATGGCGTCCGTATGGCGCGCAATGTCCGCCCCCCAGGCATCGGCGATGATGAGACCCGCGGCAGCTGGCATGATATCGGGTTCCATGCTGGTCGGAATGGCAAAGAACAGCCTGTCGCAAAACGCCCGGTATTCCGGCCATTTCACGTCGGCACGGAAATCCTCCGGCGAAGACTTGATCTCCACAATCCAGATTTCCCCGCTGTCGGAGATCGCCATGATGTCGGCGCGGCGGCCGGAGGCCAGGGTAAATTCCGGCAGCACCGCAAAATTTGATGCCCTCAGCAGGCGCGATACGCCACGCTGGATCATCAGCGCCGTATCGGATTGCCGGCCGTCGGGTATGAGTTGCAGGCGCATGAATGCCTCTTGTCCGGATTGCCGCCCTCCTCCTAATCTCTGCCAGAAACGGCGCGCGCTGGTCAACGGCACATCAGGACAGCCATGATGAGACTTCTGCTGGAGATCAGCCGCTATATCGACGCCATCACGGCCTTCATCGGGCGGCAGGTCAGATGGTTGATCCTCGCCACCATTTTGATATCCGCGGCCAACGCCTTGATGCGGAAGGCATTTGACGTCAGCTCTAACGCCTGGCTGGAGCTGCAGTGGCTGCTCTTTGGTGCGGTCTTCATGCTATCGGCCGCCTATGCGCTGCAGAAGAATGCCCATGTCCGGATTGATGTGATGTCGAGCCGTCTTTCCAAGCACACGCGGGATGTGATCGACCTGTGCGGCCACCTGTTCATCCTTCTACCCTTCACGCTGATTGTTGTCTGGCTGTCCGCCCCCTTCTTTCTTGAGAGTTGGCGGGAAGGCGAGATATCCAGCAACGCTGGCGGACTTGCCGTTTGGCCCGGCAAGTTCCTGATTTTCGCGGGCATGTTTCTGCTGTTGTTGCAGGCGCTCTCCGAAATCGTCAAGCGCATTGCTGTGCTTCGCGGCGTGATCGCGGATCCTGAACCACAGCCTGTGCACGGTCATTCACCGTCCGATACCTCCGTGACAGGTGGGCATATCGAATGATCGACCTTCTGGCGCAGAACCTTGCACCGTTGATGTTCGTTGCACTCATCGCATTTCTGCTGCTCGGCTACCCAGTGGCTTTCGCCCTTGCAGCGAACGGGCTCCTATTCTTCGTCATCGCCGTGGAGCTCTCGCCCTATTCCAACGAGATATCACTCTCCTGGCCACTGCTGATGACCATGCCAGGCCGCATTCTCGATGTGATGCGCAATGACACGCTGCTCGCCATACCCTTCTTCACCTTCATGGGAATTGTCCTCGAAAAATCGGGAATGGCGGAGGACCTGCTGGATACGATTGGCCAGCTCTTCGGGCCGGTTCGTGGCGGTCTTGCCTTCGCCGTCGTACTCGTGGGCGCGCTGCTGGCGGCGACGACGGGTGTGGTCGCGGCCTCGGTCATGGCCATGGGTCTCATCTCGCTCCCCATCATGCTGCGCTATGGGTATGACAGGTCATTGGCCGCTGGAGTCATCGCAGCCTCTGGAACGCTGGCACAGATCATTCCACCTTCTCTCGTGCTCATCGTGCTGGCCGATCAGCTGGGGCGATCCGTGGGGGATCTCTACAGCGGTGCCCTCATTCCGGGTCTCCTGCTGACGGCGGTCTATTGCGCTTACATCGCCATATTGGCCATCGTGAAGCCGGCCAGCGTCCCTGCGCTGCCAATCGCGGCGCGCAGGCTGTCCGGAAGCCCACTTCCCCTTTTGGGGCTTGCCTTGGCAGCACTGGTCATCGCGGGGGGTTCGTATCTGGTTCTTGCAAGCTGGGTTGAAGAAGGGGCTGGCATTTGGGCCGCCACGCTTGCCGTCATCTTCGCCTATGGCTTCGCCGCCGCCGACGGACGCCTTGGAACGAACCTGCTGTCGGTGCTCGCACGTCAAGTGGTGTTCGTGCTGATTCCACCCCTCGCCCTGATCTTTCTCGTGCTCGGCACGATCTTCCTCGGCATTGCGACGCCAACAGAAGGGGGTGCCATGGGCGCTACCGGCGCGCTGGTGCTCGCCCTTGCGCGCCGCCGCTTCGGCGTTCGTCAGCTCAGCGATGCTCTGGAAGGAACTGCCCGGCTCTCCTGCTTTGTGATTTTCGTGCTCATCGGCAGCCGCATCTTCTCGCTCACATTTTATGGAATCAACGGGCACCTCTGGGTCGAGCATTTGTTCCTCGGGCTCCCCGGCGGTGCTGCGGGCTTCCTGGTCGCCGTCAATCTCCTCGTCTTCATCCTGGGCTGCTTCGTCGATTTCTTCGAAATCGCCTTCATTGTGGTTCCACTCCTGGCGCCGGTGGCGGCGAAACTTGGCATTGACCTCGTCTGGTTCGGAGTCATTCTTGGCATGAACCTGCAGACCAGCTTTCTGACCCCGCCCTTCGGCTTCGCACTGTTCTACATGCGCTCCGTGGCGCCTGCGGAACCCTTTCTGGACAAGGCATCGGGCCGCATGCTTGCGGGCGTGAGCACGGGGCAGATCTATCGCGGTGCCGTGTCGTTCATCCTTCTGCAGATCATCATGATCGGCATCGTGGTGGCGTTCCCGGCTCTCGCAATCCCCACGAAAGCACCCGAGGTCGATCCCGCAACGATCGACATTCAGATACCGGAATCTTCTCCCGGTGGCGGCGGAGAGACAGATGGCGTTCCCCCACCGCCGTCCTTCGACTAGCATCCCGGCTCAGAGCTGCTTCTTGCGCTGCTGTGCCATCATGAAATTGTCAAAGGTCGCTTCCGAAACCTGCTGCCAGAGAAACGCATCGGCGCGGAAGGCGGCCATGGACTCATATATCGTCTTGAAGTTGGCGTTTTTGGCACTGATCTCGGCATAGCTTTCATTGGCCGCCGCGAAGCACGCAGTCATCACGTCCTGCGGGAAGGGCCTCAGAATCGCGCCAGCTGCCACCAGCCGCTTGAGGGCGCCCGGATTTCTCTGATCATATTCCGCCAGCATGGTGACGTTCGCATTGGCGCAGCCAGCCTTGAGGATGGCCTGATAGGGCTTGGGGAGCTCATTCCATTTGTCGAGGTTCACCATGTGATGGAGCATGGCGCCGCCTTCCCACCAGCCGGGATAGTAGTAATACTTGGCAACCTTGTAGAGGCCAAGCTTTTCATCATCTGCAGGCCCGACGAATTCGGTCGCGTCAATCGTTCCCTTCTCAAGTGCTGGATAGACATCCGCACCCGCCAACTGCTGCGGAACTACGCCGAGCTTCGAGATCACCGCACCGCCAAAACCGGCAATGCGGAACTTCAGCCCTTTGAGATCCTCAACCGAATTGATTTCCTTGCGGAACCAGCCCCCCATCTGCGCGCCGGTGTTGCCGGCGGGAAAGGCAATCAGATTGTGCGCTGCGTAGAACGCATTCATCAGATCCAGGGCACCGCCAAAATACATCCAGGCATTCTGCTGGCGGGCGTTGAGCCCGAAGGGCACGGCAGTGCCGAAGGCAAAGGTGGGGTCCTTGCCCCAGTAGTAGTAGCTTGCTGTCTGGCACATCTCGATCGACCCCTTGCCCACCTCATTGGCGGCCTCGAGGGCCGGGGCAATTTCGCCGGCGGGGAAGATCTGGATCTGGAAATTTCCGTCCGTCGCTTCTGAGACGAATTGGCTGAACCGCTCCGCACTGCCCCACAGAGTTTCGAGCGTTTTCGGGAAACTGGAGGTCATCCGCCATTTGATTTGCGGCTGGCTCTGCGCAATCGCCGGTGCCGCAAGGGCAGGGGTTGCGGCAGCGGCATATCCGGCCTTCCGGATAAAGTTGCGGCGATCCATGAATAACCTCCGGGGTCTGGCATGTTGGGAAAGAAGAGCGGTCAGCCTAATTCCATCCTATTGTTGCATGATAAGGCAAGAATCGGAACCCGCAACGCCCGCCGGCGCGAGGGACAACTGGTAATAATATGGCGGAGTGGGAGGATAGATATGCGGCGCATGCGGATAGAACGGGATTCGATCGGCGAAGTAGAAATTCCGGCCGATGCCGATTATGGCATTCAGACAGCGCGCGCCGTGGAGAATTTTGCGATCACCGGGATCACGCTGGCCCATTTCCCGGAACTCATCGAATCCCTCGCCATGGTGAAGAAGGCGGCAGCCCTCGCCAATCGTGATTTCGGCCGTCTCACGCCAGAAATTTCCTCCGCCATCATCTCAGCCTGTGATCTCGTCATCGCCGGGGATGAGCACCATGATTTCGTGGTCGACATGCTGCAGGGAGGTGCCGGCACTTCCACCAACATGAACGCCAATGAGGTTATCGCCAACATCGCCCTCAAGCTTCTGGGAAAGCCCCGCGGCGACTATTCCATTGTCAATCCGAACGATCATGTGAACCTGTCGCAATCCACCAATGATGTCTATCCGACAGCCGTACGGCTCACCGTGCTGCGAGCCTGCCCGGAACTGATCGAGGAGCAACGGCTGCTTGTGCAGGCTTTCATGGCCAAGGCCGTGGAATTCGACGATGTCATCAAGGTCGGCCGCACCCAGTTGATGGATGCTGTGCCAATGAGGCTTGGCTCGGAATTCCGGGCTTTCGCAGTGACCGTGGGTGAAGACATCGAGCGTCTGAAGGAATTTGCCGGATTGCTGCGGGAGGTCAATCTCGGCGGCACGGCCATCGGCACCGGCATCAACACGCCTGAGGGTTACTCCGAACGGGTCATCCGCAATCTGGCGGAGATCTCCGGCATACCGCTGGTTCCTGCGGCGGATCTGATCGAGGCCACGTCGGATCTCGGAGCTTTCGTCACATTCTCGAGCGTCCTGAAGCGCATTGCCGTGAAACTTTCCAAAATATGCAATGATCTGCGCCTGCTCAATTCGGGCCCGCGCGCAGGCCTTGGTGAAATCAAGCTTCCACCGGTTCAGGCTGGCTCATCCATCATGCCTGGCAAGGTTAATCCGGTCATTCCCGAAGTGGTGAACCAGATCGCCTATCAGGTGATCGGCAATGATCTCACGGTCACGCTCGCAGCCGAAGCCGGCCAGTTGCAGCTCAACGCCATGGAACCGGTTATCGTCCTCAATATCCTCCAGTCCATGCGCATGCTGCTCCGCGGTATGGCGGTGCTGCGCGAGAAATGCATTGTCGGCATCGAGGCAGATCGTGAGCGCTGCGCAGAGCTCCTCGAAGGCTCGCTCGTTACCGTCACGGCGCTTAACCCCTTCATTGGTTATGACGCGGCAAGCCGCGTGGCCAAGGAAGCGCTGAAATCGCGCCGCAGCATCCGTGACGTCGTCCTCGCACAGGGTTTGATGACGGAGGAGCAACTCCAGCAAGCCTTCTCCACCGCCAATCTGCTCGGTCAGCGCTAAAGGCCCCAGCGCAGCGCAGAGGTGTGCACCGGCGCGTCCCAGCCACGGGCCAATTCGTCATCCAGCATTGTCACGGTGATGGAGCAACCAGCCATGTCAAGCGAGGTGACGTAGCTTCCAACAAGCGAGCGCACAGGCCGGATGCCGTGTTTGGCGAGCTGCGTCTGCGCTGCATGATACATGAGATAGAGCTCCATCGCCGGCGTTCCGCCAAAACCATTGACGAACAGCAGGGCATCCCCTGTCTGCCCAAGGTCTCCGGCAATGGCCGCAACCATCTCCTCGGCGATCTCGTCGGCGGATTTGAGGGCCACGCGGCGGCGGCCTGGCTCGCCATGGATGCCAACCCCCATTTCCATCTCATCTGGACCAATGTCGAAAGTAGGCTTTCCGGCCGCGGGAACGGTGCAACTGGTCAGCGCCACGCCCATGGATCGCGTAGAGCGGTTCACCCTGTCGCCCAGCGCCTTCAATGTCTTGAGGTCAGCACCAAGCTCAGCTGCTGCGCCCACGATTTTTTCGACCACGAGTGTTCCCGCAACGCCGCGCCGGCCGGTCGTGTAGAGCGAATTTTCCACCGCCACATCATCGTCCGTGATGACGGTTTCGATGTCGCGCCCGCTCATCTCGCGCGCCATCTCGAAATTCATGAGATCGCCTTCGTAATTCTTGACGATGAAGAGAACGCCCGCACCAGTATCGACAGCATCTGCGGCAGCGATCATCTGGTCAGGTGTTGGTGATGTGAAGACCTGGCCGGCGCACGCCGCATCGAGCATGCCATGGCCCACGAATCCCGCATGCAGCGGCTCATGGCCGGAGCCGCCGCCTGAAAGCAGCGCCACCTTGCCGGGCTTCAGAACCTTGCGTGCAATGAACTTGTGTTCTGCGCCAAGTGTAACAATATTGGCATGTGCCGCGGCAAATCCGTCAAGACTTTCGGTCAGTACATTCGCAACTTCATTGATGAGCTTTTTCATCACCATTTTTCCTTCTCGCTGCTGTCCTCGATCAGCCCTGCAATGTCCCGCACGAAGGCGCTGACCAGCCCGTGCAGCTTTCGGTTTCGCTCTGCATCGCCCAGATCCGGAAGGCGCGCCGGAATGCTCACGCGCGTACCTTGCGCGGCCAGGATTTTCTTGGGATGTGCCACTGCATAAAGACTGAGAAACTCCTTCCGTTCTGCGGGGGAGAAGTGGCAGACGTCGAAGATTGCCGCAAGGTGGCTCGCAGGAATGGGCGTTGCATAGGCTGGATTGGTGAACTGGCTGACGAAACTACGGTTCTTCGCCAGCGCCGCCGCGAGCCGCTGACGTGTGCCCGAAGGCCGCTTCTCAATGATTGCGGAGAGCATTCGCTTATAGGTAGCCACTGCTTGCTGGCGTGTTTTCTCGGCGTCCCCGGGCGCTGCCAATGGTCAAAGCTCCGAAATCGCCGCCTTGACGCGGGCGAGGCGGGCGGGCGCTACCGAGAGAGAGGTTAGTCCAGCGGCCAGCAATGAAGGAAGATGGCGGGGCTCGCTTGCCATGTCTCCACAAAGGCTGACGGGAATCTGTTCCGCAGCTCCGAATCGCGCCACCTCAGCAATCAACCGCAATACGGCAGGGTGGCCCGGATCATTGAGCGCCGCCACTCGGGGGTCGTCGCGTGAAGACGCAGTCACATATTGGGTCAAGTCATTCGAGCCGATGGAAAAGAACTCCGCCGCCCGGAAGAGCTCGGGCACCACGGCCACGGCCGGAACCTCGACCATGATGCCAAGTGGCGGACGCTTGCACGGAATGTTCTCACGCTCCAGTTCCCGGATGCAATCCTCGAGAAGCTCCGCACTGCGTGAAAGCTCGCCGGGAATCGTGACCATCGGCAACATCACCTTCAGAGACCCATGAACGCAGGCACGGGCAAGCGCGCGCAACTGTGTGCGGAACACGTCCTCCCGGGCCAGGGTCAACCGCACGCCACGCAAGCCCAGAAATGGGTTCGCTTCGCCTTCAGGCGTTAGGCCGCGCACCGGCTTGTCTCCCCCGATGTCGAGCGTGCGGATGGTGACAGGCTTTCCCGCAGCCCATTCCACAAAGCGGCGATAGGCAAGATACTGTGCCTCTTCGCCGGGCAGGGGAGCGCCATCGCGAAACAGGAATTCGGACCGCATGAGGCCGATGCCGTCACAATCGGCTGGGTTTATGTGGTCCAGTTCTTCGACGCCCGCCACATTGATCAGAACATCGATGCGCATGCCGTTCTTCTGAAGCGCCGGCAGCCGCCGGAAGCGATCTTCTGCGGCGCGTGTGCTGGTCTGAGCCTCCAACGCCCTGCTGAACTGGTCGGCTTCTGCTTGATCGGGATCTGCCACCACCAGGCCCGCGCCGCCATCCACCGCCGCGATTTGGGTTTCTGCCAGTTCACACCCACCTAGTCCGACGACCATGGGAATGCCGCGCGCGCGCGCCAGCATCGCGACATGGCTGGTCGTGCTGCCACGATAAAGTGCGATCGCGCCGCCATGGCTCCAGTCGGTCTCGAGAAAGACGGTGGGCGCGATATCATCCCCCACCAGTACGGCACCGTCTCCCTGCGCTGCTTCTTCAGCCTTTGTGAGACGGCGCAACACCCGGTCGCGCATGTCGCGGAGGTCAGCCGCGCGGGCGCGGAAATACTCGTCCTGCGCGGTTTCATAGCCTGCGATCTCACCGTTGAGTGCCGCTGACCAGGCAGCATCGGCAGGCGTGCCCGCCGCAATGCTTTCGAAGGCGGCAACGGTCAGCGCGTCATCCTCCAGCATGGCAAGCTGGAACGCGAGAATATCCTGGGACTCGCCATCGACTGTTTCCATCAGCCGCGTGAGATCGCCCGCGGCCTGCTGAATGGCCTCCGTAAGGGCATCGCGTTCCGTGGCGGGGTCGCCGGAACTCTGGCGGCTGTAGCTTTGGCCGGCGAGCCGCCGCACGGGGCCGATAAAGAGCCCGTCAGAAGCGCAGGTGCCATGATATTTATTGCCCATCGCCCGCTTCATCGAAATCGCGCTGCACGAGGCCAGTCACCGCAGCCACCGCAGCCTCGCAATCCGCACCACTGGCACGCACGTGCAGCGTGGTGTTCTGCCGGGCCTTCAGCGCCATCACCTTCACAATGCTCTTGGCGTCAATCCAGGGGCCCTCCGCCGAGGAGGAAATCTCGATTGTCGAGACGAAGCCCTTTGCAAGCTTGGTGAGCTTCACCGAGGGCCGCGCATGCAGCCCCACATCATGAGTGATTTCGACTGATGCCGATGCCGTCTCGCTCATTGCGGGGAAAGCTCCTCTGCCGTTCGCTTCACCTCAGCCAGCGTTCCGCCGCCCGAGGCTTCGGTTGCGGCCATCACTGCGCCTTCGACAACGGGGGCGTTGCAGATCACGATTTTACCCTGGCGTTCCTCGGGCAGCATCTCGATGGCCATTTCGCTGTTGGTCTCGGCCCCACCCAGATCCACGAGAATGGCCACGCCATCCTCGGACCAGGCCGCATCGATGGCGGCGAGGATTTTTTCCACGCTTGTGCCAAGCCCGCCGTCGGGGTTTCCCCCGCAGAAGCCCAGCGGCACGTCATCACCCACCATCTGGCGCACCATGTCGGCAGCGCCCTTTGCCACGTCGGGCGAATGTGAAACGATCACGATCCCGACGGTCATGTGCCTTGCTCCAGCACGTCGCAGATCGCCGCAATCATGATCTCGCTGGAGCGGGCCCCGGGGTCCATGTGGCCAATGGAGCGCTCGCCCAGGAAGGAGGCCCGCCCGCGTGCCGCCTTCAACGGAACGGTGGCCTGTGCGCACTCAGCCGCAAGGGCGCGCGTGCTGGCGAGACTCGCCTGGCCTGAAGCAAGGTGGTTCGCCACGGGGCTCAGCACATCGAGCATGGTCTTGTTGCCGATCTCCGCTTTGCCGCGCGCCTTTAGGGCCAGCACCGCAGCCTGCAGCGCGCGCCCGGCATCCGCAACCGTTGGCTCTGCGGGCAGCTCCTTGCCGAGTGTCATGAACAGCGTGCCGTAGAGCGGACCGGAGGCGCCGCCCACCTTCATCACCAGCGTCATGCCGATCGCCTTCAAGGCCTCACCCGGGGGCTTTGCCAGTATGTTGCTGCGCTCCGCCTGCACGGCTTCGAAGCCGCGCTTCATGTTGAGGCCGTGGTCAGCATCGCCAATGGCTGAATCCAGAGCGGTCAGCTCATCCGAAGCGGCGATGATGCGCTCCGAGACGGTATCCAGCAGTGGCTCGAGGGGGAATGCCATCGCGCGTCGTCCTGTGTTTAGTGATTTTGTTTACTGAACATGATTTCGCTAAACACGCAAGATAGCAGCTTCGCAGTTGCGAAGAGGGCGGCCTCGGCAGGCTCCTCACCTCAAGCGCGAAATCCGCTATGATGTTCGCACATTGATTCTCTGTGGACCGGTGGAATGAGACGAGCCCTTGGCGTCATCGCGATGCTTCTTGCCTTTGCAACCCCTGTGTCGGCGGGCGCCCTGAGCGATGCTTACTATGCCTATCGCCATCAGCTCTATGGGCAGGCAGTCGCAATCCTGCGGCCGCTGGCAGAGCAGGGGGACCCCTACGCTCAATTCAATCTCGGCGCCCTCTATGATGATGGCCTGGGTGTACCGCGTAATTTCACCCTCGCCCTGCTGTGGTACCGGAAGGCCGGCTCTCAGGGCCTCGCTGACGCACAATATATGGCGGGCCGCTTTTATGGCAATGGCCGCGGCCGGAAGCAGGACCCAGCCGCCGCCCTCTTCTGGTTCGAACTCGCAAGTGCAGGGGGACATCCGCTGGCACCCGCGTTGCGGGATCAGCACTGGAACCAGCTGGGCAGGACAGCGCGGGAACAGGTGGCCAACGAAGCCGTGAAGTGGCAGTCCGAACACCCGCACCAGTTCACCTGCAAATGGCAGAAGTGCATCTATCCCAGATGGACCGCGAGGCCTGGGTGGACCATACTGAACCGGGACGATTTTCTGCCCTCCGGGTCGCCCTGACGGCGCTCAAGGCAGCGGGGCGTCCGCTGTCAATCCATCAGGGCCGAAGTGGCGGGGGTAAAGCGCTGCGATGCAGACCCACACTGTTTTCAGCGCTTCCGCGCGATCATAGGGGTTTGCCAGTGTCACCAGGTCGAGCCATGTTCCCTCGATGGTGACCCGGATGAGCCGGGCCACCCGCCCAGCATCATGCCTATAACCGCATTCGGCATTCATGCGCTGGCAGATGTTTTCGAGAGAGCGAATGTAGTGTGCGTCGATTGAGCTGCAACGCGCATGGTAAAGAGGCCGGCTTTGACTCTCCCCCCAGAAGGCACACCACGCGGCCAATCGGTCTGGCCGGCAAACCTCCGGTGTGAAATCCATGGTCACGAGGGCTGCCAACTGCTGTTGCGGCTTCCCACCCGCTGCCTCCAGTGCGGAGGTCCAGTGCTGGCGGTATTCCTCTGAAAGATAGTCCAGCGTCTCCGTCAGTAGGCCTTCCTTGCTCCGGAAATGGAACAGCACCAGTCCGTGAGAAAGTCCGGCCCGCCGGGCAACTTCGGTAAGCGTCGTGCGCGAAAAACCACGCTCCGCCAGGGATCCAATCGTTGCCTCTATCAGCTGCGCCTTCCGCACGTCACGGTCGAGCGTGCGGGGCGGCCGGATGGAAGAGGAGCTATGTGGGCGGTCCATGGGGTGGGCCTCATCACCTTGTTTTCCCGATCGTATCAGCCCGAACTGCCCTCCGCAAGAAACTGATTGACAATTCAGTCAGTCAAATGGCAGCCTTTGAGGTGGAGGAACGAAGCCGTGACCACTGATCTTGTCATCGCCGCAGCTGCTGCGCGCGGTCTGCTTTCGGGGAGGGTTTGATGGGTCACGAGCGCCATCCCATGTCGCCCCGGCTCACGCACTGTCCCCAGGGCCTCCCGCGCGAGGCCTATTTCGATACCGGTTGGTTTGAGCGGGAGATGAAGACCATCTTCGCGCGCCAGTGGGTCATGGCGGGGCGTCATGCGGACTTCACCCCGGGCACCATGCGCCGTGTCAGCGTCGGGCCGGCACCTGTTATTGTGGCGCGCGCGGCGGACGGCACCGTTGCGGCCTATCACAACTCCTGCTCCCACCGGGGCTCCGAACTTTGCCGCGCAGAGCAGGAGCCGCTGGGCAAGCTCATCCGCTGCCCCTACCATGCCTTCGCCTTTTCCGCCGCAGATGGTTCCCTTGTTGCCACGGGCCATGCCGTGCCCACACCTGATTTCAACCGCGCGGCCCATGGGTTGAAGCCAGTCGCCAGCCGCATCTGGAATGGATTCCTGATGCTCAATCTTGCGCCGGATCCGGCGGATATCTTCGCTGACGTCGGCCTCTCCACCCTGGCCAACTGGCCGATGGAAAGCCTCGTCACCGGCCACCGCTGGGAAACCGAGATCGCCTGCAACTGGAAGGCCTTCTGGGAGAATTTCTCGGAGTGCCTTCACTGCCCCGGCATTCACCCCGAGCTTTGCGACATGGTGCCCCTTTACGGCAAGGGACTCATGGGTCCGTCGGAAGCCCTGGGCTGGACACCGGAAGAACCCAATGCCCCGCCACTTCGCGCTGGCGCCAAAAGCTGGACGATGAACGGCGAGATTTGCGGACCCGTCTTTCCGGGCCTCAGCGAAGCAGAGCGGCTGGCGGGCTATAGCTTCGTGACGCTGTGGCCTTCGGCCTATGTTGTGGCGCATGTCGACTACGTGCGTTCGGTGCGCATCATTCCGCTGTCGCCGGAGCGGACGATGCTTTCCGCACAGTGGCATTTTTCTGCCGAAACACTGGCGCAGCCGGGCTTCGATCCTGCTCAGGTCGCAGCTTTCGCGAAGATCGTCATGGAACAGGATGGCGAGGCATCGGAAATGAATCAGCGGGGCATGCGGTCTCCGGCTTTCACCAGAGCGCGCCTGATGCCTGAGGAATATGAGATCCACCGCTTTCATCAATGGATCCTGAACGAGATGGAGATGCGGCAATGACCGAACTTCCCTACCCCACCCTTGCAATTCCGAATGACTGGGACCGGTCCGGCCTTCCGGCCTGGACCTACCACTCCAAGGCGCTGTTCGAACTGGAGCGCCAGAAACTCTTTCTCACCCATTGGCAGCTCGCCGGCCATGAATGCGACATTCCCGCCGCTGGCGACTGGCTGAGCTTCGATCTCCTGGGCGAGCGCGCCGTGGTCATGCGCGGAAATGACGGCGTGGTGCGTGCCTTCCACAATCTCTGCCGCCACCGCGGCGCGCGCGTGGTCGATGGGGACAAGGGCCACTGCCGCGGCGCCATTGTCTGTCCGTTCCACGGTTGGGTCTATAATCTTGATGGGTCGCTGCGGGGTGCCGCGCGGCCGTCTAGCTTCGGCGATCTGAAGCGCGAAGATTTCGGCCTGAAGCCGATCGAAATGGAACTCTTCCACGGCTTCATCTTCCTGCGCTTCTCGCCCGGGCCGCAGCCCGCCATCTCCGAGTTGCTCTCGCCCTTCGAAGCTGACTTTTCAGCCTATGGTGTGAAGACGCTTCTGCCCGTCGAAATGCCGGGTTGGTCCACCGATCTGCCCGTCAACTGGAAGTCGGTGCGAGACGTGGACAATGAGGGCTATCACGTCGCCCTTGCTCATCCGGGGCTGCAGGAACTCTATGGCCGCACCTACCGGGACATGCATCTCGCGAATGGATTGTCGATCTCGATCGGCTGGTACGGCGACGCGCCGGCACGTGGCTGGTCGGTGAAGAACTATCTCAAGATCTCGCCGCCCCGCCCCGATCTCCCCGCACACCTCCAGAAAGCCTGGACCTATTATGGGGTGTTCCCTAACGCCGTTTTCGCTATCACGCCGGAAGGCGCCCAATTCTATCAGGATATTCCACTCTCGACCGGACTGACGCGGCTCACCGGGCGGCTCTACCGCTGGCCGAACGAAAGCCGCCAGACGCGGCTTGCACGCTATCTTGCCTACCGCATAGACCGCGCCACCTCCGCAGAAGACCGGCAGCTCTCGATCTGGTCAAATGAGTCGATGAAATCGGACGCCTTCGAAGGTTTCCATTTGTCAGATCTCGAATACGGCCTGCGCCGCCATCATGACGGGCTGCGCCGTGTGCTCCCCATCATGACCTTAAGTCACCCTCCGGGAGAGGAAGGTTTGGCCAGTGTGAATGAAGATTTGTCTTGCCAGCCTATGGCCGCACCGTAGGCTGAATAAAAATAAGCCGATGTCCAGGGAGCCGAAACATGACACTCAATCGCCGCCAGGCCCTCACAGCAATGGGCGCTGCCGCTGCCTTCGCCATGCCCTCCATACGCCCTTCGCGGGCGGCCGGCGGCACGCTCAATATCTACAATTGGTCCGATTACATCGGTGAAAACACCATCAAGGACTTCGAAGCCGAAACGGGCGTGAAGGTTGTCTATGATCTCTATGCCAGTGCCGAGGAAATGCAGGCCAAGATGCTGGCGGGCTCCACCGGCTATGATGTGGTCATCCAATCGAGCGTGACACTGCCGCAGATGCTGAAGGCCGGCGTCTACCAGAAGCTCGACAAATCGAAACTCTCGGGCTGGGCCAATCTCGATGATGAGATCGTCAAGATCCTCGACGGCGTTGATCCTGGCAATCAATATGGTGTTCCCTATATGTGGGGTTCGGTCGGCTTCACCTATAATATGGACGCGGTGAAGAAGGCCCTTCCCGGTGTTGACTTGAACAGCCTCGATGCTGTCTTCGATCCGGAGAACGCCAAGAAGCTGGGCGCATGCGGGCTTTCGATCCTGGATAGCCCCACCGACATTGGCTACATGGTGCTGAAATATCTCGGCATCAACCCGGATACGGCGGGGCCCGAGGACTACAAGAAGATGGCGGATGCCTTCGCGAAGATCCGCCCCTCGATCACCACTTTCGACAGCGCCAATTATCTCACGACCTTGCCCAACAATGAGGTCTGCGCCGCCAACACCTGGTCGGGTGATTACAACGTTGCGAAATCAAGGGCCGCCGAAGCCGGCATCAAGATCGACCTTCAATATTTCGTTCCCAAGACGGGAGCTCCCGCCTGGTTTGATCTGTGGTGCATTCCTGCGGATGCGAAAAATGTCGATAATGCCTATCTCTTCCTGAATTTCATGCTGCGTCCCGAGGTGGTCGCGGCCTGCACCAACACCACCGGCTATGCCAATGCCAACAAGGCCGCAACGGCCTTGGTCGACCCCGCAACCGCCGCCGATCCCGCCGTTTATCCTGACGCCGAAACCCGCTCGCGCCTGTTCACGCCCAAACCCCAGACGCCCGAGCAGGAAGAGGCGCTCACCCGTATCTGGACTGAGATCAAGACGGGCGGCTGATCCATGTCCGCGCTGGAGGAACCCTTCCTCAGGATTGACAAGGTCTCGAAACTCTTCGGCCCCTTCCAGGCAGTGAAGGATGTGTCGCTCTCCGTTGCCAAGGGCGAGATCTTTTCACTTCTCGGCGGCTCGGGCTGCGGCAAGACAACGCTTCTCCGAATGCTCGCCGGCTTCGAGGAGCCGAGCGCCGGCAAGATCTTCCTCGATGGGCGTGACATGACGGGCGTTCCGCCATGGAGCAGGCCCGTCCACATGATGTTTCAGTCCTATGCGTTGTTCCCGCATATGAGCGTGGAAAAGAACATTGCCTATGGGCTGAAGCACGAGCAGATGACGGCGGCAGAAAGAGCAGACCGCGTTCGCGAGATGCTGGAACTCGTGCAGCTCGCGCCCTTCGCCACACGCAAGCCGCACCAGATTTCGGGCGGCCAGCGCCAGCGCGTGGCACTAGCACGCGCGCTCGCCCGGCAACCGAAGCTTCTGCTGCTGGACGAGCCGCTGGCCGCACTGGATAAAAAGCTGCGCGAACGCACGCAGTTCGAGTTGATGGCCATCCAGGCCCGCACCGGCGTCACCTTCATCGTCGTAACGCATGACCAGGAAGAGGCGATGACCCTCTCAGACCGCATTGCGGTGATGGACAAGGGTGAGGTCCGGCAGATCGGCAGTCCGAACGAGATCTATGAATTCCCGAACAGCCGTTTCGTTGCGGGCTTCATCGGCTCGGTCACCTCCTTCGAAGCGAAGGTGGTTGAGCGCACAGCCCCGCATCTGCGCCTGTCTGTTCCTGCCTTGGGGGGTGACGTTCTGGCGCGGGACGTGCCGGGCCTCGCGGAAGGGCAGGAGGCGACATTGGCACTCCGCCCCGAGAAGCTTCACATCACGCGCGAGCGTCCGGACAGCGCCAATGTCTTCTCCGGAACCGTGAAGGATCTCGCTTATTTCGGCAAGGACAGCCTGTACCGCATCGCGCTCTCATCGGGCGCACTGCTGCAAGCCCATGCCGTGAACAGCCGCCGCGGCGATGAAGGAATGCGCGTTGCGGATTGGGACGACAAGGTGTGGATCTCGTTTGATCCCGCCTCGGCAATCGTGCTGGCGGAATAGCGCCATGATCGCGAAACGCCTGTCCGGGTGGTTCGACCGCAAGGGCTGGTCAGATACGCTGATCGGCGCGCCCTACATCTGGCTTCTCCTGTTTTTCCTCCTGCCCTTCCTCATCGTCATCGCGATGAGCCTTGCCACCAAAACCTCAACCGCGCCCCCCATTTCCTTTGGCGGCGAATATCCGCTGGTCAGCTGGGATGGCTATGTCCGCGCCTTGACCGATGGTCTCTATCTCCGCGCGCTGCTGACGTCTCTGGCGATTGCCGCAATCGCCACGCTTTTCTGCCTGCTCATCGGCTATCCGATGGCACTCGGCCTCACGCGCGTTTCGAAGAGCTGGCGCACCATTCTCCTGATGTTGGTGATTCTCCCCTTCTGGACCTCGTTCCTCCTGCGTGTCTATGCCTGGATGGGCCTCATGGGCAGGTCGAGCTGGTTCAACGGACTTCTGACGGATCTGTGGAATCTGCTCACGCCCGGCAATTGGGCCGTCAGCTTCATTCCCATGATGCACACGAATTTCGCCGTCGTGCTGGTCATGGTCTACACCTACCTGCCATTCATGATCCTGCCCCTCTATGCGAGTCTCGAACGGCTGGACCCGACATTGGATGAGGCAGCGCTCGATCTAGGCTCAAAACCCTACCAGGTGTTTCTCGACGTGACATTGCCGCAGAGCATCCCCGGCATCATTGCGGGCGGCATGCTGGTGTTCATTCCGGCAGCAGGTGAGCTCGTCATTCCCACCCTCGTGGGAGATGCCGCAAGCCCGATGATCGGCCGGGTCATCGCGGATCAGTTCTCCTATGCGCGCGATTGGCCGATGGCGTCCTCGATTGCGGTGGTGCTGCTTGTCCTGATGGTGGTACCCGCCATGTTCTACAGCCACTTCCAGGCCAAGGCGGAGGGCAGCAAGTGAACCGGCGCCCCGTCTTCCTCATCTCGGTCTTGTGTTTCGGCTTTGCGTTCTTCTACATCCCGATCCTGTCAATGATCGTCTATTCCTTCAACGTCTCGCGTCTGGCGAGCGTATGGGGCGGGTTTTCGACCAAGTGGTACGTATCGCTCTTCTCCAACAAGCAGGTGATCGATGCGCTGGTCCTTTCGCTTGAAATCGCCCTCGTGTCCTCGACCATCGCAACCATCCTCGGCACCATGGCGGGCATTGCGCTTGCCCGCTTTCCGCGCTTTCGCGGGCGGCTGATCATGTCCGGCCTGGTCACGGCCCCACTCATCATGCCGGAGGTGATCACCGGCATCTCGTCTCTCATGTTCTTCATTCTCATGGCGGAATGGATCGGCTGGCCTGCCCAGCGCGGCTTCACCACGGTGACACTCGCCCACATCACTTTTTCCATGGTCTTCGTCACCACCATCGTGCAGGCCCGCATGGTGCAGTCGGACCGCGCCATCGAGGAGGCCGCGATGGACCTCGGTTCGAAGCCCTGGGAGGTGATGCGTGACATCACCATACCCGTCATCTTTCCGGCCATTCTCGCGGGCTGGCTCCTGGCCTTCACCATCTCGCTGGATGATGTCGTCATCACCTCCTTCACGACGGGCCCCGGCAGCACCACGCTCCCGCTCCTCATCTGGTCCAAGGTGAAACTCGGCGTGACACCGGATATCAATGCGCTGGCAACCCTCATGGTCACTGCGGTCGCAATCGGCGTGGTCATCGCCGGCATCGTGATGAACCGTGCCGAGAAGCGCCGGCAGCTTGATGAACAGATGGCATTCCGCGCCAATGGATAATGCGCGCCGCCTCCTCCACACGCCCGTAGGCCTGCCGGGCTCGGGCCGCATCCGCTATGGCGCGGCCATGGCGCTTTTCGCTGAAGGGGTGATCAGCGAAGCCCAGCTTGATGCCTATCGCGAAGCCTCCGCCTATGATGGCCGTGATCCGGCGGTTCTGCTGAGGGACCGCCGTCTCGTTTCCATTCCCGCCGCACCGCTTTCTCCGCAGGAGTCGCTCGCAGGGCTGTTTGATGCTGCCTCTGATTATGTGACCGCGCTCTCACATCCGGGCGCCGCAGAAGTTCGCGCGGGGCTTTCCCGCAGAACCGGCAACGCCGGTGCCATTGCGCCCAAGCCGCACCCGGTGGTGGAGCGCTGGCTGGAGCCTGCACTGCAGGTGCTGGAAATAAGTAACCCGCAGCTTGCGCACAGCATCTGTGCAGCCGCCCCTCACCTCGCCTGGGCCAGCTATGATCGCTACCCGCGGTCCGGAATCGGCGAAGCCTTCGCGGACGGCCATGCTTATGCGCCGATCATGGGGGAGGGTGCTGCAATCGGCGCACGGGATTTTGAGCTGGGCCTCTTCCTCATTGCACCGAATACTCTCTACCGGGACCACCGGCACGCCGCGCCGGAGCTCTATGCGCCGCTCACGGGTCCTCATGGCTGGCGCTTCGGTCCCGGCCGCCCTGTCATCTGGAAGCCGGCGCATGAGCCCGTCTGGAACCCCTCGCAGCGCCCGCATCTGACGAAAACCGGCGGCGTTCCGTTCCTCTGCTTCTATGTCTGGACGGCGGACGTGCACCAGCCCGCCGAAATTCTTCCCGCCGATGACTGGGCCGCTCTCGAGGCCTGAGCGCCCTCAAGTGTTCTATGTCTTGCAACTCTCACGCGAATGAGCGTAGAAGTAACTGAGGGTTGCAGAAATATCTGGTTTGACTGCAAGCCCGCACACTCCTCGTTGATGCCGGGCGTTGCATGCTCTCACCTCCCAATCTTTCCATTGTCGTTCCCTGCTACAATGAAGCCGAAGTGCTCCCCGAGACGATCCGTCAGCTGGAGCGACTTCTGGAGCAGCTCGCCGGTCAGCAGCGCATCTCATCCGAGAGCCGGATTTTCCTGGTGGATGACGGTAGCGGTGACGCAACCTGGTCCCTGATTGCGGGGGCGGTTGAGGCAGGCCGCCCCGTGGTGGGCGTGAAGCTCTCGCGCAACCGCGGCCACCAGATCGCCCTCATCGCCGGCCTTGAGGCGGCCGATGGCGATGTCGTGGTATCAATCGATGCCGATCTCCAGGATGACTTGGCTGCAGTTGGTCTGATGCTCGCGAAATTCGTGGACGGGGCAGACATCGTCTATGGCGTCCGACGCAAGCGAGAGGCGGACTCGCTTTTCAAACGAAGCTCTGCACGCGCCTTCTACCGCCTTATGAGAATGCTGGGAACAGAGACAGTGCCGGATCATGCCGACTTCCGTCTCATGAGCCGCCGCGCCGTCGATGCATTGTCTGAATTCAGGGAGGTCAATCTCTATCTGCGCGGCATGATCCCG
This sequence comes from Aestuariivirga sp., assembly GCF_965227715.1. Taxonomy (GTDB): domain Bacteria; phylum Pseudomonadota; class Alphaproteobacteria; order Rhizobiales; family Aestuariivirgaceae; genus Aestuariivirga. The sequence continues at coordinate 2,489,810 of NZ_OZ245771.1, read as the reverse complement.
ATGCTGGGGTTCCCCTCCGAGACAGTGCTCTATGACCGCCGTGAGCGTCTTGCCGGCGTCACCAAATATCCCTTGCGGCGCATGCTGGCCCTTGCCATCGATGCCATCACGTCCTTCTCCGTCCTGCCGCTCCGGTTGATCAGCGGCTTAGGGTTGTTGGTATCCCTGACCACCACCGTTCTGGGAATCTGGACATTGCTCAACGCGCTCATCCATCCGGCACCCGTTCCGGGATGGGCGTCCACTGTGTTGCCGATCTATTTTCTGGGCGGAATCCAGCTGGTCGGTATCGGCATTATCGGTGAATATGTGGGCAAGCTCTATCTCGAGGCCAAGAACCGCCCACGCTACTTCATCGAACGGATCGACCGGCAAAAACGAAATACTTTTGAACCACGAATGAAATCACAACAACGATGACAAGCGCCACTCCGCCTGCGAGATAAGCATTGCCGCCGGCCACTGGCAGGATCAGTGTGATCAGCGCCACGTTCAGAAGCCAAAGCAACAGCCACATCATCACAAAGGCCGGAAACCGCCGCGCCTCAAGCCTCCTGAACACAAACCCGCCCTGCGTGAGAAAGCTGACAAGCACTCCTCCAATCATGGCCATGAAATTCGCGACAGGATAAGCCATCCCCAGGCTCAGGCAGGCGGCATAGATCCCATAGCTCAAAGCCGTATTCACCAGGCCTGCAATGAGAAACCGCCTCACCTCTCCCGTGAGCACGTTATCGCCGCCGCCACGTAAGAATGCACTCGTGGTAGGTAAACCACTTACCCAACCCGCGCCAGTTCAAGGGAAAATAACTGACGGAATCGAGATGGAAGGGGCCGCAATCCGCCAGCCCCTGTTGCCGAATGAACGCCTCCGTCACGAACACGCGGTGGGTCGGGTCGGAGGAAAATCCTTTCTCCCCGGGAACGACAAAGGTCATGCTCTGCACGCCCAGCTCATCGCAACTCGCAGCGAGGCGTTTCACGGCGTGCACCGGGTCATCGAAATGTTCCAGCACATGAGCGCTCAGGAGATGATGGTGCCTGCCGGGTCCGTGGCCCGAGAGCGGTGTCAATGCAAAGTCATCCGCGAGGGCGTCATACTTCAGAACATCCAGCCGCAACGCCTTGAGATAGCCAATCAGCGTATCGTTGATCTCGAGGCCCACCGAACCAGTGGGCAGACATTCCAGAACCTGGCCCGCGCCACATCCAAGATCAATCGTGGGGCCGTCAAACACGCGAACCAGATTTTGGATGTAGCGTGATTTGATGAGCCTTCTGAGAGCGGAAGACCTGCGGCGGATTTGTTCCGCCCCGTAGGACTCTCCGAAATCCGAACTCATGAACGTCCCCCCACCGCGAACCGGTAGAATATCGCGCGGGCCACGCCGTTCAGTGTTGCTGTATATCCGCCCAGTTTCAGGTCGGACCAGCGCAAGCCATAGTGCCCGCTCTCCGCAAGGTGGCTGAGAAACAGCCGGAACTCATCCGCCTGCCGCCGCGCCATCTGCACGCTGTGAGAACCGCGAGACAAGCGGAAGCTCGCAAGTGCGTCCGGCATGTAAAGAGCATCTCCGAATCGGAGCAGTCTCAGCCAGTAATCAATATCGATGACGAAAGGGAGCTCGCCGTTGAACGCGCCCGCGGCACGCGCTGCGGAGCGGCGGAACAGCACGGCTCCCGGCTCCCCAATCGGATTTGTGCCCAGCCGTGCGGTCCGCCGTGCGATGTCCGCACCGGTCGAGATCCGGGTGGACCGTCCCGCACTTCGCCGCATATGCACTCTCCCCGAGGGCCCGATGATCTGCCTTGCGCAATAGACGAGTGCGAGGGCGCCCTTCTCATCACGCTCGAAGGCATCAACCTGGCTTTGCAGGCAGCCGGGATGCAGCAGATCGTCCTGCGGAAGTATCTTGATGTAGGTCCCCTGCGCCTCGTTCAGGCAGCGGTTCCAGTTGCCCCCGAAACCGAGGTTCTTCTCATTCCTTAAGATGCGGATGCGCGGATCGGGGTACGAAGCCGCAACGTCAAGCGATCCGTCCCGTGAGGCGTCGTCGCAAATGATCAGTTCAAAGTCCGTACACGTCTGAGCGAGCACGGAGTGGATGGTTGCCGCCAGATAGGCCTGGCCATTATAGACGGGAATGGCGACCGACACTTTTGGCAGGCGGCCGGACGACATCCTTAAATTTTCCCTTGAGATGAATTCAATAGACGAACAGAATCATCAGGATAGGGGAGTGGCGGATCAAGTCAACTGAGGATTGTACTGGAACGTGCCGGCCGCCCCCTAAACGCCATCGCTCTTGCCGCCCCATCCCCGCGGCAGCAGCGCTGCGGCGGACAGAAGGGCCAGCGCCAGCCAGGTCACGGCCGGGGAAAACCACTTGATCCCCAGAGGATGGCTGCTTCCGCACAGCGACATGGCAAGATCGCAGATGATCGAGGAAGAGACAGAGCAATAGACCGATTGCCCGGCGGGCAGATAACCATTGGCGATGATCCGTCCAAAGACGATAGCCCACCAGGCGGCGGCAACTATGAGGGCAGCGCCTCCGGCGAGGGCAAGAAACCTCGAGACGCGCGGTGCGGCTGAGACAGTCATGCAGCTTGCCCCGAAGCGGGCTCCGCATGGCCGAGCGCGCTCAGGATTTCGCCGCGCAACCGGACGATGGCGGGATCGTCGCGCCGCCGCGGCAGGGGTGCCGCCACGGTGAATTCGCGGATGATGCGGGCCGGGCGGTCACTCAGCACGATCACCCTGTCAGAGAGCAGCAGCGCCTCTTCCACATCATGCGTCACCAGCACGCCCGTGAAGCCGGTGCGTTTCCAGATCGCGAGCAGCTCCCCCTGCAGCGTCATGCGCGTAAGCGAGTCGAGCTTTCCGAAGGGCTCGTCGAGAAGCAGGATCTGCGGGGCGTTGACCAGCGCCCGGGCCAGCGCCGCGCGCTGTGCCATGCCGCCCGAAAGCTGGTGTGGATAGGCCTTGGCGAAACCGCCAAGCCGCACCAGTTCGAGAGCGGCATCGATCTCGTGCTCGCGGCCTTTAAGCTCGTGCCGCGCGGCAAGCCCCGTCGCCACATTGTTCCACACCGTGGCCCAGGGAAACAGCGTGGCATCCTGGAAGGCGAGGATGCGCGAAGGGCCAGGTTCCCTCACCAGCTCGCCCCCAGCCAGGATATCGCCCTCGGTCGGAGGCTCAAGCCCGGCAATCAAACGCAGCAGGGTCGATTTCCCGCAGCCCGAAGGCCCAAGCAGCGAGACGAAACTTCCTGCTGCAATGTCGAGCGTGATGTGGTCGAGCACCGGAAGCGGCCCGCCGTCGAGTGCAAAGGCGTGTGAAACATCGCGGATCAGAAGGTCCTCGCGATTCCTGCGTGTCAGCTGCCCGCTCATGAGATGAAGCCCGCCTGCCAGCCCAGCAGCCTGCCGCGCACGAGGAACAGCAGCTTCACCAGTCCGGCGCAGATCGCCGCCATGATGATCAGGGTCGCATAGACATTGGCATAGCCCGAATAGGCCGTCTGGAACTGGATGTACCAGCCAAGCCCATATTTGGCGCCCAGCATCTCCGCCACCACGAGCACGGCAAAGGAATAGTAAAGCCCCATAAACAGCCCGACGAACACATGCGGCAGCGAACCGGGTACGGCGATGTGGGTGATCTGATACCAGCTCTTCGCACCCAGCGTGCGCGCCACGTCATAGTAGGCCCGGTTGATGGCGCCCACGCCTGAGGTCGTCAGAATGGCCACCGGAATGCCGCAGGACAGAGCCACGATGAAGATGCTGGCGTGAAAGGTCGAAGGAAAGAAGAAGAAGGTCACCGGAATCCAGGCAGAAGCGGGCACCGGCCCGATCAGCTTCAACAGTGGCATGCCCCAATAATTGAAGCGCGGTGACCACCCGAGGCCAAGCCCCAGCGCATAGCCGGCGGAAATTCCGGAAAAGAATCCCAGACCCCACAGCCGCAACGTATAGAGAATGCAGATCAGAATCCGCGGCCCGTCCGCGATATAGACCTGAAGCAACCCCTGCGGCGGCGAGAAGAAGGGCTTCGGCAGCCAGCCGAGCTTCGCTGTCGAAAGCTCCCACAGAAACAGCCACACTCCGATGGCGACAAGCCAGGGGCCTGCCGCCTTCAGTGATTGCTGAACCCGCTCCGGCAGTGCCGCAAGGCTCGCCGCCAGCACCAGAAGCAGCACGGCTGCACCGGCGCACAGGCTGGCAAACAGTACGGTCGAACCCCAGGGCACAACATCTGGAAGAAGCAGCGTCACAGCCGAAGTGGCCGCAAATCCGAGTGAGGAGAGGACGCCCGCCACCCAAAGCGCAGGCGTCCACTGCCCGTCGCGGCCGATCTCCGGCACGCTTTGCTCAACAATATCGGACATTACTCACGCAAGCAGGTTGACGGAGATGCGCTTGGCGAATTCCGCCGGGTCGGTCGAAGGGTCGAGCACCTTGGTAAGCTTCAGGTCTGAGGCACCCCGCTCGATTTCCTTCACCAGCGCATCGCCGATGGGGTGATTGTGATAGACGAGCGAGCCTAGAATCTCGGTCAGGTCCTGCTGGGACAAGCCGGGGTTTAGCGCCTTGAGATACCATGCCGCCACTTCATCCGGGTGGTTCGCGGTATATTCGTGGATCTCGAGATTGGCGGCCGCCACGCGGCGCAGTGCGTCCCGGTTGGATTCGAGGAAGGCACCATTTGCCCCGAGCACGCAGCACACGGCGTTGTCGTAAACCCCCGTCTGCGTGTCGGCGATCAGCTTCAGCCCGTGCTGCTTCTGGATGCCGTAAGCCCACGGGTCGAGATGGGCGGCAAGATCCGCATCGCCGCGCGCCACCGTCTCACCCACGAGATCGAAGGGCACCGTCACCCAGGTGACGCCATCCTCGGGGTCGATCCCCGCCTTGGCGAGCGTCACCTGGAAGGCGACCTTCGGTGGGGCGGCCACGTCATAGGTGGCGATGCGCTTTCCAGCCACATCCTTGAGCTCCTTGACACCTGATGCCTCGGACGCGAGCAGACGCTGGCAGCCGCCATGGGAACCGACGAACAGCTTCACGTCGAAACCCTGTTCCAGGGGCTTCAGCCAGTCGAGCAGCAGTCCCGCACCCGCATCGGCCTTGTTGGTGGCCAGAGCCTGGATCAGCGTCTGTCCGCTGGCGCCCTGGTAGAAGAGCTCCACATCCACGCCCTGCTTCTGGTAGAAGCCCTTCTCCACGCCGAAGCCCAGCGGCGCATGGCAGGCCGCCACTTCCGTCCAGGCGAGGCGCACCTTGGGTGCGGGGCCCGCAATGGCCGGCGCAAACACCTTGGCGCCCGCAAATCCCGCGGTGGCCGCAGCGCCTGCGGCCCCGGCAATCTTCAGAAGCTTGCGCCGTGAAACGGCAGATGATTTGTTGGTGGTGGACATGGTGATACTCCTTGCGAGTGCTTATGCGGCTTTTGCTTCATGGCCAGAGGCGCGCGCCGCGGCGTCCAGGGCTTGCGAGATGTCAGCGATAATATCGTCCGGATGCTCGATGCCAATCGACAGGCGCACGTAGCCAGGCGTCACGCCAGCCGCCAGCTGCTCGGCGGCGGAAAGCTGCTGGTGCGTGGTCGAGGCCGGGTGAATGGCCAGTGAGCGCGCATCGCCGATGTTGGCCACATGGTAGAGAAGCTTGAGCGCGTCGATGAAGGCCTTGCCCGCCTCGATGCCACCCTTGAGCTCGAAGCCAACCAGCGCGCCATAACCGCCCTTCAGATATTTATCAGCGCGCTGCTTCAGCTTTCCGCTCTGCAGCCCGGGGAAGATGACGTTGTCGACGGCGGGCTGCTTCGCCAGGAAGGCCGCGACCTTCCCGGCATTTTCATTGTGCTGGCGGGAGCGCAGCGGAAGCGTTTCGAGGCCCTGAATGAATTGCCATGCATTGAACGGCGAGATCGCCGCACCAAGATCGCGCAAGAGCTTCACCCGGATGCGCAGGATGTAAGCAATGGGCCCCAGGGGCTTTGCCGCCTCCGTCCAGATGGCGCCGTGATAGGCGGCGTCGGGCGTGGTCAGCAGAGGGAAGCGTTCGGCATGTTCTTCCCACGGGAAGTTGCCGCCATCGATGATGAGGCCGCCAATGCTCGTGCCATGCCCGCCGATGTATTTGGTGGCGGAATGAACCACCACCGCAGCGCCATGCTCGAAGGGCTTCACGATCAGCGGTGCGGCGGTATTGTCGACAATCAGCGGAACCCCCAGCTCACGCCCGATCGCTGCAACCTCGCCAATGGGAAACACATGCAGCTTCGGATTGGGAAGCGTCTCGGCATAATAGGCGCGGGTCTTCGCATCTGTAGCGCGGCGGAAATTCTCAGGGTCTGACGGGTCCACGAAACGCACCTCGATGCCGAACTGCTTCAAGGTCTGCGAGAACAGCGTGACGGTGCCGCCATAGAGATCGGTGGAGGACACGATGTTGTCGCCCGCCTGTGCCAGGTTCAGCACTGCGAAGGCACTGGCCGTCTGGCCGGAAGCAACGGCAAGTGCCGCAACACCGCCCTCGATCGCCGCAACGCGCTGTTCAAGCGCATCCTGCGTCGGGTTCTGCACGCGCGTATAAATGTTGCCCAGCTCTTCCAGCGCGAACAGCCGCGCGGCATGGCCCGTGTCCTGGAACTGATAGGAGGTGGTCTGGTACAGCGGCACCGCCACCGCACCCGTCACCGGGTCTGCACGGTAGGTTCCGCCATGAAGGGCCAGGGTTTCAGGGTGAAAGCTGTTGGACGGCATCTTGTCTCTCCGTTGCGAGGTGTGAATTCAGTAGGCGGAAGCGGGAACGGGGCGGGCGCGATCGGCCGGGTCAAGAAGGTCGGCATGGTGCGCGCGCGCCACATCGGGGTGAGAGCGCAGCCGGCTCTTGAGGTAGTTTTTCGCCACGTCCCGGAACAGCGGGTTCTGCGGGTCCTGGGTCACTCCCCGCACCTGTGCGGCCAGGGCCGGTGGAAGGGCCAGCACCGGCACGGATGAATCGAGTCTGGCCCCCAGGAAGAAGGCAACCGAAAGCCGGTCGGCCGATTCTGGCGGCGAGACCACGCGGTGAACATTGGCGCGAAGATATCCGCCCGATGCGAGCTCGAGGAGTTCGCCCACATTGATGACGAAGGTGCCGGGAATGGGCGGCGCCTTGATCCAGCCATCCTCGCCTTCAACCTCAAGGCCGCTCACCTTGTCCTGCAGGAGAACGGTGACGAAGCCTGAATCCTTGTGCGCGCCAACGCCCTGGTCGCCGTCTTCCGGGCGCCGGCCGGGGTAGCGGATGATCTTCAGAAGCTGGTTGGGCGCGGGCGTATAGATGGGCGAGAACACATCGGGCCGCTGCCCGAGAGACTCTGCCAAGGCCTCGGTGATGCGGATGCCAAGCGCCGTCACCTCCGCCTGATAGCGAAGCAGCGCGGGCTTCAGTTCCGGCAGGGCGGATGGCCAGAGATTGGGCCCGATCAGCCGGGTCCAGGCCGGCGCCGTGCGGTCCAGGGCGCGCACCTCCTGCTCGGGGCCAATATCAACCTGTTCGCGCCAGTCGGGCCTCCCGCGCGTGTGCTCGAGGCCGGCGCGATTGTAGCCGCGGAACTGCGGCGACTTGATCATCTGGATTTCGAGCTTGTCTTTTTCCGGCAGGTCGAAGAAGCGCCGCGAGAGGGCCAGCACATCGGCGATCAGCCCGGGCTCGATTCCATGTCCGGTTAGGTAAAAGAAGCCAAGGCCGCGCGCCGTTTCGCGCAGCTCCTCCAGAAACCCTTCACGTTCGGAAGGCTGGCCGAGACGGGCAAAATCGAGAACGGGAAGGGAGGAGGGCATGAACCACCTATAATCACTACTTACTTAGTAGAGTTTATGGGCGGGCGGGTGAGGGGAACAATTGAGCAATGTTGAGTGCTGGCCTGAGAAACTTTTAAGGTGCGAGGCTCAGGCGCGGGTCAGCGCAGTCTGAATGTCTTCGAGCAGGTCCCCTGTGTTCTCCAGCCCGACAGACAGCCGGATGAGGCCATCCGAAATCCCATAGCGGGCACGCTCTTCCGCGCCATAAAGCGCATGGGTCATGCTGGCGGGATGCTGGATCAGCGTTTCGGCATCGCCAAGGCTCACCGCGCGCTGGATCAGGCGCAACGCATTCATGAAGCGCCGCCCCCGTTCGAGCCCGCCCGCGATCTCGAAGCTGATTAGCCCTCCGCCCGCCCGCATCTGGCGCTGGAACACCAGCCGTGCCTCCCCGCCGGAGAGGCCGGGATAGGAGATATTGGAGAGGCCCGGCTGCTCCGCCAGGAAATCGGCAATCGCCGCGGCGGAGCGGGAATGCTGCAGCATGCGCAGCTCCAGCGTCTTCAACCCGCGCAGCACCAGAAAGGCGGTAAGGGGTGAAATCGTGCCCCCTGTCAGATAGCGAAGCCCGTGGCCGCGGATCTCCTTGATCAGCTCTTCCCGCCCGGCAACGATTCCGGCCAGCAAGTCGCCATGCCCGCCCAGATATTTGGTGGCAGAGTGGATCACGAGGTCCGCACCGTGGACAATCGGCCGCTGCAGCACCGGCGTCGCGAAGGTATTGTCCACAATGGTCAGCGCCCCGGCTTTCTGTGCAGTGGCGCTCACCGTCGCAATGTCGATGAGCCGCAGGTTCGGGTTGGCGGGCGTCTCGAAATAGGCCGCCTTGAACGGCCGTGCCGCGGCATCCGCCAGCTGCTGCGGGTCGGTGAAGTCGATGAAGGTCACCTCAACGCCGAATTTCGCCAGCCCGCGTGAAAGAAATACATAGGAGTTGCCATAAAGTATCTTGTCCGCGATCACGCGGTCCCCCGCCTTCAGCAGCGTCCAGAAACTGGCGGTGATTGCCGCCATGCCGGAGGCAACCGCAAGGGCCGCCTCCGCCCCTTCGAGGCTGGCGACCCGCTGTTCGAGCAGCGCCTGTGTCGGGTTTCGCGTCCGGCCATAGACATATCCCGCCTGCGTGCCGGCAAAATAGGCTGCACCCTGTTCTACGGTTTCGAACGCATAGGTCGATGTCTGGTAGATGGGCGGCGTCAGCGCGCCGTTCTCGGTCGCGGGATCATAGCCCAAATGAATGGCGCGTGTCGAAAAGCCGGCCTCGGCATTCCGGTTGCGGAAGAAGTCCGTCGTCATGAAATCTCAAAATCCTGCTGGAGAGTGGCCTTCAGTCGAGTGTCTGTATGGCGCTGTGCGCGTGCTGGGCTTGGCTCACCACGCTTCCCGCCGGAATGCTGCGGGTCAGCCACACATTGCCGCCAATGATTGATCCAGCGCCAATGGTGATGCGCCCGAGCACGGCCGCTCCGGCATGGATCACGACATTGTCGCCAATCACCGGGTGGCGAAGGCTGCGCAGCTTTGCAGCACCCGGCTCCACCAGCTCGCTCTCGCCCAGCGTCACGCCCTGATGCAGGCAGACATTCTCGCCGATCACTGAAGTTTCGCCGATCACCACGCCCGTTCCGCTACTGATGAAGAAACCCGGTCCAATCCGCGCGCCAGGATGAATGTCGATTCCCGTGGAGGCATGGGCAAGGCCCGAGATCATCCGTGCCACCAGCCTGGCGCCCAGCTCATGCAGCGCATGGGCCAGGCGGTGGTGGATCACGGCCGACGTGCTCCGGAAACAGATCAGCACTTCGCTTAAGCTCTTCACCGTCGGGTCGCGTTGCTGTGCCGCGCGCAGGTCGCTCACCAGTTCACCGCGGATCTTCGGCAGCTGGCCCGCAAACTGCGCCACAATGTCATCGGCCCTCTGCTGGGCCTCTTGTGTGGAAAGCCCCTGCGTGTCGAACTGCAGCCCGCGCGCCACCTGGTCCGTCAGCCGGGTGAAGCCGGTGGAGAGCAGGTTGCCCACAAACTGGTCGACGCCGGACGCGCCAAGCCCCTGTGGCCCCAGATGGGTGGGAAACAGCGCGGTGACGATCCACTCCAGAACCTCGGCGATCACGGCAGAGGCCGGCACCTCCGTGGCCTTGCCGCCAAGCCGGATGTTGTGGGTCACTTCGCGGGATTGGCGCAGCGCCTCCACCACCGGTCCAAGGTCAGGCTTTCGCGTTCTGGTGCGTTGGGTCTTCAGCGTCGCAATCCGCGCAGCCATGTCAAATGCCTTTCTCTTTGGCGTTGGTGGCGTTCAGGCAACGGCCAGCTGTTGCTCTTCCCGCCGGGCCTCGCTCCGTAGCCAGTCGATGAAATAAGACACCTTGGGCAGGTTCAGCTTGGCCCGCGGCGCCACGATGTAATAGGCGAAGTCCACCTTCACGGAGGATGTGAAGGGCTGCACCAGCCGGCCCTGCCGGATGTCGCGTCCGGCAAGTGCGGTTTTGGCCAGGGCAACACCACTCCCCTGCGCGGCGGCTTCGATCACCAGGCTGGACTGGTTGAAGCGCGGCCCGCGCGAGGAATCGATGTGCTTGGCGCCCGCAGCGCTCAGCCACATTTCCCAATTGGGGCAGGAGGGGTCATTGTCGGGGCTGTCATCATGAAGCAGCGTCACCTCCACCAGGTCTCCCGGCGTGAAGAACGGCCCATGCTGCTTCAAAAATTCCGGGCTGCAGACCGGAACGACGCTCTCCTCCAGCAACTGCTCGACCGCGAGGTCGGAATAGCGCCCGGCGCCATAGCGGATGGCCACGTCGGTACCATCCTTCACGAAGTCCGAAAGCTGCATGGAGGCAGACACATGCACGTCAATTTCAGGGTGCGCGGTGCGGAACAGCTCAAGCCGCGGCAACAGCCATTTCGATGCAAAGGAGGGCGCAACGCTCACCGAAAGCACGCCCGCTTCGCCCAGCGAATCGATCGCATCCATGGCCGCGCACAGCCGCGCGAAGCCTTCCCGAAGGTCGCGAAGGCCTGCAGAGCCAGCATCCGTCAGCGCAAGGCCACGGCCGTTCCGGACGAACAGCGGCAGTCCCACATGATCTTCGAGCAGCCGGATCTGGTGGCTGATGGCGGCGGGCGTCACCCGCAATTCGACGGCCGCCTGCGAAATGCTCATATGGCGTGCCGCAACCTCGAAGGCGCGAAGTGCATTGAGCGGCGGAAGATGGCGGCGCATGATCTATACCCTACTTAGTCGATAGAGATTATGTATCATTGCCGCCCAACCGTGGCAAGACCCCTTTCACCCACCCGCGAAGGATGCGAAACACGGCAGCTCAGGGGAGCCCGCCATGAGCATGATGGATTTTCTCAACTCTGCCGAGAAGATGCTGGCGCGCGCCGCTGAAGGCCACCGCCGGCGCACCCGCACCCGCCACTGGCAGGCGCAGCTTCAAAGCCCTTCGGACCTCCGCGGAAGGGCCTGCCACTGTCCACCCGATCTCCCCTTTCACCACGTCCACAGCGAGGGCATCCGGGAGGCTGCGGATATCGTCATCGATTATGGCAGCAATGTCGAAAATCCGCTCAGGCCACAGATTCCCGTTGAAATGGCGGCCCGCATTGCACCGCTCATCCCCCGTGCGGCCATCGTCCACGTGAAGGCCGATCTTTTGGCACAGGCCACCGAGCGCATGTTCCCACTGCTCACAGAACCCATCGTGCTCGTCACTGGCGATTCAGACGTAAGCCCGGCGCAAGCCTTCCGCCAGTTGCTCGACCATCCAATGCTCCTGCACTGGTTCTGCCAGAATGCCGATTTGCCCCATCCTCATCCCCGCCTCAGCCCCATTCCCATCGGGCTGGACAATCCCGTCTATACGAAGCTTGAAAAGCGTGCGGGCTTCCTGGTGGACCAGCTCGGCGGAAAGTCCCGCTTCGATCTCACCTGCCGCCGCAATGACACGGGCGATCAGCGCCGCTTCAATGAAGCCGCCGCCGAAAGCCGGACTGCCTCCGGTGCCAAGCCGCTCCGCGTGCTCTGCACCTTCCATCAGAACCACCGCCTCGCGCCGGACATCACCGGCATTCCAGACCGTGTTGCGGCAGCGGGCGCCCTCAGCCGTTCCGGCATCAGCGACTTCGTGGAGAAGCGCCTCCCCCAGGACCAGTGCTGGCGCCTGCACAGCCGCTTTGCCTTTGAAGCCTCCCCCGCGGGGAACGGGCTTGATTGCTTCCGGACTTGGGAGGCGCTGGCCCTCGGCACCGTCCCCATCGTCCGCACCGGGCCCTTGGACCTTCTTTACAAGGCGCATGGCTTTCCCGTCGCCATCGTCGAAGACTGGGAGGAGGTTGACGCCACCCGCCTTGCCCGCTGGAATGAAGACCTCGTGCCGAAACTGGCGGAAGCGCACCACCGCCTCGCCAACAGCTACTGGACGGGCCTCATCCGCGCTACGGCAGACAGGCTGCGCACCCCGTCCTGACGTCTCCCTCCCGATATGAAATTGTTGTCACGCTCCACGATCCATGGTTCATACTGCGCCCCCGTAACATATTGCGGCGGAATGTCTTTTGCTCTCCACCCTGGCTCTTCTCTTCGCTGGATTCATGGCCGGAATGCTGGTCACGCTGCTCTATTACGAGCTGCGCAATCAGCATCACATGTGGAAGGAAGACTGCGGCACCCCGCTTGAGACCCAGGCAGACATCCGCTTCGTCGCTCACCGCCTGCGCGAGGCGATGGACCGTCAGGGCGTGCGCTGGTGGCTCGATTACGGCACGCTGCTGGGCGCCTGGCGCATCGGCGATTGCCTGCCCTATGACCATGATCTGGACATGTCCTATCTGGCCGAAGACGCCGGAAAGCTTCTCCCTGAATTGGCCGGGCTCGAAGCCCATGGCATCACGCTGGAACTCGAGCATGGCCGCATCTTCTATGGCGGCCGGAAAATCGGCGATCTGGAAGCCTGGTACAGCTTTGGTGCACGCCTCTGCCGGGATGATCCCGCAACGCGTGAAGGCATTCCCCGCTTCTGGCGGCCCCTGGTCGATGACGTGAAGCGGGACTGGGTAATGCCAACGGGCGAGATCATGTTCTGCGGTGAATGGTTCAAGGCGCCGCGCGAGGTGAAGCGCTTTCTCCGGCACCGCTATCTGATGTGCCGCCTCCATCTGCGCCTCACCATTCCTCACAAGCAGAGATGCTGGATTTGCGCCGCCTTCTGGCAATGGGCCTGGCGTATCTGGACCTGCAGGGACTATCCTCAGTTCCGAAGCTGATCCGCAAAGGAGATGAACGATGATCCAACAGATACTGGGAACCTGGTGGTTCTGGGCCGTGCCCATCGCCTTCATCGCCGTCGTCGTCTACGCTTTCAATCCGAAGCGCAAGAAGCAATTCCAGGAAGAGGCCCGCGTCCCCATCGAGAATGATTCACTCGACAAGAAGAAGTGATCCGCGAACCGTCAGGCTCAGCGGGATGCCGCAATCAGGCAGATGATCTCGAACATCATCACCATTGCCAGCTGCGCGGTAATCTGGTTGGGGCTGTCCTTCGTCGGCATCAGGCAGACGACGTCACCGCCGATGATGTTCAGGCCCTTGAGGCCCTGAAGCAGGCGGGTGGCCTCGCGGATGGTGAAGCCGCTGAACCCCGGCTCGATGTTGGAAACACCAGGCGCCACGGACGGGTCCATGCAGTCGAGATCGAAGGTGATGTAGGCGGGATTATCGCCCACCCGCTCCCGGATCAGGGCAAGCGTGCTCGCAACGCCAATCTCCTCGAACTCCTGCATCGTCACGACGCTGTAGCCGAGTTCGCGGCTGGAGCCGCCAACGCCACCTTTGTGGATCGCACCTGAAGGGTGGCCCCGCATGCCAAGCTGAATGCTGCGGTGCGGGTCCACGGCCTCCTCCTTCGCCGTGTAGGCCGCCCAATGCGCGGCGGACCGCTTGGCACCCAGCCAGTGGGGCATGTTGTCATAAGAATCGGTGTGCGCATCGAAATGGATGAGAGAGCAGGGCTTGCCGCCCGAGAGATTGCGCCCCGGCCCTGCAATGGCCTTGAGGATGGGCCCGGTAATCGAGTGATCGCCGCCCATGGAAACGGGCCGCGTGCCGGCGGCGTCAAGCCTTCTGTAGAAGGCCTCGATATCGCGCACGCAGGCTTCATTGTTCATCGCTTCGGGCAGCGGAACATCGCCGAGGTCATTGACGCGCGCCCGGTCCCATGGCGCAAAGCCATGGACGAAGTGGCTGCGCCGGTAAAACCCCGAAACATTGCGCACCGCGCGTGGCCCCAGATGCTGGTCACGCTCGGTGGAGCCATTCCCTGAACTGTGCGGCACACCGATAAGTGCGATGTCGGCAGCCTCGGGAGCCTCGTTCCACGGACAGCGGAAGAAGGTGGGAATTCCCCACCAGTACCAACTCTGTGCGCTCTGCTTGGCAGCTTCGAGCTCATCGGTCATCGGGCCTTCTCCATGCGTTCCGTCTTCGCCATCCGCGCGCGTCGATTTCACAAGATATGTCCGGGCTGGAGAGTCTTGGCAATCCCTTTCGGCCCCTTGTGGAGCGCTCTCCCGGCAGTGCAGCGTCCACAGCAAGGCGAGATCATTCGACCAGGGGTCCGGCAATCTGGCGCCTCCCTGCAAACACTCTTCCAAGGCGAAGCTGGGGTAAGCCCGATGTGGTAAGCTGCTTCTCACCGCTCGAAAAGACTTGGGCTCATTTCGGCCCAAAAAAACCAGGAGAGGCTGATTAGATGCATGATCTCATCTCGGCGCTGCAATACAACAAAACACTTCAAATCATGGATGTTGGCGCCTCGGTGATCAATGAAGTGCCGGTCTACAAGAAGCTTCTGGACAATGGCGTGGCCCACTTGCACGCCTTTGACGGGGACGAACGCCAGATTGCCAAGATGAGAACTGTCTATGGAGACAGTGCAACCGTCCACAATGCGTTCTTGTTTGATGGCACCGAGCAGCAGCTCTATCTCTGCTCCCCCGCCAGCGGAATGTCGTCCGTCCTCAAGCCCCGCGCGTCAGCCTTGCGCTTCTTCAATGGCTTTGAACTCTTCGGCAGTGTCGAACGTGAAGAGCGGGTGTCGACGGCCACGCTTGACAGTCTGACGGCGGTTCCGGACATCGACTTCCTGAAGATGGACGTGCAGGGCGCCGAACTCACAATCCTGCGGAACGGCAAGAACAAACTCCAAAACTGCCTCGCCATTCAGTTGGAGATATCCTTCATCTGCCTCTATGAGAAGCAGCCAACCTTCGGTGAGATTGACCTGTGGATGCGTTCACACGGCTACAGCCCGCATCTCTTTATCGATATCAAGAGGTGGTCAATCGCTCCCACGGTGTTTGACGGCAATTTCCGAATTCCCGGCAATCAGCTTCTCGAAGCAGACATCGTCTACATCAAGGATGTTGTGGATCCGGAGGCCGTCACATCGGACCAGCTGAAGGCCCTCTGCCTGCTGTCGCACTACTGCTTCAAAAGCTATGATCTCTGCGGGCGTCTCATTCTCGAACTGGAAAAGCGAAACGCCATGGAGCAAGGCTCCTACGGCCAATACCTCTCCTCAGCCCTGCACATCCAGTAGACGCAGCCGATCGTCGCGATCCGTCAATAGCATCAATATGTGATAAGTTCATCGCTGTCATCGATAGGCGGCGCGTGGTGCGATTGAGCAGGCGGGCGCCAGATGATCCTCACGTGCAAAAAAGATATGCCAGGGGATGGCGGCGTTGGAGGTGCAAAGTCCACCTCTCACCTGCCCTGATGGCGCGGCAGTCTCTACTCCCGGCGGTCTTGCCTGAAGGCCGGTGATCAGCCAAATTCCTGCCATTGCATTCAGGAGACCAAGCATGTTCACCCGCGGCCTTGTCTTTCTTGCCCTGTTTCTTTCGACCCCCGCTCTGGCAGCAACCGAACTTACAGATCAGGCGACAGGCGCCTTCTACGTTCTGGGCGATACAGCCGAAGGAAAGGTGACCCTCACTTCAAAGGTCGATGGCGAGAAAGATAGCTATGTCCTGTCGCAAGATACCTGTTACGCCGAAAGCCCAATCTACGGCGTCGGTGCCTGGCAGGCAGTCGACGGTGGCTGGCGCATCATGGTGCAGGGTACAAAGATCCTGGGATTTGAAGGTGCCCCGCCGCTGGAGAACCCAGTCTGCGTTTCGCAGTGATCGCGGCCTTGGTGTCTTTGTTCGCAAATGGTGCACCCTACGATATAAGACCTGACCACTGTAGGCTCTCTCCAACGCTTTGAATGACTAAAGGCAGAGTTGAGCGGATGGACCGGTTCGTGCCATCCGCCTCGGACCAGCATCGAAGCGCCACGCCACCACTGAGAATGCTGCCGCACCTCACCGTTTCGAATCCGGTCGTTGAAGAGGAGCTCGCGGAACGCCTGTCCGACCTCACCGGCTGCACTGTCGACCTCGCGGAGATAGTTCCCTGAAGATTGACATCGATCAATGAAATCGAACGATGGATAGGGCGAAAGTACAGTCCACTCATGGAACTGGGCAGACTCCGATCATGGCCGCAACCCTTCAGGTTCAAATGAATGCCCAGGCAGACCAGCATCGAGTCCTTACTCAGGCTGGGTGCTGAAGGCCTCAATTATGCATGAACAATCGCCACCCATGAAAACATGAAAAGAGGACTCCTCAATGAACGTTGACCGCGCCGTTCTGGCATTCGCCGGGACCATTGTTCTCATCTCGCTCGTCTTGGCGCATTACTTCTCGCCATGGTGGCTGTTGCTGACCGCTTTCGTGGGATTGAATTTGATTCAGGCGTCCATCACCGGCTTCTGCCCGGCAGCCATGATTTTCAAGGCCCTGGGTATAAAGCGCGGCGAGGCATTTCGCTGATCGTCTCAGAATGACGAAGGGCTCTGGAGTTTGTGATCGCCTCCTAATTTCAAACGGCATTGTTCTCAATCTTTGTGCGGAAGGAGTGACGCAAATGAACAGGTCACGCATTGGCGCACTAGCCGCGTTTGCCATGCTCCTGCCTAGCTACTGTTGTGGCGTGGCGCATGCGGCAGAGGTGCCAGTCACCTCGATTCAGCGGCCGGAGCTCAAAGCGGTTTTCGGGCAGGTGGAGAGCCACGATGTGGTCCCAGCCCGGGCGCGAATCGGCGGAACAGTTACCAGTCTCTCGGTGGAAGCGGGAACTGCGGTGAAGGCGGGTGATATCATCGCCTTTGTCGTCGATGACAAGCTCGCCCTGCAACTCGGTGCGGTCGACGCCCGCATCAAGGCCATTCAGGCCCAGCTCGATAATGCCAAAATCGAGCTCGAGCGCGGCTCCAAGCTCCTCGAGGGCGGCATTGTATCAAAGACGCGTGTCGACCTTCTCCAGACCCAGTTTGACGTTCTCGCCAGCCAGCTCACAGCGGCCGAGGCCGACCGGGCCGTACTCCTCCAGCAGCAAAGCGAAGGTGCCGTCATCGCTCCTGCCCCCGGCCGTGTGCTCACGGTTCCTGTCACCAAGGGTTCCGTTATCATGCCGGGGGAAACGATCGCACGCATCGCCGGGGGTGGCTATTTCCTTCGTCTTTCGCTCCCCGAACGCCACGCCGGCCACATCAAGCTGGGTGATGACGTGATCGTTGGCAGCCGCGGCATGACCGATCTGTCCAAGGATGCACCGCTTGGCCACGGCAAGGTGGTGAAGGTCTATCCCGAGATCTCCAACGGCAACGTGCTGGCCGATGTCGAGGTTGCCGATCTCGGCGACTTCTTCGTGGGCGAGCGCACGCGAGTGTGGATACCGGTTGCCATGCGAAGGGTCGTTTCGGCGCCCGCATCGGCCATTTCGACGCGCGCTGGTGTCGACTATGTGAAGCTCAGCGACGGTACCGACGTGCCGGTCATCATCGGCCAGCGTTTCGACGGCAATGGTGGCCCCTCCGTCGAAATCCTCTCCGGGCTTGGCGAAGGTGACAAGGTGCTGACGCCATGAAGCTCGGCATCGCCGGCCGTCTCACCCGCACTTTCATCCAGTCTCCACTCACACCGTTGTTCCTGCTCGCCGCCCTCGCGGTGGGCCTCGTGGCGCTGCTCACCCTGCCGCGCGAGGAGGAGCCGCAGATCTCCGTGCCCATGGTCGATATCTTCGTGCAGGCCGATGGGCTAAAGGCTGAGGATGCGGTGAAGCTCGTCACCGAACCGCTGGAGACCATCGTCAAGAGCATTGATGGCGTCGAACACGTCTATTCCCAGACGCGCGATGACCGCGTGATGGTGACCGCCCGCTTCCTCGTCGGAACGCCGTCCGACTCCGCCATCCTGCGGGTGCACGAGAAGCTGCGGGCGAACATGGACCGAATCCCGAAAGGCATCCCCGAGCCCCTGATCGTCGGCCGCGGCATCGATGATGTGGCAATTGTCGTTCTCACCCTGTCGCCCAAGCCTGAGGCCGCCTCGCGCTGGACCGCCAATGATGTGAGCCGTGTCACGCGCGAGCTGCAGGTGGAACTGGCCAAGCTCGACGACATCGGCCTCACTTACATCAGCGGCCAGCAGCCGGAAGAAATCCGTATCGAGCCGGACCCCGAGAAACTCTCGCTCTACGGCATCACCCTGCAGCAACTGTCCGCCAAAATCGCCGCGGCGGATCGCTCCTTCCAGGCGGGCACGTTGCGCGATGGCGGCAAGCAGATCGCTATCATGGGCGGGCAGACGCTGCAGTCGCCCACCGACATCGCCAACATCCTGATTTCGGCGCGGGACGGGCGGCCCGTCTATGTGCGCGACGTGGCGCTCGTTTTGCTCTCCATCGATTCCCGGGAGGTCCGCGCCGCCAATGTGGTGAAGACCGCAACCGGCACCGCCACGCTCCCCGCCGTGTCGCTGGCCCTTGCCAAGCGCCCCGGCACCAATGCGGTGGTGATCGCAGAGCGGATCACCGCCAGGCTGGAGCAGCTCAAGGGAACGCTGATCCCGCACGACCTCACCGCTACCATTACACGGAACTACGGCGAGACGGCCAATGAGAAGGCCAATGAACTGCTCTTCCACCTGGGTCTCGCCACCGTCTCGATCGTCATTCTCGTCGCGGTGGCCATCGGCTGGCGCGAGGCGCTGGTGGTGGCGGTGGTCATTCCCACCACCATTTTGCTCACCCTCTTCGCCGCGCGCGTTATGGGTTACACGCTGAATCGTGTGAGCCTCTTCGCGCTGATCTTCTCGATCGGCATTCTCGTCGATGATGCCATCGTGGTGATCGAGAACATCGCCCGCCACTGGGCCATGAAGGACGGCCGCTCCCGCGTTGATGCTGCGGTGGATGCGGTGGCCGAGGTGGGCAACCCCACCATCGTCGCCACCCTCACTGTGGTGGCGGCCCTGCTGCCCATGCTCTTCGTTTCGGGCATGATGGGCCCCTATATGAGTCCCATTCCAGCGACGGCCTCTGCCGCGATGATCTTCTCCTTCTTCGTCGCGGTAATGGTGACGCCGTGGCTTATGATGAAGTTCGGCGGCAAGGATGGCGGCCATGCAGCGCATGGGGCTTCGGACGGCGGCATTCTTGGCCGGGCCTATGTCGCGGTGGCCCGTCCCATTATCAAGTCGAAGGTGCGCGCCTGGGTTTTCCTTCTTCTGGTCGGCGTCGCAACCCTCGCCTCGCTGTCGCTCTTCTACACGCGCGACGTGACTGTGAAGCTGCTGCCGTTCGACAACAAGTCGGAGCTGCAAGTGCTGGTGGATCTTCCCGAAGGCTCATCCGTCGAGGATACGGCACACGTTCTCGCGCAGGCTGCCGATACCGCGCTGGCGCTCCCCGAAGTCATCTCGGTTCAGACCTATGCCGGTGAGCCAGCCCCCTTCAACTTCAACGGTCTCGTGCGCCACTCTTACATTCGCACCTCGCCCGAGTTGGGCGATGTGCAGGTAACGCTCTCGCCCAAGTCGGACCGCAGCCGCACAAGCCATGATATTGCGCTGGAACTGCGCCAGAAACTGAAGGCGCTCACATTACACGAGGGCACGTCCATCAAGGTGGTGGAGCCGCCTCCCGGACCGCCGGTGCTCGCGACGCTTCTCGCCGAAATCTATGGCCCCGATCCCGAAACCCGCCGGGCCACGGCTGCCAAGGTGCGCGAGGCCTTCAATGCCGTGCCCTTCGTCGTCGACATCGACGACAGCTACGGCCAGCAGACTCCACGCATGCGGATCTCGATCGACCAGGACAATCTGGAATACCAGAAGGTCGAAGAAAGCGATGTGTATGATACGCTGCAGAGCCTCTACGCCGACAATACGGTGGGCTATTCCCATCGCGGCGGCGGCCGCCAGCCCATTCCCATCACGGTAGGGTTGCCGAAGTCGCAAAAGGTGATGAATGAACGCGCGCTATCAACGCCTGTTCCCGCCAATGCGCTGCCGGGCGCACGCGGTGTCGTTGAGTTGGGCGACGTCGTAAGCGTCAGGGAGGAGCTCTCTTCCTTCCCCATCTTCCGCCACAACGGCAAGCCCGCGGAGATGGTAACGGCCGAGCTTGCCGGCGCTTTCGAAGCGCCCGTCTATGGCATGATCGAGGTTGGCCGCGCGCTCGACAAGCAGGACTGGACAGGACTGAACAGGCCTGAGATTGCGCTTCACGGCCAGCCCATCGATGAATCCAAGCCCATCCTGCTGTGGGACGGTGAATGGGAGGTCACCTGGGTCACCTTCCGCGACATGGGCGGCGCCTTCATGATCGCGTTGCTCGGCATATACATTCTCGTCGTCGCGCAGTTCGGATCCTTCAAACTGCCCCTGGTGATTCTGACCCCGATTCCACTGACCCTTATTGGCATTATGCTGGGCCACTGGCTGTTCCATGCGGCCTTCACGGCAACCTCCATGATCGGCTTCATCGCACTGGCAGGCATCATCGTCCGCAATTCGATCCTGCTCGTCGACTTCGTGCGCCATGAGCGAAAGCCTGGCGCTGATCTGCGCGAGGTGATGCTGAAAGCCGGCGCCATCCGCTTCAAGCCGATTCTGCTCACGGCACTCGCCGCTATGATTGGAGCCGCGGTGATCCTCACCGACCCGATCTTCCAGGGCCTCGCCATCTCGCTGCTCTTTGGGCTGGCATCCTCGACGCTGCTCACCGTGCTGGTGATCCCCGCCATCTACATCGCGCTGCGCTACCGCCCGGCGGACAAGGACAAGAACGTGCCTGCATAGCAAGCCACAAAATGGGAGTGAAATGAAATGGCTCATGTCGTCGTCGTCGGTGCCGGATTGGGCGGTACGCTCATGGCCTATGAAATGAAGGAGCAGCTCCGCCCCAGTGACACGCTGACCGTCGTCACCAAGGATCAGAAATACCACTTCGTACCATCCAACCCCTGGATTGCCGTTGGTTGGCGGAAGCCCGAGGACATTGAAGTGGACCTCGGACCGGTGTTCGCGAAGAAGGGCATTGCCTTCAGACCGGTAGCAGCCACGATGCTGCACCCGGACAGCAATATGCTGGAACTCGCGGACGGCAGCACTCTTGCCTATGATTATCTTATCAATGCCAGTGGCCCCGAACTCGCCTTCGACGAAATCGAGGGCTTGGGTCCCGAGGGCAACACCCAATCGGTGTGCCATGTTGCGCATGCCATGAAGGCATATGAGGCCTTCGAAGCCTTCTGCAAGAACCCAGGCCCCATTGTCGTCGGTGCCGTGCAGGGTGCCTCCTGCTTCGGGCCGGCCTATGAGTTTCTGTTCATCCTTGAAACCGAACTGCGCCGCCGCAAGATTCGCGACCGCGTGCCGATGACGTTCGTGACCGCCGAACCCTATATCGGCCACCTCGGGCTCGACGGCGTTGGCGATACCAAGGGGCTTCTTGAGAGCGAAATGCGACAGAAGCACATCAAATGGGTGACCAGTGCCCGCGTCAAGAAGGTCGAGCCGGGTACAATGACCGTGGAGGAAGTGGGCGATGACGGCGCCGTGAAAGCCACGCGTGAACTGCCCTTCGGATTCTCCATGATGCTGCCGGCCTTCAGAGGCATTCCGGCGCTGCGGGGGATCGAGGGGCTCTCCAACCCGCGCGGATTCACGCTGATCGACAAGTTCCAGCGCAATCCGAAATACCAGAACATCTTTGCCGTCGGCGTCTGTGTGGCAATTCCACCGACCGGCGCCACTCCAGTCGCCTGCGGCGTTCCCAAGACCGGTTTCATGATCGAGTCGATGGTGACGGCTGCCGCCCGCAATATCGGCCTGTTATTGCGCGGTGAGGAGCCGCGGCACCAGGCCACCTGGAATGCCGTCTGCCTTGCGGACTTCGGAGATTCGGGCGTGGCCTTCGTGGCCCAGCCGCAGATTCCCCCGAGAAACGTCAACTGGTCATCCTCCGGCAAGTGGGTGCACGGCGCCAAAATCGGCTTCGAGAAATACTTCCTGCGGAAGATCAGGAAGGGCACCAGCGAAACCTTCTACGAGAACCTCGCGCTGGAGGTTCTCGGCATCGCTAAGCTTAAGCAGACAGTGGAGATAAATCAGTAAGGCAGCCAGTGCCTTGCATGACAGACTTGATCGAGGATTGACGCGCTCAGCGCAATGCGCGATTGGAAGCAATCCCGATCAGTGTTAGCAGGTCTGTGGCCCATTCACCCCTCAAGTCCGGCGGTTTTCTGTCCGAAAGGCGTGCGCTCGCAGCTGACCTAGCGCGCCGTTTCGTCTCAGAGAGCCGTGGCTTGGTGCTCCTTCTGGCGTGTCTCGCCGGAGTCGCGGGAGGCGCGATCGCGTCTCTCATGGGCGAATTGACGATCCAGATGCATCACCTGCTCTTTGGGGTTCCCATAACTGCACGGCTGAGTGGCGCTTACGTTCCTTCAACCTTAGATGTCTTTCTTTGGCTGGGCTTGGGTGGGCTGCTTCTTGGGTTTTCCAATGTTGCTTGGAAACGGTTTGGCCGAGGAGATATCCTCGATCCGATCGAGGCCAATGCCCTATATGGCGGCCGCATGGATGTGGGCAGCAGTCTGTTCGTTGCAGGACAGGCGGCAATCGCCAATGGCGTCGGCGGATCTGTGGGAATCGAGGGAGGTTTCACGCAGTTGGCTTCCGCACTCGGTTCCTGGCTCGGCCGCCTCCTTGGCCGGTCTCGGGATGATGTCCGGCTGCTTGTGGCCTGTGGTGCGGCGGGGGCCATTGCCGGCGCGTTCAATGCGCCATTTGCTGGCATCGCCTATGCATTCGAGTTGATCCTTGCCGCTTATTCTCCGAGTGTTCTGGCCCCCATTGTCCTCGCTTCAATCGGCGGCAAGTATGCCGCTTCGCTCACCGCCGGACACGGATACCGGATCGTGCTGCATGGAGATCTCAGCGCGGTTGATCATTCCTACCTTTGGGCAGTGGCCATCGGTCTTCTCTGTGGCCTCTTTGCCATCCTGCTCATGTATGCGGTGACGATGCTCGAGCGCTGGCTATCCCGCACGCACCTGCCAATGCCGATCATTACCGCCACGGGCGGGCTCGCGACGGCGGGGGTTGCCGTCATATCACCGCATGTCATGGGATCAGGACACGGCGGGATCGACTTCATCTTCGCCAACACCCTCAGCGCCATGGCACTCGGCTCGATCTTCTTGCTGAAACTCCTGGCATGCACAGTGAGTATCGGCAGTGGCTTCCGAGGGGGCCTCTTTTCTGCGTCGCTCTTTCTGGGTGCCCTGCTGGGGGGCGCGATTGGGACCGTGGTCGTGCAAGCTGGCTTCATGCCGAATTCGGCGCTGCTCGGCATGCAAGTTGTGGCAATGAGTGCTTTCGGCGGAGCCGTGGTTGGAACTCCCATGGCCATGGCAATTCTCGCAGCCGAAATAACGGCGCAAATCGGTCTCATGCCAGAGGTTCTGCTGGCGGTCATTGTGGCAACTCTCGTGGTCCGCACATTGTTCGGTTACTCGTTCTCAATCTGGCGCTTGCACGTGCGCGGCTCGCCTGCACGAAGTGCAGCCGATATTGCTTGGGCGCGAACAATCCTGATGCGGGAAATCATGCGGCCGGACGTGGTGAAGTTTCCTGATACTGTCACGTGTGGCGAGTTGCTGGCCAAATATCCACCGGGCTCCATCAAGTGGGTTGTGCTCGTCGATGCTGAAGAGCGTTACATGGGTCTTTGCGATGTCGCCGAGGTTGCGTTTTCAAGTCATTCACCCGATCAGCCTGTCAGTGCGTTTGCACACCAGAAATCGGAAGTGTTAAGCGTGCGACAGTCCTTGGAGGATGCCATCTTGTGGTTTGAGACGCCGGGTCGAGAAGTAGCGGCAGTCGTCAATTCCCTTGAGCGCATGGAAATCGCAGGGATTGTCACCGAGTCATACGTTCTCAAGCGCTACGCACAGGAACTGGAGCGCAGACGGCAGCACTAATTTTTGCGCGCAAGAGAAATTTCCACTCGTCCTTCATATTCCTTATCAAGAATATGTGATGACTGAATATAGATTGGGCTAGCGCCGGTCCCATTTTCGCTCCCTCATTGCTCCATTCCTGGAGCCCATGAATTGCTTTCAGGGGAAAAAATAATGAAAGTCCTGGTATCCCGTCGTGCTCTCCTGGCGGGAAGCGCGGCTCTGGTGAGCTCATGGTCGGCGGCAAATGCGCGAAAGGAGGGGGTCCTTTGGCAGACCGAACGGAGACTGAACGATCGCGATCTGGATACTGGTGTTCCTCCCGTAGAGAATGCGGACCCCGCTTATTCCCCTCCAGATGATGGGTACTTCGATTCTGCGCTATTGCCGCCCCCTGAGTCGCCCATCGACTTCCCAATCCACCGTGTCTCACCCGCACTCATAAAGCCCCGCTATCGTCCGCAGATCGTTCAGTTCGATGGAAATGAAGTGCGCGGCACGATCGTCGTCGATCCCGAAAATCGGTTTCTGTACTACGTTCTCGCTGATGGGCAGGCACGGCGTTATGGCGTCGGAGTCGGGCGCGCGGGATTCGCGTGGACGGGGACCGCGCAAATCGGGATGAAGCGCCGCTGGCCGCGATGGGTTCCGCCTCGGCAGATGGTCGAAAGAGACCCAAATGCAAGAAAGTGGAAGAACGGTCAAGCTGGGGGGCCAGACAATCCCCTCGGCGCGAGGGCCCTTTACCTCTTCGTTGATGGCAACGATACCCTCTACAGAATCCATGGCACAAACGAGCCTGCTTCAATCGGGAAAGCAGTGTCTTCGGGTTGTATCCGCATGCTCAACGAAGATGTTGCTGAACTGTTTGACTTGGTTTCGATCGGAACGGCAGTGATCGTCCGCGGATCGGGCGAGGCTGTCTCAGCGGAACACGATTTGAACCTTGTTCAGTGAGATGATGTGCTGCGCCAGATGTCTGGTTTAGCCGCGATCAGTGTCGCGGTACGAGGGGGGGCAACGCTCACACTTACGACCCTCAGGCGCTCCTCGATCGCCAGCGCAAATAGATACGAAAGTCCGGTCTAAGTTCTGCTTTCGATTTATGGATCGTTGAATGGAACTAGACGAAAAGTCCCAATGAAAGCGCTACACAAAAGAAGACACTGCATCGCTGCCAGGGAACAAGGCATTAAAGCCTCTCGAATCCTGCTTTCCGCTTCTTTGCTTTCTTGTCATTTGCCCCTCGCTTGTCCGCCAAGGCTACCAGTCTCCGGAATCTCGGACACTCCATGTGTGACGGCGCCGGGCAATCGGCAACATGACGCAACAGGTGGCTCAAGGCCTTCAGATCGTGAACCTGCTGGTCGATCTCGTCGGCCCTTTGATGGAGTGAAGACCGGTGCAGCGCGGGCAAGCCATCCCTGCCGAACATTCCGGCGATCTCGTCGAGTGAGAACCCCGCCGATTTACCCATGGCGATCAGCTTGAGTTGCAACAGCACCTCAGGCGGGAATTGCCTGCGCAAGCCATGGCGGGCGACCGATGCGATGAGCCCGGCCTCCTCGTAGTAGCGCAGCGCCGACGGCTTCATTCCGCTTTTCTCGGCGACTTGTCCGATATCCAGGAATTTCATGCTTGACCTCAAGTGAACTTGAAGTGTCAGTCTGCTCCTCAAGACACAATCCATCAAGAGGAGCAGGCAATGGAAAACGTAAAATCTTGGGTCTCGCCCGATGCAGGAAAGGTAACGGCCATCGCACTCTCCCTTGCCATGCTGCTGGCCTCGCTCGGCACCAGCATCGCCAACATCGCACTTCCTAGTCTGGCACAGGCCTTTGGAGCGCCCTTTCGTGAGGTGCAGATGGTCGTCGTCGCCTACCTCGCAGCCTTGACCGTCTCCGTCATCATTGCAGGCCGCCTCGGCGACCGCCGTGGACTGAGGCCGATGCTCGTCGCCGGACTCGTGCTGTTCGCAGCAGCATCACTGCTTTGCGCCCTCGCGCCGAGCCTTGGGCTGCTGGTGGGTGCGCGCGCTCTTCAGGGTGTCGGGGCAGCCTTTCTGATGACCCTGGCCATGGCCCTGATGCGCCAAACGGCGGGCGAGGCACATATCGGGCGGGCCATGGGCCTGCTCGGCACAGTGTCTGCTTTGGGCACAGCGCTCGGCCCCTCACTCGGCGGGCTGCTGATCCCCCTGACAGGCTGGCGAGGGATCTTTTGGGTGCAGTTCCCCCTGGTGGTGTTCACCCTGGTGCTCATCGTAACCAAGCTGCCAAGAGAAGCGGCTCCGCGAAAACAGATCTCGCCCAGCCTCTGGTCAGTCACGGACCGCCACCTTATGCCGAGCCTCTCGATCAACATCCTTGTTGCCTCCGTTATGATGGCAACACTGGTCGTCGGGCCTTTCTTTCTCGCCATGGCCCTTGATCTGAACCCGGCAATGGTCGGCTTCGTCATGTCCGCCGGGCCCATCATTTCGATCCTGAGTGGCGTTCCCTCAGGCCGGTTGGTCGATCGCTGGGGCACGGGTCGCGTGCTCGTCATCGGACTCACCCTGCTGGCCGCAGGCGCATTCCTCCTGGCGGCCCTGCCGGGTGTGCTGGGTGTTGCGGGCTACCTGGTGGCGATTCTCGTCCTCACCCCCGGTTACCAGCTCTTCCAGTCGGCCAACAACACGTCCGCGCTGTCGGACGTGCCTAAGAACCGGCAGGGAACGGTCTCGGGCCTTCTCAATCTCTCGCGCAACGTCGGCCTCATCGCGGGCGCGTCAGCCATGGGTGCAGTCTTCGCCTATGGCGCAGGCACCCAGGACTTCGGCCACGCCACCGACTCAGCCCTGGTCGCGGGGATGCAGCTGACATTCATCATCGCCGGACTGATGATGATCCTTGCGCTCATCATAGCGGCCATTGGCAGGGTCAAACCCGCAGAGGAGAGGTGCTGAATACGCCCTGGCTAAGCACAGAGTGAGGTGCGGATTGATAGCGTTGCCCCGGGTCTGGGCAACGCTGGATATCTACGGCTCATCGCCGGGTGCCGCAGGCGGACTGCCCCTCTTGCGCGCGCGAGAAAACACCGACACGAGGATCAAGTGCTTCCTATGGGCTTCCCGGGAAGTCAGGAATCAAATCAATTTTCTTCTAAGCATTTGAAGTTATTGGCGCACCCGACAGGATTCGAACCTGTGACCTCTGCCTTCGGAGGGCAGCACTCTATCCAGCTGAGCTACGGGTGCAGCGCGGAACGTTCTATAGCCGATTGCCGTGGCATTCCGCAATGGCTGGCGCTAACAGGCGGGGCCGGAGGTGCCGCATGAGAGCTGCCATATTCGAGACCTATCGGGGACCGCTGAACATCCGCTCCGTGGCGGATCCCGCCTGTCCGCCGGATGGCGTCATCCTGAAGGTCGAGGCCTGCGGCGTCTGCCGGTCGGATCACCACGGCTGGAGCGGGGTGGACCCTGATGTGGCGCTGCCTCATGTGCCGGGCCATGAATTTGCAGGCACCGTGCTCGAGGTGGGCCCCCACTGCCGCATGTTCCGCAAGGGGGACCGGGTGACGGCGCCCTTCATCCTCGCCTGCGGTGTCTGCCCCGATTGCCGCGGCGGCGAGCCCACCGTCTGCAACCATCAGTTTGTCGTGGGGTTTTCCGGCTGGGGCGCCTTTGCGGAACAGCTGGCGGTTCCCCATGCGGATTTCAACCTGGTGAAGCTGCCGGACGCCTTGGGCTATGCCGAAGCCGCCGCCATGGGCTGCCGCCTCACCACCGCCTTCCGCGGCCTGGTGGACCGGGCGAGGCTTATCCCCGGCGAATGGCTGGCGATCCACGGTTGCGGCGGGGTGGGCTTGTCCGCCGTCATGATCGGCCAGGCCATGGGCGCGCAAATCCTGGCCATCGACATCAATGAGGAGGCCTTGGGGATGGCAAAGGCCCTGGGCGCCAATGTCACCCTCAACCCCTCCACCGTGGAAGATACAGCCCTCGCCGTGCGGGAGTTGACCGGCGGCGGCGCTCATGTTTCGATTGACGGGCTCGGCATCACCACGACTATCACCAATTCCGTCAGATGCCTCCGCAAGCTTGGCCGCCATGTGCAGATCGGCCAGCCCCTGGGCAAGCATGCGAACCCACCCATTCCCCTGCTTGAAACCGTCTATGCCCGGCAGATCTCGATCCTCGGCACGCGCGGCATTGCGGCCAGCCGCTTCCCGGCGCTCATGGGAATGATCGCCGGCGGCCGGCTTGATCCCGCCCGGATGATAACACAGCGCATCGCACTCTCCGAAGCCGGTGCGGCGCTCAAGGCCATGGACGGATATACGGGCGTTGGCGTCACCGTGATTGACAGGATGGAGGCCTAATCACTGGCATCGGGGGACCCGCGGTGGCATAGTGGTGTGATGTCGCTCACAGCCCCCCTGAAGCCCGGAGACCATCTCTATCTCATTGATGGTTCTGGGTATATTTTCCGCGCCTACCACGCGCTCCCGCCATTGACGCGGAAGTCCGATGGGCTTCCCGTCGGCGCCGTGCAGGGCTTCTGCAACATGCTGTGGAAGCTCTTGAAGGAGACGAATGCCGGCCAGAAGCCCACCCATCTGGCCGTCATCTTCGATCATTCTTCGAAATCCTTCCGGAACGCAATCTACCCGCAATACAAGGCCCAGCGGCCGGAACCCCCGGCGGATCTCCGTCCGCAATTCGGCCTGATCCGCCAGGCCACCCGCGCCTTCAATGTCGCCTGTGTCGAGCAGGAGAATTATGAAGCGGACGATCTGATCGCCACCTATGCGAGGCTCGCCGTCGAAGCCGGCGCCACCTGCCGCATCGTGTCATCGGATAAGGATCTGATGCAGCTGATCCGCCCCGGTGTTGCCCTGTATGACACGATGAAGGACCGCGAAGTGGGCGAGCCCGAGGTTCTGGAAAAATTCGGCGTCACGCCGGACAAGGTGATCGACATCCAGGCACTGGCAGGCGATTCGGTTGATAATGTACCGGGCGTCCCCGGCATCGGTGTCAAGACCGCGGCCCAGCTCATCACCGAATATGGCACGCTCGAAACGCTGCTGGAGAGAGCCCCCGAAATCAAGCAGCAGAAGCGCCGCGAGAACCTGATCGCCTTTGCCGATCAGGCCCGCATTTCGAAACAGCTGGTCACGCTGGATGAGCACGTGCCGCTCGATCATGACGTGAGTGGTTTTGCGGTCGATACGCCCAAGGCTTCGCAATTGATCGGCTTCACAAAGGCGCTGGAATTCGCCAGCTTCACCCGCAAGATCGGGGCAGAGCTTGATTGCGATCCCGCTGCCGTCGATCCTATTCCGGTGGAGGTGAAGTTCTGGCCGCCGGAAGGAATTGAACTGCCCCCGCACACCGCCGCGCAAAAGCCGGAAGCGAAGCCCGCAGAAGGCGAAGCGCCCGCAGCTGCGGAAGCGTCTTCCCCGCGGGAGGATGCGGCCCTTCTCGCCGTCCCCTTTACCCATGCGGATTACGAGACCGTCACAACCGTCAGTGCACTGAAGGCCTGGGCCGATGCGGCTTACGAGAAGGGCTATATCGCACTCGATACGGAAACGGACTCGCTTGATTCCATGCGCGCCAATCTCGTGGGCGTGTCGCTCAGCCTGGCACCCGGCAAGGCCTGCTACATTCCCCTCCAGCACAAGGCCACGGGCGGCGGCCTGTTCGGGGGCGAGCTCCTCGAAGGCCAGATCGCGCTGGCCGATGCCGTGGCCGTTCTGAAGCCGCTGCTGGAAGACCCGTCAATCCTCAAGATCGGCCAGAACCTCAAATATGACATGGAGGTGCTGAAGCGCCACGGCTTGTCCGTCACCCCCATCGATGACACGATGCTCATGTCCTATGTGCTCGAGTCAGGCGATGTCGGCCACGGCATGGATGAGCTGGCCCTCCGCCACCTCACCCACAAATGCATCCCCTTCAAGGACGTGGCGGGCTCCGGCAAATCGATGATCACCTTTGACCGCGTGCCGGTGGCGGATGCCACGCGCTATGCGGCGGAAGATGCCGATGTGACACTCCGCCTCTGGCTCCTGCTCAAGCCGCGGCTTGCCGCCAAGTCGAAGCTTGCCGTCTATGAAACGCTGGAGCGCCCGCTCATCGCGGTATTGGCCGCAATGGAGATGGAAGGGATTCTGATCGATCCTGAACTCCTGCGCCGCCTCTCGAACGATCTCGCCAATTCCTGCGCGCTGATCGAGAAGGATGTCTACGTCCTTGCCGGAGAGCGCTTCAACATCGGGTCCCCCAAACAGCTGGGGGATATTCTCTTCGGCCGCATGGGCCTGCCCGGCGGCCGCAAAACGGCAACCGGCGCCTGGAGCACCGATTCGGACATGCTGGAAGATCTGGCGGCACAGGGAATAGAGCTCGCCCGCCGCGTGCTGGATTGGCGCCAGCTCTCCAAGCTCCGCTCCACCTACACCGATGCGCTGCCGAACTACATCAACCCGGAGACGAAGCGCGTCCACACCTCCTATTCGCTCGCCGCCACCTCCACGGGCCGCTTGGCCTCAACGGACCCGAACCTGCAGAACATCCCCGTCCGCACCGAGGAGGGCCGCAAGATCCGCTCTGCCTTCATTGCCCCGGAAGGCCACAAGCTGGTGAGCGCCGATTACAGCCAGATCGAGCTTCGCGTTGTGGCCCATGTGGCGGATATTCCGCAGCTGAAAAAGGCCTTTGCCGAAGGCCAGGACATTCACGCCATGACGGCGTCGGAAATGTTCGGCGTGCCAGTCGAAGGTATGGACCCACAAGTGCGCCGCCGCGCCAAGGCCATCAACTTCGGCATCATCTACGGCATCTCGGCCTTCGGCCTCTCCAACCAGCTGGGGATCGGCCGGGAAGAGGCGGGAGACTACATCCGTACCTATTTCAAACGCTTCCCCGGCATCCGGGACTATATGGAGGCCACCAAGCTGGCCGCCCGCCAGCAAGGCTATGTGGAAACGATCTTCGGCCGCCGCATGCATTTCCCGAGGATCAAGTCGCCCAACGCCTCGGAGCGCGCCTTCCTGGAACGCGCCGCCATCAACGCGCCCATTCAGGGTGCCGCCGCAGACATCATCCGCCGCGCCATGATTCGCATGCCGGACGCTTTGAAAGATGCGGGCCTCGCCACCCGCATGCTTCTCCAGGTCCATGACGAACTGATCTTCGAATGCGTGGATGCCGAAGCGGAGCGCACCATGGACGTCGTCAAGCGCGTGATGATCGCCGCACCCGAGCCCGTGGTCAAACTCAGCGTCCCCCTCCAGGTGGATGCAAGAGCCGCGCAGAACTGGGAAGCTGCGCATTAGAGCGGCGCGCATTCAACGGAGATCAGCTTAAAGCTCCCACCGTCATGCCAGCGCAGGCTGGCATCCCGCTTTGCTTGCCGCACATGCTGATATAAAGCAGGATCCCAGCCGCCGCTGGGGTGACGGAACGGACAGAGAGCAATTCTGCCAGTGATCTCATTTGATCGCCCGATGCTCTAGATATTCACAATGTCAATCAGCAGAAGGCACGTTCAAGGAACTAATACCTAGCATGGGTTAGGATTAAAGTCAAGTCCTCGTTTTGGAGCCGTGCGGTTAACCGCCACCCGCTCCGTCACCCCAGTGGCGGCTGGGGTCCTGCTTTGTGTCAGCATGTGCGGTTGGGAGAGCGGGATGCCAACGCATAGGGGGAGGAGGGTGGAAAGGACAACAACCTCACGTCCCGCAGTACGTCCGGTAAACGCCTTGGCCCTCCGCAGCAGCCTCCGCATAACGTTCCGCCCCCGCCTGCTCCTCATACGGTGTCATCAGCACACGAAGCATCTCTTCGAACGGCCCGTAGTCCCCCCGCTCCACCGCGGCCTGGATCATCTCCTCCACCAGGTGATTGCGCGGAATATAGGCCGGGTTCACAGCCCGCATCAGCGCCTGCCGCTCCTCCGCACGCTGCGGGTCTCGCGCCAGGCGGTCCCGCCAGGCCGGAAGCCATTCGGCCAGAGCCTCAGGGTTCCCGCCAGTGCTCAGTGCACGGAAGGTCAGGGTGAAATCCGCCCGCGCCATCTGCATCGCATCGAGCAACGCCTGAATGAGATCGAGGTCGCCTTCCTCCTCGGACACAAGCCCGATCTTCGCGCGGAAGCCCTTCAGCCAATAACGCGTGTAGATCGCCGGGAACCCCTCGATCCGCTCCGTCGCAATCCGGATCGCATCCTCCCGGTTCTCATCGAGAAAGGGCAGCAGCGTCTCCGCCAGCCGCGCCAGGTTCCACTGCGCAATCGGCGCCTGGTTCGCATAGGCATAGCGCCCATGTGTATCGATGGAGCTGAACACCGTGCCGGGGTCGTAGGCCTCCATGAAGGCGCAAGGCCCATAATCGATGGTCTCGCCGGAGATCGAGCTGTTGTCCGTATTCATCACCCCATGGATGAAGCCCACCTGCACCCAGCGCGCCACCAGCGCCGCTTGCGCCTCCATCACTGCATCAAGAAGGGCGAGCTCCTTGTTTTCCGACGTGGCCAGCTCCGGGTAATGCCGCGCGATCACATGGCCGATCAAAGCCTGAAGCGACGCGTGGTCCTTCCGCACCGCGAAGAACTGGAAGGTCCCCACGCGAATGTGGCTGGCCGCCACGCGCGTCAGCACGGCGCCCGGCAGAACCTCCTCCCGGTAAACCCGCTCGCCGGTCGTTGCCGCCATCAGGGCGCGCGTGGTTGGAATGCCCAGCGCCTGCATGGCCTCGCTCACGAGGTATTCCCTTAAGACCGGCCCAAGTGCCGCCCGCCCATCGCCGCGGCGCGAGAAGGGCGTGGGGCCTGCACCTTTCAGCTGAATGTCGCGGCGCTTGCCAGTCCGGTCCACCACCTCGCCCAGCAGAATTGCGCGGCCATCCCCCAGCTGCGGCACGAAATTTCCAAACTGATGCCCGGCATAGGCCTGGGCAATGGGGGTGGCACCCGCAGGAAGCGCATTCCCCACGGCCATTTCGGCCGTCAATCCGGCAGGGTCGATCCCCAGCTCGAGGGCAAGAGGACCATTCACCTTGATGAGGCGCGGCGCCCTCACAGCTGTGGGCGCCACCCCCACATGCATGGTGCCGGGCAGCCGGGCGTAAGTGTTGTCGAATAGGATCTCGGTCATGCCACGTAATATAGGGCGGAACGGCCGGAAGTTCCTCGGTTAACACGATATAAAGAATTCTTTATGTCCTCATGGACAGGGGCCCGTGCCGCTGCTATAGGACCCGCCAACAACAGGACATGCAAGGACAGCCCATGACCCGCGCCCATCAGGACTATCACGTTGCCGATATCAAGCTGGCCGACTGGGGCCGCAAGGAAATCGACATGGCCGAGGTCGAAATGCCGGGCCTCATGGCGACGAGGGCCGAATACAAGGCCCTCCAGCCCCTGCGCGGCGCCCGCATCTCGGGCTCCCTCCACATGACCATCCAGACCGCGGTGCTGATCGAGACGCTGGTGGCTCTGGGTGCTGACGTGCGCTGGGCCTCCTGCAACATCTATTCGACCCAGGATCACGCCGCCGCGGCGATTGCCGCCGCCGGCATCCCCGTCTTCGCCTTCAAGGGCGAGAGCCTGAAGGAATATTGGGACTACACCGCGAAGATCTTCGACTGGCCGGACGGCAAGCCCTCCAACATGATCCTTGATGACGGCGGTGACGCCACTCTCTACATTTTGCTCGGCTCCAAGGCCGAGAAGGATCCGGGCCTCATCGCCCATCCGAAGAGCGAGGAGGAGGAATATCTCTTCGCCGCCATCAAGAAGCGCATTGCCGAGCAGCCGGGCTGGTTCGACCAGGTCAAGGCGTCGATCAAGGGCGTCTCGGAAGAAACCACCACCGGCGTCCACCGCCTCTATGAATTGCAGAAGAAGGGCGAGCTGCCCTTCCCGGCGATCAACGTGAACGACTCGGTGACCAAGTCCAAGTTCGACAACAAATACGGCTGCCGCGAATCGCTGGTGGACGCGATCCGCCGCGGAACGGATGTGATGATGGCCGGCAAGGTTGCCGTGGTCTGCGGCTATGGGGATGTCGGCAAGGGCTCGGCCGCCTCGCTCAAAGGCTCGGGCGCCCGCGTGATCGTCACCGAGGTCGATCCGATCTGCGCGCTGCAGGCCGCGATGGATGGCTTCGCCGTCCAGACCGTGGAAGACGTGGTCGGCACGGCGGATATCTTCGTCACCGCCACCGGCAACAAGGACGTGATCACCGTCGATCACATGAAGCAGATGAAGGACATGGCCATTGTCTGCAACATCGGCCACTTCGACAATGAGATCCAGGTGGCGGAGCTCCGCAATTTCAAGACCACCAACATCAAGCCCCAGGTGGACATGATTCACATGCCCTCCGGCGCGCGCGTCATCCTGCTGTCGCAGGGCCGGCTGGTGAACCTCGGCAATGCCACGGGTCACCCGAGCTTCGTGATGTCCGCCTCCTTCACCAACCAGACCCTGGCGCAGATTGAGCTCTTCACCGCCGCCGGCACGTCCAAGTACAAGAACGAAGTCTATGTGCTGCCCAAGCACTTGGATGAGAAGGTGGCGCGCCTTCACCTCGAAAAGCTCGGCGTGAAGCTCACCAAGCTCAAGGACGATCAGGCCGCCTATATCGGTGTGACGCCCCAGGGCCCCTACAAGCCGGAATATTACCGCTACTGAGATTGGTGCGGCGCAACGGTTCTTTAGCTATATGTCTTGCGGGGCGGATGGCGCGCTGATTCGTGCGCCATCCCGGCACTTTGACCGGAGAAGACATGGGCGCCGGTTTCGGCAACAGCCTGGCGGGCGATGGCTTCGCCCTCATTGCGGTTCTGGCCGTCACGGGCGTCTTTCT
Organism: Aestuariivirga sp.; assembly: GCF_965227715.1. GTDB lineage: Bacteria > Pseudomonadota > Alphaproteobacteria > Rhizobiales > Aestuariivirgaceae > Aestuariivirga. The sequence goes on along the minus strand of NZ_OZ245771.1, from coordinate 2,454,727 downwards.
CTGGGCGCTCGTTTCGCTGCGCCGTCTCAGGCGCAATGAGCAGGCCGCCCGCGCCCGCGTGGCCGAACTCGAAATCCGCCTGAACGAGGCCGAAACGGCCATTTCCGCTGAAGCCCATGTGCTGGTGATCTGGCACGGCCGTGGCCCCTTGCCGGACCGGGTGCTGGGCTCCATGCATGGCGCCGCGAATCTTCCCGAAGACATGGCCGCCCTCGTTGATTTCGCCAGCTGGCTCGACCGCGATTCCGCCTCAGCACTCAATGAGTGCCTGGCCGAGCTCCGCCAGGACGGCACCCCCTTCAACATCGCCATCAAGTCCCGCGCCGGTGATCTGCTGGAGGCCGATGGCAGAACGGCCGGGGGCCTCGCCACGCTGCGCTTCCGCCCGCTCGCGGGTGAGCGCCGCAACATCGCCACGCTCGCCCATGAAGCGCACCGGCTGGGAAACCAGGTGGAGCGCCTGAGCGCCGTTCTTGATGCCGCCCCCCTTCCGGTCTGGCTGCGCGGCTCCGATGGCAAGCTCGTCTGGGTCAACCAGTCCTATGCCGCCGCCGTCGATGCGGCTGATGCCGATGCAGCGGTGGCCCAGGGAACGGAAATCGCCGGCCGCGCCAATCTGGACCGCGCAGGTGCGAGTGATGCGACGGGCCGCATGGGCCGGATCCACGCCGTGGTCTCAGGCTCCATGCGCGTTCTCGATATTTTTGAAGTGCCAGTCTCTGGCGGTGCCGCGGGCTTCGCGATTGACATGACGGTGCTCGAACATGCCGAGAAGGAGCTCGACCGTCACATCAAGGCCCATACCTCGACGCTGAACAAGCTCGACACGGCAATCGCGATCTTCGGGCCGGACCAGCGGCTGAAGTTCCACAACGCCGCCTATGCCGAACTCTGGCCGCTCGACTCCGCCTGGCTCGACTCCCACCCGACGGACAGCGAGATCCTGGACCGTCTCCGGAACCAGCGCTGCATTCCCGAACAGGCAAATTACCGCGAGTGGAAGACCAAGCAGCTCCAGGCCTATACAACCCTCGAAACCCGTGAGAACTGGTGGTACCTGCCGGACGGTCGCACGCTCCATGTGGTCTGCGAGCAGCACCCCTTCGGGGGCGTCACATATCTCTATGAAAATGTGACGGAGGAACTCCTCCTCGAAAGCCGTTACAATGAATTGATCGGCGTCCAGCGCGAGACGCTGGACAATCTCGGCGAAGGAATCGCCTTGCTGGGCTCGGATGGTCGCCTCAAACTGTTCAACCCCGCCTTCGCGCGTTATTGGCAGCTGGATGCGACCCTCCTCGCGACGGAGCCGCATATCGAGGAGCTGGCGGTTCACGGCCGCCGCCTCGCCGCGGAATCAACCGCCTGGGACGAAGTGCGCTACAGCGTGACCAGGCTCGACGTGGAGCGCAAACCCGTCACCGGCAAGATCGATGTTTCGGACCGCGTCCTGCAATTCGTCGCCGTACCCCTGCCGGACGGCAACACGCTTCTGACCTTCGCCGACATTTCGGATTCGGCCCGCATGGAGCGCGCGCTTCGTGACCGTGCGGATGCACTGGAAGCGGCGGACCGCCTCAAGAACATGTTCCTCTCCAATGTCTCCTATGAGATCCGCACGCCGCTCACCTCGATCCTGGGTTTCGCCGAAGGCCTGCAGCTGGGGCTCGCCGGGCCTTTGACCCCGAAGCAGCAGGATTATGTGCGCGATATCCGCCGCTCCTCGACCGATCTCAAGACCATCATCGATGCCATCATCGACTTGACCGCCATCGATGCAGGCGCCCTCGAACTGAAGCTCGAACGGGTGGATGTGACGGCCCTGCTGGAAGCGGTGGCCGAAAAGCTCTCCTCCCTCATCGACGACCGGGACCTGACGCTCAACATCGAAGTGGGTGCCGATGTCGACACGCTCGTGGCGGACGCGAAGCGGGTGGAGCAGATCCTGACCAACCTTCTCTCCAACGCCATCGGCTTTTCAGACCGGGGTGCCACGGTGCGCATGGGGGCGAAGCAAGGCCGCGGCCAGCTGCAGCTCTGGGTCTCCGACCATGGCCGCGGCATTGATCCCGATTTCCAGAAACAGGCCTTTGACCGCTTCCAGTCCCGGCCGGTGCCCGGCGGCCACCGCGGGCCCGGCCTTGGTCTCGCCATCGTCAAGAGCTTTGTGGAGCTGCATGAGGGGCAGGTGTCGCTCCTCTCCAAGATCAACCAGGGCACCACGGTTCTCTGCACCTTCCCGCTCGATGGGCCGGGAGCGGCACAGCGCCCGCTCAGTTCCCAAGAAAGCCGGAAGACCGCCTGAGAGCCATGCAGTTCACCCGCCGCTTCAGCCAGACCCAGCTCGAAAGCTTCGCCGCCGAGCTCGCACTCTTTGCTAGGCCGGGAATGGTGATCCTGCTCATGGGCGATCTGGGCTCCGGCAAATCCACCTTCGCGCGCGCCTTCATCCGCGCCTTGGGCGATGATCCGGACCTCGAGGTGCCGAGCCCCACCTTCACCCTCGTCCAGAGCTATGACGAGACGCGCATTCCCGTCTCCCATGCCGATCTCTATCGCCTGGGCTCTGCTGCAGAGCTGGATGAGCTGGGTCTTGATGACCTTGCAAAGGAAAGTGTGCTCGCCGTCGAATGGCCGGAGAAGATGCTGGACTGGCCGGTGGCGGACAGGCTGCTGGTCGAATTGTCGGGAAGCGGAGCAGCGCGTGAGGCCAGCATCACGGCCACGGGCGCCTGGGCCCAGGCCCTGGCGCGCAATCAGGCGATCACTGATTTTCTGGCGGGTACCCGCTGGGCAGATGCCAAGCGCCGCTTTCTCGAAGGCGATGCCTCCTTCCGCCGCTACGAGACGCTGCATATGGGATCCGAAGCCGCGATCCTGATGGACATGCCAGCGAGGCCCGATGGCCCGCCGGTGAAAGACGGCAAGCCCTACAGCGCCATTGCCCACCTCGCGGAAGATATCCGCGCCGTCATCGCGGTTAACACTGTTCTTCTGGCACAAGGCTACAGCGCGCCCCGCGCTGAAGCCTTCGACCTCACCCACGGCTTTGCGGTGATGGAGGATCTGGGCCGCAGTGTTTTCGGCCGCATGTTGCAGCAGGGCCACGACATGCGCGAGCCCATGGGTGCCGCCGTCACCGTGCTGGCCGACATGGCGGGCCGTGACTGGCCGCGTGACGTGCCGCTCGATGGCGGCACCTATCGCGTGCCGTCCTATGATGTGGAAGCACAGCTGATCGAAGTGGATCTTCTGCCGTCCTGGTTCTGGCCGCATGTGAAGGGAAGCGAGATCCCGCAGGCGGCGCGTCAGGAATTCGAAGCTCTGTGGACAGAGCTTTTGCCGCTCACGCAGCCCGAAAAGCCGGTCTGGGTGCTGCGCGACTATCATTCCCCCAATCTGCTCTGGCTGCCGGAGCGCGAAGGTCTGAAGCGCGTCGGCATCATCGATACGCAGGATTGCCTGCTGGGACACCCCGCCTATGATCTGGCCTCCCTGCTGCAGGACGCCCGCGTCGACATCGATTTCGATTTCGCAGATGTGCTCTATGACCGATATTGCGCCCTGCGCGCGGCCCATACGCATTTCGATCACGCAGGCTTCGCCGTGGCCTATGCGATTCTGGGGGCCCAGCGCGCCACCAAGATTCTCGGCATCTTCGCCAGGCTTTCGAAACGCGACGGAAAGCACGGCTATCTCCGCCACATCCCGCGTGTCTCCCGCTATCTTGAGCGGAACCTCGCCCACCCAAGGCTCTCGGGGCTGAAGCGCTGGTTCGACACCCATCTGCCGGCAGCGCGGCGGGAGCAGCCATGACGGGGCGGCTAGGGCGTTCCGCCATGGTGCTGGCCGCAGGCTATGGCCAGCGCATGCGCCCGCTCACCCTCACAAGGCCCAAGCCCTTGATCGAAGTCGCAGGCAAGGCGCTGATCGAACATGGCTTCGACCGGCTGCGCCTTGCCGGTGTTGAGACGGCGGTCGTCAATGTGCATTACTTGCCTGAGCAGATCGAGGACTGGGCGCAACGCCAGCCCGCGCCGAAGATCATCATTTCGGATGAGCGCGCCGAACTTCTGGATACCGGTGGCGGCGTGGCCCGCGCCCTGCCACTTCTGGGTGAGGCGCCCTTCTTCGTGATCAACAGTGACAGCTTCTGGGTTGATGATGGGGAACCCGCGCTTGAACGCCTGCGCGCGGCGTGGGACGATGAGCGCATGGATTGCCTCTTGCTGCTCTCGCCCCTGGACCGCACCGTAGGCTATGACGGGTCGGGCGATTTCGTCCGCGGCGAAGATGGCAGGCTCACCCGCCGCGCCAAGGCGCAAGGAACGCCACTTGCCTATATCGGCGGTTACCTCGTGTCGCCCCGGCTGTTCGAAGGAGCACCTTCTGGTAGCTTCTCGATGAACCTGCTGTGGGACCGCGCCATCGCGGAAGGCCGCCTCTTCGGTGTTGAGCACACCGGGCGCTGGCTTCATGTCGGAACGCCAGAAGCAATTGCGCAGGCCGAAGACGCGCTGAAGGCCTGAGTGATGGCGGACCAAACCCTTCGCCTCTTCACCATTGCACCTGACAAGCCCTTCCTTGAGCTTCTGGCACGCGCCGTCCTCGAAGGCTTTCCGTGTACGGATGGACTGAAGCCCGGCCCTCTGGACCTGGCACGCTGGACCATCCTGCTTCCCACGCGGCGCGCGGTGCGCGAGCTTGAGGAGATTTTCCTGCGCCTCGCCGGCAGCTCCGGCGTGCTGCTCCCGCGGATCCGGCCCCTGGGCGATATTGACGAGGACCTGCTGGCGCCCGAGCACGATGTGGATGAGCTGGGAACGCCGGTAAGTGTTCCGGGCCAGCTTCTGCTGCTGATGGACCTGATTGACGAATGGGCCGAAGCCCACCCCGCCACGCGCTTGGCCCAGGAAATTGCCGCCGCACCGCATCAGGCAGGGGGCCTCGCGCAATCCCTCGCAGAATTTCTCGATACGCTGGAGACCGAAGACATCCAGGTGGCACAGATCGCGGAGCTCTATGGCCTTGAGAGTGCCCGCCACCGCGAAGCGATCCTCGAATTCCTGGCGATCGCGCGCGAGAAATATCCCCAGCGTCTCGCAGCGGAACAGGCCATGGGCCCGCAGGCCCGGCGCTCCGCCATCCTTCGGCGCGAGGCCCGCCGGCTGGAACTGGCGCGCACCACCAGGCCCTTCATCGCGGCAGGTTCCACGGGCTCGATCCCCGCCACTTGCACGCTGCTCAAGGCGATAGCGGGGCTCCCCAACGGTGCCGTCATCCTGCCGGGCCTCGACCAGATGATGGATGAGGCAAGCTGGGTGGCCGTCGGCCCCACCCACCCCCAGCATGGGATGAAGCAGCTTCTCGCCCGCCTTAACGCAACGCGCCAGATGGTGGGTGAACTCGATGGCGGGGCGCCCGGCCCCCGCGCCTGGCTGGCAAGCGAGCTGATGCGCCCTGCGGAAACCGCCCATCTCTGGCACGGCGCGCTCAAAGGGCAGGAGCCGCGCGTCGCAGCGGCCATGGGGGGCGTGGAGCTTGTCGAAACGCGCAGCATTCAGGAACAGGCGCTGGCTGCCAGCCTGATCCTCCGCCAGTGCCTTGAAACGCCGGGCCGCACGGCCTGCCTGGTGACGCCGGACCGCCAACTGGCGCGCCGCGTGAAGGTGGAGCTTCGGCGCTGGAACATCGCCATCAATGATTCAGCGGGCGAACCGCTGATCCGCCACGGCGGCGCATCGCTCTTGAACCTGCTGCTCGAGGCGCTGCTGCAGAATTTCGCGGCGGAGCCGCTCGCCGCCCTGCTGCGCCATGAGCTTGCTTGCTTTGGTGTTCCCGCCGCAGAGGCCCGCCACCACGCGAGCCTGATCGAGCTAGCGCTCCTCCGCACCGGAACGGGCGCGCCGGAGATCGGCAAGCTCGCCCATGCGCTGCGCGTGACCGTTGAGGGCGAAGATAAGCGGTCCCTGCACCTCCTCCTGCGCCATGTCGGCAAGGAGCAGTGGGAAGCCACCATCGCACAGTGCAGCCGCATCTCCGCCGTTCTTGCCCCGCTCTTGACGGGGCAGCCCGCCACGCTGGCTGAACATCTGGACCGGCTCTCTGCGGCCTGCGAGGCCATGGCGGGTGAAGCCTTCTGGCTGGGGGATGGTGGTGAGGTTCTGAGCGAAGCCTTCGATCTCCTGAAGCTGGAGTCGCGCTTTCTCCGGCGCTGCGATCTGGCGCGTACGGCCGCCATCATCCGCCACTGGCTGCACGGGCTCCCGGTGCGCAGCCAGCAGTATAATCCCACACCGCTGGCAATCCTGGGCCTGCTCGAAGCCCGTCTGATCCGGGCGGATGTGATGGTGCTGGCGGGCCTCAATGAAGGAACCTGGCCTGGCGCCACCGACAGCGGGCCCTGGATCAACCGCCCGATGCGGGACGCGCTGGCAATGAAGCAGCCCGAAGCGCAGATCGGCCAGACCGCCCATGATTTCGTGCAGGCCTTCGGCAATGCCGAAGTCAAGCTGCTGTGGTCCAGGCGGATTGGCGATTCCCCCGGAACGCCCTCACGCTGGATCCACCGTCTGCTGATGATTCTCGAAACCGCAAAACTGAAGGACACCGCAACGGCAAGCCCATGGCCCCAGCTGGCGCGAAAGCTGGTGGAGCCGCCAAGCGTTACCCCCATTGGCATGCCGAAGCCCCGGCCGCCCGTGGCCCTGCGCCCGAGGGCGCTGAGCGTTACGCGGGTCGAAACACTGCTGCGCGATCCCTATGCGATCTATGCGCGCTATGTCCTGAAGCTGGAACCGGTGAAGCCTGTGTCTTCCGTGCCTGATCCCGCGCGGCGCGGCATTATCTTCCATGGTGCGATCGGCGATTTTCTTGCGGCCTATCCAAAGCACCTGCCACAGAATGTGGCCGGCGAGATCGAAGCACAGGGCCTCCGCCACTTCGCGCAGATCGCGGATTACCCCGGCCTCGTCAGTTTCTGGTGGCCGCGTTTCCGCCGCATTGCCCAGTGGATCGCGGAACAGGAGCCGGCGTGGCGCGAAGATGTTGAGCGCGTGGTGGCCGAATGCCGGGGTGAAACAGAGCTGATGGTTGCCGGCAATGCCTTCAGCCTCACCTGCAGGGCGGACCGCATTGACCTCAAAGCCGATGGCTCGGCGCGCATCATCGACTTCAAGACGGGCACCCCGCCTTCCGGCAAACAGGTGGAGCAGGGCTTTTCATCTCAGCTCACGCTGCAGGCGGCAATTCTGGCACGCGGCGGATTCCAGGGTGTGGCGGCACTGAACACATCCGATATCTCCTATGTTCACCTCACCGGCGGTGATCCCGCGGGAGAGGTGAAACGGCTCGATCTTCCGGTCATGGATCTGGCGCTGAAACATCTGGCGGAGTTGGAGCGGCTGCTCTTGTCTTATGCCAGCCCCGCCCAGCCTTATTACCCCCGCGCCATGATGGAGAAGGAGGATGACGCAAGCAGCTATGACCATCTCTCGCGCTTCCAGGAATGGACGCTCTCGGGAGATTTGCCGTGAGCCTCAACCCCGCCGCCAGCCTGGCGCAGCTCCGCGCTTCCGATCCGTCGGCAACCGTCTGGGTCAACGCCAATGCCGGGTCCGGCAAGACGCATGTGCTGGTCGACCGTGTGGTGCGGCTGATGCTGGGCGGCACCGAGCCCTCGCGCATCATGTGCTTGACCTTCACCAAGGCGGCAGCGGCCGAAATGGCAAACCGCCTGTTCGAACGCTTGAGCAAGTGGATTGCACTTGATGATGGGGCATTGCGCGATGAGCTGAAGAAGCTCGGCGCACATGATGCCGGCGCCCCCCTGCTGGAGCGCGCCCGCCAGCTCTTCACCCGCGCGCTCGAAACACCGGGCGGCCTGAAGATCCAGACGATCCATGCCTTCTGTGAACGCGTGCTGCAGCTCTTTCCCGTGGAAGCCGGAATCGTTCCGCATTTCGCCATGCTGGAAGACCGTGACTCGCTCTCCCTGCTGCAGGATGCTCGGAACGCCGTGCTCGCGGCCGCCAGAACCGGTGGCGAGACGGAAACGGGCGCTGCATTGCTAGATGTCGCCAACCGGGTGAGCGCTGACGGATTTGACGCCCTGCTGACGCAGCTCCTCTCCAAGCGTGCCCATCTCCGCGAGCTGTTCGATGGCGAGGCGGGTTTGGAGCGGGCCGAGAGCCTGCTGCGCTTTCACATGTCTCTCGAACCGGGCCTCACGCGGGAGAGCCTCACACAGAGCCTCGATGCCGATCAGACGCGCTATCGCGAACTGGCAAGCCTGCTGGAGGGCGGAAGCAAGAGCGAGAAGGATACAGCTGTTGCGATCCGGTCTGCCTTGGCCGTGCCGGAGGCCACATTGCTGGAGCTGCGCTCCGTGCTTCTCACGGGCAAGTGCGAGCCGCGGAAATGGGTGGCCAATAAATCGACCCATGACGCCCATCCCTGGATTGACGATCTGGTGCGGCCCGATCAAGCCCGCCTGGAAGACGCGCTGGGGCGCATGGGCGATCTCGAGTGCCTGTCCGCCACGCTGTCTCTCCTGCGTCTGGGGAGTGCCATTGTCAGGCGCTTCGAGCAGTCCAAGCGCCTGCGCGGCGCCTATGATTTCGATGATCTCATCATCAAGACGGGCGAGCTGCTGCATGAAAGGCCCGATGCCGCCTGGGTTCTCTACAAGCTCGATGGCGGCATTGAGCATCTGCTGGTCGATGAGGCGCAGGACACGAGCCCGATGCAGTGGCAGATCATCCGTTCACTGACGGAGGAGTTCTTCGCCGGTGAAGGCCGCCATGGCCGGAAGCCCCGCACCCTCTTCGTGGTGGGCGACCGCAAGCAGTCGATCTATTCCTTCCAGGGGGCGGATCCCAACGTCTTCGAGCAGGTACTGGATGAGGTGAAGGCCCAGGTTGAAGGGGCAGGGCAGGAATTCCGCGCAGTGGATTTCAGCGTGTCATTCCGCTCCGCCCAACAGGTGCTCGATGCGGTGGACGGCGTCTTCGCGCCAGACTCGCTCGCGCGCACCGGGCTCGATGGCGAGAGGCCGCGCGACTGGCACCATGAGGCGAACCGGCGCGAGGCCGTGGGGCTGGTGGAGCTCTGGCCGCTCATCCTGCCCGACGAGAGGCAAGATCGTGACCCGTGGCAGGCCCCGGTTGACCGCGAGCCCGCACAGTCGCCACGCCGCAGGCTGGCCAAGAAGCTCGCGCGCACCATCAAGGGCTGGATCGGCCGCCGCATGCTGACAGCCCGTGGACGGCCTGTGAAAGCGGGCGACATCCTCATCCTCGTCAAGCGCCGGGACAGTTTCTTCGATGCGATGATCCGCGCGTTGTGGAACGAGCAGGTGCCGGTGGCGGGCGCCGATCGGCTGAAGCTGGGCGAGAACATCGCCGTGCTCGATCTCGTGGCGCTCGCCCAGTTCGCCATCATGCCGGAGGACGATCACGCGCTTGCCTGCATTCTCAAGAGCCCGGTTTTTCCACGGCCCCTCAGCGAGGATGAACTGATGGAGGTTGCCGCAGGGCGCGGGTCCCTCTCGCTGTGGCAGAGTCTCTGCCGCAAGGACGATGAGCCGTTCGGCGCGGCTGTTGCGTTGCTCCGTCCCCTGATCGCGGCTGCACCTGCTGCGCGGCCTTTCGAATTCTTTTCGGCGGTTCTCGCCAAGGCCCGGCTGCGCTTCGTCTCCCGCCTCGGCAGTGAAGCCAATGACGCAATTGATGCGCTGCTCGATCGCGCGCTCGATTATGAGGAGGCGCATGGCACCTCGCTTGCGGGCTTCGTCAACTGGTTTGAGGCGGGCGAGATCGAGATCAAGCGCAACATGGAGCAGGGTGCAGGCGAAGTGCGGGTGATGACGGTGCATGGCGCCAAGGGCCTCGAAGCGCCCATTGTCATTCTGCCCGATACCACCAGCAGCTCCGAGCAGCAGCGGAGCGACCCGCTGCTGATGCTGGATGGCGGCGGTGCCGATGGCCATGCCCGGGTACCGCTCTGGCCGGTGCCGAAGCTTCTGGCGTCGAAGGCCGTGAAGCGTCTCAAGGCAGCGCAGAAGGATGTGGAGACGGCGGAATACCGCCGGCTTCTCTATGTTGCGATGACGAGGGCGCGGGACGAGCTCTATATCTGCGGCTACCGCGGCCCGCGCGAGCCGCCGGAATCCTGCTGGTACAACACCGCTGCGGCCGCGCTGATGCCCGCAATGCAGGAACTGGCCGATGGCGAGGGCTGGCGCCTGGGGCCCGCCCCGGTCGCGGCCGAACGATCAGATACCACGCCTGCACCAGTCGCTCCGCCCTGGCCGGCGTGGATCGCGCGGGAGGTGGTCCAGGGCGCGGCGCCGCCTGGGGCCCCGCCACAGCCCCGCCGGCGTGCGCAAGCCCAGGTGGCACGTGGCATCCTCATCCACCGCATCCTCCAGAACCTGCCCGATCTGCCGGTGGAGGACCGCCTCACCCACATCGAAACGGCGGTGCGCCGGGCCGGGGCGGACAAGGCGCTTGCGGCCCAGCTAGCAGAGCTGGTCTCCCATCCGGTGCTTGCCGAAATCCTCTCGGCCGAGGGCCATTCGGAGGCCTCCCTCATCACCCGCGCGCCCGATGGTGCGCCTGAGCGCCGCCGCATCGACCGGCTGGTGGTGACGCCCGGCGGCATTCTGGTCGCCGACTATAAGTCTGACCGTGACGTTCCGGAAACGCCTGAAAGCTGCAACCCCGAATATTTGATCCAGCTTGCGGTCTATCGGGACGCCCTGCGGCTGACGGAGCCGGGAAAGCCCTTGCGCTTCTGCCTGATCTTCACCGAAGCGCCCCGGCTTCTTATGATCCCCGATGCGCTCCTGGACCGCATGGCGGCCCTGCGCTTGTCCCGGCCTTGACCCTGCGGGGGGCCGCTCCTACCTTGGTTCCTCAACGGCGAATCCCGCCACAGCCCCCAAGAGGTTCCCATGGCCACGCTCCAGGTCTCCGACACGTCCTTCGAAAAGGATGTTCTCCTGTCCGACACGCCCGTCGTCGTCGATTTCTGGGCGGAATGGTGCGGCCCCTGCAAGATGATCGCCCCGGCGCTCGAGGAGATTGCAGCGAGCCTGGGCCCCAAGGCCAAGATTGTAAAAATCAACATTGACGATAATCCGTCCGTGCCCTCGCGCTACGGCGTTCGCGGCATTCCCACGCTCATGGTGTTCAAGGGTGGCCAGGTCGCCGCCACCAAGGTGGGTGCGGCGCCGAAGAACCAGCTCCAGGCCTGGATCGAAGAGTCGATCTGAACTTTCTTCTCCCGACCGTGTTTGTGATGGCCGCCATTTTGGCGGCCATTGCCGTTTTTGGCGGCCCTTTCGCCATGATGCTGCCACGCGTGCCACGTCATAGCACTGGCCCCGGCAGCAGACCGTCATTAAGCTGTCGCACTGGGAGGATTCGCGATTGACGACCTTTGACGCCGCAGCCGGCAAACCGGCCGGCAGGGGAATAGCCGTGCCGGCGTGGTTGCGCGTGACGGGGAAGGTGCTGCTGCAGCTCTTTCTGGTCTATCTCGTGCTGCTCATCATTGAAGCCTCTCTCGGCCGCTGGACGCCGGAATATCTGACCGGCCGCAGCCTGTGGCACTTCTGGTTCTCGCGCATGCTCGCACCCATGGTCATGCTGGGTGTCTTCGCTGCCTTCGCAAGGCTCCTGCCCGCAGGCGCCATGATGGCGGCGAGCCTGCTCTTCGTCGGCACGCTGTCCTCGATCAAGCGGAGCTCGACGGGCGAGCCGTTTCAGGTCAGCGACCTGTTTCTCGCGGGCCAGTCGGTCCATCTCCTCAGCTATGTGCACTGGTATCACTGGGTACTGGGTGCCGCCATCATTCCCGCCGCGGTCTGGTATGCCTGGAACCTGCGCTTCCGCTGGTGGAGCCTGCCATTGGCGCTGCTCTGCGTGGGCCTGCTTTCCACCTACCGCTTCGAGCCCGTGTCCAAATGGATCCATGACAATGCCTATTGGATCGGCATCGAGAACCTGACCTTCAGCCAGGCCGAGAGCGAGCGGATGAACGGCCTTGGCACGCACCTCTATTTCTCAATGGCGGGCCTCCGCCTCAAGACATACACGCAAGCCGAAGTGAAGCAGGCGCTGGAAGCTTTGAACGCGCCGCCGCCCAAGCCCGTCGCGGCTGCAGGCCCCGTGCCAGATGTCTATATTATTTTGGGCGAGGCCTGGTGGCGTGACCCCAACGATCCGCAATCGCCCCTCGACCAGCTGAAACAGGCGGGCTTCACCGAGAGCATGGCGGTCTCGCCCGTCTATGGCGGCACAACGCCCAATGCCGAATTCGAGGTGCTCACCGGCATTCCCGTGAAGACCTTCCAGGACGGCATCATCCCCTATCAGCACTATGTGCAATACATCACGGACGGCGCGCGGAGTCTTCCCCACCTGATGGCGGAGAAGGGGTATGCGGCAACTGCCTTCCACAATTTTACGCGGCGCTTCTGGCTGCGCGACCAGATCTACCCCAAGCTGGGCTTCGGCCACTTCGTCAGCATGGATGAGATGAATCTCACCATCCAGCCCAATGACTGGCCGACGGACGAAGGTCTCTACAAGTCCGTTCTGGACCGTGCGGGAGGCGATAAGCCCCAGTTCAATTTCATCGTGACGGTGCAGACCCATGGCCCCTATGAGGCGGACCCGTCAGACGCCGAGGGCCATGAGGGTGTCCATGATTACCGGACGCGGCTGGACGGCGCCGCGCATGCGCTGGCGGGCTTCAAGCGCGAGCTTGATGCAAAGGGAAGGCCCTATGTGCTCGTCCTCTTCGGCGATCATCTGCCAGGCCTTCGCCTGCACCAGTGGAAGAACGGCATGAAGTCCGAAAGCGATCCGCGCCTTCACCAGATCCCGCTACTCATTGCGAGCAATGGCCATGAGACCCAGTCACTGGCGGCAGACATGCATGGCCGCCCCCTCTACTGTCTCTCGCCTCTGGTGCTCGACTGGATCGGCCAGCCCGTGCCGGACCGCTATCTCAACTTCGTCGATTCCAAATGCCGCGAAGCGGAAGACCCCGTCCTGCGCCCGGCGGAGGCGGTGATCCAGAACCAGCTTTTCGCGCAGGATCCGCAGTAGGGGTCGGGGGATTGTTCAGCCCCTTCTCCCATCGCGCACCGTCATGCTAGCGAAGGCTGGCATCCCACTTTTTTTGTGCACATGCTGATACAGAGCGGGACCCCAGCTTTCGCTGGGGTGACGGAACGTCTGGAGCGCAGATCTCCCGCTGATCATGCGTGAGACCAAAGGGGGCCCTAAACCCTCATTCTTCGTCGAACTTGCTGGCGACCAGTTGCGCCAGAGCCTCGAGTGCGGCTTCCGCATCCGGGCCCTTGGCTTCAACGGCGATGGATGTGCCCATGGCGGCACCCAGCATCATGAGGCCCATGATGGACGTGGCGGGAACCGACATGCCATCGCGGCTTACCGAAATATCGGCTTTGAAGCCTTCGGCGCATTTCACGAATTTGGCCGAAGCGCGCGCATGAAGGCCGCGCTGGTTGATGATCGAAAGCTCACGCGCCGCAACTGTGTCCGTCACCGTCAATCTCCCAGAATCTGGCTGGCGACGTTGATGTATTTGCGGCCGGCGTCCTGGGCGGCCGTGGCGGCCTTGTCCAGCGCATAATCCTTGCGGATGCGGGCAAGCTTCACCAGCATCGGCAGGTTCAGCCCGGCCACCACTTCCACCTTGCCGATCTCCAGCAGAGAGATGGCGAGGTTCGAGGGCGTGCCGCCGAACATATCCGTGAGGATGATGACGCCCGATCCGCTGTTGGCGCGGGCCACCGCATCGGCAATGTCGGCGCGGCGGTTTTCCATGCGGTCATCGGGGCCAATGGCGATGGTCTCAATCGCCGTTTGCGGGCCCACCACATGCTCGAGGGCAGAACGGAACTCCTCCGCCAGGCGGCCATGGGTGACCAGGACGAGTCCGATCATGGTGGTAGCAACACTCCGCGCTCTCGCCGTTTAGGGTTGCGAACAATGCCTCTAACAGGCAAGCGATGCAATATGCATTCAGCGGGTGACAAATTGGTCCAGCGCTGCCCTCAGGCGGGCGGGAGCGGACGCCGTTTCCGGGTCCAGAAGGATCAACGGAATGCCGGTTCCGAGGATCTCCATGCGTGAGCGGCCCAGCTCCGGAAGCCGCTCGATTTCGGCGGACGGCGTCAACCTCACGGCAAGCCGCAATCGGACGAAAGCCTTCACCTCAAGTTCAGCAATGCCCAGCCCGCGGATTTCGAGCTTGCCCGCAAGTGCTGCGGGAGCAGACGCGATCAGCGCCTGGTCCACGCGGTGGATCTGGACCTGATCATCCGCCACCAGCCGCGCCTGGCGCAGCTCGCCCGAAAGGCCGAAGCCTGGCTGATCGATCAACCGCAATGCGAGGTCGGATTTACCGGTGCCGGGCTTGCCGAGGAGCAGCACCCCATCCTCGCCAATGGCGAGGCAGGTGCCGTGGATGATCGCCTCTTCATGCATGGGCGGCCGCCGGAATGCGGACGAGGAAGCGCGCGCCCAGCACCGGCCTCACGCCATCACCGTCTGGCTTGCCATAGCGGTTCTCGGCCCAGATGCGGCCCTTATGCGCATCGACGATCTGCTGCGAGATCGAAAGCCCGAGGCCGGAGTTGGAGCCGAAGCTGCCTTCGGGCCGGTCGGTGTAGAAGCGCTCGAAGATCCGCCCCAGGTTATCGGGTGGGATGCCCGGGCCCCAATCATCAACGCGGAATTCAACGTCAGGCCCCGTGCGGCGGACCCGCACGTTGAGCTTGGTGCCGGGCTTGGTGAAGGAGCGTGCATTGTCGATCAGATTGCGCACCACCTGACCGAGGCGTGAATCGTGGCCCATGATGGTGTAGGCCTTGGCGCGGTCCATGCCGGGCGGCGGCTTGGCGATTTCGAATTCAACCTCTGCCTGGCCTTCCTTGGCGGTGTCATTGGCATAGGTGGTGATCGATTCGAGAAGCTGCGACAGGTCGAAGGCCTGCGCCTCACCGCGTGCCAGCTCCGCATCCAGACGCGAGGCATCCGAAATGTCGGTGATCAGCCGGTCAAGACGTTTGACGTCATGGTTCACGATTTCGACCAGCCGCTCGCGCTGCTCCGGCGTCTTGGCATAGGCCAGCGTTTCGACGGCGCTGCGCAGCGAAGTGAGCGGGTTCTTCAGCTCATGGCTCACATCCGCCGCGAAAGCCTCGATGGCGGCGATGCGGTTGTAAAGCGCGTTGGTCATGTCGCGTACCGCGCCCGAGAGATCGCCGATCTCATCGCCGCGGGCGGAGAAGTCTGGAATCTCCACGCGCTTGTTGATACCGCGCCGCACCCGTTCCGCCGCCGCCGCCAGCTTGCGGAGCGGCAAAGCGATGGTGGAAGCCAGCATGATCGAGAGCAGGATCGTGACCAGTGCCACGAAGGCGAAGGTCATCAGCACCACCTGGCGCTCGGCCCGCAGCACATCGTCGATCTCGCCGCCGGTGGTGGCCAGCACGAGGGCACCCAGAACGGCACGGAAGCGCTGAACAGGCACCGCCACCAGCACGATGATCTGGCCGCGGTCATTGAGCCTGACGAGGCTTACCTTGGCGCCGTTGAGGGCCGCCGCCACTTCGGGAAAATCCTTGCCGTTGTCGAGGCCGTATTCGAGCTGCTTCGGGTAATCATAGCTGAAGGTCCAGTTGACGAAGCGGTTCCACAGCGCCTGGATGCTATAGCGGCCGTGCTCGCCATCAATCGGCGGAAGGTCGGACTGGATGATGTCGCCACGCGTATAAAGGAAGCGGCTGTCGACAACGAGGTTGCCGTCCTTGTCGATGATCCGTGCACGGACGGTGGTGTTGGCAAGCAGCCGCTTGAGCACGGGGCCGGCTGCTTCCGGGTCGATCGGGAAATCGAGGCTCGAGAGCTGGTCGGAATCGGTCATCGCTTCGTCATTGGTGTCGGCGAGCGAATCCGGGTCGATGGCGATCGAACCGGTGTCGACCGTGGCAGAGCCTGCCACCGCCGCAGCGATGATCTGCGCCTGGGTCGTGAGGCTTTGCACCCGCGCGTCGATGAGACCCTGGCGGAACTGGTTGAAATAGAGAATGCCAGCCACCAGCACGATGAGGCCGAGGAGGTTCAGCAGCACGATACGGCTGGTCAGCCGGTGGGGCCCGAGCCTGCGCAGCAGGCTTCGCTTTGCGGGCGCAGCTTCGCCGCTTCCGGCTTCCGCCGACTCCTCGGCATCGGCACGGTCGGCGGGGTCCGCTGGCATCACCTTGTCAAGCATGGCCTGTCAGGCCGAAAGCCGGCCCTCATTGCTCCTTGAAGCGGTAGCCCACACCATAGAGGGTTTCGATGCCATCGAAATCGGCATCGACCGCGTTGAACTTCTTGCGGAGCCGCTTGATGTGGCTGTCGATGGTGCGGTCATCCACATAGACCTGGTCATCGTAGGCTGCATCCATCAGGGCATCGCGGCTCTTCACGATGCCGGGGCGCTGGGCGAGCGACTGGAGGATGAGGAATTCCGTGACCGTCAACGTCACCTGCTTGCCGTCCCAGGTGCAGGAGTGGCGGTCAGGGTCCATCGAGAGCTTTCCACGCTCGATGACCTTGGCTGCCTCCTGCGGCGTCTGCGCCACGTCACGGTTGGCTACGCGGCGCATCACCGCCTTGACCCGCTCGACCAGGAGCCGCTGCGAGAACGGCTTCTTGATGAAGTCATCCGCGCCCATCTTGAGGCCGAACAATTCATCGATCTCGTCATCCTTGGAGGTGAGGAAGATGACCGGCAGGTCAGACTTCTGGCGAATGCGGCGCAGAAGCTCCATGCCGTCCATGCGCGGCATCTTGATGTCGAAGATGGCCATGTCCGGCGGATTGTCCTGAAGCCCCTGAAGAGCTGCCGCGCCGTCATTGTATTTCTGAACGCTATAGCCCTCATTCTCAAGTGCCATGCCGACGGAGGTCAGAATGTTGCGGTCATCATCGACCAGGGCGATCGTGGGCATCTTCTTGTTCATCCCTTAAACTATGTCCTTCCATTGGCACTAGGGGCGGAACTGGAACAAAATGTGGCAATGATGATAAGTGCTCTCCGCCACAATTGCGAGGTCAGATGATGAATGAACGCAGAAGTTTCAGCGGAGACGAGGCCCGCAACCTGCTCAGGCGCGCCCGCACCGGCACGCTCGCAACGATCAATGCCGATGACGGGGTCCCCTATGCTTCGCTCGTGAACCTCGCGACGGATGTGCAGGGGTGCCCCGTGCTCCTCATTTCCACCCTCGCCTGGCACACCCGCAACCTGCTGGCGGACCCGCGGGGAAGCGTGATGGTGGCGGAAGTGCCGGCGAGCGGCGATGCCCTAACGGGACCCCGAGTCACGGTGATGGGGCGCTTTGTGAAGGTGGAGCAGGGATCGATCAACCGCCGTTATCTCGCCCGCCACCCGGCAGCGGAGCTCTATGCAGGGTTCGGCGATTTCGCCTTCTGGCGGCTGGAACCGGAGCGTGCCCATGCGGTGGCAGGTTTCGGGCGGATCGAAACCATTCCGGCCGATGAGATGTTTCCCTCAGCCGATGAGATGACCGCTCTGGAGGAGAGTGCCGTGGCCCATATGAACGATGATCATGCAGATGCCATCCAGCGCTATGCTGGAAAGCTTCTCGGCGCCACGCCCGGAGGCTGGAAAATCGCAGCGCTGGACCCTGATGGCGCGGACTTGCGGCGGGGCGAAGAGGTGCTGCGGCTGCCCTTCGAAACTCCCGTTTACACGGGCGGCGCCCTGCGCAGCACGCTGGCGAAGCTGGGGGAGAGGTCCCGCGAATAGGCTATGCACGCAGATAATGATGTACGTTACCGCTCATTTTTGATGTAAAGTCAGCTTTCCCATCATTTTACACTTGCAGGACCCCATTGCGGGTCTCTACTGTTGTGGTTCAAAGCTGCAGGAGGACCTGATGGACACCGCGACGGACGCTCTCATTCGCGCTCAACTCGCCGCCCTTGGACTCACCTGGGTGGACAGGATTTCGTGGAATGCGCCGGCCGCTGTGCTCTATCAGGAAGCGGTGGCGCGGGGGGAGGCCCTCGTGGCCGAAGGTGGCGGCCTCGTGGTCACCACCGGCCCGCACACCGGCCGCAGCCCCAATGACAAATTCGTGGTGCGGGACGAAATGACTGAACGCACCATCTGGTGGGACAACAACAAGCCCATGAGCCCGGCGCAGTTCGAGACGCTGCGCAAGGATTTCATGGCCCATGCCCGGCTCAAGAACCTCTTCGTGCAGGACCTCGCCGCCGGGGCAGAGGCTGCCTACCAGCTTCCGACCCGCGTCATCACGGAATTCGCCTGGCATTCCCTGTTCATCCAGCACTTGCTGATCGTGCCGAAGGACCGGACGGGGTTTGCACCGAAGCTCACAATCATCGATCTGCCCTCCTTCAAGGCGGATCCTGCCCGCCACGGCACCCGCAGCGAAACGGTGATCGCCCTCGACCTTGCCAATGGCCTCGTCCTCATCGGCGGCACGCAATATGCGGGCGAGATGAAGAAGGCGGTCTTCACCGTGCTCAATTTTCTGCTGCCCGAGCAGGGCGTGATGCCGATGCATTGCTCCGCCAATGTGGGCCCCAAGGGCGACAGCGCGGTGTTCTTCGGCCTGTCCGGCACCGGCAAGACCACGCTGTCGGCCGAACCCACGCGCACGCTGGTGGGCGATGACGAGCATGGCTGGTCCGGGAACGGCCTCTTCAACTTCGAGGGCGGCTGCTATGCCAAGGTCATCAAGCTCTCGAAGGAGGCTGAGCCCCAGATCCATGCCACCACGGAAATGTGGGGCACGGTGCTCGAGAATGTGAAGATCGACCCGCATACCCGCAAGCTCGACCTGCATGATGGCGCGCTGACGGAGAACACGCGCTCAGCCTATCCCTTGTCCGCCATTCCCAATGCCAGCAAGACGGGAACGGCACCTATCCCCCAAACCATCGTGATGCTGACGGCGGATGCCTTCGGCGTGATGCCGCCCATTGCCAGGCTGACGCCGGCGCAGGCCATGTATCACTTTCTCTCGGGCTATACGGCCAAGGTGGCGGGCACTGAGCGCGGCATCACCGAACCGCAGGCAACCTTCTCCACCTGCTTCGGTGCGCCCTTCATCCCGCGCGACCCGCAGGTTTACGGCGAATTGCTGCGTGACCTGATCGCCCGGCATGGCGTTTCCTGCTGGCTGGTCAACACCGGCTGGACGGGTGGCGCCTATGGCGAAGGCCACCGCATGCCGATCAAGGTGACGCGCAGCCTTCTGAATGCCGCACTGCAAGGCAAGCTGGACGATGTGCCGATGCGGACGGACCCGAATTTCGGCTTTGCCGTGCCGGAAGCCGTGGCTGGTGTGGACCCCAAAATCCTCAACCCGCGCGCAACCTGGTCAGACCCCCGCGCCTATGATGCGATGGCCAGGACGCTTGTCGGCATGTTCGTCAAGAACTTCGCCAGGTTCGAAGCCAAGGTGGGGCCCGAGGTGAAGGCCGCAAGCCCCGCAGCCCAGATCGCCGCCGAATAGGCAGGGGGCAGCTTGCGAAACAGTCAACGCGGGCTCATGAACGGCCCGTGCCGCTTTCGTTTGAACATCTCAGCGTCCTCACCCTCGTGCTCACCATCCTGGTTGCAGGCGTGGCCGGAACGGCGCGTGGCTTCTCGGGCTTCGGCGCTGCGCTGATCTTCATGCCGGCTGCAAGCGCCCTGGTGGGACCTGCCGTTGCCGCGCCCGTTCTCCTCGTGGCAGACGGCATTCTCTCTCTCGGATTCCTGCCGCGCGCCTGGCGTCTGGCGCGGCGGCGGGATGTGGGGCTTATGGCGGCTGGTGCCATCATCGGCGTGCCGCTCGGCGCCTTCATCCTGGACCATGCCGATCCGCTGACGCTGCGCTGGGTGATTGCGGCCCTTGCCTCATCCATGCTGCTGCTGCTTGCCTCCGGCTGGCGCTATCACGGAACGCCGCGCCCGGGCGTCACGGCCGTGATAGGTGGAGTGGCCGGGCTTTTTGGCGGACTGGCGCAGATGACGGGACCGCCCGTCGTCGCCTACTGGCTTTCCGGCAAGGAAAGCCACGGAACCATGCGCGCCAGCATCATCCTGTTCTTCGGCGCGACCACCGTCTTCACCTTCGTGAGCTATCTTTTCGCCGGGCTCATCACCGCACAGAGCCTGTGGCTTGCGGCCATGGTGGCACCGGCCTATGCGCTGGGCCTCTTCGTAGGCGCGCGCGCCTTCCATCTGGCAAGCCCCGTCCTCTTCCGCCGCCTGTGTTTTGCGCTGATCGCCGCCTCGGTGGCAATGAGTCTGCCCATCTGGCGCTAATGGGCGGCGGCATGTGCGATACAGATGAGGACGGAGTCCTGCTCCGTCAGCCCGTCCTCGAACAGCATGCAGAAATGGGGGCCCGGTGTTTGCCCCGTGCTGCCTTTCTCGCGGAAGAAGCGGCAGGTGGTGCAGACACCGAAACTGGCGAGATCCGCCCGCTTCAACTCGGCGTCAAGAACCTCGTCAAGGCCACGGTGAAGGCGCCGCCTGGTCTTGCCGCCCAGCGCGTCAATGCTCCGGGCGATATCGGCCCACGGATCACGCGACAGGGCCTCGCGGCCCTTCTCCGTCAGGCTCAGCCGCAGTGATTTCCGCCCGCCGGCCCGCGCGGCCTTGGCGATATAGCCTTTCCGCTCCAGCGCCATCAGTGTTTGTGAAATGGTGCCCTTGGTGGCGCCAAGATAGCGCGTAAGGGCGCTTGGCGAATCCGAGAATCGGTTGGCGCGGGCCAGGAAGCGCAGCGCCTCCCATTGCGCGGGGTTGAGGCCGCCCTCATGCTCACGCGCCCGCATAACCCGCCCAAGCCGCTCCAGCGGCCAGACGATCATGTGGCCATGCGCGTTATCTTCCTCGTCACTGCTCATGCGCACAATGCTTCCACAAAGCCCGTGATGGCGCGAGGGGAATCTGCCTCAGCCGTCGATGAAGCGGGTGACTGCGGCGCGCTGCTCCGCCGTCAGATGCAGACCGTGCTTGGTGCGGCGCTCCAGCACGTCTGCTGCTGTCTCAGCCCATTCGAACGCCCGAAGATAGGCGATCTCCGCTTCGTAAAGCTCGCCGCCGAAATGCCGGCCGAGCGCTGTGAGATTTGAAGCACCGTTCAGAAGCTGTTTCGTACGCGTGCCGTAGAGCCGCGCATAGTGGCGAGCGAGCGAGTCCAGCAGCCACGGATGGGACGTGCGAAGGCTGGACAGGAAGCCTTCGAAATCTGCCCCCGGCATGTCGCCCCCGGGCAGCGGCGCCTTTGCCGTCCACGGCGCCTGCATCTTGGGGAAGAAGGGCTGAAGCTTGTCTAGCGCGTGTTCCGCGAGTTTCCGGTAGGTTGTGATTTTGCCGCCGAAGACGGAGAGCATGGGCGGATCTCCGTCAAGATCGAACACATAATCCCGCGTGACGGCCGAAGGGTTCTCCGCATTGTCATCATAGAGCGGGCGCACGCCCGAAAAGGAATGAATGATCGCATCCTTTGCAATCGGAACCTTGAGATAGCGGTTCACGGCCGCGAGCAGATAGTCGATCTCGCGGCCATCGGCTGCAACATCCTCGGCACGGCCATCATAGGGAATATCCGTGGTGCCGATCAGCGCCATATCGCCTTCATAAGGATTGACGAAGATCACCCGCTTGTCCGTGTTCTGGAAGAGATAGGCCTGCGGCCCCTCCCAGAATTTGGGGACGACGATATGGCTTCCCTTGACCAGGCGCACGCGGCGCGGCGAGTTGGAGCCCGCAACGCCATTGATGACATTTTCGACCCAGGGCCCTGCCGCATTGGCAATGGCCCTGGCGCGCACCTTCGACTGGCGGCCATCGGCAGCGGTGAACGCGACCTCCCACGCGCCGTCGACACGGCGTGCTGAACTCGCGGCAGTGCGCGTCATCACGATGGCGCCGCGCTCCTTCGCATCCAGTGCATTGAGGGAGACAAGCCGCGCATCATCCACCCAGCAGTCGGAATATTCGAAGGCGCGGGTGTAGTCGCTACGGATGGGTTTTCCTTCCGGGTCGCGCCGCAAATCAATGTTGCGGCAGCCCGGCAGTTTCTTGCGGCCGCCCAGATGGTCATAGAGAAACAGGCCCAGCCGCACGAGCCAGGCCGGGCGCTGCTCGGGTGAATGCGGCAGCACGAAGCGCATGGGCCAGACGATATGCGGGGCGGCATTGAGCAGCACCTCACGCTCGATCAGCGCCTCGCGCACCAGGCGGAATTCATAATATTCGAGATAGCGCAACCCGCCATGGATCAACTTGCCGGAGCGCGAGGAGGTGCCCTGCGCCAGATCGTCCTTCTCGCAGAGGATAACGGAGAGGCCGCGCCCCGCCGCATCGCGCGCGATGCCGGCACCGTTGACGCCCCCTCCGATGACGACGAGATCGACCGGCTTCATCTCCTGCATCAGAGGCTGTTCCCTCAGCACCTGTTGAGCGCAGGCTCACCGCTGAGATAGCGGCGCACTTCCTCCGCCGCGAGGCCCGCGGCATAGCTCACCGTCTTGACGGAGGCGCCGGCGATATGCGGCGTCAGCGTCACATTGTCGAGCTTGAGGAAGCGATTGTCCGGCGGCACGGGTTCCACATCGAAGGTCTCGAGCATCGCGCCCGCCAGCTTGTTCGAGACCAGCGCCTCATAGAGATCATCATAATTGACCAAAGGCCCGCGCGCCGTGTTGATGAAATAGACGCCATCCTTCATTTGCGAGAGCGTGTCCTTGTTGATCATCTTCGCCGTCTCCGCCGTCACGCGCGGGTGCAGCGAGATCACGTCGGACTCGGCCAGCACGCGCTCAAGCGAGCTCTGCATGACGCCGTCATTCAGATCCTCCGCCGTCAACTGCACATAAGGGTCGCTCACCAGAATGCGGCAGCCGAAGGCCTTCAACAGCTTCACCACGCGGCGGCCCACTTCGCCATAGCCGATCAATCCCACCGTCATCTCGGAGAGTTCCTGGCCAGTGAGATCCGCCCGGTAGAGATCGCCCCGCCATTCGCCACGGCGCAGCGCATCATGGCCCTTGGTGATCTTGCGCGTTTCCGAGAGAATCGCGCCAATGGTGAATTCAGCGACCGCCGAGGCATTGCGGCCCGGCGTGTTGACCACCGTGATGCCGCGCTCCCGCGCTGCCTTCATGTCAATATTGACCGGCCCGCCGCGTGAGACCGCGACGAACTTGAGCGCAGGCAGCCGGTCCATGATCGAGGCTGACAGGGGCGCAAGCTGGGTCACGAGAATCTCGGCGTCGCCGGTGAGTTCCACCACCTCATCGGCACTGCCCATATATTCCTTCAACCCGTCCATGCCCTGAACGGCATAGCCATGCTCCATCGGCTCATCAGGCCAGGGCATGTCATGGCTGCGGATATCGAGCTCGAACAGGCGGCAGCGCTCGCGCAAAGCCTCCTCGAACATGGACGAGAGCATGAAACGGTCACCGATGACGGAGATTTTACGAAGCACGATTGGCCACCATGGCGCGCCAGATGGGGCGCATTGTTTCTCGGGTTTGCTTGTAGATATCGAAGGCGCCGTCATAGCGGCGGGAGAGGTTCTCGTCAGGCGACGTGATGCTGCCGAGAAGGGGGTTCACCCAGGCTGCCACGCAGGCATCCATGTCGGGGTAAAGTTTCTGTTGCACAGCGGCGATCATGGCGGCACCGGCGGCCCCGGCCTCATCTCGCTGCACGCTCCGCACATTGGCCTTGAGGCTGCTCGCCAACATGATGCGCAGTGCCGCCGAGCGCGCCGCACCGCCGGTGACGCGCACTTCACGCGGGATCTCGCCCATCGCCGAATAGCAATCCCGCGAGGCAAAACATAAGCCCTCGAACACGGCGCGCATGAGATCGGCATAGCCCATGCCAAGCTCAAGGCCTGAGAACATGGCGCGTGCCGCGGGCTCCATCACGGGGCCCCGCTCACCGGCCTGCGAGATATAGGGGTGGAAGATGGCGCGCGCCGGCTCTGCCGCCATCAGCCGCGCATCAAGCCCATGAAGCAGGTCCGCGCGCGATTTCTCAACGCCTTGCGAGGCCAGCACATCGAGGCCCACATCGAGAAGCCAATCGATGTTAAGGGTGGAAGCCATGTTGGACTGAATCTGCGCATACATGCCGGGCACGGGGAAACACATGGTGTAGCCTGAAAGCTCTTGATTGAGCTTCACATGGGCAGCCGTCGGCGCAATCTTCATATGCATGCCGGTGGAGCCCACGATGGTGCAGCCCGTCTCACCCTTCGGATCATAAAGCCCGCCGCCCAGCCCGGTGCACAGCACATCCACATAACCAAGGGTGATGGGCGTTCCGGGCTTGAGGCCCGTCAATGCCGCAGCTTCCGGCGTGAGTCCGCCCGCCACTTGCGTGCCTTCGACGATCTCGGGCAGCAGCCGCTTGGCATCCGGTGCACCCAGCGCATCGAGCACGTCCGGCTGATAGGTGCGGGTTGCATATTGCCCGAAGGTGAAATTGGCTTCCGATGGATCGGTGCGGCGCTCCCCCGTAAGCTTGAAGTAGAGCCAGTCCTTGCAGTGAAAGCCCGTGGCTGCGCGAGCCAGAATGTCAGGCCGATGGCGCGTCATCCAGGCCAGCTGCATGCTCATCTGGCAGGCGTTCACGCCCGTGCCGGTGCGCTGGTAATGCGCGAGGTAATGCGGGCCTGCCACGAAGTCTTCCGTGATGCCGGCCGCGCGCGCATCGAGCCACAGCCAGGCGGGCGCCACGGGCTCACCTGCCTTGTCGATCAACCACATGCCATCGCCCTGGCCCGTCACCGAAATGGCGATGAGGCGGTCGGCCAGATTCGGGATCTTCTCGCCAAGTTGCTTCAGCGTGGCGGCGGCATCGGCCCAGGTGCGGGCCATGTCCTGCTCGGCCCCGCCATCGGGGAAGGTGACATAACGGTTGGGAATGGCCGCCGCTGCGATTTGCTCACCCGTTGTCGTGAAGGCCACGGATTTGATGACGGAGGTTCCGGCATCGATGCCGATTAGAATGCCCTCATTCATGCGAGCGTGCCCCCATGGGCAATCGCCACGCCCGTTTCCCCATCAAAAAGATGAAGATCGCGCGCTGCAACATTCAGGCTCACGTCACTGCCCGGTGCGCGTGACACGCGTTCCTGCGACACCGAGACGACGGTGCGCCCCGCAACATCGACCGCCACATGCGTTTGATCCCCCAGCCATTGGCACGCCATCACCTTGCCTTTGACGGGACCATCCCCCAGATGCAGCGCATGCGGCCTGATGCCGAGTGCGATCTTCGGCGTCTTGGCCAGCGCCGCACGCAAAGGCGCCGAGAGTTCATCTGCCGGATAGGAGAGGGTCGTGCCGCCCTCGACCGTGAAGCTCACCTGGTCTGCGGCAGTTTTCACATCGGCGGTGAAGACATTCATCGGCGGCTCACCGATGAATGTGCCGGTGAAGAGGTTGGCGGGTCTAACTTTAAGTTCCGCAGGTGTCGCATACTGCTGCAGCACGCCGCCTTCCATCACCGCGATCCGGTCCGCCAGCGCATTGGCCTCCGTCTGGTCATGGGTGACGAGGATGGTCGTGCATTTGTGCTCGCGCAGATAATGCTTGATGCGGCCGCGCAGCACCGCGCGCAATTGCGGCTCGAGCTGGCCCATCGGTTCATCCAGAAGATAGAGGCCTGCATCGCGCACCAGTGCGCGGCCCAAGCTCGCGCGCTGCTGCTGGCCACCCGACACGGAGGACGGGTATTTGTTGAGGATGTCGGATATCTCCAGCATCGCGGCCATGGATGTGACGCGCGCCTGCTGCTCCGCCTGCGAAAGCTTCGAAGATTTGAGCGCGAAGGACATGTTCTCGCCAATGGTCAGCGGCGGGTAGAGCGAATAGGCCTCAAACGCCATGGCAACGCCCCGCGCCGCAGGTGCCAGCGTGTGAATGGGCTTGCCACCCAGCGTGATCGATCCGTTGGAAACCTCCTCGAAGCCCGCAATCATCCGCAGCGTCGAGGTTTTACCGCATCCGGAAGAGCCAAGAAGGGCAACGATCTCGCCTTCTGCCACGGTCAGGTCTAGCGCCTTCACCGCATGCACATGGCCCTTGCGGGAGTGGTAGATCTTGTCCACCTGGCTGATGATGAGTTCAGCCATCGAGGCGCACTCCCGTCTCTCGGTCGAAAATATGCGTGCCCTCGGCGCCAAAGCGGGCGTGAAGTTTGGATCCAGCCTCCGGAATGCTCGCTGCGTTGGAGGGGAGTGACGCGAGGAATTCCCAGCCGCTCTCGGTCTTGAGCAGCAGCACGGTGCGCTCATTGAGCGGCGTCACCGCCACAACCTCTGCCGCAAGGCCGTGGCCGCCGCTGATGTCGACAGCTTCTGGCCTGACACCAAAGATCACCGCGCGGCCCGCATGCGCCCGGTAGCTTTCGGCGATTGGCACCTGCGCGCCACCGAGTTTCACATGAACTCCCGATTGATCTGCCGTGATGACAGTCTCTGCGGTGTTGATCGAAGGATCGCCGAACAGCCGTGCAACCCCGATGGTTGCGGGCTGCATGTAAATGTTTTCCGGTGTTGCCGTCTGCACGAAGCGGCCATCCGCAAGCACCGCGATCCGGTCCGCCAGCGCCATTGCCTCCTTATAATCCTGCGTCACGTAAAGCACCGTCGCACCTGATTGCCTCAAGAGGCGCGGCAGTTCGAGGCGCATCTCGAAGCGCAGCTTGGCGTCGACATTGCGCAAGGGATCGTCAAGCAGCAGGATCTGCGGGCTGGCGGCAAGGGCGCGGGCCAATGCGGTTCGCTGTTTCTGCCCGTTGGAAAGCTCCCGCGGGGAGTGGTTCAGCACATGGTCGATCTTCAGAAGCTTGGCGACCTTCGCCACACCCGCCTTCACCTTGTCTTCCGCTGCACCTGCGGCGCGCAAAGGTGTGGCGATGTTTTCGGCAGCGGACATATGCGGGAACAGCGCGAAGTTCTGGAAGGCCATGCCCACGCCGCGGTGCTCTGGCGCAATGTCGGAGACGTCATGCCCGCCAATCGAGATAGCGCCGCTCGTCGGTTCCTCCACCCCAGCGATGAGGCGCAGCAGGATGGTCTTGCCGGTGCCGGAGCCGCCGAAGATGACGACGATCTCGCCCGCGTCCGCCGCAAGGTTCAGCCCGTCGAACACCTTGAAGGCGCCATAGGATTTGGACAGCGATTGAATGGCAAGCTGGCTCATCCCTTCACCGCGCCCATGGACAGGCCCTCGACCAGATAGCGCTGCGCATAAAGGGCGAGCGCCAGCGTGGGCGTGATCGAGATGATGATCGCGGCGGCGATCTGCCCGTATTGAATGCCGGATGCGGTGACGAAGGCTAGCGCACCCACGGTGACCGGCTGCTTATCAGCCGAGGCCAGGATCAGCGCGAAGACGAAATTGTTCCAGGCGAAGATGAAAGCAAGGAGGCCCGCCGCAGCGATGCCGGGCTTTGCCAGTGGGATCGAGATCTTGGTGAAGGTCTTCCACCAGCTGTTGCCCGCAATCCGGTAGGCGTGTTCGATGTCGGGGCTGATGTCCTCGAAATAGCCGCGCACGATCCACAGGATCAGCGGCAGGCAGATCAGCTGATAGACCCAGATCAGGCCGATGTAAGTATTGGTGAGGCCCAGCGTCTTGAAATAGAGGCTCAACGGCAGCAACACCAGAAGGGCGGGCGCGAAGCGGAAGGAGAGGAGCGTGAAGGCAATATCCTCTCCCAGCCGGAACTTGAAGCGCGCGAAGGCATAAGCCGCAGGCACACCCAGCACCAGCGAGAGCGCCACCGAGCAGGTGGACAGCAGCACCGAGTTGAACATGTTCTGCATGAAGTTCAATTGCAGGCTTCCCGCAGCCGTGCGCAGCTGGCCGGTGATGAGGGCCGTGTAATTGTCGATGATCGGCGTGAAGGCGATCGACGGTGGAATGCGCAGGATTGTCTCGTTCGTCTGGAGCGACATCAGGAAGATCCAGGCGATGGGGAAGAGGAAGAACACCAGCACAAGCGTGATCAGCACGCTGCGGATGATCTTCTCGAGGTTTGACGTGTGGTCCATGGGGATCAATGCGCTCCGTGGGCGCGTTCGCGAAGTTTGAGCCACTGCTTGATGAAGACGTTGGACAGCGCATAGGTGATGGCCCACAGGATCACCATGAGTGCCGCCGAGCGCCCCACATTGGTGGCCTGGAAGAAGTCGAGATAGGCCTGCACCTGAAAGACCAGCAGCTTGTCGCCAGGCCCGCCCTGCGTCATCGCATAGATGATGTCGAATTGCTGGATCGAGTCGAGCAGGCGGAACAGTGTTGCCGTGATGATATAGGGCATCAGCATGGGAAGCGTGATGCGGAAGAACACGAAGCTGCGCGGCACGCCGTCAAGTGCTGCGGCTTCGAAGGGGGCTTTGGGGAGCGAGCGAAGCCCCGCCAGCAGCAGGATCATGATGAAGGGCGTGTAGACCCACATGTCCACCAGCACCACGGTGAACAGCGCCGTTGCGGGGTCCGATGCCCATTTGAAATCGTGAATGCCGATCAGCGTCAAGAGATAGCTCAGCACGCCAAAATCCGGATGCGTCATCAGCTTCCACATCAACGCGGCCAGTGCCGGCGCTGTCATCAGCGGCAGGAGCAAGAGAATTGAGGCGATATTGTTGAAGCGCGAGGGGCGCTGCAGCAGAAGTGCGATGCCAAGTCCCAGCAGCAGCTCAAGCCCCACGGTGAGGAAGGCATAGGTGAGCGAGATATAGACGGTGTTCCAGAACTTCGGATCCGTGAAGAAGTTCGTGTAGTTCTGGAACCAGATGAAGCCCTTCATGGCGGGCAGGTTCATCCGGTAGCGCAGCATGGAATAATAGACGGCAGTGAAGAACGGGATGAGGATCCCGATGCACATCAGAAGTGCCGGAAGCGAGAGGATGTAGGGCAAGGCCCTGCGCATGAAGCGGCTCTGCTTGATGGGCGTGCGCATCTCTGTGGCGGCGGCTGTCATTCTGGAAACCGGATACGCGAAAATGAAGGTGAGAGGCAAGAAGCGCGCGAGGTTCCGCAGGGAGCCGGACCCCCGCGCGCCAGTTTTTACTTAACCAAGACCAGCTTCTGCCAGCTTCTTGTCCATTTCGGCCGCCATGGCATCGAGACCTTCATCGACCGCGATTTCCTTGGCAACCATCTTCTGCAAGTTCTCGGCCCACAGCGTGGTGAGGTCGAAGAACAAGGGCTGGGCCGTGAAGTAGATCTTCGCACCCGGTGCCGAGGCTTCATACTGGTTGAGGTAGCCAGGGTAAGACTTGTCGATACGCGCGCGGAACTCGTCATCCTTCCACACCGAGGCGCGGACGGGGTTGACGAAGTCCATCTTGCGGGCGCCGAACAGATCATGCTCGACGGAGGTCGCCCACTGCAGGAAGTACCAGGTGGCGTCCTTCTGGGTGCCGGCATTGTTCATGGCCAGCGACCAGATCCAGACGTTGGGCGTGGGAGCAGCAGCCGCCGGGTTCGCCGCGAAGGGCGCATAGCCGAGGTTGCCTGCTTCCTTGTTGTCGCCGCCGTTCATGAAGTAGCCGAGGATGTCTGCGTCGAAGATCATGGCGGACGCGCCGGCACCCAGATCCGTACCGACCTGATACCAGGTGTAGGTGGACCAGTTCTTCGGACCCGACTCCTGGATCATCTTCACCCAGTCCTTGTGGTAGGACTTGGAGCCCGCGGAGTTCATCGCGGCCTTCAGCTTGCCGTCGGCGACGTTGAAGTCTTTCTCGCCGAAGTTGGCATAGCCCGAGAGGAAGCCCGGGTGGATCGTCGCCCAGCTGCGCGAGCCGCGCACGCCGATGCCATAGGGTCCGCCCAAGTCCTTCGTCAGCTTGGCCGAGACTTCGATCATCTCGCCAATGTTCTTCGGAGGCTGCACGCCCACCTTGTCGAACATCTTCTTGTTGTAGGACAGGTTGTTCAGCTCGAAGCCCCACGGAATGCACCATTGCTTGGCATCCGCCGAGCCGAGTTCGCCGCCCGGAACGCCGTTCCACGAGGTGGATGCGCGCAGGCCCGGCAGCACGTCTTCCCAGTTATAGTTGGGGTTGGTCTTGGCCGGATCCTTGATGTACTCGTTGAGATCGGTGATCCAGCCTGCCGGACCATAGGTCCAGGTCATGTAGGCGCCGGTCATGAAGGCATCATATTCGGTCGAGCCCGAAGACAGCGCCGCCGTCACCTTGTCGAAATAGACGTCCTCGGGGAAAATGTCCCAGGAGATGTCCATGCCGGTCATGTCCTTGAAGGCCTGGATATTGGCGATCATGGCATCGGCATAGGGATGCTTGTTGAGCAGAAGCTTGAGCTTCGAGCCCTTGTATTTCATCCAGTCGAAATCGGCGGCCATGGCGCGAGTCTGCGCCTGAGTCAGCAGCATGCCGGCGGCGGTGGCCGAAAGGCCCAGCTTGCCAGCACCCTGGATCATTTCGCGGCGGCTCATCTTCTTCGCCACGAAGGCGTCGAAGAGGCCCTTTTCTTTGTCGAACATTCCCATTCCTCCGTTGAATTGTGGGGTCTTCTTGACTTAGCCCGGTGCGGTTTTCCCGTTCTTCTTGCCGGGCTCGCGTCCCGGTTTCGTGGCGATAAGGCGCTTTGCGGTTGCCTCATCGGTGATCAGGCCAAAAAGCAGTCCGTGCTCGAGAATGGCGCGGATGGCCCTAGTCTTGGATGTGCCGCCCGCGAGGGCGACGATTCTGTGGCTCTTGAGATCGGCAAAGAGCGGCGCCATGGCCCGGTCCGACACCGAGTTCGGCAAATGCTGCCCGCGCTCATTGAAGAAGTGGCCGAGGATTTCAGCGCAAGCGCCGGTCTTCATCACCTCTTCCACGTCTTCCTCATCCACCATACCGGCGGTGGCGATGAAGCTTCTGCGGTCCACCTCGCCAATGCCGGCGATATAGAGTTCCGCCTCGCGCGCCATGGCGATCACGTCGGAAACGCCATATTGCGCTTCAAGCACCTGACGGTCCTTCACCGTATTGGCGAAGAAGGGCACCGGCATCACATAGGCCTCCGCCGCCGTGCGCTCCGCCAGGCGGTGGATCACGTCGAAAGGGCTTGCGGCGAAGCGCCGGGTGAGGCCGCCGAGAAGCGATACGAAGCGCGTGCTGCGGGCGGAGACGCTCGGCATCAGATCGACCGCTGCGGCAAGCGTGCGGCCATGGCCCATGCCGATCATGCGATAGGCCTCGCCCTCGATCAACGTCCGCAAATATCGCGCGCCCGCCATGCCGAGCGTGCGCAACGGCAGCGGGCCTTCATCGATGTTGGGAACAACCTCGCAGAACTGCAGGCCGTAATCAGCTTTGAGCTTCTCCTCAAGCGCGATGCAGCCCGAGATCGGGCCTTCGACGAAAACCCGGATCAAACCATCTGCACGCGCCTTGGCGATCAAACGATGCGCCTTGGTGCTCTGCACGCCCAGAAGCTCCGCCACTTCACCTTGCGTCTTGCCGCCGGCGAAATGCAGCCACGCCGCGCGGGCCGCGAGTGCGGCCTCCTCGTCAACCGGGAGGGCAGACTGGTGCAGGGTCAACGGCGTCCCATTTGGCTCATGAAAATTTTTTCTTGAGGTGCAATATTTTTCAGATAAGCTCCCGCGTCAACAGAATTCGATACTGCACTGCACCAACCGCAGGCTCCGTGACATGGGATTTTCACTCTCCGTCAACACCAACCCCTTCGTGAACCGCTTCGCGGAACCGGAGGATCTGATCGCCACATTGGCGGATGACGTGGGCATCGGCCACATCCAGCTCGTGCATGAATTCATCAATCCCTCCTGGAAGGCATCGACATTAAAGCGGCTGACGGACCGCATGGCGCGTGCCTGTGTGCAGAAGGCGGCGAAGATCACCTCGATCATGACCGGGCCTTATGGCCGGCTCAATCACTTCGCTCACCCTGACCCAGAGGTGCGGCAATACTATGTCGACTGGTTCAAGGGCATGGCGGACATCGCGGGCGACCTTGGCGCTCCGGCGATCGGTACGCAGTTCGGCATCTTCACCTTCCGCGACTATGATGATCCATCACGGCGGGCGGAGCTGATGGATATCGCGCTCGATTGCTGGCGGGACGTGGCCTGGCATGCGAAGGCCCGCGGTCTCACCTGGCTGTTCTGGGAGCCCATGTCGGTGGGCCGTGAATTGGGCCATACGCTGAAAGACACGCAAGCCCTGCAGGACTGGATCGACGCGGCAGATTTGTCGGTTCCGCTCAAGCCCATGGTGGACATCGACCACGGCGACGTGACGTCGCCCGACCCTGCCGATGTCGATCCCTACGCATGGGCGAAGGATTTTGCCACGCAATCGCCCATCATCCACATCAAGCAATCAACCATGAACAAGGGCGGCCACTGGCCTTTCACCCGGCAGTATAATGAGAATGGCCGCATCACGCCGGAACAGCTCATCACAGCGGTGAAAGCAGGTGGCGGCACGCACAATGAGCTCTGCCTCGAACTCGCATTCCGCGAGCGAGAGCCAACGGACCGCAGCGTGGTTGCGGCACTGAAGGAATCGGTGGCTTACTGGGCGCCCTACACCAACACGGGTTATAATCAATGAAGACGCCGTGGATCGGCACCAGCTGGAAGATGAACAAGACGAGGGCCGAGGCGCGCGCCTTTGCCGAGGCGTTGAAAGCCTCGCCCTTTGCCAACACGGACAAGGCGCAGCCATTCGTGATTCCGCCCTTCCCCTACATCGCCGAGGTTGCAGCGTTGCTTGCCGGCACCCGCGTGAAGACCGGCGCGCAGAACATGCACTGGGAGGCCCAGGGTGCCTGGACGGGCGAGGTCTCACCCCTGATGGTAAAGGACTGCGGCGCAACGCTCGTTGAGCTCGGCCACAGCGAGCGCCGCACCCATTTCGGCGAAACCGATGAGACCGTGGCGAAGAAGGTTGCCAGTGCGGTGAAGCACGGCCTCGTGGCCCTTGTCTGCATTGGAGACACCCGCAGCGAATATGAGGCGGGCGCCACGGCCGACGTGCTGGCAAGGCAGACCCGCTATGCCCTGCGCGATGTCGGGCGGGACGCACCGGGCAAGGTGATTCTCGCATATGAGCCGGTCTGGTCCATTGGCGAAGGCGGCATTCCGGCGGATCCTGACTTTGCCAATGCCCAGCACCGCAAGCTCAAGGCCCTGACCGCGGAGATTGCAGGCCAAGCGCTGCCCATCCTTTATGGCGGCAGCGTCAACCCGCAGAATTGTTGCGATCTCGCGGCCATGTCGGATATTGACGGGCTGTTCATCGGGCGCTCCGCCTGGGACCCCGCAGGTTTCATCGGCATCATCGCTGCCGTCACACAGAGCATGGGAGAAACATCATGAAAATCGCATTGGGCGCAGACAGCGCCGGAAAGCCGCTCCTCGACGTGATCGAGGCGCATCTGAAGTCGAAGCCCGAGCACAGCATCGAGAATCTGAGCCAGTCCGGCTTTTATGCAGATCTTTCCGCCAATCTCGCCCACAAGGTGAAGGACGGGGACTATGACCGCGGCATCCTCATCTGCGGCACCGGCATCGGCGTATGCATTTCCGCCAACAAGGTTCCTGGCATCCGTGCGGCCCTCACGCATGATACTTATTCGGCGGAGCGTGCCGCCAAATCCAACAACGCCCAGATCATCACCATGGGGGCCCGCGTCATCGGGCCTGAGCTCGCCAAGGCGATCGTGGATACTTGGCTTGCCTCGGAATTCGACCCCAAAGGATCGTCTGCCGCCAATGTGGACGCGATCAACAAGCTGGATGGCAGCTGCTGAGTTGACGTGGGGAACATCCCTTCTTGCCTTCAAGTCCTCTCCCGCACAAGGAGCGGGAGAGGACGATTGGCTCGCGCATGCTGAGAAGTTGCCATCTCAGTTTCTCCTAAAGCGGCCTTTGTTCAAAGTGACGAGAACCCGAAGCTGCCACTCGGCAGATCGAGGTAATGCTTCAGCTCCTCATCGAGCTTCATCAGCGTGATCGAAAATCCCGCCATCTCCTGTGAGGTGAGCCAGGAGCCAACGAAGCTGCGGTGAACCTTCACCCCGGTGTCCGCCAGGATCTGCCGAACTCGCCGGTTGGCAATGAGCAGCTCGAACATGGTCGTGGCGCCGAGATTATTGATCAGCAGCGCCACCTCATCACCAGCACCAAAGGGCAGATCGCGCAGGATCGGCGCCATCATCTGGTCCACAATGTCATCCGCCGTCGAGAGCTTCTGGCGCTTCACGCCTTTCTCCCCATGCGCACCCATGCCGATCTCGATCTCATCGTCACCCAGTTCGAAAGTGGGCTTCCCCGATTCGGGCAAAGAGCCGGGGGACACGGCAACGCCCATGGAGCGCGTATTGGCCTCGGCCTTCGCGGCCACCCGTGACACCTCCTCGAGGCTCGTGAGTTCCGCCGCCGCACCGCCTGCGATCTTGATGACGAAGACATCCCCGGCAATGCCGCGCCGGTCATCGGGGTTGTCGGGGGAGCCAACCGCCACGTCATCGCGCACGCGGATGGTGCGGGTTTCGATTCCTTCGGCAGCAAGAAGTTCGGCCGCCATGTCGAAGTTCATCGTGTCTCCGGAATAATTGCCATAGACGAAGACCACACCCTGGCCGCGGTGAATGGCGCGCGCCGTCTCGCAAATGGTCTGCGGCGGGGGAGAGGTGAAGACTTCCCCGCAGGCTGCGCCATCGCCGAGGTTCTTGCCGAGGAATCCGCCGAAGATCGGCTCATGCCCGCTGCCGCCACCCACCAGCAGGGCCACCTTGCCATCAGGTATGTGGTTGAGAAAAAGCGCTCCGTGCCCTTCGACCTTGGCGACCAGCCCATCATAGGCGAGCACCAGGCCCTCCATCATCTCTTGCGTGGCGCGGCGCGGGTCGTTGAGAAGTTTCTTCGGCGTCTTCATGTCATGTTCCTCGATCTGGTCCTGGCATAACATGGCGCTTCCGCCTCTTGAAGCGGGGCACACCGCATGCCAATCCTCACTGCAGAGGGATGCTGGATGGACGCGGACTTCACATCATGGATTGGCCGGAGCGTCACGCGGGAAGATGTCGTGACGCCACGGCTCCTCGCGGAATACCGTGCCACCCTCGCACCCTTTCTGTTCGAGACGGAGAACCTCACCTGCCCGCCAGGCCTGCACTTCGGCCTGGCGCCCGCAATACCCAGGGCCGAGGACGTGGGGCCGGATGGGGCCGAGCGCATGGGCCTTTCCCTGCCGCCCATCACCTTGCCGCGCCGCATGTGGGCCGGCGGCCTGATTGAGACCCTGCGTCCCCTGCGCTGCGGCGTGCAGATCAGCCGCACCTCCACCATCACCGGCATCCGCATGAAGCACGGCAGCACGGGCGCCTTCTGCCTTGTGTCGGTCCAGCACGAGATTGCGGATGAGCAGGGCCCTGCCATCCGGGACCGGCAGGATCTCGTGTTCCGTGAAGCGGCTGACGGGCTGGCCCCCGCTGTTGGAGATCGGAAGGAAACGCGAGCGGACTGGACGATCGAGCCCTCGCCCCTTCTGCTCTTCCGCTTCTCCGCCTTCACCTTCAACGCGCATCGCATTCATTATGACGTCGCACATGCGTCAGCGGAAGGTTATCCCGGGCTTCTCGTTCACGGGCCATTGCAGGCGGCACTCCTGCTCAACCTCGCGGCAACCAGGCTGGGTCAGGTACCGGAGCATTTCGCATACCGCTGCCTCAATCCGCTCTATGCGGGCCCCGCCTTCGGCGTTGCTTATGAGAATGAAACGGAAAGCGCACGCGTGATCCGCAGTGATGGCGTCATAACGGCGGAAGGCCGCATTCGCGTTCCAGGAACAGGCTAAGCATCACCGTCTTCGCATCCATGATGCGGCCGTCCTTCACCATCGCCCGCATCTCGTCGAAGGGCATTTCGAGCACTTCGATGTCTTCGCCCTCATGCGCTTCGCCACCGCCCGCGCCTATACGCGCCGCATGGTCATAATCGGCAAGGAACAGGGAGAGGCGCTCGGTCACAGCGCCCGGCGTCATGTAAGTTGTTGCCATGTGGCGGAGGTTGGAGAGGCGAAATCCAAGCTCCTCCTCCGCCTCACGCTTTGCGCACACCGCGGGATCATCCCCATCCAGAAGCCCGGCACAGCTTTCGATGAGAAATCCGTCTTGGTCATGAAGGTAAGCGGGCAGGCGGAACTGCTTCACCAGCAGCACGGTGCCGCGCTTCGAATCATAGGGCAGCACCGTGGCGCCATGGCCATGGTCATGCACCTCGCGGATCAACGTATCTTCGCGGCCGTCCTGCCGCAAATAGCGAATGGTGTAGCGGTCAAGCTTTGCCCAGCTGTGGGACAAGGGCTCGACCTTTTCGATCACAACCCGCGGCTTCATCATGCCCGTTCCCCTTTTACGGCCCTCAGAATTGCTTCGGCGAGCGGGGTTTCCACGAGGTGTTCCACGGGCACATGTACGCGCCGCCGCCAGTTGGGCCATTCACGGTCGGTCCCCGGCACATTGAGAGGATCGGTCTCGCCGGAAAGATCGTCGGCCTGCACCAGCATGATCTGGGAGGGCGTGCGTGCGACCAGCGCATGGGCTGCTGCACTCGCCGTCTGCGGATCGCCGTTGGTGGGGTGAGCGAGATCATCCAGCAGCTGCACTTCCTCTGCGCGCGTGGCCAGCCGCTCCGGCAATTCTGATGGATCGATCTGGCCGAGCTGGCCTGCAATTTCGATGTCGCGCCCGGCACGCCAGCCAAAAACCGTCGGCAGATCATGTGACGTGAGGCAGGCAAGCGCTTGCGAGGGGTAAGCGCCAGGTGGCTTGAAGCCCAGTCCCTCACGCTCGAACCACAGCACCCGGTAGGAGAAGATGCGCGCGGCGAGAAGCGTGTCCCGCAGGCCCTCGGGCACAGTCCCTAAATCTTCGCCCACCACAAGACACTGGTGTTGGTGGCTTTCGATGGCGGTGACGGCAATCAGCGCATCAAGCGGAAACCGCACATAAGCTCCGTCCTTTCCCTCTGCACCGCGCGGCACCCAGAACTGCCGTGCAAAGCCCAGCACGTGATCGATGCGCAGCGCCGCCGCATGCCGCATATTGGCTGAAATGACCCGTCGCATCGGTGCCATGGCCTGCGCGTTGAGCGAGAGTGGCGAAAAGGGCGGCAGGTTCCACACCTGTCCGGCAGATGAGAAGGGATCGGGCGGCGCGCCGATGGAAACGCCGCCTGCGAAGGAGGCGCTCTCACTCTCAATCTCGCCGCCATCAAAGGCGCAGCCCAGCGCCAGGTCTCGATAGAGATTGCGGTGCTGCGCGGCATCTTGAAGCTGCCGATCCGCCACCCACTGCAGAAAGGCGCGATAGGCGATGCGCTGGGGGTTAGGTTCCTCACCCATACGCAGCGCTTCGAAGCGGCCATGGGCCACAAGGCTTTCGCCCCCTTCACGGACGAAGCCGTCGAAACTGCTGCTTCCACCAAACTCCGCAAAGGCACTTTCGAGCAGCCGCGATTTCGCCTCCCACACCGCCGGGTAATCGACGAGCGGCAAGCCATCGAGCGCCGCGAATGCAGCCCTCTCTTGCGTGGCAAGCCGAGCAGTGTCCGGCAAGGCCAAGCCTTCAGCCAATTTGGCAATCGAGATGTAGAGAGGATCGATCCAATGCCGGTCAGAGGGTTGATAGGGGCTGGCCCGGCTGCGGTCTGATGGAAACAGATGGTGCAGCGGATTGAGACCTGCATAGCGCCCGCCCGTTTGCGCGGTGACATCGGAAAACCGGCGCAAGCTCTCGAAATCACCCACGCCTTCGCTGGTGCCATGCCGCAGCGCATAGAGATGGGAGGCGAAGCCGAAGACCTGCGTTCCCGCCTGAAGGTCTTGCGGCACGAAGCAGGCGCCGGGCGTTGCGATGATATTCCGCGAGGGCCCGTCACCGTCCGACACACGATGATAGCCCGGCTCGAGACGTGCCCGAACGGGCTCACCCGGCGCCACATCGA
This sequence comes from Aestuariivirga sp., assembly GCF_965227715.1. Lineage (GTDB taxonomy): Bacteria > Pseudomonadota > Alphaproteobacteria > Rhizobiales > Aestuariivirgaceae > Aestuariivirga. Next base: position 2,416,624 of record NZ_OZ245771.1, on the reverse strand, counting down.
ATGCGCGTTGTTCGCCACCTTCCGTCTCGATCGTCACCCGCCGCCGGTGCTCAGCCGCGGGTAGCAAGGGCGACATTTCTCCGGCTCTTGCAACAACGGCCACGGGCGCAGTGAGGCGATGCTGTGACGTGGACATCTCCGCTTCATTTGCAAAGCCGAGACCAAGCCCAGTGAGCAGCGCGCGCTGCGTCTCAAGGCTCACACGGTGATGCGTTCCATCGACCTCCCACCACTCGGGCTCAATGCCCGCAGCACCGGCAAGCGCGACAATGTCTTCATCTGCCACGCCCGAGGTCCTGATGGGCTCTTCGGCATGGACGGAGACCGAAGCTGGCGGAATTCCGTCTCCGTCGGCCGAGCTGAACAGCCGTGTCCAGCGATGGCCATCCCGCCGTGGGAGGTTGAGATCTGCTGCACCACTGCGATTGAAAAGCAAGGCGATGCGTCGCCTCCCGGAAGAGAGAAGAAGTCCGAGCACGCTGGCGTTCGGATCGTCCCACGCCATCCGCCCGCCATCAGCGCCGAACCATTCCGCATCGGGAAAGCGCGTACCTGACCTGACGCTGCCTGTCAGATAGTTGTCTGCAAAGAAGGGCGCGAGGGCACGCCGCAGGTCCGAGAGGGCCGCCGTAAAACCGATGAGACGCCGGTCCGCCGCGGCCCAATCGAGCCAGGTGGTGGCATTGTCCTGCGCATAGGCATTGTTGTTGCCGCCCTGGCTGCGGCCGAACTCATCGCCCGCCGTCAGCATCGGCGTGCCCCGCGAAAGGAACAGCGTTGCAAGCAGCGCCCTCACGTCACCGCCAGGCCATGTGGGTTCATGCCCATTGCCATCGCGGTTGTCTTCGCCATTGGCGTGATTGTTCTTGGTGGAATGGGTGACAGTGTCGCGCAGCGTGAAGCCATCATGCGCCGCCACGAAATTGATGGATGAAGACGGCGGACGATGCTGTCCGCCGAAAATGTCGGATGATCCTGCAATGCGTGTGGCAAAGGCCCCCGCCAGACCCGGCTCACCGGCCCAAAAGCGCCGGACTTCGTCCCGGTAGCGGTCATTCCATTCCTGCCAGCGGGCGGGAAACTGACCAAGACGGTATCCGCCCGGCCCCACATCCCATGGCTCCGCGATCATGATGAGGCGGGAGAGCAGCGGGTCCTGTTCAATGGCGGATAGCAGCGGCGCATGGCGGCTAAAACCCTCCGCCGTGCGCCCCATGATGGCGGCGAGATCGAAGCGGAAGCCATCAATGCCCGTGCGTGTGGCCCAACTCCGCAATGCGTCCATGGCGAGTTGCAGCACGGGGGGCGCATCCAGAGCCAGCGTATTGCCGCAGCCCGTGTCATTCACCAGCTGCCCATGGGCATGGCGATAGTAAAGCGCCTCATCGAGGCCGCGGAGCGAGAGTGTGGTGCCAAACGCATCGCTCTCGCCCGTATGGTTCAGGACCACGTCCAGCACCACGCGAATGCCTGCGGCATGCAGCGCGTCGACGGCCGTGCGAATCTCCAAGAGCCCGCCCGGTGCCAGCCGCGGGTCAGGTGCCATCAGGCTGACGGGATTGTAACCCCAGCCGTTGGACAAGCCGAGTGGGGGTAGGTGCCGCTCATCTATCCAGGCTGCAAGCGGCATGAGTTCGACCGTGTCCACGCCAAGCCGTTTCAGGTGTTCGATGATGACGGGTTCCGCCAGCGCGACGACGGTGCCCCGCTTGTCCGGCGCAATGCCCGGGTGAAGCCTTGTGAAGGCCTTGACGGGCAGTTCATAGATCAGCTGCGGCCGGTGCGGCGGCAGGGCGCTCGCATCGGCATCCGTATGTCCAGCAATCGCCTTGGGCACGAGCCCCGCCGTCTCAACGCCCCGCTCCATCAATTCAGGATGGTGCATGAACGGCGCGCTGAGGCGCGTGGCATAAGGATCAAGCAGCAGCTTCGACATGTCGAAGCGCTGTCCAAGCTCGGGAGACCATGGCCCCTCGGCACGGAGGCCGTAATGCGTGCCCGCCGTCAGCCCCGGCACGAAGCCGTAATGCATGTCTCCCAGCCGCTGCGGCAGGGCAATGCGGGCCAACTCCGTTGCACCATCGAACAGGCAGACGAGAACGCGCGTAGCGTGGCGCGAGACCACGGCAACATTGGCCCCGCCTGCGGTGAAGGTGACGCCGGGTGGAAAGGGCAGCGCCTGTGCCGCCTCGGTGCTCAGGTGATCACCGAAGGTTCAGCACGGCCAGTGCGCTGTTCGATCTCGGCAATCTGGCGGGAGAGTGTGATCAGGGGTCCGAGAGCGGCCTGCGTCTCGATATCCTGCCGGCTTGCATCAGGCTCATAGCGCTCGATGTAGACGCGGAGAGTCGCACCCGCCGTGCCCGTGCCGGACAGGCGGTAGACGATGCGCGAACCATCCTCAAAGATCAGGCGAATGCCCTGGGCGACGGTGCGGGACCCATCGACCGGATCGTCATAGGCAAAGTCATCCGCCATCACGATGCCGTGCTGGCCCACAAGAGCGGGAAGCTTCTCCCGCAGTGCCTGCATGAGACCGTTGGCGGCCTCGGCATCAACCTCTTCATAGTCATGGCGCGAATAATAGTTGCGGCCATATTCGCGCCAATGCGCGTGGACGATCTCCGCCACGCTCTGCCGCCGCCGCGCCAGAATGTTGAGCCACATGAGCACGGCCCACAGCCCGTCCTTCTCGCGTACGTGGGAAGAGCCCGTTCCGAAGCTCTCCTCGCCGCACATCGTGGCCTTTCCGGCATCCAGCAGATTGCCGAAAAATTTCCAGCCCGTCGGTGTTTCATAAGCCGGAATGCCAAGCTTCTCCGCCACGCGGTCTGCTGCCGCACTGGTTGGCATCGAGCGGGCGATGCCGAGGAGGCCCTGTGCATAGCCTGGCGTCAGAGGGGCGTTGGCGGCCAGTATGGCAAGCGAGTCGGAGGGTGTGACATACATGCCGCGCCCGATGATGAGGTTACGGTCCCCATCACCATCTGATGCCGCGCCAAAATCGGGTCCTCCCGGCGGCATGACAATATCGACGAGGTCCTTGGCGTGAACGAGGTTGGGGTCCGGATGGTGGCCGCCAAAATCAGGGAGCGGCGTTCCGTTCATCACCGTGCCTGCGGGAAAGCCCAGAATGCCTTCAAGAATGCTGTGTGCATAGGGCCCGGTGATGGCACCCATGGCATCGAACTTCATGGTGAAGCCGGAGCGGATGAGATCGCGGATGGCATCGAAGTCGAACAGCGTCTGCATCAGCTCAGCATAATCTGCCACGGGGTCCACGACCTCGACCGTCATGTTGCCGATTTTCGTCTCGCCCAATCGGCTCAGATCCACGTCAGGCGTGTTGGTGATGCGGTAGCTGCGGATCACCTTGGTGCGGGCGAAGATCGCGTCTGTCAGTTTTTCCGGCGCCGGCCCGCCGTTTCCCGCATTATACTTGATGCCGAAATCGCCATCGGGCCCGCCGGGATTGTGGCTGGCAGACAGGATGATGCCGCCGAAGGCGCGGTATTTGCGGATGAGGTGCGAGGCCGCAGGTGTGGAGAGAAGGCCGTTCTGCCCCACCATCACGCGCCCGAAACCATTTGCTGCGGCCATGCGGAGCGCAATCTGAATGACTTGAGCATTGTAGTAGCGCCCGTCACCGCCGATCACCAGCGTCTGGCCGGCAAAGCCTTCCAGCGCATCGAAGATCGACTGGATGAAGTTCTCCGCATAATTGGGCTGCTGGAAAATGGGCACCTTCTTGCGCAGGCCCGAGGTGCCGGGCTTCTGTCCTTCATAGGGCGTGGTCGTGACAGTGAGGATCATGGGGGTCAGGCCTTCACGAGTGTGCGATAGAGCTGGGCATAGCTTGCGGCACTGCGCGCCCAGGAAACATCCTGCGCCATGCCGCGCTTCTGCAATCTGCGCCACAGGTGCTGATCCGCAAAGCACTCGGCTGTGCGCGTCAAGCTATGCTCGAGTGTGGGCAGGTCGACGGGCGAGAATTGAAAGCCCGTGGCAACGCCTGCCTGAAGTCCGGCATCATTGGCATCGATCACCGTGTCATTGAGGCCGCCTGTCCGGGCGACGACCGGAACGGAGCCATAGCGCAGGCCATAAAGTTGGGTCAGTCCGCAAGGCTCGAAACGGGAGGGCACGAGGATCGTGTCGCAACCCGCTTGCAGCAGGTGCGAGAGCGCTTCATCATATCCGAGCACGGCGCCGATGTGTCCGGGGTGCTTCGCCGCCGCCTCGAGAATCGCCGCCTCGATCGCGGGCTCGCCTGAACCGAGCAGCGCCAGCCTTGCCCCCGTTGCCACCAGCTGATCGAGGCTTGCCGCGAAAATATCCATGCCCTTCTGCCAGGTCAGGCGGCTGATGACGCCATGCAGTAGCCCGTCTCCGGCATCGAGCTTGAAGCGTGCTTCAACGGCGCGCTTGTTGGCGCTGCGCTTGGCGAGTGTCTTGGCCGAATAGCGGGCCGCGATATGCGGGTCTTCGGCCGGGTTCCACACATCCGTGTCGATGCCGTTCACAATGCCGCGCAAGACGCTCCGCCTGGCGCGCAGAAGCCCGTCCAGCCCCATGCCATATTCGGCCGTGCAGATTTCCTGCGCATAGCTGGGGCTGACGGTGGTGATCGCATCCGCCATGGCGAGGCCGCCCTTGAGATAGCAGACGCTGCCATAATATTCGAGACCGTCAATCTCGAAGGCCTGTGGCGGCAGGCCCAGCATGGCGAAGACGGAGGCGGGAAATTGGCCCTGGAAGGCAATGTTGTGGACCGTCATGAGCGTTTTCGGTCCACCCAGAAACCGGGCATAGACGGCACCCAATGCAGCCTGCCAGTCATGGCAGTGCAGCACGTCCGCCCGGTAGCGGGCATTGATGCCACTGGCCACATCGGCTGCGGCCTGTCCCAGGGCCGCGAAACGCTGGGCGTTGTCAGGCCAGTCCTTGCCATCGGGCGCCAGATAGGGGTTGCCCGGGCGCTCGAAGAGATGGGGCGCTGCAATGGCGATGACGTCCAGCCCCTTGGCTTTTCCACGCAGCAATTGCGCCGGCCCGCCGAAGAAGCTCGCATAGCTGTGGAGCGGCGCTGCCTTTTCCAGTGCCGCCATGACGGCGGGATAGCCCGGCACAATGGAGGTCATCTCCACCCCGTGCGCAGCAAGTGCGGCAGGAAGTGCCCCGGTCACATCGGCAAGCCCGCCGGTTTTCACCAGCGGAAAAAGTTCGGACGCGGCGGAGAGGATCTTCACGATGTGAGGCGGTCGATCATCGGCTGGGTGATGAGGCAGATGCCGCTTGCGGTGCGCCGGAAGCGCTTGGCATCGAGCTCCGGATCCTCTCCGACCACAAGGCCTTCCGGGATCACCACGCTGGTGTCGATCACCACTTTCTTGAGGTGCACATTGCGCTGGATGTGGACGGACGGCAGCACCACGGCCTCCTCCAGCGACGAGAAGGAGTTCACCCGCACATTGGGCGAAAGCATCGTGCGCTTGATCGAGGCTCCCGAGACGATGCAGCCACCGGAGACAAGCGAGGCCACGGCAGAGCCGCGGCGGCCTTCGAGGTCGTGGACGAATTTGGCTGGCGGCGTCACCTCAGAATAGGTCCAGATCGGCCATTCATTGTCATAAAGGTCAAGCGCCGGCAGCGTCTCCGTCAGGTCGATATTGGCTTCCCAATAGGCATCGACCGTTCCGACGTCTCGCCAGTAGGATTCGGTTTCATGCTCGGAGCGGACACAGCTTGCGGGAAACCGGTGTGCCACCGCCTTGCCGTTCTTGACGAGCCAGGGGATGATGTCCTTGCCGAAGTCACGGGACGAATTGGGGTCCGCCGCGTCGCGGTGCAGGTGCTCCGCCAGGAGCTTTGTGGCGAACACATAGATCCCCATGGAGGCCAGCGCCATTTCGGGGTTGCCGGGAATGCCGGGCGGGTCCTTCGGCTTTTCGACAAAGGCGGTGATGCGGTCTTGTCCGTCCACCGCCATCACGCCGAAGCCGGTTGCGTCCATGCGCGGCACTTCAAGACAGCCGATGGTGACGTCAGCCCCTGAATTGACGTGCTGCTGCAGCATCAATTCATAGTCCATCTTGTAGATATGGTCTCCTGCGAGGATCACCATGTATTGCGGACCATAGCTCAGAATGATGTCGAGGTTCTGGTAGACGGCATCCGCCGTTCCCGCATACCACTGGTCTTCGGACACGCGCTGCGACGCGGGCAGAATGTCGAAGCTCTCATTGCGCTCTGGCCGGAAGAAGTTCCAGCCGCGCTGCATGTGGCGGATCAGACTGTGCGCCTTGTACTGAGTGGCGACCCCGATGCGCCGGATGCCGGAGTTCAGCGCGTTGGACAGGGCGAAATCGATGATGCGGGATTTGCAGCCAAAGGGCACGGCGGGCTTGGCGCGCCGGTCTGTCAGCTCCATCAGGCGGCTGCCGCGGCCGCCGGCCAGCACATAGGCCATGGCGTCGCGCGCCAGGGGTCCGGTCCTGCGGGTTTGAGGCATCCCAGTCTCCTCTAGTTTTCCAGCATGAAATACAAGGTTGCGAGCGGAGGCAAGGTCACCTTCGCCTGGGCTGGCTTTCCGTGTGACGGATGGGCTTCCGCCGTAATCCCGCCCATGTTCCCCAGGCCACTGCCGCCATAGCTCTCAGCATCGGTGTTGATGATCTCGCGCCACCGCCCGGCGGCGGGCAGCGGCAATATATAATTGGTGCGGGGCACGGGCGTGAAATTGCTCACGACCACCACAGGGGCCCGGCCATCGCCCGAATGCCTTGCCCAGGCGAAAACCGAATTCTCCCGGTCATCCACCACCAGCCATTCGAAGCCTTCCGGCTCGCAGTCGCGCGCGTGGAGGGCAGGGTGGTTCCGGTAGGCGTGGTTCAGATCCTTGACCAGGGATTGCACACCCCGGTGCGGGGCTTCGTCCAGCAAATGCCAATCCAGGCTGCGGGCCTCGGACCACTCGGACCAGGGTGCGAAGTCCTGGCCCATGAACAGAAGCTTCTTGCCCGGGTAGCCCCACATGAAGGCGTAATAGGCCCGGAGTGTTGCGAATTTTTGCCAGTGGTCTCCCGCCATCTTGTTGAGGAGCGAGCCTTTTCCATGCACCACTTCGTCATGGGAGAGCGGCAGCACGAAATTCTCGGAGAAGGCATAGAGCAGCCCGAAGGTCAGGTCATTGTGGTGGTGCTTGCGGTGGATGGGCTCACGCTTGAGATAATCGAGCGTGTCATGCATGAAGCCCATGTTCCACTTGAAGCCGAAGCCCAGGCCACCTGCCGTGGTGGGCTTGGAAACGCCGGGATAGGACGTCGATTCCTCGGCAATGGTGACGATTCCTGGGCTCTGGCCATAGGCCTCATGGTTCACGCGCTTGAGGAATGCCGCCGCCTCGAGATTTTCGCGTCCGCCCAGCTCATTGGGAATCCATTCGCCGGCTTTGCGCGAATAATCGAGATAGAGCATCGAGGCCACGGCATCGACGCGCAGCCCATCCACATGATAGCGCTCCAGCCAGAACAATGCGTTGTTGAGCAGGAAGGACGACACTTCGCGGCGCCCGAAATTATAAATCGCGGTGTTCCAATCCGGGTGGAAGCCTTGGCGCGGATCCGCATGCTCATAAAGTGCGGTGCCGTCAAACTGCGCCAGCCCGTGCTCATCGGTCGGGAAATGCGCCGGCACCCAATCGAGAATAATGCCAATCCCTTCCGCATGTGCCCGGTCCACAAAGCGCGCAAAGCCTGCGGGGTCCCCGAAGCGGGAGGTGGGGGCATAAAGGCCGGTGGGCTGGTATCCCCAGGACGGGTCGAAGGGGTGCTCGCTGATGGGCAAGAGCTCGAGATGCGTATAGCCCATGTCCCGCACATAGGGGATCAGCGTATCTGCCAGCGCGTCATAGATGAGGAAGCTGTTTTCCGGGCCACGCCGCCAGGAACCGAGATGCACCTCATAGATGGACATCGGCAGCCGCCGTGGATCGCGCCCCCGGCGCTCCGCGAGATAACGTGAATCGTGCCAGGAAAACCCATCCGTGCGTGCGACTTTGGAGGCCGTCTTGGGGCGGAGTTCCGCTGCAAATCCGAGTGGATCGCTCTTCAGCGGCAGCAGCCTTCCGGCCGGATCGAGAAGCTCATATTTGTAGCACTGGCCCTCTTGCGCGCCGGGAATGAAAATCTCCCACACGCCCGTGTCCCGGCGCTTGCGCATCACATGGCGGCGGCCATCCCAGCCGTTGAAATCGCCCACGACGGACACGCGGGTGGCATTGGGCGCCCAGACGGCGAAATGCACGCCCTCATGCCCTTCATGCCGAAGCGGGTGCGCGCCCAGCCGGTCATACAGGCGGAGGTGATTGCCCTCGCCGATATAATAATCATCGAGGGGGCCGAGAACCGGGCCGAGCAGATAAGGATCAGCCACCGTCCAGCTGCCGCCTGCATTCCGCGCCCGGTAGACGAGCGGCTGACGATGCGGGACGGGAACGGGACCTTCAAAAAAGCCGGCCTCATGCCGTCTGACGAGCGTGGAAAGCCCTTTCCCGTCTTCTGTCAGAACTTCAAGGGCGTCGGCGCCCGGCACGAAGGCGCGGGCCACCCACTCCTGGCCGGCTTCGTGAAGACCCAGCACCGCGAAGGGATCGCCGTGGCGTCCGGCCACAATGGCATCGATCTCGGCGGCGCTCGTCTTCCAGTCCGGATCGGCCATCGAAGATCAACTCCTACGCAACGGGGACGTTCCAGATGTCGCGGGCATAGTCCCTGATCGTGCGGTCGGAGGAGAACCAGCCCATGTTCACCGTATTGAGGATCGTCTTCTCCGTCCAGTCCTGGCTCCGCCGCCAGAGATTGGCCACGTTGCGCTGGGCCTGTGCATAGGCGTTGAAGTCGGCGGCCACCATGAACCAGTCTCCATTGTAGAGGCTGTCGACGATGGGCCGGTAGCGTTGCATGTCCCCTGGCGAATACACGCCAGACGAGAGCGCATCCAGCACGTCCTTGAGGTCGGGCGAGGCCTCGATCGTGGCTGCAGCATTATAGCCGCCGCGGCGCTTCTCCTCCACCTCATCCGCGGTCATGCCGAAGATCACGATGTTGTCTTTGCCCACATGCTCCATAATCTCGATGTTGGCGCCATCCAGCGTGCCGATGGTGATGGCGCCATTGAGGGCGAATTTCATGTTGCCGGTGCCGGAGGCTTCCATGCCGGCCGTAGATATCTGCTCGGAGAGATCGGCCGCCGGCACGATCACTTCGGCGAGGCTCACGTTGAAGTTGGGCAGGAACACGACCTTCAGCAGATCGCGGATATCGGGGTCATTGTTGATGACCGCGGCCACATCATTGATGAGCTTGATGATGAGCTTGGCCTGGGTATAGCTCGCCGCCGCCTTGCCGGCGAAAATCTTGACGCGCGGCGCCCAGGGCCGGTCCGGATGGGCGCGGATGGCATTGTAGAGGGCGATCGTCTCCAGAATGTTCAGAAGCTGGCGCTTGTATTCGTGGATGCGCTTCACATGGACGTCAAACATCGCGGCCGGATCGACCTTGATCCCCATGCGGGCGGAGATCAGATTGGCGAGCTCGTCCTTGTTCTGCCGCTTGATGGCGGCGAAGCGCTGCTGGAAGGCGCTGTCCGTTGCATGGCCCGTTGCCTTGACGAGGCGCTCGGCATCATCCAGCACGGATTGGCCAACGGTCTCGTTGAGGAGCGCCGCCAGCTGCGGGTTCGCTTCCAGAAGCCAGCGCCGCGGCGTGATGCCATTGGTCTTGTTGTTGATGCGGCCGGGGTAGAGCGTGTTGAGATCGCGGAAGACACTCTGCTTCATCAGCGCGGTGTGAAGTGCCGAGACGCCGTTGATCGAATGCGAGCCTACGAAGGCAAGCTGGCCCATGCGCACGCGCCGGCCATTGTTCTCATCGATGAGGGAGACGGAGGCGAGGAAATCCGGGGTGGAATCCGGCCGCTTCTGCGCATCTGCGATCAGCCGGGCGTTGATGGTGTAGATGATCTGCATGTGGCGCGGCAGCACATGCTCGAAGAGATGCACGGGCCAGCTCTCCAGCGCCTCGGGCAGCAGCGTGTGGTTGGTGTAGCCAATGGTCGCCTTGGTGATCTCCCAGGCCTGATCCCAATCGAGCCCATGGTGATCGACGAGGATCCGCATGAGCTCGGCGACGGCGATGGCAGGATGCGTATCGTTGAGCTGGATTGCCACCTTATCCGCCAGCGAGCGCACTTCGTCATATTGCTGCATGTGGCGGCGGATGATGTCCTGGAGCGAAGCAGAGGTGAAGAAATACTCCTGGCGCAAGCGCAGCTCTTGCCCGGCGGCGGTTGAATCCGCCGGGTAGAGCACGCGGGTGAGGATTTCCGCCTTGTTGCTCTCGGCCAGTGCTGCCTGGTAGTCGCCGCTGTTGAAGGCATCGAGCCGGATCGGGTCCGGCGCGCGCGCCGTCCACAGCCGCAGCGTGTTCACCCGCTTGCCGCGCCAGCCGACCATCGGCGTGTCATAGGCGGAGGCGAGCATCTTTTCGGCAGGCCGCCAGCGCCGCTGCTGACGGTTTCCGGTATCAAGGCCGGGTACCACCTGCCCGCCAAAGCCGATCTCATAGGCTGCCTCGCGCCGGGCAAATTCCCAGGGGTTTCCGTGCTCCAGCCAGTTTTCCGGCAATTCCACCTGCCAGCCATCGGTGATCTTCTGGCGGAACAGGCCGAAATTGTAACGAATGCCATAGCCATAGGCCGGAATGTCGAGGCTCGCCATGCTCTCCATGAAACAGGCGGCCAAGCGCCCCAAACCGCCATTGCCCAGCGCCGCGTCAGGCTCCAGGGCCTCGATCAGATCGATGTCGACGTTGAGTGCAGCGAGCGCCTCGGTGAAGGCGCCGGTGAGTTCCAGATTGCTCATTGCATCCCGCAGCAGGCGGCCGATGAGGAACTCGAGCGACAGGTAATAGACGCGTTTTGCCTTGGCGTGATAGGCCGCACGCGTTGACTCCATCCAGCGGTCAATGATGCGGTCCCGCAAAGCCAGGATCGTGGCATTAAGCCAATCATGGCGCTTCGCCACGGCGGGGTCCTTGCCGATGGAATAGCAAAGCTTCTCAAGGATTTCGGAGCGGATCGTTTCCGGGTCCGCACCGCGCGGTGTTGGCTGGATCATGGTCAGGTCTTCACATTGCGGAACTTCCGAACGATAAATCACAGCGCGTGACATATCCAAGACAATTCGGCACTTCGGTTCACGCCTGGGTGATTGATAGCGTGGCAACGCCCGCGACGATGAGGCCCAGCCCCGCCCACTGCCCGGAGGATACCTTCTCCTTCAGGAAGATCATCGCCATGACGACTGAAAGGGCGCCATAGGCCGAAATGCCGATCCCCGCGAATTCCTTGCCCGGAAGGTGGCCCGAGGCATTGACGGCGATGACGCCCAACACATCGAGCACCCCCATGATGAGGATGCCCAGCCACTGCGCGCGGGAGAGGGGGCCGTGCTGTCCATCCGCCAGCATGAAGGGAAGAAGCACGACGAGCGCCGTAGGCCGGGACAGCCAGGTTGCCTCGACCTCGCCGACGGTAAGCGCCGCTTGCTGGCCGAGCACGATGGAGGACGCGTAGCCAAGCACGCAAAGGACCGCGAAGAACAGCAGCACCGGCATCTTGCCGGGTTCCACCGCATTGATGCCGCCATCCGCCGTGCCCGACCGCGCCACGATCACCGCACCAATGAGTGTCGCTCCGACACAACTCCACTGCAATGGTGTCGGCTCGAGACCATTAAACACGCCCCATAGAACCGCCAGCACCGGATAGCCCGCCGTGATCGGTCCCACCAGCGAAATGGGACCAAGGCTGAAGGCCTTGAACAATCCGCCCACGCCGAAGCCATAGGCGACGCCCAGCACCAGACCGGAGATAATGGCGCTTGGCGATGCGTACCACAGCGTTCCGTCATAAAGGATATAGCCCGTCAGCAGCAGCGCGCCTGCCACCATCACCAGGGAGGCCATGCGGAACGCCCCCACATGCGCCGCCATGCTGCGGGCGATCACATCATGCACGGACCAGCAAAGCGCGGCAAAGACGCCGAAAAGCACGGCAAGCATCGGCTTGGAAATCCCCTGATCAGCTGCTGGAAGGCATCACAGCACGCCGCCTTTCAACCTGGAACTGCAAATCCCACATACAGGGCTGACGTTTCTGGCGCAAAAAGCGGCAGGACGCGCTATGCTGCGGCCCATAATCCATGTTTACGGGTGGCCATGTTCCTTTCCGTCTTCGACATCTTCAAGATCGGCATCGGCCCGTCGAGTTCGCACACGGTGGGGCCGATGGTGGCTGCCCAGCGCTTTCTTTGCCGCGCCGCTGAGGCCTCGCTTCCCCATACCGGCCGGCTTACCGTTACGCTGCATGGTTCGCTCGCCTTCACCGGCAAGGGCCACGGCACGGACCGCGCGGTGATCCTTGGACTTGCGGGCGAAAGGCCCCAGACCATGGACCCCGACCGGGTGGATGGCGTGCTGCGCGGCATGGCGGAGCGCGGCAGCGTGACGGTGGGCTCGGACTACAGCGTGAGCTTCAACCCGGCGCGTGACGTGATCTTCGATTACGGCCCGGCCTTGAAGGGCCATGCCAATGGCATGGTGTTCCGCATCCTGGATGATGACAACAACACGCTTCTGTCGGAGACCTATTTCTCGATCGGCGGCGGCTTCGTGCAGACGGAGGCCGAACGCGCCGCAGCCGTGGCAGCGGGAAAGACGGAGAAGGTCTCAGCGGACGTTCCCTGGCCCTTCCGCACCGCGGCTGAAATGCTCGAGATGGGGCGGCACTCTGGCCTCACCATCGCCCAGCTGAAGCGCGCCAACGAGCTGGTGACGCAGAGCGCTGAAGAGCTCGACGCCAATCTGGACGGCATCTGGAACGCCATGCGCGATTGCATGAACCGGGGCCTTACCCTCACCGGCACTCTTCCGGGCGGCCTCAAGGTCAAGCGCCGCGCGGCCGAGATCCATGACAAGCTGAAGGCCGAGCAGGGCAATAATGCAATCCAGCCGCACCGGCTGATGGACTGGCTTTCCGTCTATGCCATGGCGGTGAATGAGGAGAATGCTGCGGGCGGCAAGGTGGTGACGGCTCCCACCAATGGCGCGGCGGGCGTCATCCCGGCAACGATCCGCTATTATCTCGATCATTGCCTGGGTGCCGACCAGCAGGGCATCCGCACCTTCCTGCTGGCTGCTGCGGCGATTGGCGGCCTCATCAAGCACAATGCCTCGATCTCGGGCGCCGAAGTCGGCTGCCAGGGCGAAGTGGGCTCCGCCTCCGCCATGGCCGCCGCCGGCCTCTGCGCCGCGCTGGGCGGCAGCAATGAACAGGTGGAGAATGCCGCCGAGATCGCCCTTGAACATCACCTCGGCATGACCTGCGATCCCGTCGGTGGCCTCGTGCAGGTGCCCTGCATTGAGCGCAATGCCTTTGGCGCGGTCAAGGCCGTCACCGCCGCTTCTCTGGCGCTCCGGGGCGATGGCACGCATTTCGTGCCACTCGACACCTGTGTCGAAACCATGCGGCAGACGGGCCTCGACATGAGTGAGCGCTACAAGGAAACCTCAACCGGCGGCCTTGCCGTGAACGTGGTGGAGTGCTGAGGTCAGCGGCATGCCAGTTTTTGCCCCCCCGCTCCGTGACCATCTCTTTTGCCTGTATGATCTCCTCGATTTCGAAGGCCATACGGCACTTCCCGGCTTCGACGCCTTCTCGCGGGATGTGATCGAGGCCGTTCTCGAACAATCCGCGCGGTTTTCATCCGAAGTCCTCTACCCGCTGAACCGCAGCGCCGATGAAGAGGGCGTGCAGTTCGACAATGGAAACGTCACAACGCCAGCAGGCTTCAAAGGCGCCTATGTGCAGCTGGTGGAAGGGGGCTGGCCCGCCTTGACGGCAGATCCTGAACATGGCGGGCAGGGCATGCCGCACATGGTCAACATTCTGTTCGAGGAAATGCTGAACGGCGCCTGCCTCTCTTTCGGGCTGTTCCCAGGCCTCACGCGGGGCGCCTATGTGGCGATCGCCCAGCATGGCAGCGGCGCGCAGAAGGCGCAATACGCGCCGAAGCTCGCAAGCGGCGAATGGGCAGGCTCCATGTGCCTCACGGAGGCCCATTGCGGCACCGATTTGGGGCTCTTGAAAACGCAAGCCCGGCCTCTGGGCGATGGCGCCTTTGCCCTCACCGGCACCAAGATCTTCATCTCGGCCGGCGAACATGATCTGACGCCCAACATCATCTACCTCGTGCTTGCGCGCCTGCCCGATGCGCCCAAGGGCTCGAAGGGCATCAGCCTCTTCCTGGTGCCGAAATATCTGGTGAATGATGATGGCTCGCTGGGCGCGCGCAATGGTGTCTCCTGCGGCGCCGTCGAGCACAAGATGGGCATCCACGGCTGCCCCACTTGCGTGATGAATTTCGATGGCGCCACCGGCTGGCTGATGGGCGAGCCGCACCAGGGCTTGAAAGCCATGTTTGCGATGATGAACACGGAACGGATCGCCGTGGGCATTCATGGCCTCGCCATTGCCGAAGCCTCTTACCAGAACGCGGTGGCCTATGCCCGGGACCGGCTGCAGGGCCGTGCGCCCTCAGGCCCGCGTGACCCTGCAAAGCCGGCGGACCCCATCATCGTCCACCCTGATGTGCGCCGCATGCTGATGACGCAGAAAGCCCTCACCGAAGGCTGCCGCATGCTGGCGCTGTGGACCGCCCAGGCGCTCGATGTCTCCGAACGCCACCCTGACGCGCCGGTCCGCAAACAGGCAGATGAGCTGGTGGCGCTGATGACGCCGGTGGTCAAAGCCTTCCTCACGGATTGCGGAACGGATATTGCCAATCTCGGCATTCAGGTTTTGGGCGGTCATGGTTTCATCCGCGCCAATGGCCAGGAGCAATATGTGCGCGATGTGCGCATCACCCAGCTCTATGAGGGCACCAATGGCATCCAGTCGATGGACCTCCTGGGCCGCAAGGTACTGCATCTCGGACTGTTCGCGAGTTTCGCATCGCCCGTCACCGAATTCGTAACCGCCCATGAGGGCGATGACCGGCTTAGCGATATCGTGGCCCCGCTCGCCGCTGCCTTTGATTTGCTGGAGGATGCAACGAATCGCATGCGTGAAAGCACCCAGCCTGAGGATGCGGGTTCTGCGGCGGTGGACTATCTCCGCCTCTTCGGTCTGACGGCGCTTGCCTATCTCTGGGCCCGCGCTGCGGCTGTCTCGCTGCCGAAAGCCAACGAGGATTTCCACCGCGCCAAGCTTGCCACCGCGCGTTTCTTCATGCAGCGGATCCTGCCGGATACCGCGTCACTTCACGCGAAGATCGTTGCGGGGCCCGGGCCGGTGATGGCATTGGATGAGGCGATGTTCTGATTTCCCTCGTTCCGTCACCCTGGCGAAAGCCTGAATGAAGGGTTTTAGGCGAGTCCGCGGAGATATTCGACCAATCCCGCCGTGGAGCTGTCGAGCCCCTCCGTTCCCTGCTTGCCTTCCACCACGGGCTGAAGGCCCGTGGCGAGCTCCTTGCCGAGCTCCACGCCCCACTGGTCGAAGGCGTTGATGTTCCAGATCGCGGCTTCCACGAACACGCGGTGCTCATAAAGCGCGATCAGGCGGCCCAGCGTGAAGGGGTCGAGCAGCCTGTAGGCAAGCGTCACCGAAGGGCGGTTGCCGGTGAACACGCGATGTGGCGCCAGCCGCTTCGCCTCCGCGGCACTTTTCCCCATGGCGAGAAGCTGCGCCTCGGCCTCGGGCAGCGTGCGGCCGCGCATCAGCGCCTGTGACTGCGCCAGGCAATTGGCGATGAGGAGTGCATGGTGTTCATCCATGCCCTGCTCATGCGCTTCCGCGGCGATAAGGAACTCGACGGGGATGATGCCGGTGCCCTGGTGCAGCAGCTGAAAGAAGGCGTGCTGCCCATTGGTGCCAGGCTCCCCCCAGACGATGGGGCCGGTATCACCTTCAACCGCTGTGCCATCCTTCGTCACCCGCTTGCCGTTCGATTCCATGTCGAGCTGCTGCAGATAGGCGGGGAAGCGCGACAGGCGCTGGTCATAGGGAATGATCGCGCGGGAGGGATAGCCGCAGATGTTCCGGTGCCAAACGCCGATGAGACCCATCAGCATCGGCAGGTTCTGCAGCACGGGCGCCTCACGGAAATGCCGGTCCATCGCATGGCCGCCATCCAGAAAACGATAGAAGTTCTGGGGTCCGATCGCGATCATCAGTGGCAGGCCGATGGCGGACCAAATCGAATAGCGCCCGCCCACCCAGTCCCAGAACCCGAAGATCTGGGTCTCGGCGATGCCGAACGCCTTCACCTTGTCGATGGCCGTGGAGATGGCCGCAAAATGCGCCCCCACCTGCGCTTCGCCCAGCGCCTCGGCAATCCAGCGCCGCGCGGTGTGCGCGTTGGTCATTGTCTCGATCGTGGTGAACGTCTTGGACGCGATCAGGAACAGCGTCGTCTCGGGTCTCAAGAGCTTCAGCGTATCGGCAATATGCGCGCCGTCGACGTTGGACACGTAATGCAGCCGCGGACCATCATGATAGGGCGCCAGCGCCAGCGTGGTCATGGCGGGTCCGAGGTCCGATCCGCCAATGCCGATATTGACGACATCGGTGATCGGCGATGACCGTACGCTCTCCGCAAAGCGAGCCATGGCAGCGATAACACCGTTCACATCCGGCATCACGTCACGGCCCGCCACCATCACGGGCGTGTTGGCGCGGTTGCGGAGTGCGGTGTGCAGCACGGCGCGCTGCTCGGTGGTGTTGATGACGGCGCCGGCAAACATCTGGTCGCGCTTCGCCTGAATCCCGCAATCGGCGGCGAGACCGGCAAGTAGGGCCATGCTATGCGCATCAACCGCGCATTTCGAATAGTCGAGCAGCAGGTCCTCCGCGTGTGCGGAGAAATTGGCAAAGCGGTTTGGATCCTGCGCGAAGGCGCTCCGCATGTCTGCGGGGCCAGTCCCGTCATGGTAGGCCTTCAGTTCCGCAAGCACGTTCCTGCTGCCGGCCGTGGTCATCGTCAGCTCCTCAGGCTTCCGCCAGTTGCCTTGTTCACCGCCTGCACGATCCGGGCGGAGACGGCCTCGATCTCAGGCTCCGTCAATGTCTTGTCCTTGGGCTGCAGCGTCACTTCGATAGCGAGTGACGTCTTGCCGCCCTCGAGCTTGTAGAGGTCGAAGACGGTGACATCGCTGATCAGCGCCTTGTCAGCGCTCTTCGCAGCCTTGACGAGCTTGTCCGCCTCGATCTTGTCATCGACCACGAAGGCGAAATCCCGCTTGACCGGCATCAGGTCAGAGACAACCAGAGCCGCGCGCGTGGCACCCTTCGCCTTGGAGCCGGGGATGGCATTGAGAATGAGCTCGAAAGCCGCGATGGGCCCCTTCACATCCATGGCTGCAAGCACGCGCGGGTGGATTTCGCCAAACCAGCCGAGCTTGTTCTGCGGCCCCATCTGGACGGTGCCGGAACGGCCCGGATGGAACCAGTCAGGCGCACCTGCCACCACCTGCAGCGATGCGGTTGCAGCACCTGCGGCCTCCAACACGGCCAAGGCATCGGCCTTGGCGTCGAACGCATCGACGTTTCGCGCGCCACCATGCACATTGCGGCCCGTGAAGGCGCCGCGGCGGAGGCCTGCGGCGCGCAGGGTCTCGTCGTGCGGCCGGTCACCGGCATAGGCGTGGCCCACCTCGGACAGCATCATGTCCGCAAAGCCCCGGTCCATGTTGCGGCCGGCGGCGGCAATAAGGTTCGGCAGCAGCGAGGGCCGCATGTCCGAGAGTTCAGAGGAAATCGGATTGGCGAGTTTCAGCTCGGGCTGGCCGCCGCCGAACAGCTGGGCCTGATCTGCGGGGAGGAAGGCCCAGGTGATCGCCTCATTGAAACCGCGCGAGGCAAGCATGCGGCGTGCCGCAAGCATGCGCTTCTGCAAGGGGTTCAGAACCGGCTTTGCAATGGCGCTGGGCCGCGCCATGGGTGCAGGCACAATATTGTCGAGGCCCCAGATACGGCAGACCTCTTCCACGAGATCCGCCTCGCCATGAACATCAGGCCGCCAGGAGGGAACCGCACAGGTGAGCGCATCGGCGCTCTCGCTAACGCCATATCCAAGCGCCACGAGAATCTGCTTCTGCCGCTCCACGGGAATCTCGGCGCCTGCAAGCGATGCCACCCGCGTCTTGCGCAGACTATAGCTGCGAGATGTATCCGGCACGGCACCTGCCTGCACCACATGCGAGGCCTCGCCGCCACAAAGCTCGAGGATCATCCGTGTGGCGATCTCGGCACCCGTGGCCGTGAAGGCGGGGTCGACGCCGCGCTCGAAGCGGTAGCGCGCATCGGACGTGATGCCGAGTTTCCGGCCCGTCGCGGCAGTCCGCAGCGGATCGAAATAGGCGGCCTCGAGGAAAACATTCACCGTCTCATCCGTGCAGCTCGAGGGAATGCCGCCGATGATGCCGGCAATGGCCTCAGGGCCTGCATCATCCGCAATCACCGTCATGCCGGCAGAGAGTGTGTAGGTCTTGTTGTCCAGCGCCTCCAGCACCTCGCCATCTTGCGCGGCGCGGGCACGTATGCTGCCCTTCACCTTGTCGGCGTCGAACACATGCAGGGGCCTGCCATAGGCGAAGGTGATGTAATTGGTGATGTCGACCAGCACCGAGATCGGGCGAAGCCCGATGGCCCTGAGGCGGCGCTGCAGCCATTCGGGCGATGGACCGTTCCTGACGCCGCGGATATAGCGCCCAACGAACAGCGGGCAGGGCGTGGTGTCACCATCGGAAAAGTCCAGCGCCACCTTGATGGGCGAATCGAACGTCCCCACCACCTTCTTCGCATCCAGCGGCTTGAGCGTACCCAGCCCCTTTGCCGCAAGATCGCGCGCAATGCCATAAACGCCTAGCGCATCCGGCCGGTTGGGCGTCACCTTCACATAAATCATCGGGTCATCGAGACCCAACGCCTTGGCGGCAGGCGTGCCGATGGGCCAGTCGCCCGAGACTTCGATGATGCCGTTATGCTCGTCCGAAATCAGCAGCTCGCGCTCGGAGCACAGCATGCCTTCGGACGCCTCGCCGCGGATCACGCCCTTTTCCAGCGTGATCTTCGTTCCAGGAATGAAAGCGCCAGGCAGCGCGATGATACCCTTGATGCCAGTGCGCGCATTGGGAGCACCGCAGACGACCTGTATCATGCCGGTGTCGGTCTCGACCTTGCAGAGCCGCAGCTTGTCCGCATTGGGATGCTTTTGAGCCTCCTGCACATAGCCAACCTTGAAAGGGGCGAGGGCAGCAGACATGTCGGAGACCTCTTCCACCTCCAGGCCAACGCCGATGAGGCCGTCGCAGATCTCGTCAAGCGTCGCGGTGGTGTCGAGATAGTCCTTGAGCCAGGAGAGGGTGAATTTCATGACAGTCCTCCGGCAAGGGTCGGCACCTGCAGCGCCTTGAATCCATAGTGGCGCAGCCAGCGCAAATCGGCTTCGAAGAAGGCGCGGAGATCGGGAATGCCGTATTTCAGCATGGCGATGCGGTCCAGACCCATGCCGAAGGCCCAGCCTTGAACCTTCTCAGGGTCCATGCCGCCGGCGCGAATGACATTCGGGTGCACCATGCCGGAGCCCAGTATCTCCAGCCACTTGTCTCCCGTGCCGATCTTGATCTGGCCGCCCTCGCGCGAATACTGGATGTCGACCTCCATCGAAGGCTCCGTGAAGGGGAAGTGCGAAGCGCGGAAGCGCATCTTCACGTCATCCACCTCGAAGAAGGCCTTGCAGAACTCGGTCAGCACCCATTTGAGATTTGCGAGCGTTGTCGTCTCGTCCAGAACGAGGCCTTCGACCTGGTTGAACATCGGCGTGTGCGTCATGTCCGAATCGCAGCGGAAGGTGCGGCCGGGTGCAATGATGCGGATCGGCGGCTTTGACGACAGCATGGTGCGGATCTGCACCGGGCTCGTGTGGGTGCGCAGCAGCATCCGCGAGCCATCGGGCTTCTCGTTGAAGAAGAAGGTGTCATGTTCCTGCCGTGCCGGGTGCTCGGGCGGAATGTTCAGCGCATCGAAATTGTGGAAGTCGTCCTCGATGTGCGGGCCTTCGGCCACGGAGAATCCGAGGTCTCCGAAAATCTGCACCACCTCTTCCCACACCTGGGAGACGGGATGCACCGTGCCCGACACCTGCGGCCGCACCGGCAGCGTCACGTCGATCCTTTCGGAGGCGAGCCGCGCCTCGAGGGCGATGTCCTGCAGCTTCGCCTTGCGCTCGGAGAGAGCGTCGGCCACGCGGTCCTTGAGCTGGTTCAGCGCCGCACCCGCCTCACGGCGCTCGTCCGGGCCCATGCTGCCCAGGCTCTTCATGCGCTCGGAGATCGTGCCCTTTTTGCCAAGGGCGGCAATACGCACGGCTTCAAGCGCTGCCTCATCGGTTGCGGCATCAATCTCGGCCAGGATGGACTGTTCGAGGGTTGCGAGACTCATTCAATTCTTCCTCTGGAAACGACATGACCGGGCACAGGTGCCCATAAGACACTCCGTGGCCCGGTCAAGGCATTCGGAATTCGACGTGCGGGATGCCGAGGCTGATTAAGCCTGCGCAGCCTTTGCCTTCTCGACGAGAGCGGCGAAAGCAGCCTGATCATGCACGGCGAGATCGGCGAGGACCTTGCGGTCCACTTCAATCCCGGCCTTGTCCAGGCCGTAGATAAATCGGCCATAGGTCAGGCCGAGTGCACGGGTCGCGGCGTTGATGCGCTGGATCCAGAGCGCACGGAAATTGCGCTTCTTGGTACGCCGGTCACGATAGGCGTATTGCTCCGCCTTCTCGACGGCCTGAACGGCAACGCGGAAGATGTTCTTGCGGCGGGAGAAGTAACCCTTCGCCTGCTTGATGATCTTCTTGTGGGACTTGCGGGCGACTGTACCGCCTTTGGAACGTGGCATGTGTCTGTCTCCTCAGCTCTTACTTGGCCAGATAGGGCATGTGGATCTTGACGAGGCGTTCATCGCCCGGTGCCAGAACCATGGTGCCGCGCTGATTGCGGATCTGCTTGTTGGTCCGCTTGATCATGCCGTGGCGCTTGCCAGCAGCACCAGCCTTGATCTTGCCGGAAGCGGTGACTTTAAATCGCTTCTTGGCCGAGGACTTGGTCTTCATCTTGGGCATTTTGCTTCATCCTTTCAAAGCGTTATAAAGCCGCCATGGCATGCCCTTTACAGGCCAGGCGGCTAGAACGAGGCCTCATAAAGCAAAACCGACCCGAAAAAGCAAGTCAGACGCAGATTTGAACCTTGAGGCCGCCAAGCCCGGAGCGGCCATAGGTGATGGACAGGCCATAGATATCGGCGATGTCTTCAACGATGGAGAGGCCCAATCCAGCCCCCTGTTTGGACTCGTCCAGTTTGCGGCCCCGCTCGCCCAGCCTTGCGAGTTCGGCTTCAGGGACTCCTGGCCCGTCATCCTCCACGGTGAGGAGGGGTGCCGCATAGCTTATCCGCACCGTGCTGCGGGCCCATTTCCGGGCATTGTCCAGGAGGTTGCCGAGCAACTCCGTCAGGTCTCGCTGCTCTATGGGCACGCTCGCCTCTTCCGGAAGAAGAACCTCAAAGTAAAGCGCTTCGGCATCGGGCAGGCGGCTTACGGCCCCAAGAACCTTGAGAAGCAGGGCCGGCAAATCGCTTGCGGCGTGGCCTTTCCCGCTGGAGAGCCGTGCCCGCACCAGGGCGCGCTCCACATGCCGCAGCATGAGGTCTGCCTGTTCCTCAATGTCGTCTGCTTCCACTGCCCGGCCTTCGCGCCGCAAGTGCCGGGCCACGGCGGACAAGACCGTGAGAGGAGTCTTGAGGCCATGGGCGAGGTCTCCGGCCCTGCGCCTGGCACGATCGAGTGAGGCGTCCCGCAGGTCCAGCACATCGTTCAGTTCGGTGACCAGCGGGGCGACCTCAACGGGAAAGCTGCCAGACAGGCGGAATGCCGTTCCCTTTCTGATTTCGGCCAGATCTTCTGCCAGCTGCTTGAGGGGCCTCAGACCCACCGTCACCTGCAGCCAGGCGCCCGCAATCAATACCGCACAGATGAGGCTGAAAGCCAGGAGCAGCTGCTGCTGCAACTCTGTGAGCGGCCGCACCACCTCAGACTCGTCGGCTGCCACGAGCACTGACAGCTTCAGCGGCACGCCGTGGGAGGCGATGCTGATCACCTGGCGCACCGTCATGAGTGGTTCGTGCTCTGGCCCGATCGTGCCATCGCCCGCGAGGTCATAATCCCAGAGCGATGATGAAAGCAGTGGCTTCGGCACCGTCATGCCCGGTGGCGCTTCGGTAACGGCAATCCGCCAATAGCGGCCGCTATAGGGCTGCTGATAGCGCATGTCAGAAGGCGCGTTTCCGGCCTTCAGCTTTCCGTCCGCCGTCAGTTCAACCGAACCCGCAATTTGCAGCAGGTCATCTTCGAGACCTTTGATCACCCGGTCCCGGACCTGGTTCTCGAACAGCCGGTTCAAGGCGAAACCGGTGAGGCACATTGCAATCACAATGGAGATGGCCGCAGCCGATAACAGCCGCAAGCGCAGTGAGCCGGTGCGCATCAGGCGCGGCGCGCCCGGTTTGCTCCCTTCGGTCACGGCGGCGTCTTCACCACATAACCGAAACCGCGCCGCGTCTCGATCACATCGGCCCTAAGCTTCCGCCGGACGCGGCCCACCAGGGCCTCGATGGCGTTGGATTCACGTTCATGGTCATGGGAATAAAGATTCTCGCTGAGTTCCGCCTGGGAAATGGCGCGCCCCCGGTGGTGGAACAGATAGTTGAGCAGCCGGAACTCGAGCGGCGTCAGATTTACGGGCCGCTGGTCAACCTTCACCTCGCAGGTGCGCGTGTCGAGGGTAACCGGACCCACGGTGAGGGAAGGTTCGGCACGTCCGGCAGAGCGGCGGAGCAGTGCCCGCAGGCGGGCCAGCACCTCTTCCATGCGGAAGGGCTTCGGCAGATAGTCATCCGCCCCCACGTCAATGCCGTCCACGCGGTCGGCCCAGGCCCCGCGCGCGGTGAGGATGATCACGGGTGTCGTCACGCCCTGCTGCCGCCAGCGTTTCAGAATTGTCAGGCCGTCAATATCCGGAAGACCAAGATCGAGGATGATCGCGGCGTAATGCTCGGCCCCGACCTTGTGCCAGGCGGCCTCCCCCCTGCCTTCGATCTCGGCAACATAGCCGGCGGCGGTAATCGCATGAGCCAGGTCCATCGCGATGAGCTGTTCGTCTTCGACGATCAGGATTCGCATACGCTTGTCTCTCCGATAATGCGGGCCGTGCCGGCATCGACGTGAACATCGAACAGTCCGGCATCGGGGCTCAGGATGCGGATGCAGTAATGCAGTGTGTTCGGGCCGTCCTCCAGGCGGATTCCGACGACCTTGCCGGTGTAGCGGCTGCGCACGACGGCGAGAATTTTGCTGAGGGGTTCGGCACGGCCTTGCGCCACCGCGCTGCGGATGCGTGCAACGTCAGAGTCATTCGCAGGGGAAAAATCCGTTGCGTGCTGTGTGCCCGGTGAGTGGACATGGTCCGATGAGAGGGCTCTGAAGCCACTGGCACCGCCGGCATGAGCGGCGGAACTTACCAGAAGGGGCAGCAGGCTGAAGAATAACCGCCGGTTGATCATTCCTCACATTTAAAGCGAAACTCGGGTCATTTCCAGCCCAGGCACCACTTGTGAGGATCTGACAGGCGCTCTCAGCACCTGTCAGCGAATTGTCAGTTTCGCGGCGCCAGAACCATGACGATCTGGCGGCCTTCGAAGCGCGGTTCGGATTCGACCTTGGCGATTTCGACGGT
The DNA here is from genome assembly GCF_965227715.1 of Aestuariivirga sp. Taxonomy (GTDB): domain Bacteria; phylum Pseudomonadota; class Alphaproteobacteria; order Rhizobiales; family Aestuariivirgaceae; genus Aestuariivirga. The sequence goes on along the minus strand of NZ_OZ245771.1, from coordinate 2,392,709 downwards.
ATCTTTCTTCACCCGGTCGAGCAGCTGCTGGCCCAGTTCCTGGTGGGCCATTTCACGGCCGCGGAAACGCAGCGTGATCTTGACCTTGTCGCCCTCTTCGAAGAAGCGCTTGATGGCCCGCATCTTCACGTCGTAGTCGTGGTCGTCGATCATCGGGCGCATCTTGATCTCCTTGATCTCGATGACCTTCTGTTTCTTGCGGGCCTCGGCGGCCTTCTTCTGTTCCTGGAACTTGAACTTCCCGTAATCGAGGATCTTGCACACGGGCGGTTTGGCATCGGGCGAAATCTCGACGAGGTCGAGGCTGGCCTCTTCGGCCATCATCATGGCCTGGCGGATGGGCACGACGCCGATATTGGCGCCATCGGCGCCGATCAGGCGGACTTCGCGGGCGTCGATGCGATGGTTGATCCTGTGTCCTTCTTCCTTTTGCGGGGGGGCGGCTCCGCGGCTAACTGGCCTCCGGGGTGGAATGCTCAAGTGGGCTTCAGCTCCTGTTTCGGGGGCTCCATCATGGAATGTCCCCCTGGGGTTTGGTTGCGATCGCTTTAGACATTGAATGTAGCACCCGCGTCAAGCGCCGATGCGGCTGGCCTTCAGGCCCCGCCCGGTGCATGCCGCGCACCGCGCCGGCCTGGGCGGAGTTCCACCACCTGGTCCGGCACGCTCACATGAAAGACAGTGCCCTGAGGGCCGGTTCCATGAAGCCTGATTTCGCCCCCATGCGCCCGGATCAATTCCGCCGCGATGGCCAGGCCCAGCCCCACGCCGCCGGGCTTGGCGGCACTCTGGAAGGCTTCGAAAAGCCTGGGCCGCACCCGTTCGGGGATGCCGGGGCCGTTGTCTTTCACTTCAATGGTAACGACACTGCCCTGCCGCCAGGCGGCAACCGTCACCCGCCCCTCCACCAGCGTTCCGTCATCCGCAACACGCCCTTCCAATGCCTGTGTGGCGTTGCGCAGCAGGTTGGTGAGCACGCGGATCAGCTGTTCCCGGTCGGCATCGATCTCGGTGCCGGGAGGCACATGGTTGAACAGGATCACCTGTGCCGAGGCCTGAAGGGCTGCTGCCTCAATCACCTCATCGGCCACATCCTTCAGCTGGTGGCGCTCACGCAACGGCGGAGGCTCATCGGCGCGGCCGAATTTCAGCGTTTCCGTCAGGAAGGAAATGGCGCGGTCCAGGCTGATGATGAGTTTGGGCGCAAAGCGCTTGACGGTGGGGTCTTCCGCCATCGCCAGGCGGTCCGAAATCACAGTCGCAGAAGACAGCATGTTGCGCAGATCGTGGCTGACCTTCGAAACCGCAAGCCCCAGCGCTGCAAGCCGGCTCTTCTGCTGCAGCATGACGGCAAGTTCCGACTGCATGTCATGCAGCTCGCGCTCAGCCAGCCCGATTTCATCTCGCCGCCCCGACGGCGCAATGATGCGGGAGCGGTCTTCCGGGTTCTGGCGAAACGCCACCATGTTCCGGGTCAGCCGCTTCACCGGCTTGATCAGCACGATGTTGAGTGCCGCAAACACCAGCCCCGCCACGATGACGGACAGGAGGACGGAGAGGATCAGGATGTTGATGCCATAGCGGATCATGGCCTGGCGCAGCGGCTGCTCGAACAGCGCCACCTCGATCAGATCGCCTGACATGTTGGGCGGCTTGTCGAGAACGCTGATCACGCGTTCCTCGCGTCCCAGCATCACCTCGAAGGCATCGACCACCGCCGGCAGCCACTGCACCTCGCGCAGATCATAGGAGGCGTCGATCATGTGATCGGTTTCGCTGCGCAGCATCAGCTGCCGCTTGTCGCCCCGCGTCAGGGAAACCACCAGAACACCCGCACCCTTCAGGATCTCGCTGCGGAGGTCGGAGGAGAGAATGCGGTCTGGCGCTGCTTCCGCGGCGAGTGCCGCAATCTCCGCCTGGGCAATCCGTCCTTTGAGCCACTGGATGCGAAAGTTGGCAATGGACGGCAGGAAGATCAGCACTTCGCCTAGCATGACGAAAAGAACCGTCATCAGCAGGACCTTGCCGGAAAGGCCCCTGAGGAGGCCTGGTCCGTCGCGCCGCGTTTCGCTGCCGTTCTGTGTCTCTGTCATCGCCCCAGGCTGCCGATCAGTCCTATTACGTTGCGAACCAGCGTGTTGGATGCAAAACCTGCGAAATATCCGACGGCGGCCCGCCGCCCCGCTTCACCGCGTGTGGGATAGGGCAGCACGCTCCCGGCCATGGTGCCGATCTTCAGGTCCTTTTGCAGGGCCAGCACCCAGGGCTGGATCAGCTCGCCCGCGCCTGGCCCCACAATGCCCACCCCCAGGACGCGCCCGCGCGCACCGGTGATGACTTTGACGAGGCCTTCGGTGCGCCCTTCCGCCTGGGCGCGGTCATTGCCCGAGAAGGGCGCGCGCAGCACGTTGACCGCATTGCCATGGCTGGCTCTGGCGTCCGCTTCGGTAAGGCCCAGCTGGGCCAGTTCCGGGTCGGTATAGGTTACATGCGGGATGTGGGCGGAAGCCTTGGCCGGAAGGGCAAAGAGCACATTGCGGATGGCGATTCCCGCCTGATAACCAGCCTCGTGGGTGAAGCGCCCTCCCGCCACGTCCCCGATTGCGAAAATGCGCCGGTTGCTGGTGCGAAGGCGCGCGTCGACAGTGATGCCCTTGGGCGTGAAGGCGACCCCCGCCTGGTCGAGGCCGAGGTCCTCCACATTGGGGCGCCGCCCGGTGGCGACAAGCACATGAGAACCGGTAAATGTGCGTCCGTCACTGGTCTCGAGCGTGGTTGAATCGCCGGTCTTGAGTGCCCTGGCCACCGTGGTCCCGGGCACAAGCGTCACGCCTTCGGAGGTAAGCGCCGCCAGAACCACGCTGGTCAGCTCCGGGTCGTCATGGGCCAGCGGCTGGCCTGTGGCGATGACGGTCACTTGCGCGCCCAACCGTGCATGGGCCTGGGCCATCTCGATTCCCACCGGCCCTCCGCCGATGATCAGCAGATGGGCGGGCAGCACCTCATTGTCGAAAATCGATTCATTGGTGAAGAAGGGCACTTCGGAAAGGCCGGGGATCGGCGGCACGGCAGGCCGCGAACCCGCGGCGATCACGATCCGGCGCGCCGTGAAATGCGCACCTCCAGCCTCAATGGTGCGCTGGTCCACAAACCGGGCTGTGGCGCGAATGACCTCGACGCCCAGCCCCTCGAACCGCTCTTGCGAGTCATGCGGAGCAATGGCCGCAATGGCGCGCTGCACATGGGCGCGCACGGCCGCAAAATCGACCTGCGGCACCACGGCTGCAATGCCGAGTGCCGCGCCGGAGCGCATGGCATGGGCCTGCTTCGCCGCCGTCAGCAGGGCCTTTGACGGGACGCAGCCATAATTCAGGCAGTCGCCCCCCATCTTGCCCCTTTCGAACAGCACGACCTTCCGGCCGAATTGCGCAGCGGCGGCTGCAACGGTGAGGCCCCCGGAGCCGGCTCCGATCACCGCAATGTCGAAATCGTCTGTTGTCATGCAGGGCGGCCTTTCCAGAACCGGGCGAGAAGCGGCAGCAGGGCAACGAGACCCAGGGCGCTGAGGCCCCAGACGAGCTCGGGCGAAATGAGGGATGCCGCGCTGAGCGACACGTGGCAGGCCGAAGCCCCCTTTGCCGCCACACAGGCCCGGTAGCTGGCGAGATCCGCATCGATCACCCGGTCCAGGCCGGAGCCGATAAGGGCGAAGGCGATCGATCCCGGAATGATGCCGATCGCCGTTGCCGCCACGAACGTGCTGAGCGGGATACGGCTGAGCCCCGACACGGCATTGACAGCCCAGAACGGAAACACCGGCGCCAGCCGCAGAAAGAGCAGCAGGCTGAAGGCATTTTCGGTAAAGCCGCGGGCCAGCCGCTGCACCAATGCCCCGGAACGCTCCGCCAGAGCAGCGCCCAGTGACGTCTTGACGATTTCGAACACAATCGCAGCCCCGGCCGTGGCGGCCAGCACCGTCACCGGTGCACTCACTGCCCAGCCGAACAGAAATCCTCCCGCAAGGCTCAAGGCGGCAGCTCCCGGAATGGAAAGGGCAACAACCACCACATAAAGCGCGAGGTAGCCGGCCACCGCCAGCAGGAAATGTCCGTCAACCCACTGCCGCAGCAGATCCCTGTTTTCCACAAGGGCCGTCAGCGTCAAGTGGCGGTGAAGCCCCAGCCCATAGCCCACCCCAACCAGCACGAGAAGCGCTGCAGCGGGTAGCCAGCGGCGGAGGAGAGCGGTGGTCGCGGTGGTGGTGGTTTGATCCATGGCGTTGCTGCTACACTTGAACCATTGCGGACGCCCGCGGTAGGGGGTGTCACCGCCTCGTGAGGAGAGTTCAGCCCAGGTGTTCCGGCTCTCGTTGACTTCTCGAAGGATTTCCCCCATAAGCCCGTCCAAATTCCTGAAGCAGAACGCATTTCTCTCAGGGCATGCCCGGCCCAACCGGCCATGTTTTTGAAATCATTGGCCGAAAGGCCCAGAACGGAGTTACGAACGTGAAGCGCACCTACCAACCCTCCAAGATCGTCCGCAAGCGCCGCCACGGTTTCCGCGCGCGTATGGCCACGGTTGGCGGCCGCAACGTTCTGGCCCGCCGCCGCGCCAAGGGCCGCAAGCGCCTTTCGGCCTAAGCGCCGGAATTCCCAGGACATGGAACGCCTGAAGCGACGGCAGGACTTCGTTGCCGCCGCCCGGGCTCAATATGCCGCCATGCCCGGCATGGTGGTTCAGATGCGTGCCCGTGCCGATGATGGCCCCGCGCGCGTGGGCTTCACTGCCACAAAGAAAATCGGCAATGCCGTGGTGCGCAACCGCACCAAGCGCCGCCTGCGCGAACTGGCCCGGCTGAAGCTTGCGGCAGTGGCCAGGCCCGGACATGACTATGTCTTGATCGGCCGGGCGCCCACTGCGAGCCGCCCCTTTCCCGATCTCGACACCGATCTCACTTCCGCCTTGAAAAGGCTGCACCGAACCGCCCATCTGCCGGCGGACAAGGGAACATCATGAACTTCGAAAACAAGAATTTCATTCTTGCCATCATCCTTTCGATGCTGATCATCTTCGGCTGGCAGTATTTCTATGCGGCACCCCTGCAGAAGAAGCTGGCCACCAGCACCGAGACCAGCCAGAGCCAGCAGCCTGCGGCCACCGGCCAGACGGCGCCGGCAACAGGTGCCGTGGTGCCCGGCATCTCGCCGGAAGCTGCAGCAGTGAACCGGGCAGATGCGCTTGCCAAGTCCCCGCGCCTGAAGATCGAGACGGATTTCGTGTCCGGTTCGATCAACCTCAAAGGTGCGATGATCGATGATCTCCATCTGTTGCGCTACCGCGAGACGATCGATCCGAACAGCCCGACCATCACCTTCCTTTCGCCCAGCGGCACGCCGGGCGCGCTGTTTGCCGAGCAAGGCGTGGTTCCCGCCACGGGGACGACGGCAAAGCTTCCCGACCCCAACACCGTGTGGACTGCCCCCGCAGGCGCCGTGCTGAACGAAGGCAACCCCGTCACCCTCACCTGGGACAATGGCGAGGGCCTCAAGTTCATCCGCAAGATCGAGGTGAGCGACGAATATCTCTTCACCGTCACCCAGACGGTCGAGAACACCTCGCAGGCGCCCGTGGCTCTCATCCCCTATGCCCGCATCCAGCGTCAGGACACCCCGACCGTGTCTGGGTACTGGGTGTTTTTCGAAGGCATGCTGGGCTGGATCGACGGCAGCCTGCATGAGCTACACTACAAGGACGTGGCCGGACAGACCGAGCCGGACCGGCGTGACACCACCGGCGGCTGGATCGGCTTCACCGACAAATACTGGGCCGCGACCATCATCCCGGAACAGGCCAGCAACGTCACCGCCAGCTTCATACATACCAAGCTCGACGGGCGGGATCTCTACCAGACGGACTACCTCGCCAAGGATGCCATTGTGGTGCAGCCCGGCGCCACCGCCTCCACCACGGACCGGCTTTTCGCAGGTGCCAAGGTCGTGCGCACCATCAACGCCATCGAGAGCCTCTACCAGATCAAGGGCTTCAGCTACGTGATCGACTGGGGCTGGTTCTATTTCCTGACCAAGCCCTTCTTCTATCTCCTCGACTGGCTGAAGGGCATTGTCGGCAATTTCGGCATTGCCATTCTTCTGGCCACGGTTCTCGTCAAGGCGGCCGTCTTCCCGCTCGCCAACAAGTCCTATGCCTCGATGAGCAAGATGAAGAAGCTCCAGCCTGAAATGGAGCGGCTCAAGAAGGAATTCCCGGACGACAAGATGAAACAGCAGCAGGAGATGATGGCGCTCTACAAGCGCGAAAAGGTCTCGCCGCTTTCGGGCTGTCTGCCCGTCGTGGTGCAGATTCCCATTTTCTTCGCGCTTTATAAGGTGATCCTGACCTCGATCGAGCTGCGCCACGCACCCTTCTTCGGCTGGATCCATGATCTCTCGGCACCCGATCCCACGAGCCTGTTCAACCTCTTCGGCCTGATCCCCTGGACGCCGCCTCACATGCTGATGATCGGCGCCTGGCCCATCGTCATGGGCATCACCATGTGGGTGCAGATGCGCCTCAATCCCGCACCGCCCGATCCGGTGCAGGCGAGCCTGTTCAACTGGATGCCGGTGATGTTCACCTTCATGCTCGGCACCTTCCCCGTGGGTCTCGTCATCTACTGGGCCTGGAGCAACACGCTCTCCGTCCTTCAGCAGTCGCTGATCATGAAGAAGCATGGGGTGGACGTGAACCTCCTCGGCAATGTCAGGAACAGCCTGCCCTTCCTCAAGAAGAAGGTTTCCAGTTGACCGAGCGCTTCACCACCGACCATATCGATGCGGGCCGCCGTCTGTTCGGTGGCCCGTCGCGTTTTCTGCTGGGCGTGGCAAAGCTGGAACAGCTTCCAGCCTCGCAAGGGGTGGAGATCGCCTTTGCCGGCCGCTCCAATGTCGGCAAATCCTCTCTGATCAATGCCCTGACAGGAACCAGCGGGCTGGCGCGCGCCTCCAATACACCGGGCCGCACGCGCGAGCTCAATTTCTTCAATGTGAACGACCAGCTCACCCTGATCGACATGCCGGGCTATGGCTATGCCAGGGCGCCCAAGCATGAGGTGAAGGCTTGGCAATCGGTTCTGCGGGGCTATCTGCGCGGACGGCCCGGCCTCACCCGCGCCTTCGTGCTGATCGATTCCCGCCACGGCATACTGAAGGCCGATGAGGAGATGTTCGACCTCCTGGACGAGGCCGCCGTCACCTACCAGATCGTGCTGACCAAGACCGACAAGATCAAGCCAGCGGAACTGGAAGCCATGCGCGAAAAGGTGTCTGCCGCCATCAAGAAGCACCCGGCCGCCTTCCCCGAAATTCACGCCACATCGAGCGAGAAGGGCGGCGGCATCCCCGAGCTCCGTGCGGAGATCGCCACCCTCCTCTGAGGGGCACTCAAGACCTTTGAAACCGTCGCAATTGTCCTGTATGGCGCTTGAGCCTTATTTCGAGGATGATTTTGATGGACGAACTCGGCACCACAGCCCGCATCCTTTCCGAAGCGCTGCCTTTCCTGCAGCGCTATGACGACCAGATCATCGTGGTGAAATATGGCGGCCACGCCATGGTGGACCCCAAGCTCGCGCAGCAGTTCGCGCGCGACATGGTGATGCTCAAAGTCTGCGGCCTTAACCCCATCGTCGTCCATGGCGGCGGCCCCCAGATCAACCGCATGCTCGATAAGCTCGAGGTGAAGCCCGAGTTCCGCGAGGGGTTGCGCGTTACGGACGAGGCCACGATGACGGTTGTCGAAATGGTGCTCTCGGGCTCGATCAACAAATCGATCGTCGCATCGATCCAGCAGGCGGGTGGCCGCGCGGTCGGCATCTCCGGCAAGGACGGCAATCTGATGATCGCCCAGAAGCTGACGAAGCAGACGACGGACCCGGCGACCGGCAAGACCGTGGAGATCGACTTCGGCTTCGTGGGCGAACCGGTGAAGATCAACACCGGGATTCTCGACAACATCATGAAGAACGACGCCATTCCGGTGATCGCCCCTGTGGGCGTCGGCCGTGATGGCGAGACTTTCAATGTCAATGCCGATACGGCGGCAGGCGCCATTGCCGCCGCAACGCGCGCCAAGCGCCTGCTGCTGCTGACGGATGTCGCGGGTGTTCTCGACAAGGACAAGAACCTGATCAGCGAGCTTCGCATCGGCGAACTGCCGGATCTGATCGCGAATGGCACCATCACCGGCGGCATGATCCCGAAGGTGGAAAGCGCTGCTGCGGTGGTGAAGTCCGGTGTCGAGGGCGTCATCATTCTCGATGGCCGGGTGCCGCATTCGGTGCTGCTGGAACTCCTGACGCCGCATGGCGTGGGCACGCGCATTTCGCGGGCCGGGGCATGAGGGGATTTTCCCACGTCGACACCTGGGTCTTCGACCTCGACAACACGCTCTATCCGGCATCATGCCGGCTCTTCGACCAGATCGACGTGAAGATGGGCAACTTCGTATCCCGCCTCCTCAACGTGGACTATGCGGAAGCCAAGCTCCGCCAGAAGGAGATGTTCTACAAATATGGCACCACGCTCCGCGGGCTGATGACCGAGCACGGCATCACGCCTGACGAATTCCTGGATTATGTGCATGACATTGACCATTCGCCGGTGCCGCTGAATACCAAGCTGGACGAGGCACTGCATGCGCTTCCCGGCCGCAAGCTGATCTTCACCAACGGCACCGTGGCCCATGCTGAAAAGGTGCTGAACCGCATCGGCATCACGCACCACTTCGGTGACATCTTCGACATCGTGCATTCGGACTTCATCCCCAAGCCCGAGATGGAACCCTATGCCAAGTTCATCCGGCAGACGGGAATCAACCCGAAGACCTCCGCCATGTTTGAGGACATTGCGCGCAATCTCGAGGCACCCCATGCGCTGGGAATGACGACGGTCCTGGTGGTCAGCCCCGAAAACCACGATGCCCTGCACCTGAACAAGGCCACGGGCGGCGTGGCCCAGAAACACATCCACCACGTGACGGACGATCTCGCCGGCTTTTTGGCAGGCTTGACCGCGCAGAACAGTTGGGCGAAAGGCAGCGCGACAGCACCGGGAGGGACAGCATGACCGATCTTCAAACCACCATCGAGCAGGCCTGGGAGGCCCGCGACAAGGTCAACCTTGAGACCAAGGGCCCGGTTCGCGATGCGGTGTCCGCAGCACTCGATCTGCTGGACTCCGGCAAGGCCCGCGTCGCCGAAAAGGAGGCTGGCGAGTGGCAGGTCAACCAGTGGCTGAAGAAGGCCGTGCTCCTCTCGTTCCGGCTCAATGACATGGCCATGATTTCGGGCGGGCCCGGCGGGTCCAGCTGGTGGGACAAGGTCCCCTCCAAATTCGATGGCTGGGCGGAGAAGGAGTTCCGCGCTGCAGGCTTCCGCGCCGTTCCCAACTGCGTGGTCCGCAAGTCCGCCTATATTGCGCCGGGCGCCATCTTGATGCCGTCCTTTGTCAATCTGGGCGCCTATGTGGATTCGGGCACCATGGTCGATACGTGGGTCACTGTCGGTTCCTGCGCTCAAATCGGCAAGAATGTGCATCTCTCAGGAGGCGTCGGCATCGGCGGCGTGCTGGAACCGATGCAGGCGGGGCCCACAATCATCGAGGACAATTGCTTCATCGGCGCACGCTCGGAGGTCGTCGAAGGTGTTGTGGTGGGCGAAGGTTCCGTCATCTCCATGGGCGTGTTCATCGGCCAGTCGACCAAGATCATCGAACGCGACACGGGCAAGGTTCACATGGGCAAGGTGCCGCCCTATTCCGTCGTCGTGTCCGGCTCGCTGCCGCAGAAGCCCTATGCCGACGGATCGCCCTCGCCCTCTCTCTATTGTGCGGTGATCGTCAAGCGGGTGGATGAGAAGACCCGCTCCAAGACCTCCATCAACGAATTGCTGCGGGACTGACAAGGCCACTTCCCCCGGGACCCGCACTGATTCATACTGATTCTTGCAGGCAACGGCGCGGGCTGCGCCAAAATGGGGGTTGAGCATGGACTGGAAATATCTCTTAACGAGCCTTGAAGGGCGGATCGGACGCCAGAGCTACTGGATGGGCATTCTCGCGATGGTCGTGATTGCCGCAATCGCCGGCATTCTCGATACGGTTGTGGGAACGGCAGGTGACCGCGGCTATGGAATCTTCAGCGCTATTGCCGCACTGGTGCTGATCTATCCCTCGATCGTTCTCTATGCCAAGCGCTGGCATGACCGTGGCAAGTCGGGCTGGTGGACGCTGATCGGTTTGGTGCCGGTGATCGGCGGAATATGGTTGCTGGTCGAACTGGGCTTCCTCCACGGCACCAACGGCCCCAATCAATATGGACCCGACCCGCTCAAATATTGAGCTTGATAGGGACCGCAAAGGCCCGGCCAGCAGTGGCCGGGCTTTTCATTTGCAGCTAGAGTGCCGTCCATGAAAAACACGCCCACCGATCCCGTTCCCCTGCTGCAGGACCTGATCCGCTGCAAATCCGTCACCCCGGCCGAAGGGGGCGCTCTCACCTATCTCGAGAACCTTCTCTCCACCCATGGCTTCGTCTGCCAGCGGCTCATCTTCCGTGAGGAAGGAACCCCGGATGTCGAGAACATGTTCGCGCGCTTCGGCACAGGTTCGCCGCATCTCTGCTTTGCAGGCCACACGGATGTTGTTCCTGAAGGGATCGCCGAGGGCTGGACCTATCCTCCCTTCGCCGCCGATATTTCAAACGGCTACATCTATGGCCGTGGCGCCACAGACATGAAGGGCTCGGTTGCCGCCTTCGCCGGCGCCGCCATCGACTTCGTGCGCAGCGCCGCCAAGTTCAAGGGCTCGCTTTCCTTCCTCATCACGGGCGACGAAGAAGGCCCCGCCATCAATGGCACGGTCAAGGTGCTGGAATGGATGAAGGCGAACGGCCACATCCCCGATCATTGCATCGTGGGAGAGCCAAGCTGCGTGGACCGGCTGGGGGATACGATCAAGATCGGCCGCCGCGGCTCCTTGAGCTTCGCCGTGACAGTTGAGGGAAGGCAGGGTCACGCCGCCTATCCGCACAAGGCGGACAACCCAATCCCGAAGCTCGCCCGCTTCATTGACCGCATCGCGACGGCAACGCTCGATGAGGGAAACGAGCATTTCGATCCTTCGACGCTGGCCGTCACCAGCTTCGATGTCGGCAATCCTGCCGGAAACGTCATTCCGTCTCGTGCGGCTGCCAAGTTCAACATCCGCTTCTCGACGGAGCACGGCTTTGAATCGCTCAAAGCCTGGGTGGCCGATGAAGTGGCCGCGATCACAGCTCAATTGGGCGGCACCTGGGCGATCTCTGCCACGGAAGGGGCTGATGCCTTCATCACCGAGCCGGGCTCCTTTGTGGGCCTCGTGCAGGATGCCGTCGAACTGGAGACGGGCGTGTTGCCCAAGCTCTCCACCAGTGGCGGAACGTCCGATGCGCGCTTCGTGAAGGATTATTGTCCGGTGCTGGAATTCGGTCCCACCAATGCAACGATCCACCAGACGGATGAGCGCATCGCCATTGATGAACTGCGCGACACGCAAGCCGTCTACGCCCGCATCATCGCCCATTACTTCTCGGCTGAACTGTAGCCCACGCGCAGAAGGTAAAGGCCATCGGGTGGTGCCACCGGCCCGCAGGCGCTGCGGTCTGCTGCCTCCAGCGCCCGCTTCATTTCCCACGGCGTCCACTTGCCTTCTCCCACAAGCCGCAGCGAGCCGACCATGGAGCGCACCTGATTGTGCAGGAAGGAGCGCGCATCCGCGCGGATTTCGATCAACTCGCCATAGCGGGCCACCTCGAGGCGGTCGAGCGTCTTCACCGGTGAATTGGCCTGGCACTGTGCCGCGCGGAAGGTGGTGAAGTCATGCTTTCCCACCAGATGCTGCGCCGCCTCATGCATCGCATCGGAATCGAGTTCGACGGGAAGCCACCATACCTTGCCGCGGTCGAGGGCCGGCGGGGCGCGGCGGTTGAGGATGCGGTAGAGATAGTAGCGCCTGGTGGCGGAGAAGCGGGCGTGGAAATCACCCGGCATCTCTTCGGCTTCGAGCACGCTGACCGGGTGCTCGCGCATGTTGCCGTTCAAGGCATTGCGCAGCTTGAATGTGTCCCAGCTCTTGTTCAGGTCCACATGTGCCACTTGAGCCAGCGCGTGAACGCCTGCATCGGTGCGGCCTGCGCCATAGACCATGGAGAAGGCGCCATTGATGGTGGTGACAGCGCGCTCCAGCACATCCTGCACCGAGGTGCCGCCCGCCTGGGATTGCCAGCCGGTGAAGGGGCCGCCGTCATATTCGATGGTGAGCCTGTAGCGCGGCATCAATTGGCCTCCGTGCCGCGCGCAATGGGCGTGCCCCGCAGGAACTCTCCCGCCTCCATCGCGCCCTTGCCTTCGCGCTGTAGGCGGAGCAAGCGAATGGCGCCTGTACCGCAGGCGATGGTCAGGTGATCATCGATGAATGTGCCGGGATTGCCTTCTGCCGCAGCCACCTCGCACAGCAGCACCTTGATGCGCGTGCCCTTCGCCTGAAACCATGCGCCGGGAAAGGGTGAGAGGCCATGAATGTGGTTCCTCACCTCCGTGGCCGGTCTGGTGAAGTCGATGCGGGCCTCGGTCTTCTCGATCTTTTTCGCGTAGGTGATGCCCTCGGCCGGCTGCGCCACGCAAGCGATCTGGTCCTGCGCCAGCACCTCAACCATCAGCCTTGCACCAAGCTCCGCCAGCTCATCATGCAGCGATTGCGCGGTCGTCTCCGGCGTGATCGCGATCTGGCCGACCTTGCACATAGGGCCCGTGTCGAGCCCTTCTTCCATTCTCATGATGGTGACGCCGCTTTCACCGTCGCCCGCCATGATGGCGCGCTGAATGGGGGCAGCCCCCCGCCAGCGCGGCAGGAGCGAGGCATGGACGTTGAAACAGCCAAGCCGTGGCGCATCGAGAATGGGTTTCGGCAGGAGAAGGCCATAGGCCACAACAACCGCGGCATCAGCCGCAAGTGCTTCAAATTCCGATTGCTCTCCAGGCGCTTTGAGGGAGAGCGGCGTGCGCACGGAGATGCCTTTTGAGGTGGCAAAGGCGTGAACGGGCGAAGGCCGCTCCGCCATGCCACGGCCGGCAGGGCGCGGTGGCTGCGAATAGACACAAGCGACCTCATGCCCCGCGGCCAGCAGGGCCTTCAGCGTCTCGACCGCGAAGTCCGGCGTTCCCATGAACACGAGGCGCATGGGCTCAGAGCTTTCCGAGCTTCTGGGCCTTCTGGAATTTCTTGAGCACGCGCTCCCGCTTCAGCCGCGAGATGTGATCGATGAAGAGAATGCCATTCAGATGGTCGATCTCATGCTGCAGGCAAGTGGCCAACAGCCCCGTTGCATGAATCTCCTGGGGCTCGCCCTGGCGGTCGAGATAGCGCAGTTTGATCTCCGCAGGCCTGGTCACCATCTCATAATAGTCGGGGATGGAGAGGCAGCCTTCTTCATAGTCGCTCTGTGCCGCGCTCTCCCAGGTGATCTCGGGATTGGCGACGAACAACGGCGTCTTGGGCTCCCCGTCCTTGGAAAGGTCGAGAACCAGCAGCCGCTCCGGCACCCCGATCTGGATCGCGGCAAGCCCGATGCCGGGCGCGTGATACATCGTCTCCAGCATGTCGTCCCACCGCCTCTTGACGTTGGAATCGACCATGGAAACGGGCTTCGAGACCTGGCGCAGGGTCTTCTCGTCGGGCAGTGTGATGATCGGAAGCAGCGGCATGGCCGTCACTTAGTAGACGGCGCTCGCCCGGTCAATCGAGCCCCTCAGCGCGCGTCATAGGGGCTGTTGCAGCGGTAAAGCCGGTAACCATTGCCCATGAACTGGTCGCTCACCGGGTCATAGGTGCGGTAATGCGCGCTGCACCAGGCCACATGGTCTGCGTTGCGGCGGTGCCCCCAGGCCACGCGGTTTGGCTTGAAGTCACCGTAGCGGTAAACCTGAAAGGGCTTCTGGTACCAATAGCTCCCGGGCCGGGCCACCATGGAGCGCTGGAAGGGCGCATAATCCATCCGTGCCCGGCAATGGTAGAAGCGGGCGTCGCTGCAGGTCTTCTCGATCACGTAGGGCTTCCAGATCCGGACATATCCATCGTCATTCGAGCCATAGGCGTCAGACGCCAGGGCACCGGTGGAGAGCATCGCCAGACCCATGAGGCCGGCAGAAAGAGCCAGGATTTTGCTGAACATGGGGGAACCACTCCTCGTTGGAAACGTCGCGGAAGCCGAAGCGGGAGAATGCTACCGCAGCGGTGCCTTGGCAAGCCATGGTGCTTGCCTTTTGTTCCTTTACCCCCCATATAGCCGAGCGGGAGGTTGGCGGCGGACGTGCCGCTCGCCAACCGGGTCAGGTCCGGAAGGAAGCAGCCCCAACGAGACCGGAACGGGTTGCCCGTCCAGCCTCCCACCTCACCCTCTAGGCGACCCCGCGGAAGCCCGCCCATGGCCGAGACTGAAAGCGGCGCGAACGCCACAGGGTATCGCGTTCTTGCCCGGAAATACCGCCCCCGCACCTTTCCTGACCTGATCGGCCAGGAAGCGATGGTGCGCACCCTCACCAATGCTTTCGCCTCAGGCCGCATCGCCCAGGGCTTCATGCTCACGGGCGTACGCGGCGTCGGCAAGACGACCACGGCCCGCCTCATCGCCCGGGCGCTGAACTATGGCGAGAAGCCCACAATCGACATGCCGGACTATGGTCCCCATTGCGAGGCCATCCTCGAATCCCGTCATATGGACGTGATCGAGATGGACGCCGCCTCCAACACCGGCGTCGACAATATGCGCGAAATCATCGACAGCGTGCGCTATGCCCCCGTCCAGGCGCGCTACAAAGTCTATATCATCGACGAAGTGCACATGCTCTCGAAGAGCGCCTTCAACGCGCTCTTGAAAACGCTGGAAGAGCCGCCGCCGCATGTGAAGTTCATCTTCGCGACCACCGAAATCAACAAGGTTCCCGTCACCATCCTCTCGCGCTGCCAGCGCTTTGACCTGAAACGGCTGGATGCGGCACTGCTCGCCTCGCATTACGCCGGGATCGCGGTGAAGGAAGGGGTTGAGGCCGAAGCCGATGCCCTGGCCATGATTGCCCGCGCCGCCGAAGGCTCGGTGCGTGACGGCCTTTCGCTGCTCGATCAGGCGATTGCCTATGGCGAGGGCAGGGTGAAAGCGGCTGACGTCTCCTCCATGCTCGGGCTGATGGACCGCTCCCGCATCATCGATCTGTTCGCGGCGGTGATGGCCGGAAACGCCAAGGCGGCCATCGAGGAAATCGAGGCGCAATATCGAAGCGGCGGTGACCCGGCGACAATCCTGAGCGACCTCGCGGACTACGTCCACTGGGTCACCCGCCTCAAGGTGGTGAAGGATGGCGCCCTGGCCGATACCTCACGCACCGAGGCCGAGAAAACCCGCGGTCAGGACCACGCACAGAAATGCGGCATTGCACATCTGACGCGCGCCTGGTCCATGCTGCTCAAGGGCATCCGGGAGGCGGAGCTGCATTCTGACCCGCTGATGGCCGCCGAAATGGTGCTGATTCGCCTGGCCCATGCGGCAGAGCTTCCCGGCGGCGAGGAACTGGCAAAGCTGGTGAAGCAGGCCCAGCCTTCGGGTGAGCGCGTGGTGCCGATCAGCGCACGCGAGCTGTTGCGTGGCAATTCGGAAGGCCCTGCCGAATCCCAGGCGGCCCTTGCCGTCAAGCCGCAGGCCTCGATGCCTGCCGCCCCGACGGAGACACGGGCCTTCTCCAGCCTTCAGGACCTGCTGGCGCTCGCCACCGAAAAACGGGACATCAAGCTCAAGACCGATCTCGAAACCCTGATCCGCCCCATTCGCGTCGCGCCGGGCCAGTTCGAACTGGCGCTCGAAGCGGGCGCTCATCCGGGCTTGCCCGGCGAAATTGCGCGCAAGCTCGAAGCCTTTACGGGCATGCGCTGGATGGTGATGGTGGCGAAGGACGGCGGCACCAAGCCGGTTGCCCGCCAGCGCCAGGAGAACCGGGACAGCCTGTTCATCACCGCGCGCGAGCACCCGGATGTGCAGGCCGTGCTGAAGCGCTTCCCCGGAGCCGAAATCATTGACGTCAAAGTGCCCGATGCGGCGATCCTTCCCCCCAATGTGAGTGAGAGCGATGAAGAACCTCGGTGACATGATGAAGCAGGTCCAGGCCATGCAGTCCCGCATGGCGGAGATGCAGGCGAAGCTTGAGCAGTCAACCGTGACCGGCCAGTCCGGCGGAGGCCTCGTCAAGGTCACGCTTACCGGCAAGGGGGCAATGACAAAGCTGGAAATCGATCCTTCCCTGCTGAAGGCGGAGGAGAAGGATATTCTCGAAGACCTGATCCTCGCCGCCCACGCCGATGCCAAGGGCAAGTCCGAAACGATGATGGCGGAGGAGATGCAGTCCGTCACCGGCGGGCTCGCCCTGCCGCCCGGGTTCAAGCTGCCTTTCTGATGTCGCGCCGCACGACGGGACCCGAGATCGAAAGGCTGATCCAGCTTCTGGCCAAGCTGCCAGGGCTCGGCCCCCGTTCGGCACGGCGGGCAGCGCTGTTTCTGATCAAGAACCGGGAGCGCCTGCTGGTGCCCATGGCCTCTGCCATGGCGGAGGCGCGCGAGAAGGTTACCATCTGCTCCACCTGCGGAAACGTCGATACGGTTGACCCCTGCACGCTTTGCACCGATCCGCGGCGCGATCGCACGATCCTCTGCGTGGTGGAAGAAGTGGGGGACCTGTGGGCACTGGAACGCGCCGCCGCCTGGAATGGCCTCTACCATGTGCTGGGCGGCACACTGTCCGCGATCGAAGGTGTGCGGCCGGAAGACCTGAGCATCGATCCGCTGATCGAGCGCGCTGGCGAGGGCGAGATCAAGGAAGTGGTCGTGGCCCTCAACGCCACCGTCGAAGGACAGACGACGGCGCACTACATCACCGAACGCCTCAAGAACTTAGGGATCGCAACCTCCCGGCTGGCCCACGGCGTGCCCGTCGGCGGCGAACTCGATTACCTCGATGAAGGCACACTCACCCAGGCAATCCGCGCAAGGCGCCCGCTCTAGCTCCGCACGGTGAAGTGAGATCACTGGTAAATCTACGCCCCAATTGAGCGTACGACGGTCTAGCTTCGCTCCACCAGCTTCGCAGGCGCTGCGGCGTCTTCTTCCAGTTCCAGGCTTTCGATCCGCGCGCCGCGCCTTGTGATCTTGTCGGCTGAAACGCCGAGCTTTTCGAGATCCCCCGCCGCAAGCCCGAAGTGCTTCTGCAGGTCCCCGATCCGTTCCTTGAGGCGCGAGACATCGTCAAGCAGCCGCGAGACTTCGACCTTGATCAGGCCGGTCTGTTCGCGCAGGCGGGCATCCTTGAAGATTGCCTGCAGCGTCTGCACCAGCAGCATCAGCACATTGGGCGATGCGATGATGACGCGCGCGCGATGCGCCTTCTGGATCACATCTTCGAATTTTTCGTAGAGATCGGCGTAGACGGACTCGGAGGGCACGAACATGATGGCACTGTCATGGGTCTCGCCGCTCAAGAGATATTTTTCCGCAATGTCCTTCACATGCTTCAGCACGTCGCCGCGAAGCCGCGCCTCGGCATTGCGCAGTTCGTTTTCCCCTCTCGCCACCTTGAGGGCATTGAAGGCTTCGAGCGGAAATTTGGCATCGATCACCAGCCTGATGGCGGAGTCGGGAAGCGAAACCAGGCAATCGGGCCGGGTCCCGTTGCTCAAGGATCCCTGAAAGGCATAGGCGCCTGATGGAAGCCCGTCGCGAATGATGGCCTCCATGCGCGCCTGGCCATAAGCACCGCGCGCCTGCTTGTTGGACAGAATGTCCTTGAGGCTCAGCATTTCGCCGGAAAGGGCCGTGATGTTTTTCTGCGCCGCGTCGATCACCGCCAGCCGCTCATGCAGCTGCTTCAGGGATTGTCCGGTGCGCTCCGCCTGGTCGTACAGGTTGAGGCCCAGCCGTTCGGACACCTGGTCCAGCCGCTCGTCCAGTGTGGAGACGAGCTGCAACTGGCTGCCCTGGGATTGTTCCGCCAGGCTTCTGAGCGCGCCGGACAGCTCGGCGATACGGAATTCGAGCTCGGCCGTGCGCCGCGCCGTGGAGATCGCCTCCGCCTGGCGGCTGGCCTGCCCGCGCCAGGAGAGGATGACGGTTGCGATCAGCAGCAGCAGGGCGAGGCCCGCCGCAGCCAGGATGAGATGCAGAAAGGTGACGGGCGCGCCGCCGATCTCAAGCAGTGTGCGGTCGAGGTCCATGTGGAGGAGAATAGCCTGATTCGTCAGGCGGAACGAAAGTGGCCCGTCCGTACCGGCAGGGTACGAACGGGCCGATGGCCTTCACGACTCGGGACGGCGACAGGAGCCATGCGGGCCAACTGAATCAAACTGGCGTCGGTCAACGCACGAGGCGGAAACTGGTTCCTGCAAATTCTGAGAGAAAATGCCCGTGTAGCGTCCGCCTTGTTGCGTGACGGAGACTGGCCGTCAAAACAGGCCGCAACAGGGGCACCTCGTGACGATTTCGGGGCGGAGGGTTTGCATCCGCCAATGTTCAAAACTGGATGTTATTTGCGGCGCTGGGGCCGGGCGGCCGGTGCATGTCCACGCACGGTCATATCCTGGCGCTCGGTCAGAAACAGGGAGAAGCCGCGGGTCAGGCCGTCGGCGAGGTCGCGCATTGCATTGAAGATGATCATGGGTTGCCTCAATCAGGTGGAGCGTAATGGTTTCTTGTTGAGGGTGATATGGCGCGCAAATGTGAATAGATTGCAGCAGAAGGCTGCCCTATGGACAAGGCCAGCTATGCGTTTTCTGCATGAAGAAATTGATCCGTGGTGCGGACCAGCGCATCGGCAATCCCGGGTTCGGTGGCTGTGTGGCCAGCGTCTTCCACCAGTGTGAAGCTGGCCGTGGGCCAGGACTTGTGCAGGGCCCAGGCGGTGGTGGCGGGCGTCACCACGTCATAGCGGCCCTGAATGATGGCGCCTGGAATATCTTTCAGCCGGCGGGCGTCCTCCAACAGCTGGCCGTCTCGCGAAAAGAAGCCCGCATTCATGAAATAGTGGCATTCGATGCGCGCGAAGGCCAGTGCGAAACGGTCCGTGCCAAACTCGCTCACCCGCCGGGGGTCAGGCAGAACGGAGAGGGTGGAGCCTTCCCACTGGCTCCACGCCCTGGCGCAGGCAATCCGTGCCTGAAGGTCAGGCCCGGTCAGGCGGCGGTGGTAGGCGGAGAGAAGGTCATGCCGCTCCGCCAGGGGAATGGGGGCCAGAAAGCCCTCCCAGGCATCTGGAAACAGCTGGTCCGCTCCTTCCTGATAGAACCAGCGGATCTCACTTTTGCGCAAGGCGAAGATGCCGCGGACGATGAGTTCGGTGACCCGTTCTGGGTGGGTTTCGGCATAGGCGAGCGCCAGGGTGGAACCCCAGGATCCACCCACCACCTGCCAGCGCGCGATGGAGAGATGCTGGCGCAGCTTCTCGATGTCGGACACGAGGTCCCAGGTGGTGTTCTCGGCCAGCTCGGCATGGGGCGTCGACTGCCCGCAGCCGCGCTGGTCAAACAGCACGATGCGGTAGGCGTCCGGGTTATGCATTTGCCGCAGGAAGGGGGAAATGCCCCCGCCTGGCCCCCCATGCAGCACCAGGGCGGGCTTGCCGTGGGGATTTCCGCATTCTTCGAAATAGATCTCATGCAGCGCCGAAACACTGAGCCGCCCGCTCCGGTATGGCTTCAGTTCGGGAAAGAATGTGCGCCGCTCGTTCATCTGATTCGCTCTGCTGGAGGGGTTCGTCAGGTAGCTTTTGCCAGACTAAGGGGGATCCGGTAATGGGAGTTCGTGTCCTGCAACGCGGGGATGCAGAAACGGAAGGGGGAAACCATGTGGAAAGAGTGGAACGAGTTTAAGTCTTTTGCCTTCAAGGGCAACGCCTTTGACCTGGCCGTGGGCGTCATCGTCGGCGCGGCCTTCAGCCGGATCGTCGATGGCATCGTCAACTTGCTGATCATGCCGATCATCGGGGCCCTCACCGGCGGGCTCAACTTCGATGAGTATTTCCTGCCGCTTTCCGGCAACATCACGGCAACGGCCTTGAGCGAGGCGCAGAAGCAGGGCGCCGTCCTGGCCTATGGCGCCTTTCTGACGGTCGTCATCAACTTCCTGCTCGTGGCCTTCGTGCTGTTTCAGCTGGTGAAGGTGTCGAACCGCCTCAAGAAGTCCGAGCCGCCGCCGCCGCCCGCACCCCCCAGCCGCTCGGAAGAGCTGCTTGCCGAAATCCGCGATTCTCTGAAGGCGAGGCCCGCCAACTGACGCAAGGCAGCGATGCTGCAAACGGTCCGGGTGCTGGACACCCGGGCCGCTTTTTGGCTTAAGCTGCACTGATGACACCAGAGCAGATCCTCGCCGCCATCACCCCCGAAGCCCGCGATGAGCCCGACAGCGGCATCGTCAAGGCTGCAATGTATGGCTTCACGAAGCAGGGCATCATTGCGCTGTGGTCGGGTGAAGGCAATCTGACCACACCTGAAGCCTTCGCGCGCCCCGCGGTTGAAGCGCTGCTCGGTGGCGAGACCTTCTACACCTGGCAGCGCGGCATTCCCGAGCTGCGCGATGCACTCGCCCGCTATCACCAGCGGACCTTTGGCCGCGCCTTCGACAGCGAGAATTTCTTTGTCACCTCTGGCGGCATGCAGGCGATCCAGACCATCGTGCAGCTGGTGGCAGGTGCAGGCGATGAGATCGTGATCCCGACACCCGCCTGGCCCAACTATGCCGGCGCCCTGCGGGTGTCGGGTGCGAGGCCCGTGGAAGTGCCCATGGCGTTCCAGAATGGCCGCTGGACGCTGGATCTCGACCGCCTGTTCGATGCCGTCACGCCCCGCACCCGTGGCATCTCGCTCAACTCGCCGTCAAACCCGGTGGGCTGGACGGCTAGCAGAGATGAGCTCATCGCAATCCGTGATTTTTGCCGCAAGCATGGCATCTGGATACTTGGCGATGAAGTCTATACCCGCTTCTATTATGGCGAGAACGGCGAAACCCACGCGCCCAGTTTCCTCGAGATTTGCGATGACGAAGAGCAATTGTTGCTCGCCAACACCTTTTCCAAGAACTGGGCGATGACCGGCTGGCGCGTCGGCTGGCTGCAGGCCCCGCGCGCCCTGGGCCCGGCGATCGAACGCATCATCCAAGTCAATTCCTCCGGAACGCCCGCCTTCCTGCAGCGTGGCTGCGTGGCAGCCCTCGACCACGGCGATCAGTTCCTGGCAGACCAGGTGGCCATGGCACGGGACCGCCGCGACCTTGCCGTCTCCATGCTTGGCAATCTGCCCGGCATTCGCTTCGAAGTGCCGATTGGTGCCTTCTACCTGTTCTTCGCCATTGAAGGCCTGGCGGACTCGGCTGCCACCGTGCACCGCCTCATCGATGAGGCGAAAGTCGGATTTGCACCCGGCAGTACCTTCGGTCCGGGCGGGGAAGGCTCCCTTCGCATCTGTTACCTGAAGGAGCGCAGCACTCTTGAAGAGGCACTCCAGCGCTTCGCGAATTGGATGAAAGTGCAGGCTGCTCGCCAATCCGCCTAGAAATAAGGCAGTGAGATGCCGAAGGGACGTGCAACTTGCTGGATCGGCAAGGGGCCTCTCTGCCCGCAACTGCAGTATTTCTTGGAATTTGTGTGCAGTGCAGGATCTGGCACCGCCCTTGCAAAGCACCTTCCAACGCCAACGTCTTTCTTGGGTCCTCCCATTCTCAGGTAAGAGCACTCGTTGCGTCTGGCAGTCTTGTCAGCTCGGGGTGAACATGAATGTTCACCCCATTTTTTTGCCTATTTGCCGAAATGATTTGCGCTGCACTGCACAAGAGGCGGGCAGTCTGCGACCACGCCTCTTTTGGTGGCATCACGCACGCCTCATTATAAATGAATGATTTTAAATACTTACTGTAAAATATCGCAGCGCACCAAAATTGGCATCGGGATTGCAAAGCTTTGTGCGACGCAAACGTCTTTCTTGGGTCCTCCCATTCTCAGGTTAGAGCACTCGTAGCGTCCCGGCACTGCCGGCTAGGGGGTGAACGGCTTTTGGTTGCTGCCGTTCACCCCTCTTTTTTTGGCTGGTGCCATTCGTGCACTTGTCCAGAAGAGAAGCCTCTCTACATGAAGGCGTGACGGGTCCGGGCCCCTCTGGCAGCCGCACTGGCTGCGATGTCGGACTCTTCCATCTTGAAGGCGCTTGCCGCGCCGCAACCTGGGAGGAGAGACAATGACCAGCCCATCCATCACTCTTGATATGACTCCATCCGGCACGATCGAGCGCCTGGAATGGCTTGCCTGGGTCACGGACTCAGCCGTGCGCATCCCCTTCACCCGCCGCACGGTTGGTGCGGACGGCGCGTTGAGCCTTCTTCCGGGCGTTGGCAGCCTGCTGGGCGCCGGCATCTCGCTCTACGTGGTGGCGGAGGCCCTTCGCCATGGGGTGCCTGCGAGGCTTCTGACTCGCATGGGCCTCAACATCGCTGCTGATACGCTGCTGGGCGCGGTGCCTGTCCTGGGCTTCGTCTTCGACATGTTCTTCAAGGCCAACCGCCGCAACGTGACTCTGCTGCGCCGCCACCTGCAGGAGACCGCACGATGAGGGCGCTGATCTGGACCGCTACGGGCATCGTTGTCGCCCTCTGGTCGCTCGTGGCGTGGCTCACCCACGGTCTGGTGGGCGTCGCCGGAAACCTCGTGGTCACCAATGCGGATATCCTGCCAGCTGATCCGCTGTTGGTCGAATGGGCCTCGTGGCTCGCCTCTGCGGGAACAGGCGTTGGCGAATGGCTGGTGGTGGCGGTCTGGGCGCTCGTTTCGCTGATCATTCTGGCGCTGGGCTTCGTTGTGACGCGGCTTGCACCGCGCCGCAGGATCTTGCAGTCCGATGTGACCTGATGAACCGGAGGCTGAAGCTCAGCTCACGCTATTGGGCAGCTGCTCCTCCCGCCTGGCGATGAAGTCGCGCAGTCCCTCGGCAATGCCTTCGTCGAGCTTCGGCTCCTCATAGGCCTGGAGCATGGCGCGCGCCTTCTCGCGCCCGCGCGTGTCATGGTCCTTCGCACCTTCGGCATTCCACTGCTCGAACGAGTTGAAGTCCATCACCGAGGGAATGAAGAACGCCTTCTCGAAATGCTCCAGCGTATGCTGCGTGCCCAGGAAATGGCCCGCCGGCCCCACCTCACGCACCGCCGCCATGGCCTCCTTGAAATCCGCAAAGGAAAGCCCGCCTGCATATTTGTACCAGCCGACCAGCTGCTCGGCATCTGTCACGAATTTCGAATAGCCGCAGCATAAGCCTGCCTCCAGCCATCCTGCCACATGCCAGATGTAATTGGCGCCCGAGAGAATGGCCGCATGCATCAGCATGTTGGCTTCATAGCCCGCCTGGGCATCATTGAGTTTGGAGCCCACATGAAAGCCCGAGGTGCGCCAGGGCAGGCGGTATTTGCGCGCCAGCTGTCCCATCAGATACATCATCTGCGCGGCCTCGGGCGTGCCCCCCATGGGCGCACCCGTCTTCATGTCCACCGTCACCATGAACTGGCCATAGATCTGCGGCGACCCCGGTCTGATCAACTGCGTGAAGGCCACACCCGCCAGCGCCTCCGCATTGACCTGCGCCACGGCGCCCACGGCAGATGCCGCTGTCGATGCGCCGCAAAGTGCAAAGGGGGCGAGGATCAGCGGCTGGTTGTGCCGGGCATAGACGCGCATCGCGTCCAACATGGTCGAATCCCACACCAGCGGTGAATTGCAGTTGGTGATGGAGACGGTGACCGTGTTGTCCTTCACATAATTTTCGCCGAAGACGATCCCTGCCATCTTCATCACATCCTCGGCCCGCTCCTTGGAGGTGACGATGCCCATGAAGGGCTTGTCGGAATGCTTCAGCGCGGAATGGATGATGTGCAGATGCCGCTTCGGCACCGGGATTTCCATCGGCTCGCAGCAGATCGAGCTCGAGGAATGAAGTGCCGGGGACATGTAGGCGAGCTTGTGGAAATTCTGCAGGTCTTCGAGCGAGCCATAGCGCCGGTTGTTGTCGAGGTCGCGCACGTATGGCGCCCCATACATCGGCACGAACACGGTGTTCTTGCCGCCCACCTTCACCGTGCGCTCCGGATTTCGGGCATTGAGGGTGAATTCGGAAGGCACCTTTGCGATCAGCTCCATCAGCAGAGCGCGGTCGATCTTGACGCGCGTGCCGGAGACATCGGCTCCCGCCGCCGTCCACATGGCAATCGCCTCATCGTCGCGGAATTCGCAGCCCACCTCTTCGAGGATGCGCATCGATTCCTCGTGGATCAGCTCCACGGCTTCGTCCGGCACGAGATTGTAGACGGGGATCTCCCGCACCAGGGTAGGGAATGAAGCCATGGGCGCAGCCCTCAGCGCGCGCCGTCCTTCCCGCCCGCCGCCGAGGCGGCGCTGGGTGGGGCTCGTCGTCTGGGCTGGGGTGCCGGTCATGTCACTCATCTCGAAGCTCCTTCATGGGCCGGCATTGAGCCTGCTGGCGGCGCTTCGTTCAAGCGAGTGATTTGCAGAGTTCGATTGAGTTGAATTCAATCGTTCACGGACAGGAGCCAATCCCGCAGGACTTCCGCCTCCTGCTTCAAGGGCGGGCCGGCGGGCCACGTCACATAGAAGGATTGAGGTGCGGTGATGCTGACGGGGCTCGCCTGAACGAGCAGCCGCCTGGCAATCAGCGGCTTCACGAGGCTCACCCAGCCAAGTGCCACGCCCTGGCCGGCCTGTGCGGCCTGAAGCGCAATCACATAGGAGTTGAAGCGCCGGACCGAGAGCTTCCTGTGCGGAGCACCCGTCTCGCGCAGGAAATCGGCCCATGTCGTCCAGGTCCAATCCACACCTTCGACCGAGAGCAGCGGAAGGCCGGAAAGATCCTGCACGGTCTTCACCTTGTGGCGCGCCAGGAACTCAGGTGAAGCTACGGCGATGATACGGTCGCCGAAGAGCGGGGCGGATCTTTCCTCGGGCCATGCGCCGTCGCCATAACGCACACGCAGATCAAGGTCCGTCCGCCGCAGCTCATGGGTGCGGTCGGAAATGACATGATCGATCACGATATCCTGGTGCGCGGTCCAGAAATCTCCCAGCCGCGGCATCAGCCAGAGCTGCGCGAAGGCCATTGTGGTTCCGATCGACACCGAGCGCGGACTCCCCCTCAGTCCCACCTGGCGGATCGTGCCGGAGACCCGCTCGAACGCATCTTTCAGGCTTTGGAAAACGGCATGGCCTTCAGGTGTCAGTTCCAGTGCGCGGTGGAGCCGCAGAAACAGCGGCCGGCCGATCTCGTCCTCCAGCGCCTTCACCTGTTTTGAAACGGCGCCTGGGGTCACGTTCAGCTCCTCCGCGGCACGGGTGAGGCTTGCGTGGCGGGCGGCGGCTTCGAAGGCGGCAAGCGCGTTGAGCGATGGCAGATCATAGTGGCGGCGGACCATGCCAGGCAGCAATACGCTTTCCGCTCGCATGAGGAAAGCTCATTCGAACACGCCGCTGATGCAATTCACGGCAGGGGATCGCCCAAGTTGCGATCAGTTACGGAGCGTTGACCGCTTGTAAAATCCGTTACAGAATGGCGGTGGGGAGAAGGGGTGCCGCCGGCGCCTTCGCTGGCGATTCAGCTCTGAGCTATCACAAAAACACGCCCGGTTTCCCCGGGGCGTGGGGGAGAAGACTTCTATGGATCATATGTCTGAGGACGAAAAAGTCCTCCACAACATGGGCTATGCGCAAGAGCTTGCGCGCCGCATGAGCGGCTTTTCGAACTTCGCGATTTCATTTTCCATCATCTGCATTCTCGCAGGCGGCATCACGGCCTTCCCGGTTGCCTTCTCGGCCGGTGGCGGGTTCTCGGTTGCGATCGGCTGGCTCATCGGCGGCTTTTTCGCACTCGTCGTCGCCGCTTCAGTGGGCCAGATTGCCTCGGCCTATCCCACGGCCGGTGGCCTTTACCACTGGTCCTCGATCCTGGGCGGGCGCGGCTGGGGTTGGCTCTGCGCCTGGATCAATCTCGTGGGCCTCATCTTCGTCGTGGCCTCGGTCAATTTCGGTGTGTACCTGCTCTTGAAGGATCTCGTCATCACCGGCGTCTTCGGCGTCGACACCTCGGCCTGGGGTGCGCTCCATGCAAGCGCCTTCATCACCGTCTTCGCCATCACCCAGGCGCTGTTCAACCACTTCGGCATCAAAGTGACGACGATGCTGACGGACTTCTCCGGCTACCTGATCTTCGTGGTGGCGGTGATCCTGACGGTGTCCATGCTGATCTGGGGCGCCTCCTTCGATGTCTCGCGCCTCTTCTCCTTCGTGAACAACACGGGTGAAGCAGGTGGCCTCGTGGTGCCGGAACCGCGCACGGCGCTGGTGGCCTTCCTGATCGGCCTTCTCTATCCGCTCTACACCATCACCGGCTTCGATGCCTCAGCACACACGTCGGAAGAGACCATCAACGCCCGCGTGACGGTGCCCAAGGGCATGCTGCACTCGGTGTTCTGGTCCTTGCTGTTCGGCTTCTTCCTCGCGGCCTCCTTCGTGATGGCCATGCCGGACACGGCGGCAGGCGCGAAGGATGGCTACAACTCCTTCTTCAACCTGTTCAACAACCTGCCCATGCCGGCGATCCTGCGTGATCTCCTGGCCATCGGCATCGTGATTGCGAACTACATCTGCGCGCTCGCCGGCATGACGTCGACGTCCCGCATGATCTATGCCTTCGCGCGGGATGGCGGCCTGCCTGCGTCGAAGTCGCTTTCCTACATCAGCCCCAAGCACCGCACCCCGGTCTACGCCATCTGGCTGACGGCCGCGCTTTCGGCGGGTGCCTGCTATTACGCGCCCTTCATGTTCGCACTGGCGGCAGGCTGTGCGCTCTTCCTCTATATCTCCTACGCCATGCCAGTGGCCGCGGGGCTCCTGGCGGAAGGCAAGACCTGGACGGAGTATGGGCCCTTCCGGCTCGGCGCCTGGTCCAAGCCCTTCGCCATCATCACCATCATCGGCGTGGTCGTTCTCGCCTATGCGGGCATTCAGCCGCCCTTCAACCCGATCATCCTGCCGCTGTTCCCGGATCTCGTGTTCCCGCTGAACCAGCTCACCAATCCGCTGATCTTCCTGGCGGTGGCGATGGCACTCGGCTGGTTCCTGTCGGAGCGGAAGCGCTTCAAGGGTCCGCCCATCGGCGAAGAGATCAAGCGCCGCCAGTCGGAGATCGCCGCCCGTGAAAAGGCGCTCGATGCGGCCGAAGCCGCCGGCTGACGGCCCTGCAACGTCATGAGGGGCGGCCCGCGGGCCGCCCCTTTCTTTTCGGGCCAGGATCACGAAATGGACAGGACGTTCGACATTGCGGTGATCGGTGGCGGCGTGGTGGGCCTTGCCATCCTGCGCCGCTTCGCGATTGGCGGACTTTCCTGCGTGCTGCTGGAGCGCGGTGCGGATATTCTGAATGGCGCCTCCAAGGGCAACAGTGCGTTGCTCCACACGGGTTTCGATGCGCCGCCCAAGAGCCTTGAACTGGCCTGCATGAAAGCGGGCTATGCCGAATATCTGGCGATCCGGGAAAAGCTCAATCTGCCGCTGGTCAAAAACTCCGCCCTGGTCGTCGCGTGGTCGGAGGAGGAGAGCGCCAAGCTCGATGCAATCGAAGCCAAGGCGATCACCAACGGCATCACGGACGTGCGCCGCGTGAGTGCTGCCGAACTGCGCCAGCGGGAGCCGCATCTCTCTCATGCCGCGCGTGAGGCGGTGCTGGTGCCGGGCGAACATATCATCGACGCCTGGTCGGCTCCGCTGGCCTATGCCCATCAGGCACTGGCCCATGGCGCCGTCATCCGGCGCAATGCGGAAGTGACAGGCGGTAATCTGGCCCAGGGCGTCTGGACGCTTCACAGCCAGGCAGGTCCCGTCAGGGCGCGCCTGGTCATCAACGCGGCCGGCAACTACGGCGATCTGGTGGAGGCCATCGCACGGCCATCGCCCTTCATCATCACCCCGCGGCGCGGTCAGTTCGTGGTGTTCGACAAGCCGGCATCGAAGCTTGCCAATGCGATCATTCTTCCCGTTCCCACGGAGCGCACCAAGGGTGTTGTGCTGTTCCGCACGGCCTATGGCAATCTCGCCATCGGTCCCACCGCGGAAGATGTGACGGAGCGCGACGTGGCCGCCACCGACACGGAAACCCTGAACCGCCTCAAGGCCCGCGCCATTGAAATGGTGCCGGAGCTTGCGGAGATCGGCGTCAACGCCGTCTATGCGGGTCTCCGTCCTGCCACGGAACACAAGGGCTATGTGATTGAAGCGGTCCCTGAGCGCTGCTGGATCACCGTGGGCGGCATCCGCTCCACCGGGCTCACCGCCTGTCTCGGCATCGCACAGCATGTCCGCGACCTCTACCTGCAGCATTTCGGCGCGCTGCCAATGCCGCCGGAACCCATCTGGACGCCCGTTCCAAATCTCGCAGAGGAGCGCGCGCGGCCCTACATGGCGGGGGGCGAGATCATCTGCCATTGCGAATGGGTCACCCGCGAAGAAATCATCGCCGCGCTGGAAGAACCCTTGCCGGCGGGTGATCTCGGCGGCCTCAAGCGCCGCACCCGCGCCATGATGGGCCGCTGCCAGGGCTTCAATTGCGCCCCCCATGTGGAAGCGCTGTTCCGGGAGAAGCACCATGGAGCGGCGTGACATCGTCATCATCGGCGGCGGCCCCACCGGTCTCTCGATGGCGCGGCGCCTGAACCAGCTCGGCGTCGCAAGCGTCACCGTGCTGGAGCGCGAGAGCCTGGCCGGGGGCATCCCGCGCCATTGCGGGCACTTGGGCTTCGGCTGGCAAAGCCACCGCCGCGTCTGGACGGGCCCGCGTTTCGCGGCAAGGCTCCGGAAGGACACAGCCTCACTCGATGTGCGCACCGGCCACACGGTGCTTGGGATCGAAGGCGATGTGCTCCATGTGCAAAATGCGGACGGCCTGTTTGACATTGCCGCAAGCCGCATCGTGCTGGCCACCGGCACGCGCGAAACCCCGCGTGCCCCCCGCTTCGTCGGCGGGGCAAGGCCGAAGGGCGTCATGACCACCGGCGCATTGCAGGGCCATGTCTATCTCGAACATTGGAAACCCTTCTCGCGCCCTCTCATCATCGGGTCTGAGTGGGTATCGTTTTCCGCCATCCTCACCTGCCGTCATTTGGGAATCAGGCCCGTGGCGATGCTGGAGGCGGGCGTTACCGTCAAGGCCCCCGGTCCCGGCGCCCTCATCGCGCAGCGGCTCTTCGGCGTGCCAGTCTGGACGGAGACGAAACTCATCGCCATCGATGGCCTGTCCCAGGTCGAATCCGTGGAGATCGAGTGGGCGGGAAAGCGCGAGCATGTCTCCTGCGACGGGGTGATCTTCACCGGCGAATTCGTGCCCGAGGCGGCGCTGCTGGCAAACAAGCCGGCCGTGACGCTTGCCGGTAATGTCCATGGCGAACTCAAGACCTCCGGCCAATGCTGGCAGGAGGGGCGGGAGATCGCGGGGATGATCGCGAAGGGTACGCCATGAAAGCCGTCGCCATTGACCAGGGAACGACCGGAACCAAATCCTATCTCTATGATGATGAAGGCCGCTTCATCGCTCTCGCCTCCTTCGAGCATGCGCAGATCTATCCGCAGCAGGGCTGGGTGGAGCATGACGCGGAAGAGCTGCTTCGCCATGTGAGCGGGGCCATCGCCGCTGCCGGAGAGGTGGATGCGATCGGCATCGACAATCAGGGCGAAACCATCATCGCCTGGGATGCTCGCACCGGCCGGCCCATCTACAATGCCATCGTCTGGCAGGATGACCGCACGAGTGACGTGACCGCGCGCCTCAAGGCGGAAGGTGCGGAGGAGCTGACGCTGAAGACGGCGGGGCTGCCGCTCGATCCTTACTTCTCCGCCGCCAAGCTCCGCTGGATCATCGATCACGTCCCGGAGGCGAAGGTGCTTCTGAAGGAGAAGCGCCTGCGGCTTGGCACATCGGATGCCTTCTTCCTCGCACGCCTCACCGGCACCTTCGCAACGGATGTCACCACCGCCTCGCGCACCAGCCTGATGTCGCTCGATCACTTCGCCTGGGACCCGGAGCTGTGCGATCTCTTCGGTGTTCCCATCGAATGCCTGCCGGAGATCCGCCCATCGGCCGGCGATTTCGGCACATGCAATGGCACGCCCATCACGGCAAGCCTGGTGGACCAGCAGGCCGCCCTCTTCGGCCATGGATGTGCGAGGCCCGGCGATACCAAGATCACTTTCGGCACGGGTGCCTTTGCGCTGTCGGTTGCGGGGGCTGAGCGCGTCAATGGCAGCCGCTTTGGCATCCTCCCTACGCTCGCCTGGCAGCAGCGTGGCGAGAGGCCCTTCTTCGCGCTCGAAGGTGGCGTTTACAATGCGGCCTCTGCCGTCAACTGGGCGAAGGGGCTGGGGCTCTTCACCTCCTATGAGGAGATCAGCCGGTTCGAGAAAGAGCCCGCAATCCTCCGGGACTTGGCCTTCGTCCCTGCACTCTCAGGCCTCGCCTGCCCGCATTGGGACCGTTCCGCCGCAGGGCTGTGGATCGGGCTCGGGCTCGATACCACCAGGGCCGATCTCATGCAGAGCCTGATCGAAGGTGTGGCGCTCCGCGCCGCTGAGGTGATCGCCGCCATGGCGGAACTGCTGCCCCTGGGTGGCACGATCTCGGTTGATGGTGGCATGGCGCGGAACGCCTATCTGCTCCAGTTCTTGGCAGAGGTGACGGGGCGCACCATCACCGTTCCGTCCTCCACCGACCTCACAGCGCTGGGGACCGCCCGCATGGCGATGCGGGGGCTGGGGGCAGCAATTCTTCCCGAATTGCCGCCGCCCGGCAGCGTGGTGAAGCCGGTGAGGAGCGATGGCCCGGAGGCGCGCAGCCGCTTCGCCAATGCGGTGACGCGCGCCAGGGGCTGGAAGCAGGCTTAAGCCGCCTGCCGTTGACCGGCCTCGAGCCGGCCGCAGCCGGCAACCAGGCCTTCCGCGCCATCAAGGGCGCCGGGCGTCAGCTCGATCCCCAGAAAGCGCGCACGCTCAACGGGGCCGGGCAGATGGAGGTCCGTCACGGGCGCCTGCGCGAAGCCGAAGCGCGCATAATAGGGCGCGTCCCCCACCAGGATGATTGCGCCATGGCCGGAGAGTTTGGCTTCCGCAATGGCATGGCGCATCAGCGCAGCACCAATCCCCCGGTTCTGCGCTTCGCAGGACACCGCCAAAGGGCCCAGCAGCAGTGCGGGGCCGGCAGAACCCGCCACCACATCCCACAGGCGCAGCGTGCCGAGCAGCTTGCCTGTCTCGTCCACGGCAGTGAAGGCCATGCCTTCAGCGGGCAGCCGGCCCTCGCGCAGCCGCTCGGATGTTTTGCGGCGGCGTGACGTGCCGAAGGCGCGATCGAGCAGATGCTCGCGGGCCGGAACGTCGGCAGCGATTTCGTGGCGGATCATGACCATGTGGAAAGCCTTCCTGTCATCCCGGCGGATACGCGCCGGAAACCAAAGAAATTGGGAGGTCCCCCGGCACGTGCCGGGGGCGACTGGAGTGTGTTCAGCCTATCGTCAGATGACGTAGGACTTGAGCGGCGAGAAGCCGTTGAAGGCCACGGCCGCATAGGTCGTCGTATAGGCGCCGGTGGCCTCGATCAGAACCTCGTCACCCACCGTGAGGGTCACGGGAAGATCGTAAGGCACCTTCTCGTAGAGCACGTCGGCCGAGTCGCAGGTCGGTCCTGCGATCACGCAAGGGGCCATCTCATCGCCGTCCTTCGCCGTCACGATCGGGTAGCGGATCGCCTCGTCCATTGTCTCGGCGAGGCCGCCGAACTTGCCGATGTCGAGGTAGACCCAGCGGTGGTTGTCATTGGCGTGCTTCTTCGAGATCAGCACGACCTCCGCCTTCACCACACCCGCATTACCCACCATGCCGCGGCCCGGCTCGATGATCGTCTCGGGGATGGCGTTGCCAAAATGCTTGGCAAGCGCATCCTGGATGGCATTGGCATAGGCACCCGTTCCCGGCACCTGCTTCAGGTACTTGGTCGGGAAGCCGCCGCCCAGATTCACCATCTTGAGCGTGATGCCGCGCGCCTGCATCGCATCGAAGATCGCCTTTGATTCGGCCAGTGCCGAGTCCCAGGCCTCAAGCCTTGTCTGCTGCGATCCTACGTGGAATGAGATGCCATAGGCCTCGAGGCCGAGCTGATGGGCATGCATCAGCACGTCAACGGCCATGGCGGGCTCGCAGCCGAACTTGCGCGACAGGGGCCACTCGGCACCAGCACCATCGGTCAGGATGCGGCAGAACACCTGTGCTGCGGGAGCAGCGCGGGCGACCTTCTCCACTTCCTCGGACGAATCGACGGCGAAGAGCTTCACGCCCAGCTGATGGGCGCGCGCAATGTCGCGCTCCTTCTTGATGGTGTTGCCGAAGGAGATGCGGTCAGGCGTGGCGCCTGCGGCCAGTGCCATCTCGATCTCGGGGACGGAGGCCGTGTCGAAGCACGAGCCCATGTCGGCAAGCATCTTGAGGATCTCGGGGGCCGGATTGGCCTTCACCGCATAGAAGATGCGGGTGTCCGGCATGGCGCGGGTGAAGGCGCGGTAGTTGTCGGCAATGACGTCCAGGTCGACGACGAGGCACGGGCCTTCGGGACGTCGGTCACGCAGGAAGTCGAGAATGCGGGCGGTGGCGGCCATGTGAGTATCTCCCCGAAAATCAAGTAAGTTTGCCATTCGTCAGTGTGATGACGGCCGCCCCACGCTTTGGAGACGTGGAAACGCGCGGCATCGTCTGACGTTTCGCCTTGGCTTGACCGGGAGTGACCCAATCGCACATGGGGCAAGGATAGTGGTGCCTCTCAGTAACCCCGGCCTTTGGAGGAGCCGGCAGAGACCAAAAAGCCCGCACCGTCGTTGCTTTGGGGAAATCCTTAAGGCACGTGCGACTCTGGGCGGGGGGTATATGTTTCCATTCGCCGTCACATGCAAGGGTTTTTAGACCCTGCGCCCCAAATTTTTTTCAGCCGAACACCTTCCAGCCCGCCACCAGCCGCGTCACGGCCGTCAATCCGCACATGGCCGCATAGATATATGCGAAGATCGCGAACTGTTCAGGCCACAGGCACATGAGCAGGAAGCACAGGATCGTCTCCGTCCCCTCCGTGAGGCCGCCCAGATAATAGAAGGCCTTGGAAGGATAGGCCGTGCTCCTGAGGCCGCGTTTCTCCGCCATCACCGCGAATCCCAGGAAGCTGGTGCCCGTCACCACGAAGGCGGCGAGCAGCGTGGCCCCGGCCAGCGCATTCCGCCCCGGGTCCTCAACCGCAAATGCGAGCGGGATTGCGGCATAGAACACGAAGTCGAGCGAGATATCGAGAAAGGCGCCGCGTTCGGAACTGCCGGAAAGCCGCGCCAGCGCCCCATCAATTCCATCCATGGCCCGGTTGAGGACGAGTGGCAGGATCGCCAGCATCGCGTGTCCTGAGGCGATCAGCCCTGCCGCCACCATGCCGATGCCGAAGCCTGCGAGCGTCACCTGGTCGGCACTCACCTTCAACGCCGAAAGCCGCAGGGCGATGGCGTCCACGGCGGGCTTGAGAAGCTTCAGGGCAATCCGGTCAAGCATGGCGCAGCTGTGCATCCTTCAGGACCAGCACCGGGCCATCCTTCGGCGCATCGGCGCGGTCATGCGTTACCATCAGGCAGGGAATGCCGCGCTGGGCAATATGCGCAAACACAAAGGCCCGCATTGCTGCGCGCAATTCTGCATCGAGCTTGCCGAAGGGTTCGTCTAGCAGCATGGCGCGGGGCTCCGCCAGCAGCGCCCGCATCAGCGACACGCGCGCGCGCTGGCCGCCGGACAGCGTCTGCGGCGGCCGTGGCGCGAAACCGTCAAGCTCGGCTTCAGCCAGCGCCTGTTCCATTTTCTGCACCCGTGCGGCCCGGGACCCACGCGGCACGCCGAACAACAGGTTCTCTCCAACCGTCAGATGGGGAAACAGCAAATCGTCCTGGAACAGCCGGCCAATGCGCCGCTGCTCCGGCGAAACGCCGTCGAGCGCCACGCCGTCAAGCCTCACATGTCCGGAAGCGGTGAAGGGCAGCTCGATATCACCCGCGATGAAGGAGAGGAGCGTCGACTTCCCCGAACCGCTCGGCCCCATCAGTGTCACGATTTCGCCAGCGGCAATCGCGAGTGAGAAGGGCCGGATCAGCATCTGGCCATTGAGGCTCACCGCCACGTCTTGAAGCTCTAGCCCCATCGCGGCCTCGCAAGCCTCGCGGCAAGCAGGAAGCCCAGAAGCGGCGGCAGGGCGAGCGCCAGCGCATAGGCCGCCGCAAGCGGACGGTTGCCACCTGAGGCAAGCGTTACGGCCTCCATCGGCAGCGTGCTCCACCGTCCCGCGGCGATGAGCTGCGCCGGCACGAATTGCGCAATCGAAACTGCAAAGCCGATCGCTGCTGCTACCAGCACCGGCGCCTTGAGCAGCGGCAGCTTCACGCTGAACAGGCGCCGCGCCGCGCTGGCCGAAAGCCCCTGTGCCGCTTTGATGTATCGCATGTCAAAGCTGCGGTAGGGCCCCTGCAGCACAATAATCACATAGGCAAGCGCTGGCGTCAGATGCGCCAGAAACAGGCCGCTCGGCCGCCCCGTCAACCCCCAGTCGAGGAACAGGCGGTATTGCCCGCCTGCCGTCGCCAGCTGCGGTAGGGCGAGCGTCAGCAGGGCTAGCCCTGTCATCCACCGGTCCCGGCCCGCGGGCTGGCTTTCGAACCAGCCGATGGCCAGTGCCACCGCCGCCGCGGAAACGGCAAGGGAGAGGAGGAGGCTGAGCCACAGCGGTTGGGGCGCGGTGCCAAGCGTGTCCCAGGCCGCAGGCCCCACCTCAGGCAGCAGGGCCGGGTAGGGCCAGCGCTGCGCGACGGACAGCATGGCCAGCATCAGCACCGCAAGCAGGATCATGCCCAGCACCAGCACGCCGAGAAGCAAAGCGATCCGGCGTGGCGCAGCCAGGGGGGATGGCCCTGCGGCGTAAAAGCGATGCCGCCCGCCCCGCTTCGCGTGGGCGAGTGCTGCGGCACCTGCCAGAACCAGCCCCAGCACAAGCGTGAGGAACAGCGTTGCGGCCAGCCCCATGCGGTTCACCTCGGGGGAAGCATGGTTGAGCGCATGCCAGATCACCACGGCGAAGGTCGGGGGCTGCGTCGGGCCCAGCACCAGCGCCATGTCCACAACCGTCGCGCCATAAACGAACACGATCACCAGCGGCCAGCGCAAACCCTCAAGAAGCTGCGGCATCACGATGCGCAGAAAGCAGGAGCCGGGCCCATGGCCAAGGCTCGCACCCGCCCGGCATTCCATTGCCAGCCGCCGTGCCGCATCGCCCCGCGAGAGGCCAGCGAATCCCGCCGTCAGGAGAAAGGGAACCTCCTTCAGGGCCAGCGCCAGGCTAAGCGAAACGCCGAAGGGATCCTGTACGCTGATCCAGCCTGGCGGCACCTCGCCTCCCACCAGCAGGCGCGCGAGAAGACCCGATGGCATGACGAGAAAGCCAAAGCCGATGGCGAAGGCCAGATGCGGAATAGCCAGGCTTGCTGCCGCTGCCGTGGTGAGCCGCGCCCAGATGCGTGAGCGGTAAGCACCGCCGATGATCGCCAGCGCCATGCCCAGCGCCAAAAGGCTTGAGACGGTTCCGGTGAAGAGCGAGAGCAGCAGCGCAGATGGGAATTGAGGATGCGCAAACACCATCCGCCACGCTGCGGGGTCGAGAGCCGGCGGCAGGAGCGCCACGAGGGAGAGGAGCAGCGGCACGGCCCACAGCAGGAGAATGGGCAGGGCCCCGGCCACAGGCCTCATGCGCCGTAGCGTTCGAGCCATGCCGCCTCGATCAGGGGAACCCAGCTGCCATGGGGCTCTGGAATGGTGCGGGCGGGCCGCTTCACGGCCCCTGGCGCATCGCTGCTCTTGAACAGCGCCTTCTCCGCAGGCGGAAGCTTGGCCATGTCGAGCACGGTCGGGTCACCCCACACGGCGATGTCTGCCTTCCGCGCCTGGGCCTCTGGCGAGAGCAGGAAATCGGCCGTCACCTGGGCCGCCGCCTTGGCGCGCGCGTTGATGGGGATTGCCACGAAATGCGTGTTACCGATGCTGCCATTGCGGTTCTGCCAGGCAATCGTGGTTTTGGGCAGCGTGCCCGTGGCCACGAGATTGGCCGGTTCGCTGGGGTTGAAGGTGAGGCCCATCAGAACCTCGCCGTCACTCACCATCTGCGTCACCTGCGCCTGCGCAGGCGGAAACTGCTTGCCCTGCCGCCAGAGATGGGGGTGAAGCTGATCCAGATATTCGAACAGCGGTTTCGTGGCGTCGATGAACTGGTCCTTCTCGATATGAACCGGCAGCAGCGCGCGGTCTGCCATGGTCTCCACCAGCGCCTGTTTGACGAAGGTGGTGCCGTGAAAATCGGGCGGTGCCGGATAGGTGAAACGGCCAGGGTCGTTCTTGGCCAGGTCCAGCAGCTCCATCATTGACTGGGGCGGCGTTGCGAGCTTCGCTCCATCGGCAAAGAAGGTGAGCTGCGCCATGCCCCAGGGCGATTCGAGCCCTTCTGTCCCTTCCGCGAAGTCGATCCGCGTCGTGGGCTTGCCGTCCACATCGACCAGGGCGAAATTGGGCAGATCCTCCGCAAAGGGCCCGAACAGCAGCTGCTCACCCTTCATCACCGCGAAATTCTCGCCATTGATCCAGATGAGATCGGCACTGCCGTCCGCCCCCGCCTTCACCTCATCGCGGACCCGGCGCACAGCCTCCCCCGTATCCGCGAGCTTCACATGCTGAAGCGTGATGCCATAGCGCGCCTGCAGTTCCTCTCCCGCCCAGGCAATATAGGCGTTGATCTGGGGGGAACCGGCCCATGCGTTGAAATAAACGGTCTGCCCCTTGGCCTCGGCCAGAGTGCCAGCCCAGCCCTCCGCCGCCCAAGCCGTGTGAAGCATGGGCGCTGCGGCCAGAAGCCCCGCAAAGCTGCGGCGCGTGAGGGTCAATGTCATGTGGTCACTCTCTGTCTTTCCCGCAGTCTTAGGGCGGTTGCGGCCAAAAGAAAATCACATGCGCATGAGCAGCCCGTGTTCAGCGCGGCGGCTGCCAGGACGAGGCCGTCGTCTTGTCCTTCTCCAGAATTGCGAAGCCATTGGCGGGAACGGCATATGGCACACTCCAGCCTTCGCCGGGCCAGCGCACCCGAACCTCGGCCGCGGTGGCCTGGCCCAGCCCGAAATGGATCCAGCCGGCCTCACCCGACACATGCCCGCCGCCAGATGTGATCTCGCGCCGCTGCACGCCGTCCGCCGTCTTCACCTCCACCATCGCGCCGATTGCATTCACATTGGGGCCGGTTTCGCCCAACTGCAGCGCAAGCCAATGGCCTGCATCTGCCGTGGTGTTGCGCCAGATTTGCGCCGGGCCGTTGCGGTTGACCACCAGAAGATCGACGAGCCCATCGAGGTTGAAATCGGCCAGCGCACCCCCACGGGATACGGCCGTGCTCGCCACACCCGCCTTATCCGCCATCTCCACGAACTTACCATCCTTGCCTTGAACCAGAAGATTGTTCGGGTCCTTCATGGCAAAGTCCGGCATTTCGGAAACATTGCCCTTGGCGATGAAGAGATCAGCCAGCCCATCATTGTTCACATCCTGGAATTCCGTGTGCCAGGCGGTTGAGGGCTTCAGGTCATCACCCATGAAGGGCCGGTGCGCGGTTACCCCCTTGGGCCAGGCAATGTCCTTATATTCGGGCCTGGGCGGTGTTCCGTCCTTCGGCGGGTTTGCGAGCGTCTGCAGCTTGTTGTCCGCCATGGAAGTGATGGCATATTCCTGGAAGCCGTCGCCATCGAGGTCATAGCCCGCAATCCCCATGCCCCAGATGCGTAAGTATTTCCAGCCGTCCGGCTTGGTGTAGAGCCTGGGTGCGGCACCGGGTTCAATGCGCCACATCTGCTCCTGGCCACCTTCGTAATATTCGCGGTCATTGGCCACGCACAAATCTGCGGTGCCGGTGTTGGCCCAGTCGGTGAACAGCATGGAGAGCGGGCAATAGCTGGGCTTCAGCTCCAGTGGTGGCGCAAAGCCTTGCGCCTCGGCGTTTGGCCGCTGCAGCCAGTTCGGCGTGCAGCTGCCCCAGGGCTCGATCTCCTCCTTGCGGTCCACGTAATTGCCGATGGCGATGGTGGGCCAGGAGGCACCTTTCTCCCACTCCGCCGCAAAGGCCGTGGACCATCCGTCTCCGCCATCGAAACCCCACTCCTCATTGGCGCGGGCAAAGCGGCAATTGCCTTGGCCCTTCATCACGATGTTCTCGCCCACACGGAGGACGACGACATCCATGATGCGGTCACCATCAATGTCGAGCGGATAAGCGCCGGTCACCGCATCGAACTCGAGGCCGCTCTCCTGCCTGGTGAACGACAGGGGCCCGCCGCGCTTGCTCTGATTGACGTAGAAGCGGGCCGGCTTTTCGCCCCCGGCAATCAGCACGTCCTGAAAGCCGTCGCCATTGCAGTCGAACACCGCAGTGCCGCCGCCCACCATATATTGCCATTCGCCGGAATAGACGCTGTCAATGCCGGAGCTTGCGGTCTCTTCGGTGAAATGCGGAACAAGCGGCCCCTCACCTGCAGCGCATGCACCACCCGTCATGAGCGTTGCAGCCAAAAGGATTGCAAGCCGTCTCACGTCGAACTCCTGGTCCGCAGCGCCACGGCATGCTGGCCGATGCAGGCCCCCTGTTCGAGACCCTCGACAATCGCCGCGCGGAAATGAATGCCGCCATAAAGCCTGGAGATGCCCGCCTCTTCCGCCGCCGCCTTGAAGCTCGCGAACTGCCGCGCAGGAATTCCGTCACGCATGTGGGTGCCATCGCTGAAGGCGAAGTTCTCGCCATAGATGCTGGTCAGCACCACTTGGGCCGCTCCGGACTCGACACTGTGCCCACTTGGGTATTCCGGAAATGGCGGGGTGATCAGCATCGGCTCCCATTTGGGGTCGATCACGCGCTTGATGTAGGTGACGGGCCTGACGAGATCATACTGGAACTTGGCGTTCCAGCAGCCGATGAAGCTGTCCGCCATGGCAACCCCAAGCCGCATCATCACCTCGGCGGTCTTGTCCAGGCTCGCCTTTTCCTGCGCCAGCACCTGAAGCCCGATCGACATCCAGTGTCCGGGCGGTGTGGGAGACAGCATCGGATCATCTGACCAGAAGCGTGCAATCGCCTGCTGCTCAGGCGTCAGATGCTTGCCCGTTTCATAAACCTCCAAGGCCTCGCGGTAGAAGGTGGAGTCCTTCTCTTCGCTATAGGCAGGGGGCGGCGGCACGGCGCAGGCCGCGCCATCGGGCATGGCGAAAGTGCGGTTCTTGCCCCAGCCGGGAAGCAGCGGAAACTGCTGCTGGCGGATGGGGCTCGTCGGCACCCAGTGTGCAGGACCGGGCGTCAGATCGTAATGCATGGGGAACCCCATGTTCTCGACCACGGCACCGCCATCGGACTTGGACCAGTCGAGAATGGCCGCCGTCAACGCCTCGCCATAGGCCAGGCTGTCGTCGATCACCGGCTGTGGAAGTCCTGCCATAGCCTGGGCCTTGAGCTTCTTTTCCGCCGCCGCCATGGCGCGTTGCCCCGTGGGCCCGGTATTGGAGAAGAAGGCCTTGACGGCGGAGGCGATCACGCAATGGGTAATCAGCGCATCATTGTAGGTCTTTCCCGGGTTGCGCACGGGCAGGCCCCTGAGACCGTTGATCTGCCCCTCAAGTGAAACGAGCGAGGTCGAGCCAGAGGCCACCGCCTGATAGGCCGCAATACCCAGATAGGCGAAGGACCGGCTGGCCACGGGTGGCGAATAGGTGGCGGTGTGGCGCACCAGCAGCAGCACCAGATGGTACCACTGGCGCAGCATCTCTCCTCCGCCATCAGCAGCCTCTTCCGCCCGGAGGCGCGTTGCGGACAAACCAAACGCCGCGGCTGCCGCCGCCTTCAGCGCCATTCTGCGTGTCATGCTCATGCCGTTTTCTCCAGTTCGCGCCCGCGGCGCGCGAACGTGCCATGGGCAAAGATTTCGCGGTCCACGTGCCGCAGCGCGCGGTCGATCGTGCCTTTGATGATCATGTCGGTGTCGATCGGCACCACCTCGATTTCAACGTTGCGGCGAAGCTCGTCCACCACGCCCTCTTCAAGGGCGCGCCGCATGGCCGGCTCGATCAGGCCCATGGCGCGGGTGCCGGGCCCCGTCAGCACGATGTGCGACGGCGTGAGAATGGCGATCAGCCGCGCCAGGCCGAAACCCAGCGCCTCGCCGGCCTTGGCATAGGCGCCGCTTGCCGTCTCATCGCCACGGTGTGCTGCGGCTTCGAGTGCCAGCATCGTGGCTTCGGGAATGGCGTTGAAGGAGGGCGGCTGTGTCGCCGCCTCGCCGGAGGCCCAGCGCAGCAGGCTGTAATCCGCCACATAGGCCTCTACACAGCCGCGCCGCCCGCAGCGGCATAAGGGTCCGCCAGGCAAATGGTTCATGTGCCCGAACTCGGCCGCAGCCCCCGTGGGCCCATGATAGACCTGGCCATTGAGGATGAGCCCCATCCCCACGCCGTAGCCGAGGAAGACCACCGCCGCCGAACTGCCATAGCGCGCGCGGTCGGTGCTGATCAGCCCTTCGGCAATCATATTGGCGTCATTGGCCAGCGTGCAGGGAATGCCGAGCTGTGCCTCAACCGCTGCCGAAACCCCAATGTTCCGTGTACGGAAGGCCGGGCT
The DNA here is from genome assembly GCF_965227715.1 of Aestuariivirga sp. Lineage (GTDB taxonomy): Bacteria > Pseudomonadota > Alphaproteobacteria > Rhizobiales > Aestuariivirgaceae > Aestuariivirga. Next base: position 2,351,751 of record NZ_OZ245771.1, on the reverse strand, counting down.
CCACACCACGGTGCCTGTCTGGGAGTCGGCCACACCCTGAACCGCAATGCCGATCCGCGCCACGCGCCGCGCCTGCGTGCGCGATTTGGCCAGGAGTGCGGTAATCTCTTCCGCCACACGCTGTCCGAATGCTTTTGGATCTGAATCATAGGTGGAGGTGCGGGACATGCGGCGGGCAAGAATGGTGCCCCGGCCATCGGCCAGCGCCAGCTCGATCCCGTCGATCGACACTTTCACGGCCACCACGTGAGCAGATTTGGGGTTGATGTCGATCTGCGTCAGCGGCCTGCCCCGGCGCTGCGGCGCGTCTGCCTGCACCTGCTGCTCGCCCATCTCCTGCAGAATGCCGTCACCGATGAGCTGCGAGGAGATGGAGGTGATGGAGGCGGGCGAAAGGCCCGTGTGCCGCCCGAGCTCCACGCGGGCGAGAGGCCCATGCTGGCGCAGCGCCTCGAGCAGCAGGAGACGGTTCTGCCGGCGCACGAGATCGCTGTCGGCCTTCTCCCGCATTCTCCTCCCTTCGCATGCGCAACAAAGATGCTGCAATGCACTATTTTGTTTTGCTTATTTTGTATATTGACTCGGGCAACAGATTGTCGCAACATTTTTTTGGACGCCGAAATAAAACAAACAGATCGTCCATGGCCCAGGATCCCCGTGTGGTGGCGGTAAGCCGCTTCAGGGAGGCGTCCCACGGGGGCCATCGCGGCTTGAGGAGGACCCTACGAATGTATCGCAAGTTTCTGACCGTTGCGGCTGGCGCGCTTATGCTTGGCCTCTCCACCCTGTCGGCTGAAGCCGCCGGCAAGACAATCGCCGTGTCTTGGAAAACCTTCCAGGAAGAGCGCTGGAAGACCGACGAAGCCGCCATCAAGGCGGTTGTTGAGGCCGCCGGCGACAAATATGTCTCGACCGATGCGCAGGGCTCCGCCCAGAAGCAGGCCGCTGACATCGAAAGCCTGATCTCGCAGAAGGTAGACGTCATTCTCGTCGTCGCCTTTGACTCGGACGCCATTCTGCCCTCCTTCAAGGCAGCCTCTGACGCCGGCATCAAGATGATCTCCTATGACGTGCTCGTGGAAGATCCGAACGCGCTGTACGTGACCTTTGACAACGTTGGCGTGGGCCGTCTGATGGCCACCGAAATCCAGAAGGCGAAGCCCGAGGGCAACTACGCCTTCATCAAGGGCGACAAGGGTGACCCGAACGCCACCTTCCTCTTCCAGGGCATCCAGGAAGTGCTGAAGGATGCGATCGACTCCGGCAAGATCAAGAACGTCTGTGAAACCTTCACCGACGGCTGGAAGCCGGACAATGCCCAGAAGAACATGGAACAGTGCCTGACCTCCACCAACAACAAGGTGGATGCAGTGGTCTCCGAGAACGACGGCATGGCCTCTGGCGTGGTCGCCGCTCTCGATGCGCAGGGCCTCGCGGGCTCGGTGCCGGTCTCCGGCCAGGACGGCGACAAGGCCGCTCTGAACCGTGTGGCGCTCGGCACCCAGACCGTCTCGGTCTGGAAGGACTCGCGCGTTCTCGGCAAGGCCGCTGCTGAAGCCGCCGTCGCCATTGCCGACGGCAAGGATGCCGCCGCGCTTGACGGCGTGGGCAAGTTCAACCAGGGCGCCAAGGGCGTTGAGGTGAACGCCATCCTGCTGAAGCCGAACCCGATCACCAAGGATAACCTGAACGACGTCATCGACGCCGGTTGGGTGACCAAGGACGAAGTCTGCGCTGGCGTGAAGGCTGGCTCCGTCGCCGTCTGCAACTAAGCAGCGGGTAACGTTCTTGCCTTGAGACGATTATGGGCCGCGCCGCCTGTCGAAGGTGGCGCGGCTTTGCTATAAGTGAAAAGGCCGCTGCGCGCGGCTGCAAGAATGGGGGTTCAGCCGATGTCGGCCACAACAGGCGGATCACACACGCCGGCACTCAGTGAAGAGGGTTTGCTCTCGCGCTTTCTGCGCGCAACCGAAATTGATACGCGCATGCTCGGCATGGTCGCCGCGCTGCTGCTGATCTGGGCCGGCTTCGATCTCTACGGGTTTTTCCTCAAACCAGGCGATGGCCTGCTGGGCGGCCAGTTTCTTACCCCCCGCAATCTCTGGACGCTGCTGGTCCAAACCTCCTCCATCGCCGTCATGGCAACTGGCATGGTGCTCGTCATCGTGATGCGCCAGATCGATCTCTCCGTCGGCTCGGTTCTGACGACCATTGCTGTCGCCGTCGGCGCCCTGCAAGTCTATAAGCTGGGGCCCATGATGGGCGTTGGCCACCCGATGATCTGGCTCATCGCCGTCATCGGTGCGCTGCTCCTCGGCGCGGCCATCGGCGCGCTCAACGGCGCCCTTACCGCCTATGCGCAGATACCCTCCTTCATCGTGACATTGGGCGGCCTCATCGCCTATCGCGGCATCGCCTTCCTGCTGGCCAGCGGCGTCACCATCGCCCCCATGGACAACACCTATGTGCTGATCGGCGGCTATGGCCCCTCGGGCTCGATTGGCCCCGTGTGGAGCTGGGTGCTGGGGCTTCTGGCCTGTGCCGGTATCGTGCTGGGCATCCTGCGCGGCCGCCAGCAGAGAAAGCGCTTCCGCTTCCCCTTGCGCCCTGCCTGGGCGGAGGTCACGCTCGCAGCCATCGGCAGTGCTGCCGTGCTCGGCATCACCGCGGTCGTCAATGCCTACCCTTACGCGCCGAAGGTCATCGAGAATTTCGCGCGCGAGCACAATGCGGTGATCCCCCCCGGCATCGAAAACCGGGATGGTTCGGCCATCTGCATGGCGGGTGACAAGGTGGTGCGCTGTGTCGATGGCCTCATCTATTACAATGGCTATGCCATCCCGGTGCTGATCGCCCTTGCCGTCGGCCTGCTGATGACCTTCATCGCCACCCGCACGCGCTTTGGCCGCTACGTCTATGCAACGGGCGGCAATCCGGAAGCGGTGGAGCTCGCGGGCATCAATTCGCGCAAGCTCACCGTGATGGTGTTCACCCTCATGGGCATCCTCGTGGGTGTCTCCGCGGTCGTCACCTCAGCCCGCCTCAATGCCGCGACGATTTCACTCGGCCAGTCGAACGAGCTTTATGTGATTGCCGCGGTGGTGATTGGCGGCACCTCGCTTGCGGGCGGCATCGGCACCATCTATGGCGCCATGCTGGGCGCCCTGCTGATGCAGTCCTTGCAATCGGGCATGTCGCTCCTCAACTTCGATTCCGCCTGGCAGGATATCGTGGTGGGTGCCGTCCTCTGCATCGCCGTCTTCGTCGATCAAGTCTATCGCCGCCGCGCCAAGTAAGGGGAGGGGACCATGAACACCACGCACGCACATAAGCACCCAACCCCGGTGGAACGCGCCGGTCCGCCGCTCATCGCCATGAAGGACATCTCGATCGCCTTCGGCGGCATCAAGGCTGTGGACCACGCTTCGGTTGATCTCTACCCCGGCGAAGTGGTGGGCTTGCTCGGCCATAATGGCGCGGGCAAATCCACGCTGATCAAGATTCTCTCCGGCGCCTATGCGCGCGATGCAGGCGACATTTTCATCAATGGCGAGAAGGTGGAAATCTCCAACCCGCGTGATGCGAAGGCACTGGGCATCGAGACGATCTATCAGACGCTGGCACTGGCAGATAATGTGGATGCGGCCGCAAACCTCTATCTCGGCCGAGAGCTCCGCACCAAATTCGGCACGCTGGACGATGCCGCGATGGAATCCGAATGCCGTCAGGTGATGGGCCGTTTGAACCCCAATTTCCGCCGCTTCAAGGAGCCGGTGAAGGCGCTCTCCGGCGGTCAGCGCCAGTCGGTGGCGATTGCGCGCGCCATCCACTTCAACGCCCGCATTCTGATCATGGATGAGCCCACGGCCGCCCTGGGGCCCCAGGAAACCGCACAGGTGGGCGAACTCATCAAGCAGCTCAAGGCCGAAGGCATCGGCATCTTCCTCATCAGCCATGACATTCATGACGTCTTCGACCTGGCAGACCGCCTGACGGTGATGAAGAACGGCCGCGTGGTCGGCACCGCCCGCACCACCGATGTGGATCATGACGAAGTCCTCGGCATGATCATCGCCGGCAAGTGCCCTCCCGGCGCTATTCCCGGGCCCGGCGCCCTGCAGAGCGCTGCGTGAGCGGGTTTGACGTCGTCGCGCTCGGCGAGCCGCTCTATGAACTGAACCGCCAGCCGGACGGCCGCTATCTGCCGGGCTTCGGCGGCGATACGTTGAACGTCGCCGTCGCTGCCGCCCGCCTCGGCAGCCGCACGGCCTATGTCTCCCGCTTAGGGGAGGATATTTTTGGCGACGAGATCCGCGCCATGATCCGCCAGGAAGGCGTGGATGACAGGGCCGTCGCCGCAGATCCGCAGGCCCCCACGGGTCTCTATTTCGTCACCCATGGCCCCGCAGGCCATGTCTTCACCTATCGCCGCAAGGGCTCCGCCGCCAGCCTGATCACCCCGCAGGAGCTTGACCGCGAGCTGATCGCCTCCGCCCGCTTCATCCACGCCTCCGGCATCAGTCTGGCAATCAGTGCCAATGCTGCGGAAACCGTCTCGGCAGCAATCGCCATTGCCACACAAACCGGCGTGCAGGTGTCCTTCGACACCAATTTCCGCCCCCGCCTGTGGCCCGCAAGCGAAGCGCGCCCGGCGATCATGAAGGCGGCGGCACGGGCGGACATTCTAAAAACCTCCGTTGAGGATTCGGAAGCCCTCTTCGGCCTTTCGGACCCGCAAGCGATTGCGCAGCATATCCTCTCCTTAGGTGCGCGGGCTGTGATCGTAACGCTCGGCCGCAATGGCGTGCTCCTCGCCACGCGCGAGGGGACTGAGCTCGTGGCAGGTCTGGACGTGCCGGCGGTGGATGCAACAGGTGCGGGTGATGCCTTCACGGGCGCACTCCTCTCGGAACTTGCGCGCGGCCAGCCGCTCGCCCAATCCACACGCTTTGCAAATGCCGCAGCAGCACTTTCAACGCTGGGCTACGGCGCAATCGCACCCTTGCCCAGGCGGGCCGCTGTCTCCGCTGCGCTCTCGGCTTAAATCACGCGAGCTATATTGATCTGGATCAAGGCCTTGACGGCCGCTGCCCCCGACAGTGGGCGATGCGTTCAGGAAGCACACCCCGACATGTCTGAAGATGCTGGCAGTGAGAAGCTGAGCCCGCTTGCTCGCAACCCGCTGGACATGATTTCCAGTGCCCACGCGCTGCAGGTGCAGATGTGTGACGCGATGGAACGCATCGCCGATGGCCTGCCGGACGAAGTGGACCGCCGCCTCTGCGGCCAGGTCGCCTCCTGCCTGCAATATGATCTGCCGCTCCACCACCATGATGAGGAAGAGGCCCTGTTTCCGCTGCTCCGCAAGCGGGCCAGGCCCGAAGACGGGTTGGAGGAGATTCTCGACCGGCTTACCTCGGAACACGCCGCCGACAATGACTTTGCGTCGGAAATTGCCGAAGCGCTGGAGACGCTCGGGCAGGGCGGCCGCCCCGCCAATCCGGAGATGCTGGGGTACATGCTGCGCGGCTTCTTCGAGCGCTACCGCCGGCATGTGCAATGGGAAAGCACGCTGGTCATGCCCATGGCCCGTCTGCGCCTCACGCCGGAAGATCTGGAAGCCCTGCAGGCCCGCCTGAACGAATACCGCCGCCAGGCAAGCTAAGGCTTCGCTAACCTTCTTGGCGCCACCGCACCTCCAGCCTGGCACAACCCTTCCTGCATAGCGTGCCCTCCACCATCCGAGGAGGGACCTTCGCAACGATGACCTGTGCGCCGATTATCGCAGCACTGCCGGCCAGTTCTCTGGCGGGGCTGCGCAATTCATGACCGAGTCAAACGGCATGACTGAGCTGCGGCTCCCGCCTTCGCTTGACCTTGCAGCCATAGATGAACTCCTCGCCGATCTCCGGAAGGCGCGGAACACCGCGGTGGTGATGGAGGCGGGGGACGTCTCGCGTGTCTCCACCATCGCCCTCCAGACGCTTCTATCCGCCTGGGTGACCTGGCGGTCGGACGGGCATGACTTTCACGTCGCCTCGGCATCTCCCACGCTGCTCGAGGCGGCGAAACTCCTCGGCTTCCCACCAGACTTTCTCCAGGGCGAAGGAAACCCCTCATGAGCGTTACCATTCTCACCGTCGATGATTCCCGCACCATGCGTGACATGCTGCGCATGGCACTGGTCGATGCTGGCTTCCGCGTGGTCCAGGCCGAGGATGGCCTCCACGGGCTGGACGTACTTCGCCAGGAGACGCCGCAAGTGGTCATCACCGATATCAACATGCCCCGCATGGATGGCTTCGGCTTCATCGAGGCCGTGCGCCAGGACCAGAAATACCGCGCCCTGCCCATCCTGGTGCTGACCACCGAAAGCGATGACGACAAGAAGATGCGCGCCCGCCGCGCCGGAGCCACGGGCTGGATCGTCAAGCCCTTCGATCCGGCGAAACTCATCGCAGCCATCCGCCGCGTCGCGGCCTGACGGGAGCACGCCTCATGGATCCGATGGCCGAAATCCGCCTCACATTCTTTCAGGAGTGTGATGAGCAGCTGACCGCACTGGAGAACGGCCTCCTTGCCATGCAGGAAGGCGACACCGATCCCGAGACGGTCAATGCGGTGTTCCGCGCCGTGCATTCGATCAAGGGCGGTGCAGGCGCCTTCAAGCTCGATGCACTGGTAAGCTTCGCGCACGTGTTCGAAACCGCGCTCGATAAGGTGCGCGGCAATGTCTACGTGCCGGACTCGGAGGCGATGAAGCTGTTCCTCCGCGCGGCCGATGCGCTGGCCGATCTCGTCTCCGCCAGCCGGGACAATGCCATCAAGGACCGCGCCCCCTATGATGCACTCGCCGCGGAGTTCGATGCGCTCATCGGCACGGCCGCGCAAGAGGATGATGATTTGGGCGGTCTCGATTTCCAGCCTATCATTACGAGCTTCGATGCCGCACCGGCAGCACCCCAGCCCGCGCTCAACCGCTTCACCATCCGCTTCCGTCCGCTGCGCGAGCTGTTCTCCAAAGCCAATGATCCGCTGGCCCTGTTCCGGGAGCTCGCACGCCTCGGCACCCTCACCTGCCAGTGTGACATCAAAAACCTCCCCTTCCTGGACACGATCGACCCGGAAGACAGCTATCTCTCCTGGCACCTCACGCTGGAAACCGAAAGTGCGCTTGCCGCGGTGAAGGAGATCTTCGATTTCGTCGAAGGCGACTGCGATCTCGCGATCGAAGCCCAGGCGGATCCTGCCCCCGCCGCCGCCGATGCTCCCCCCGAGATGGACATCACCGCCATTCTCAAGAAGGTCCGGGAAGAGGCGCCTGCCATCGTCGCCGCTGCCGCTGCCACGCCCAAGCCGGTTGCGGCGCCCGTGGATGCTGGCGAGGCCGCCTCAAGCAAGGCCAACGGAAAGACCGCCGTCCTTCCCACGATCCGCGTCGACCTTGAGCGGGTCGACCGGCTCATCAATCTCGTCGGAGAGCTGGTCATCAACCAGGCCATGCTCACCCAGCGCGTGCTGCATTCCAGCCACGTGCGTGACCGTGAGGTGACCAGCAGCCTTGAAGAGCTTGAGCGGCTTACCCGCGAAATTCAGGAAAGCGTCATGGCAATCCGCGCCCAGCCGGTGCGGCCCCTGTTCCAGCGCATGTCGCGTATCGTGCGCGAAGTGGCGGACGCCACGGGCAAGGACGTGCGCCTGCGCACCGACGGCGAGGCGACCGAAGTTGACAAGACCGTGGTCGAACTGCTGGCAGACCCATTGACCCACATGATCCGCAATGCAGTGGACCACGGGCTCGAAAGCCCCGAAAAGCGCATTGCCGCGGGCAAGCCCCCGGAAGGCACCGTCCGCTTGGCCGCCGCCCACCGCTCGGGCCGCGTCATCATCGAGGTGAGTGACGACGGCCAGGGCATCAACCGCCCGAAGGTGCTGCAGAAGGCAATTGCCAACGGCCTCGTCGCAGCCGATGCCCTGCTGAGCGACAGCGAAATCGACGGCCTCCTCTTCCTGCCGGGCTTCTCAACCGCACAGTCCGTCTCCAACATCTCGGGCCGCGGTGTCGGCATGGATGTCGTCAAGCGTTCGATCCAGGCACTTGGTGGCCGCATCTCCATCACCTCGCTGCCAGGCCAGGGCTCGACCTTCACCTTGAGCCTCCCCCTCACACTTGCCGTGCTAGATGGCATCGTGGTCAGCGTCGATGAGCAGACCTTCGTCATTCCGCTCACCGCCATCGTCGAGACGGTGAAGCACGAATCCTCCCGCATCCATCATGTGGGTGATTACTCTTTCGTCCTCCGGGTGCGCGATGTGCTGGTGCCTCTGATCGACGTCGGTGCCGAACTTGGCGTCAGGCCGCCCACCACGCAGGTCAGGCCGGGCGTTGCAATTCTCATTGAGACGGCCAATGGCAGCCGCAGCGCGCTCCTCGTGGACAACATCCAGGATCAGCGCCAGGTCGTCATCAAGAGTCTCGAGACCAACTACAAGCGCGTGGACGGTATTGCCGCTGCCACCATCCTTGGCGATGGCCGGGTCGCGATGATCCTCGATGTCGATGCGCTGGTGGGGCTGCGCCATCAGGACAGAGCCCCGGCTGATATCAACTTTGCAAGAGCGAGCTAAAGAGCCATGACAGACAAGTCACCCTATGATCTTGCCCGAGAAGCTGAATTCGTCGCCTTCCGCGCCGGAGGCCTCGAATTCTGCATCAACATCATGTCGGTGCGCGAAATCCGCGGCTGGACGCCTGTCACCGCAATTCCGCGCGCCCCCTCCTACATCCGCGGCGTCATCAATCTGCGCGGCGTGGTGCTGCCCATCGTCGACTTAGGGGTCAGGCTCGGCCTCCCCGGCACGGAGCCAACGGCCCGCCATGTCATCATCGTGGCCCAGGTGGGAGACCGCGCGGCGGGCCTCCTGGTCGATTCCGTCTCCGATATACTCTCCGTCGAGGACAAGAGCATTCAGCCAACGCCCGATGTCGCCTCAACGCTTGCCCGCATGTTCGTGCGTGGCGTCATCGCCATGGATGGCCGGATGATCTCGGTCGTAACGCTTGATCATGTCCTTCCCGCCATGGAGCTGGAGGCCGCATGAAATCGCCAGCTGCGGCCTCTGTGGCTCAAGCCAAGCCACAGCCGATCGCGGCGGGCGAATTCGGCTTCGACAAGACGGATTTCGCCTTCATCACCTCCGCGCTCTACGAGGATGCGGGCATTCATTTGCCCGCTTCCAAGGCCAACCTCGTCTATTCGCGCTTGGCGAAACGGCTGCGTGCGCTGGGGCTGGAAAGCTTCCGGGACTACTGCGCGCTGGTCGGCTCCGAAGATGGAGCCGAAGAGCGCGGCCAGATGATCGCCGCACTCACCACCAATGTCACCCGCTTCTTCCGGGAGCCGCATCATTTCGAGCATCTGCGCGATAGGCTCTTCGAGCCCCTGGCCAAGGAGATCAAGTCCGGCCGCCGCATCCGCATCTGGTCCGCAGGCTGCTCCAGCGGGCAGGAGCCCTATTCGATCGCACTCACCCTCCTGTCCGTGCTGCCCGATGCACGCGCCTATGATGTCCGCATCCTGGCGAGCGACATCAACCCCATCGTGCTCGAGACGGCGCGCAAGGCCGTCTACACCGCGGAAGAGGTCGCCAGCGTTCCCGCAGACCTGCGGCGCAGCTGGATGGAGCCCGCTGGCGACGGCGCCATGCGGCTGGATGAGGCGCCGCGCGCCCTCGTCAGCTTCCGCCAGCTCAATCTGATCGGCGCCTGGCCGATGAAGGGCCCGTTCGATGTCATCTTCTGCCGCAACACCGTGATCTATTTTGACGAGAAGACACAGATGAGACTGCTCAACAGAATGTCGACGCTGCTGCGCCCCGGCGGCCTTCTCTTTCTCGGCCATTCGGAGCGGCTGGTGGGGCCGGCCGAAGTGCATTTCCGCGTCGAGGGCACCACGACATTCCGGAAGTCCGGTGGAGGTGCCCCATGAGCAAGATCAGGGTTCTCGTCGTCGATGACAGCTCCACCATGCGCCAGCTCGTCACGCGTGCGCTGGAGGCAGATCCTGGCATCGAAGTGGCGGGTGCGGCCAAATCCGCAATCGAGGCGCGCGACCTGATCAAGCAGCTGAGCCCGGACGTGATGACGCTCGATGTCGAGATGCCGGAAATGGACGGCCTCTCCTTCCTGGAGAAGGTCATGCGCCTCAGGCCCATGCCGGTCGTCATGGTCTCGACATTGACGGCGGTTGGTACCGAAACGGCTGTTGCCGCATTGGCCCTGGGTGCGATTGACTGCGTGGTGAAACCCACCGCCGAAAATCCCCGAAGCTTCGAGGATCTGCCGGCAAAGGTGAAAGTCGCCGCGAGGGTCAAGCGCCGCCCCCCGTCTGTGGAGGCAGCCGACCACAGCCCCCGCGTCGGCACCAGCTACCAGCCGGACGGCAAGATCATCGCCATCGGCTCATCCACGGGCGGTGTCGAAGCGTTGATTGCCGTGCTCACCAAATTCCCGGCCAATTGCCCGCCCACCGTCATCACGCAGCACATGCCACCGGTCTTCACGAAGAACCTCGCCGTCCGCCTGGACAGGATGTGCGCCCCCCATGTCGAAGAGGCAACCAATGGCGCGCCGTTGAAAACCGGCGTCGTCTATCTCGCCCCCGGTGGCGAAGTGCATCTCGAGGTCGCCGGGCGCAGCACGCTCACCTGCGTGTTGAAACCGGGTGAACTCGTTAACGGCCATTGCCCCTCGGTTGACCGCCTGTTTTCGTCGGTGGCGCGTGCGACGGGCCCCCGGGCCGTGGGCGCACTACTCACCGGCATGGGGCGCGATGGTGCCCAGGGCCTGCTCGAGATGCGCCGCGCCGGTGCCCGCACCTTTGCGCAGGATGAGGCAAGCTCCGTCGTCTACGGCATGCCCCGTGCTGCGGTCGAGTTGGGTGCGGCCGAACACCAATATTCGTTGGCCCGCATCGGACATGCGGTCATCGAGGCAACGGCAAGATCATAGCGGAGAATACCATGCCATTCATACAGCACCTGAAGGTGATGGTGGTCGACGATACCTCGGTGAGCCGCATGCTGCTCGTTGAAGGGCTCAATGAGATCGGCATCAAGAACATCGTCCTCGCCGCCGATGGCGAGCAGGCCCTGCAGACCATGATGGCGGCCCCCTGCCACATCGTGTTTTCGGACATGAACATGCCGAAGCTCAACGGCCTGCAGCTGTTGAAGGCCCTGCGCGAATTCGGTCCCACGCGCCAGTGCTGCTTCATTCTCGTCACCGGCAAGGGAGACCGCGCCATGATCGAGGAGGGCAAGAAATACGGCCTCAACAATTTCGTCGCCAAGCCTTTCGCGGCGGCAAATCTCAAGGCCGCTATTGAGGCGGTGGTTGGAAAGCTTGTCTGAGCCGCTCATGAACCAGTACCGGCGCATCAACATCGTGCAGGGCGAGTATCACGTGAGCAGTGAGGCGGATCTCTCGATCACCACGCTGCTCGGGTCCTGCGTTGCGGCCTGCATAAACGATCCCGCCGCACAGGTGGGCGGCATGAATCATTTCCTGCTGCCGGGCGAGGATAGCTCCGCCGCCGTCAACCGCCACGGCGTCTATCTGATGGAACTTCTCATCAACGGGCTGCTCAAGAGCGGCGCCTCGCGCCACCGGCTGGAGGCACGGCTCTTCGGCGGCGCCCGCACCATGCGGGGTCTCGGTGATTATGGCGCCGCCAATGCGCGCTTCGCCCAGGAGTTTCTGAAGCGCGAAGGCATTCCCATCGTGGGTGGCAGCCTCGGCGGTGAGACCGGGCGTCGCATTGAATTCTGGCCGGTCACCGGCCGCGCCCGGCAGAAGCTGGTGCGCACCACCGAAGAGCCGCGCGCTCTTCACACCCCAACACCCGCCGATGGCGGCGATCTGGAGTTGTTTTGACGATGATGCCTGCTCAGCGCCTGCCTCTCACCGACGTCAACCCGCTGTCCATGCCGGTGCTGCTGGGGCAGCTCTCCAATGAGCTCGGCGCCCTGCAGCTGATGGCTGCCGACATGGAGGCAACGGTTGATGACATGATCGAACGCCATGCCGGCGTGCTCGATGCCCGCAGCATCCAGAACCTGCAGCTTCTGGACATCCTGAACCAGACGCTCCGGGCCCTCTCCCTCTTCGCCTCCAATGCGGCCGGGCTGTCTTCGCCCGGCTGGACCGTTGATGGCCGGGGCACCATCGCAGGCATCACGCTCGCAAGCCTCGCCCAGCGCCTGGCCCGCGGTGCGGGAACCGCCGCACACGTCCAGGCGGAAAGCTATGAGCTCTTCTCCGACGGTTAGTCGTCAGATCCAGCCGCCATCCACCACATAGTGCTGGTTGGTGCAGGCAGCGGCCTCTTCGGAGGCAAGGAACACCGTGAACTTCGCCACGTCCTCGGGCGCCAGCTTGCGCTTCAGGCATTGGCGCAGCTCCAGTTCCTTCAAGGCCTCAGGGGTCAGCCAATTGGTGATCTGGCGCTCCGTCAGAATCCAGCCCGGTGCGATGGCGTTCACGCGGATATTATAGGCACCATAGTCGCGCGCGAGAGAGCGGGTGAGGCCCAGCACGGCCGATTTGCATGCCGTATAGGCCGCCATGCCGCCCTGGCCGATCATCCAGGAGATGGAGCCGAAATTGATGATGACGCCCGCCATCGCCTTCTGCATCTCCGGCAGCACCGCCTGAGCGGCGAAGAACTGGTGTTTGAGGTTGACGGCAATCCGGTCATCCCAATATTCGGGCGTCACCTCTGCCGTGGCATGGCGCTCGTCATTGGCGGCATTGTTGATGAGGATGTTCACCGGCCCCAGCTCCGCCGCTGTCGCCGCCACCGCCCCCCGCAGCGCTCCGATGTCCTTGAGATCCGTGTGGTGGAAACGGACCACGTGGCCCTGGGCGCTGAGCTCCGCCACTAGGGCCTCCGATGGCTCCCGCGCGATGTCGATGAAGCTCACCTTGCAGCCCTGCGCCGCAAAGCCTCTGACGATGGCAGCCCCAATGCCGGATCCGCCTCCCGTCACCAGCACAACCTTGTCTTTCAGGTCACTGTAGAGCGCCGCCATTCTGCCTCCTCACTCAATTTTCCAGGGGAAAATGGCACGCCACGCTGCGTTGCGGGCCGTTGGGCGCCAGGGCCGGCCGCTCAACGCGGCAGCGCTCCTGCGCAATCGGGCAACGCGTGTGGAAGCGGCAGCCGGACGGCGGGTTTACCGGGCTTGGCACGTCCCCCGTCAGCACGATGCGCTTCCGCGCCGCCCCGCTTGCAAGGTGCGGCACCGGCACGGCGGAAATCAGCGCCTGCGTATAGGGGTGCGAAGGCCTGGAGAAGATGTCATCCGCCTGGCCCATCTCCACAATTGAGCCCAGATACATCACGGCAATTCGGGTCGACACCTGCCGCACCACGCTCAGATCATGCGCAATGAAAATATAGGTGAGGTTGAATTGCTCCTGCAGGTCGGCCAGCAGATTGACGATCTGCGCCTGCACGGAAACATCGAGTGCCGAGACCGGCTCATCCAGCACGATCAGCTCCGGGTTCAGCGCAATGGCGCGGGCAATGCCGATGCGCTGGCGCTGCCCACCCGAAAACTCATGCGGAAAGCGCAGGGCGTGGTCCGGCTTCAGCCCCACGATCTCGAGAAGCTCCGCCACGCGCTTGGTGGTCTCCGCCTCGGAGAGCTTGCTGTGCACCCGCAAAGGCTCGGCGATTAAGTCCTTCACCCGCCGCCTGGGGTTCAGCGAAGCATAGGGGTCCTGGAACACCATCTGAATGCGCCGCCGTAGGGGCCGCATCTGGCGTTGCGAAAGTGTGGAAATGTCAGTCCCCGCAAAGCGCAGCGTGCCCGATGTGAGATCGTAGAGTCTCGTCACGCAACGCCCGAGGGTGGACTTGCCGCAGCCGGACTCGCCCACAAGGCCCAGCGTTTCCCCCGGCATCACCGTGAAGGACACGCCATCCAGTGCATGTACCATGCGCTTGCCCTGGCGGGAGAAGCGGCTTCCCAGGGCAAAGCGCTTGGCCACATCGGTCACTTCAAGAAGGGGTGCTGTCATGCGGAAACCCTGAAGCAGGCGGCGGCATGGGGTCCCGCTCCCAGTTCCGGCTGCGCTCCGCAGGGCTCGAAGCGCAGTGCACAGCGCGGTCCGAAGGCGCAACCGGCAGGCCGGCTTAAAAGATTGGGCGGGGAACCAGGAATGGCCGTCAGCCGCCGCGGCTTCACGCCCGTCAGCGGCGGAATCGAATCGAGCAGCGCCCGGGTATAGGGGTGCAGCGGCGCCTCGAACAGATCGGCCTTGCGCCCGCGCTCCACCACGCGGCCGGCATACATCACCAGCATGCGGTCGGCAATTTCGGCCATCACTCCCATGTCATGGGTGATGAACACAATCGCACTGCCATGATTTTGCCTGAGCTTCCGCAACAGCTCCAGAATCTGCGCCTGAACCGTCACGTCCAGCGCCGTCGTCGGCTCATCCGCCACCAGAAGGGCCGGGTTGCAGGAAAGCGCCATGGCAATCACCACCCGCTGCCGCATGCCGCCCGAAAGCTGGTGCGGGTAGCGATGTGCGGCTTCCTCGGGCTTCGGAATGTTGACCTCCGCCAAAAGCGCCAGCGCACGGTCCCAGGCGGCGGATTTCGAGATCTTCTCATGCGCATGGATCTGTTCGGCAATCTGCCAGCCGATGGTGTAGACGGGCGTCAGCGCCGTCATCGGGTCCTGGAAGATCATGGCGATCTCCTTGCCCCTGAGCGCCCGCATCTCGCGCGGCTTGAGGCCAATGAGCTCGCGCCCGCGATATTGGATGGAACCGGTGATCACCGCATTGGGGTCGGTGATGAGGCCCATCACCGCGAGAAGCGAAACCGTCTTGCCGGAACCCGATTCCCCCACCACGCCCAGAAGCTCGCCTTCGCCCACATCGAAGGACACGCCGTCCACGGCGCGCACCATGCCCTGCTCGGTGCGGAAGCTGACATTGAGGTCGCGCACGCTCAGCATCAGGCCGCCCTCACGCGCGGGTCGAGCATCATGTAAAGAATGTCGACCACCGCATTGGCCATCACCACGAAGAAGGAGGCATAGAGAACCGTCGTCATGATCACCGGAAGATCGAGGTTGAGCAGCGCGTCATAGGTGAGCTTGCCCACGCCCTGCAGCCCGAACACCACCTCCGTGAGCAGGGCGGAGCCGCCAACCAGCGCGCCGAAATCCAGCCCGAACAGCGTGACGAAAGCCACGAGTGACGTGCGCAGCGCATGGCGCAGCAGGATCCGCGTTTCGGTCAGCCCCTTGGCCCGCGCGGTGCGGATATAATCCTCCTGCAGCGACTCGATGATGGCCGCCCGCAGCACCCGGCCATAAAGTCCGATATAGAGGATCGACAGCGTGATCCACGGGATCACCAGCGTCAGAAACCAGCCTTTTGGATCATCGGAAAAATTCTTGTAGCCCAGTGGCGGCACCCAGGAGAACAGCCAGCTGTCATGATAGCGGCTCTGGGTGATGAGGTTCATCACCTCCCCCAGCCAATAGACCGGCATGGAAATCCCGATGAGACCCAGCACCATCAGCGTCTTGTCGAGCCAGGAGCCGCGGGTGGCGGCCGCCACAATGCCGATGATCAGTGCAAAGACGATCCACAGCACGGCCGCCCCCATCACGAGGGAGAGCGTCACCGGCACCGTGTCCATCACCGCGGGCACCACCTTCCAGCCGCGGTTGACGAAGGAGGTCAAATCCCCGGTGATGAAGATCTTCTTCATCATGGTCAGATACTGCACATAGAAGGGCTGGTCGAAGCCGAAGCTCTTGCGCACCGCCTCCAGAATTTCAGGGCTCGCATTGCGCCCGGCAATGCGCGCCGCGGGGTCGGCACCAGGCGTTGCGAAGAAGATCAGGAACACCATCATGCTGATGCCGAACATCACGAACGCCATCTGCCCCAAGCGCTTCACCAGCGGAAGAATCATCAGCTGCGCCCGATCCTGATCTTGGCGCGCGGGTCCAGCGCGTCCCGCAGGCCATCGCCAAGTACGTTCAGCGCCAGCACGGTGATGACGATGGCAATGCCCGGCGCCAGCGCCACCATGGGCCTGGTGTAAAGCAGGTTCTGCCCGTCCTGGATGATGGTGCCCCAGCTCGCATCCGGCGGCTGCACACCGATTGACAGGAAGGAGAGCGCGCTCTCGGTAATCATGTTGAGCGCCATCATGATCGGCACGAACACGATGAGCGTGGTTGAGATATTGGGGAAGATATCCTTGAACAGGATGCGGTGGCTGGGAACGCCGAGGCCGATGGCCGCCAGCACGAATTCGCTCTCCCGCAACGCCAGCACCTGGCCCCTGATGGGCCTCGCCACATACGGCACATAGACGATGCCGATGATGAAGATGGGAAGCCACAGAGAGCCGGATTCGATCACGATGATGCCGAGGTTCAGCCCTTGCGCAATCAGCACGATGGAGAGCGAAATCGCCAGCAGGTAAACCGGAAAGGCCCACAGCACATCGAGAAAGCGCGAGATCACCATATCGGTGATGCCGCCGAAGAATCCAGCCGCCAGCCCCAGCAGCGTGGCGAAAAACAGCGTCAGCACGGTGGCCATGCCGGCGATGAACAGGGAATTGAGCCCGCCATAGAGAAGCCGCGCCATCACGTCCCGGCCCTGGTTGTCGGCGCCCAGGAAGTAATTGCCCAATTGCCAGGTGGGCCCCAGCGGCGTGTAGCCCAGTCCCAGCCCCTCGGTTGATTGCTCCATCACCGGCACGTCCTGCCCGTTCAGCTTGATGATGGCATCGAGAGATGAGGTGAAGGGGTCCGTATTGGCCCAGGCCGCATAGGCCGGCGCCAGCAGGCAGACGATGACGATCAGAAGGAAGACGATGAGTGCCGCCACCGCAGCGCGGTCACGGAACAGGCGGTTGAGAGCCGTGGCCCAGGGGCCACGGCTCTTCGGAGCTGTGAGGATGCTGTCAGAGACGGCTGACAATTGGGATCACTGAACCCAGGACTGTGAAACCATCCAGTAGAACTGCGAGTTGAACTGGAAATTTCCAACCCGCTTGGACACGAAGTCGATGTGCTTCGGCGTAAACAGGGCAGCCATCGGTGCCTTGTCCGTCACCATCTTGTCGATCTCGGCCCACATCTTGTTGGCGCCATCGGGGTCTGTCACACCGAGTGCCATCGCTTCCTTCATCTTGTTGTTGATCGTCTCGTCGCAGAAGCCCGAAATGTTGATCGAGCTGTCGGAGCCTTCCTTGAAGCTCTCGCAGCCAAACAGGATGTAGAGGAAGTCGGAGGCCGCAGGATAATCCTGGTACCACTGCGAAACCGACATCTGCACCTTGTTATTGGTGTTCTGGATATAGGTGAACTGGATATTGGGGGAGATCGGCTTCACCTCCGCATCATAGCCCAGCTCCTTCAGCACGCTCTGCAGGTAAACGCCGATGCCCTTGGAAACGGCGTTGTCCTCGACGATCAAGGTTACCTTCTGGCCCTTGGTGCCGGATTCCTCGATCAGCTGCTTGGCCTTCTCCATGTCGGGAGCAGACCACTTCGCACCCGGATCCTTCGTGTAGGGGCAATAGTCAACATGCCCAGGGAATCCCGGCGGCAGAACCTGGCACACGGGTGAGCCCAGCACCGGCCCGCCGAACAGATTGACCAGCGTTTTCCGGTCAATCGCATAATTCACCGCCTGCCGGGCCTTCTCATTGTTGAAAGGCGCAATGCGCGTGTTCATCGGCGCATACCACCACGCCGTCAGCGTATTGATATAGACCTGATCCTTATATTTGGTGCCGATTTCGCCAAGCCGGTCAGTCGGCGGCTGGTCATACATCCAGTCGGCCTCGCCATTCATCACCGCATTCACTTCCGCCTCGTCGGTCAGGCCGAAGTCATACTGGATCACATCGGGGTAGCCCTCGGGCTGCGCGTCCTCGCTCCACTGCTTGAAGTGCGGGTTGCGGGCCATGGTCATGCCCTTGTTCGGGTCATAGGCTGAGACGTAATAGGCGCCGGTGCCGGGGATGGGGTTGGAGCCCGCGTCTTCGGCAGGCGCATCCGCCGGCAGGATTGCCGCATGCGGCAGGGCCAGCTTGTCCATGAACTCAGCGTCCGGCCTCACCAGATTGATGGTGACGGTGCCTGCCGCCTCATCGCCCACAACGCCACCGTCCAGCGTGCAGCTCTTGGCTTCGGCCAGGCACTTGTCAGCGCCCACCAGCACCGAATAGAAGCCGCCCGCAGTCGGGCTGGAAACCTTGAAGATGCGCTGGAAGGAGGCCACCACATCCTTCACCGTCAGGTCACGCCCGTCGGAGAACTTGATGCCCTTGCGGATCTTGAACACATAGGTTTTGCCGTCATTGGTGGGCTGCGGAATCTCTTCCGCAATGTCGGGCACCTTGGTAAAGCCTTCGGCACCAGGCGCCTTCTTGAAGGCGAGGAGCCCGTCATACAGGCCCTGGTATATCTGCCAGTATTGCAGCGTGTAATTGATGTGCGGGTCCAGCGTGCCCGCGGCGGAGCGCGCCACCATCCGCAGCGTGCCGCCGCGGTGCTCGGGCTTGTATTCGGCCTGTGCCGGCGTCAGCGCCGCAAAAGCCATGGCGAGCGCGGTTGCCCCCGCCAGAATCAGTTTCCTCATCGCGTATACTCCCTGTTTTCTTGTGTCGTTCTCAGTCGCTGGTGGCGAGGAAATCCCCCACCACCGTCATGCACAATTCCTTCTCCTCCACATGCGGCATGTGGCTGGACTCTTCGAAAATCACCCAGCGGGAGCCCTTGATGTTGTCGGCATAAGGCTGAACGCAGGCAGGCGTCGCCTCGTCATGGCGGCCGGAAATGATCAGCGTGGGAACATCGATCTTGTGAAGCTCGGGGATGATGTTCCAGTTCTTCAGCGTGCCGGTCACGAAAAACTCATTGGGTCCGTTCATCGTGTAATAAACCGTGGGGTCCTGCCCGATCTGGTCAAAACTCGCCTTCACCTCCGGCGGGAAGGGCACGACGCGGCAGACATGGCGCTCGTAAACCCAGTTGGTCGCCTTCTGATATTCGGGGTCTGAATAGGTTCCAGCCTTCTCATGCCGGTTCAGCGCGTCCTGAATGTCCTGCGGCATCTCCGAGCGCTGGCGCATCGCCTCGGACACCCAGAGCTCCATCGAAGCCGGCGAATTGGCGATCACCAGGGATTTGAGCCCCTTGGGGCGCCTAGTGCCATATTCCGCCGCCAGCATGCCGCCCCAGGATTGGCCGAGCACATGGAAGGCGCCGCGCTGGCCCAGGTGATCGACGAGATTTTCCAGCTCGTCCACGAACAGCTGCGGCGTCCAGAAGCTCTTCGCCTGATCGGGCAGATGGGTTGAAAGCCCGCAGCCCAGCTGGTCATAATGGATCACGGCGCGGCCGGTGCGGCTCAGCAGCTTGTAGCTGTCGGCATAATTATGCGCAGCCCCGGGCCCGCCATGGAGGATGAAGATCGGGGGCTTGTCCCCGCCCAGTTCGCCCGTCACGCGATACCAGGTTTCATAATCGCCAAATTTGGCGCGGCCCTCGGTTTGCTTCAACGCGGTCACGGTGCTTCTCCCCAAACTGTCTCAAACGCTATCGTGCCACAGGAAGACTAGCAACCAGGGATCGCAACACAACGTGCGACCGTTGCGTAATTCGCAAGGCGGCGCGGCGTGGATCACAAGGGATAAAGGGTTTGCTGGTCAGCCACTGTGCAAACTGTGCAAAGAGCGGGCATCGGGCACAGATCCCCCGATACCTGAAAAGGCTTAGCACAGCGCGCGCTGCTAGTCAATCTTTTCCTATAGAGAGGAAAACCGGCCCAACCAGATGCTGCAGGTCGTGGGTGCGGCATGGACGCGAACCGGAGCTCCGGCCGCGCGCAGCTAAGTTTGTGCTAAGTAATCGAGGGTGGTTGGTGGAGCCAGGCGGAATCGAACCGCCGACCTCTTGAATGCCATTCAAGCGCTCTCCCAACTGAGCTATGACCCCTTGAAAACCAACGAATTCGCCACTTGGGGGTGGCGAAGCGGGGCGGAACCTAGTTCCGCCGCCGCCTGCACGCAAGAACTATTTTCAGCTCTCTTCGTCTTCTTCCTTGCCGCCGGTATCGAGCAGGCCGGACATGTCGCCGCCCTCCTCTTCCTCTTCGACCAGGAAGGTATCGTCCTCGGCTTCGTCCGCGTCGGCCTCTTCGCCGAGGTCCACGTCTTCGATGCCTGCGGTCTCGTCGTCATCCACCACGTCGGGCGCCTCCGCGTCCTCGAGGCTCACCAGCTCGACATCCGCCACTTCGACGTCGTCAGCGACGACCTCGCGCGGCTTGGGCGCGGGCGGCATGGCCGGCATGTCGCCCTTGGAGGGCAGCACGGAGGCGGCCACGAAATTCGCTCCGCACTTGGGGCAGACGATGGGGTTCTTCAGAAGGTCGTAGAAGCGGGCGGCACAGGACGGGCACGTCCGCTTGGTTCCGAGTTCAGCCTTGACCACGGTTGATCCTTTCGACGGCAGAAAATGAATGAATTGATTGGCGCGCTCCATGGCACTTCTCAAGCCCAATGTCAAAAGCTGCGGCGGGGGAGGGCTGGAACCCGCCCCGATCATCGTGTATCGGAGCGGCCCATGACCAGCCATGCCAGCACCGCCGAACCCCTTCCCCTCACCTCGCGCCGGGCAGAGGCCCTCAAGGGCCGCGTCCGCGTGCCGGGGGACAAGTCCATGTCCCACCGTGCCCTGATGTTCGGGGCGATTGCGGTGGGCGAGACCACCATCAAGGGCCTTCTGGAGGCCGAGGACGTGGTCAACACGGCAAAGGCGATGACGGCGCTGGGGGCGGACGCCAGGCGCGGGGCGGATGGGGTGTGGCGGGTTCAGGGCGTGGGCGTGGCCGGGCTCCGCTCGCCCCAAGGCCCGCTGGATTTCGGCAATTCCGGCACCGGCGTCAGGCTCGCCATGGGGTTGATGGCGACGACGCCCTTAACCGCCACCTGCGTGGGCGATGCCTCGCTCTCGAAGCGACCCATGGGCCGCGTCACCGTTCCGCTCTCGCAATTCGGCACCACATTCGAAACGGCGGAGGGTAACCGCCTGCCGCTCATGCTCCATGGCGCCAGGAACCCGGTGCCCGTCACCTACACGCTTCCCGTCGCCTCCGCCCAGGTCAAATCCGCCGTGCTGCTGGCGGGCCTCAACGCGCCGGGCAAGACCACGGTAATCGAACCCACCCCCACGCGTGACCATACGGAACGCATGCTGAAGGGATTCGGCGCCCAGATCACGGTGGAAGTGAAGCCCGACGGCCGCCACATCACCGTCGAAGGCCAACATGAGCTGAAAGCCCAGGCGCTGGACGTGCCGGGGGATCCGTCTTCCGCCGCCTTCCTCATGGTGGCGGCCCTGATCACGCCTGGGTCTGACATCGTGATCGAGAACATCATGCTGAACCCCACCCGCACGGGGTTGATCGAGACCCTCATCGAAATGGGCGGGAGTATCGTGATCGAGAACCGCCGCCTGGCCGGGGGAGAAGAGGTGGGTGACCTTCACGTCAAGTCCTCGAAACTCAAGGGCATCACCGTTCCGGCAGGCCGCGCCCCTTCGATGATCGATGAATACCCCGTCCTCTCGGCCGCCGCCTCCTTCGCGGAGGGCACGACCCGCATGGAAGGCCTCGAAGAGCTGCGGGTCAAGGAAAGCGACCGCCTTGCCGCTGTCGAAGCCGGCCTCCACGCCAATGGCGTATCGACTCGCTCCGGCCGGGATTGGCTGGAGGTCGATGGCGGCACGGCGCCTGGCGGCGGCACCGTCGTCACCCACATGGACCACCGCATCGCCATGTCCTTCCTGATCATGGGCCTCGCCTCCGCCGCGCCCACCAAGGTGGATGACAGCCGCTTCATCGCAACCAGCTTTCCGGATTTCACCGGCCTCATGAACGGCATGGGCGCCAAAATCTCATGATTATCGCGGTCGATGGCCCCGCTGCCGCCGGCAAGGGCACCATCGCCCGGGCCCTGGCCAAGCATTTCGGATTTCACTTCCTCGATACGGGCTCCCTCTACCGCATGGTGGGCCTCTCTGCCTTGCGCGCAGGCGGAGAGCCCATCTCGGCTCGAGCCGCCGTCGCCGCTGCGGCAAGCCTGAACCCGCTGGCCTACAGCGATGAAGAGCTCCGCAACGAGCAGGTCGGTTCCGCCGCCTCTATCGCCGCCGCCATCCCGGAGGTCCGCACCGCCCTCCTGGACTTCCAGCGCGCCTTCGCCCGGAAAGAACCGGGTGCCGTCCTCGACGGCCGCGACATCGGTACGGTCGTCTGCCCTGAAGCCCAGGCCAAACTCTTCATCACCGCCAGCCCGGAAGTCCGCGCCAGGCGCCGCCAGATGGAGCTGGGCTCCAGCGATTACGAGTCCGTCCTGGCCGACATCCGCGCCAGGGACGACCGCGACTCCAAACGCGCCACGGCGCCGCTGGTAGCGGCCAAGGATGCAGTGGTGCTAGATACGTCCGAGATGGATATCGAGGCCGCCGTGCTGGCTGCAATCAGGGCCGCCGAGGCGCGTTGGGTTCACTGACCTGCATCTCGGCCTCCCTCCATCAGATGTTCATGGCGCAGCCCTTGCCCCATCGCCCGTTTTCACTTATATGCCGCCCCGTTGCAGGACGTGCGGCCTTCGGGCGGGCACGGACGTGAACCGGGGTGCGCTCGTGCACCCCACATTGTTTCAGGACTTCGGAGACGGTTTGCCGCCTGCCTGGGCGGGGTCTCATCGGGGTTTGGAACGTCAGGTCGAGTTTGCCTGCCTGGACCCCATTTCAGAAACCGGGGGACTGGCAAGGACGTCCTAGCGGGTTTGCCGCCGGGCCAGCCTCGATTTCGAACAGGATATGATACCACATGGCGAAATCCGCCGTCTCGCTCACCCCCACCCGTGAAGACTTCGAATCGCTCCTCGCCGAGAGCTATTCCGACAATCCCGCCACTGAAGGCAGCGTCGTCAAGGGCCGCATCGTTTCGATTGAAAACGACTTTGCGATCATCGACGTCGGCCTCAAGACCGAAGGCAAGATCGCGGTCAAGGAATTCGCCCAGCCGGGCAAGACCTCCGAAGTCAAGGTGGGCGACACCGTCGAAGTCTATCTCGAGCGTATCGAGAATGCGATGGGCGAGGCCGTTCTCTCGCGTGACAAGGCGCGCCGCGAGGAAGCCTGGACCCGTCTCGAGCAGATGGCCAACAAGAATGAACGCGTTGAAGGCGTGATCTTCGGCCGCGTCAAAGGTGGCTTCACGGTTGACCTGGGCGGCGCTGTCGCCTTCCTTCCCGGCTCTCAGGTGGATGTCCGCCCGATCCGTGACGTGGGCCCCTTGATGAACGTCAACCAGCCGTTCCAGATTTTGAAGATGGACCGCCGCCGCGGCAACATCGTGGTGTCGCGCCGCGCCATCATGGAAGAGACCCGCGCCGAGCAGCGCTCCGAACTCGTCCAGAACCTCGCCGAAGGCCAGGTGGTCGAGGGCGTGGTCAAGAACATCACGGATTACGGCGCATTCGTCGATCTGGGCGGCATCGATGGCCTGCTCCACGTCACCGATATTGCGTGGAAGCGTGTGAACCACCCCTCCGACGTGCTCCACGTCGGCCAGACGGTGAAGGTCCAGATCATCCGCATCAACCCCGAGACGCAGCGTATCTCGCTCGGCATGAAGCAGCTGGACAAGGATCCGTGGGAAGTCGTGACCGAGCGTTACCCGATCGGCGCCCGCGTCAAGGGCAAGGTCACCAACATCACCGATTACGGCGCGTTCGTGGAACTGGAAGATGGCATCGAAGGCCTGATCCACGTCTCCGAAATGAGCTGGACCAAGAAGAACGTGCACCCCGGCAAGATCCTCTCGACCTCCGAAGCGGTCGAAGTGCAGGTGCTCGACATCGACTCGGCCAAGCGCCGCATTTCGCTGGGCCTCAAGCAGACCCAGAAGAACCCGTGGGAAGCCTTTGCGGACAAGTTCCCCACCGGCACCGACGTTGAAGGCGAGATCAAGAACATCACCGAATTCGGCCTGTTCATCGGGCTCGACGGCGATGTGGACGGCATGGTCCATCTCTCCGACATCGACTGGAAGCGGGCGGGCGAAGAAGCCATCAAGGACTTCAAGAAGGGCGACCGCGTCAAGGCGCGCGTCCTCGATGTGGACCGTGAGAAGGAGCGTATCTCGCTCGGCATCAAGCAGCTGGGTTCCGACCCGCTGGCCTCTGCCGCCGGCATCAAGAAGGGTGACACGGTGACCTGCGAAGTCCTCAAGGTCGAAGAGAACGGCCTCGAAGTGAAGGTCGCCGGCACCGACATGACGGCTTACGTGAAGCGTGCGGACCTCGCGCGCGACCGTGCCGAGCAGCGCCCCGAGCGCTTCGCGGTGGGCGAGAAGTTCGACGCCAAGGTCACCATCTTCGACCAGAAGGCCCGCAAGATGAACGTCTCGATCAAGGCCCTCGAGATCGCCGAAGAGAAGGAAGCCGTGGCAACCTACGGCTCCTCCGACTCGGGCGCCTCGCTGGGTGACATTCTCGGCGCTGCCCTCAAGAAGCAGAAGACCGACGACAACGAGTAAGACTGCGAACGGCCGGGGAAACCCGGCCGTTTTACATATTCGAAAGACCTCACCTTCGCCGGGCTCGACCCGGCGATCTTTTTTTGTGGACAAGGAAAGAGGATGCCCGGCTCGAGCCCGGGCAATGGGAATGGTGTGGTCTGGCGGCTCGAACGGAACGTTTCCATCGGAGCCCGAGACACCCTATATGGTTCCCAACGATATTGCTTGTCCTGGAGCCCCGCATGATTTCCGAAGCCGAACTCATCGTCGACCGTCGGCGGCTGAAGCGCCGCGTTACTTTCTGGCGCATTCTGGCGGTGCTGATCGCGATTGGCGCTGTGGTGGCCCTCACCTGGAACCGGAGTTTCGAGGACCAGATCGCGCGGATCAGGATCGACGGCCTGATCACCGGCGACCAGAAAACGCTGGACCTGATCAAGAAGGTCGAGGACGAGGACAAGGTGAAGGCCGTGATCGTGCGGATCGACAGCCCCGGCGGCACGACGGCGGGCTCGGAAGCGGTGTATGACGCGCTACGCAAGGTCTCGGCGAAGAAGCCCGTCGTCGCAGTGATGGACACGGTGGCGGCCTCGGGCGGCTACATCACGGCGCTCGCGGCAGACCGGATCGTGGCCAGGGGCAACACCATTACGGGCTCGATCGGCGTCATCTTCTCCATGCCGGAATTCTCGCGCCTGCTGAACACGCTGGGTGTGACCATGGAGGAGCTGAAATCAGGGGATTTGAAGGCTGAGCCTTCGCCCTACAAGCCCATCTCGGACAAGGCCCGTGTTGCCACCATGTCGCTGGTGAATGACGGTTTCGTCTGGTTCAAGGGCCTGGTGGCGGAGCGCCGCAAGCTGCCGATGGACCGGGTCGACATCCTGTCCGATGGCCGCGTCTATTCCGGGCGCCAGGCCGTGGCGGAAAAGCTCATCGACGAGGTGGGCGATGAGGGGAATGCCGTGGCCTGGCTCGAAACCGACCGGAAACTCGCGGCCGAGCTTCCCATTGTGGACTGGAAGCCCAAATCCGAGAGCGACTCTTCCTGGCTCGGCTTCACCGCGGCCGATATCGTGCTCAAGTCCTTGGGCCTCCAGGGTCTCCAGTCGGCAGCTGAGCGCGCGCAGCTTGACGGGCTTCTCGTGCTTTGGCACCCTGCCCAGTAATGAAGGAAGCGCCATGATCAAGTCAGAGCTCGTCCAGAAGATCGCCGAAAAGAACCCGCACCTCTATCACCGGGACATTGAGCGCATCGTGAACACGGTGCTCGATGAGATCATCAATGCGCTGAAGGACGGGGACCGCGTGGAACTCCGCGGCTTCGGCGCATTTTCCGCCAAGGCGCGCAACGCCCGCACCGGCCGCAACCCGCGCACCGGTGAATCGGTCGAGGTGGTGGCCAAGCGCGTGCCCTTCTTCAAGACCGGCAAGGAACTGCGCGAGCGCCTGAATGACGGGCCGGACGCCAAGGGTTGATTGTGCCCCGCCGCGTGACGGCGTAAAAGAGCCGCCATGACGCTGAAACGCATCTTCAACTGGGTGGTGGGCCTGCCCATTGCCATTCTCGCCATCGGCTTTGCGGTGGCCAACCGCGAATGGGTTACGGTTTCGTTCGATCCGCTGAACCGGGCCCAGCCTTTCGCCACCATTACCATGCCCCTTTGGGCGCTGCTGTTCTGCGGCATTCTCCTCGGCATCTTCGCCGGCTGGTATGTGGCCTGGCGCGGCAATGCGCGTTATCGCCGGGCGACCCGCCAGGCCAAGATCGAGCTGATCCGCGCCCAGCAGGCCCATGAGCGCGAAAAGCGCGAATTGCACCAGTCGCTTCCCGCCGTCCATTCGGAAACAAGCCTTTGAAGATTCTGAGCGCGGAGGACGTCGCCCGGCTCGGCCGCTATGGCGACATTGTGGAAGCCCTGCGCGCGGGCTTCCGCGCCGAAATCGAAACGCCGGTGCGCCACCACCATGATATCACCGCCGTCTCCACCCTGCTGTTGATGCCCGCCTGGTCCAGGGACTGGGCCGGTCTCAAGACGGTCGTGTTCAAATCCGACAATGCTGCCCAGGGCCTGCCCACCATCCAGGCCAATTACCTGTTGATCGACCAGAAGACGGGTGCAACCGTCGCCCTCATGGATGGCGGCGAAATCACCCGCCGCCGCACGGCCGCGGCCTCCGCCTTGGCGGCCGACTATCTGGCGCGTGCTGACTCCCAAACCATGACGCTGGTGGGGGCGGGGGCGCTTGGCCCCCATTTCGTCCATGCCCATGCTGCGGTGCGGCCCATCAGCCGCGTCTTCGTGTTCAACCGCTCGATCGCGAAATCGGAAGCGCTGGCGGCGGATATGGCACAGCATGGCTTCGAGGCGCATTCCGTGACCGACCTCGAGCATGCCGTGCGCCAGTCGGACATTGTGAGCTGCGTGACGACCTCGACCGCGCCCATCGTCAAAGGGGCCTGGCTCAGGCCCGGCACCCATGTGGACCTGGCGGGAGCTTTCAAGCCCAGCATGCGCGAAACCGATGGGGATGTGGTGGCCCGCGCCTCCATCTACGTCGACACCCGCGAAGGTGCGCTCGCGGAAGCAGGCGACCTGTTGCAGGCCCGGGACGAAGGCAAGTTCGATTTCGCCGATCTCAAGGGCGATCTCTTCGATTTGTGCCGTGGCACGGTGGCCGGCCGCGCGTCGGAAGACGAAATCACCCTGTTCAAGTCCGCCGGGACCGCTATTGAAGACCTTGCCACGGCCATCATGCTGTATCAAAAGGCCCGCTGAGCACCCCCTTCTGCCGTCACCCCAGCGCAGGCTGGGGTCCCGCTTTGCCGGTGAGACAGCGGGATGCCAGCCTTCGCTGGCATGACGAACATATGGGAGTTTGACATGCCTACCAATCCAATCTGCGTCGCACTCGATACGCCAGACCTCGAAAAGGCCGTGGAGCTGGCTCGCGCGCTGAAACCCCATGTGGGCTTCGCCAAGATCGGCATGGAGTTCTTCTATGCCCATGGGGCGGCGGGTTATGTCCGGGTCGCGGAAACGGGCTTGCCGATCTTCCTCGATCTCAAGCTGCATGACATTCCCAATACGGTAGCCTCCGCCATGAAAGCGCTGATGCGGATCGCCCCCACGCCGGCCATCGTCAACCTCCACGCCACCGGCGGGCTGGACATGATGAAGGCCGCGGCAGAGGCGGTGGACGGGAGGTCGAAGCTCATTGCGGTCACCATCCTTACAAGCCTGTCCGATGATGATATCTGGGCCGCGGGCTTCGAAACGGCGAAGAACACCGAGGCCCACGCCCGTTCACTCGCGGAACTGACGAAACGCGCCGGGCTCGACGGCGTGGTCTGCAGCCCGCATGATCTGGTGGGGATCCGCCATGATCTGGGGCGGGACTTCCTGACCGTTGTTCCCGGCATCCGCCCGGCGGACGCCGCAGTGCAGGACCAGAAGCGAGTCGCTACTCCAGACGCCGCCCTGGCGGCGGGCGCCGATATTCTGGTGATTGGCCGTGCCATCACGGGTGCCGCGGACCCCGCGCGGGCTGCGCAGGAAATCGGGGCCAGTCTCCATGCCGGTTGAAGTCAAGATCTGCGGGCTGTCGACGCCTGAGACGGTTGATGCTGCGGTGGAGGCCGGGGCGGAGCTGATCGGCCTCGTGTTCTACCCGAAGAGCCCGCGCAACGTGACGCTGCCGCAGGCGGCCGCGCTTGCCGCGCGCGCCCGTGGCAAGGCGAAGATCGTGACGCTGGTGGTCGACGCCGATGACGCGCTGCTGGGCGCGATCATGCAGGAGGTCAATCCGGATCTTATCCAGGCCCATGGCTCCGAAACGCCGGAGCGCATCGGAGACATGGCCCGCCTGACGCAGCGGCCCGTCATGAAAGCGATCCGGGTGAAGGATGCCGCGGACATTACCGCAGCGGCTGATTATTCCGCCGTGGCCAGCCTGATCCTGTATGATGCGAAAGCACCTGAAACACTCGGAGGCGCGCTTCCAGGCGGCAATGGCCATGTCTTCGACTGGGGCCTCCTGGAAGGGGACAAGCGCCCCGCCTTCGTGCTGGCGGGCGGGCTCACCCCCGAAAACGTCGCGGAAGCCATCCGCGTGACCGGTGCGCCCGTAGTGGACGTGTCGTCAGGGGTTGAATCGGCCCCCGGCGTTAAGGACATCACCCTGATCCGGAAATTCATTGAGGCGGCGAAGCGCGCCCGCTAGAACCGGCCAACACGCGAGAAAAGGCAGCAGACGCCAGATGAATGTGACCACTCCCAATTCCTTCCGCACCGGCCCCGACGAGAACGGCCTGTTCGGCATCTATGGCGGCCGCTTCGTGGCGGAAACCCTGATGCCGCTGATCCTCGAGCTCGAGCAGGCCTATAAGGATGCGAAGGCCGATCCGAGCTTCCAGACGGAGCTTGATAGTTTCCTCGAGCATTATGTGGGACGGCCCAGCCCCCTCTATTTCGCCGAGCGCATGACCGAGCATCTTGGCGGCGCCAAGATCTATTTCAAGCGTGACGAGCTGAACCACACGGGCGCGCACAAGATCAACAACGTGATGGGCCAGATCCTGCTGGCCCGCCGCATGGGGAAAAAGCGCATCATCGCCGAAACCGGTGCCGGCCAGCATGGTGTCGCCACCGCCACCGCCTGCGCCCGCTTCGGCCTCGAATGCATCGTCTACATGGGCGAAGTGGACATGGAGCGGCAAAAGCCCAACGTCTTCCGCATGAAGCTCCTGGGCGCAACCGTCGTTCCCGCCAAATCCGGCTCCCGCACCTTGAAGGACGCGCTGAACGAGGCCCTGCGGGATTGGGTCGCCAATGTCGAAGACACGTTCTACTGCATCGGCACGGTGGCCGGCCCCGCGCCCTATCCTGAAATGGTGCGCGACTTCCAGTCGGTGATCGGCCGTGAAACCAAGGAGCAGATGTTGAAGCGGGAGGGCCGCTTGCCTGACTCGCTCATTGCCGCCATTGGCGGCGGCTCCAACGCCATGGGCCTGTTCCACCCCTTCCTTGATGACAAAGAGGTGGAGATCATCGGTGTTGAAGCCGCAGGGTTGGGCCTCAAGACCAAGACCAAGCATGCGGCCTCCATCACCGGCGGCAAGCCCGGCGTTCTCCATGGCAACCGCACTTATCTGCTGATGGATGATGATGGCCAGATCATCGAAGGCCATTCGATTTCCGCAGGCCTCGACTATCCCGGCATCGGCCCGGAACATGCCTGGCTTCATGACATGAAGCGCGTTGAATATGTGTCCGCCACGGACAAGGAGGCGCTCGAGGCCTTCCAGCTCTGTTGCAAGCTCGAAGGCATCATTCCGGCACTGGAGCCCTCACATGCCCTAGCGCATGTGATGAAGATCGCGCCCAAGAAGCCCGCTGATCATCTGATGGTGATGAATCTCTGCGGCCGCGGCGACAAGGACATCTTCACGGTGGCCGATATTCTGGGAGCAAAGCTGTGACGACCCGCATCGACCGCCGCTTCGCTGCGCTGAAAGAAGAAGGCCGCGCCGCCCTCGTCACCTTCATCACCGCGGGTGACCCTGATTACGAGACCTCGCTCAAGATCATCACCGGCCTCCCCAAGGCCGGTGCGGATGTGATCGAAATCGGCATGCCCTTCACGGACCCGATGGCCGATGGCCCGGCGATTCAGGCCGCAGGCCTTCGCGCGCTGGCCGCCGGCCAGAACATGAAGAAGACGCTGAAGCTGGTGAAGGAATTCCGCAAGGCCGACGATGAAACCCCCATCGTGCTGATGGGCTATTACAACCCGGTCTATGTCTATGGCGTCGAAAAATTCCTGAAGGATTCGAAAGCCGCGGGTGTGGACGGTTACATCATCGTCGATCTGCCGCCGGAAGAGGATGTGGAATTCTGCATTCCTGCGCTGAATGCGGGCCTCAACTTCATCCGCCTGGCGACCCCCACGACCGATGACAAGCGGGCACCTACCGTGTTCCACAATACCAGCGGTTTCGTCTATTACGTCTCCGTTCTGGGCATCACCGGCACCAAGGCGCCGGACCTGAAGAGTGTGAAATCCAACGTCAACCGCCTGCGCAAGCACACGAGCCTGCCGATCTGCGTGGGCTTCGGCGTCAAGACCGCCGATCAGGCGCGCGCCATTGCGAAGGATGCCGATGGCGTGGTGGTGGGCTCCGCCCTCGTCAGCGCCGTGGAGAAGAGCCTCACAAAAGCCGGAAAACCGACGTCAAAGACAGCCAGGGCCGTGCACGCGCTCGTGGCCGAAATTGCCGAAGGTGTGAGGAGCTAGACCAAGTTGAACTGGATCAAGAACTTCGTCCGGCCCAAGATCCGATCGATCCTCGGCACCGACAAGCGCGAGGTACCGGAGAATATGTGGGTGAAAGACCCCGACTCCGGCCAGATGGTTTTCTACAAGGATCTCGAGGCGAACCAGCACGTGATGCCGCAATCGGGCTATCACATGCGCATGCCGCCGGATGTGCGGCTGAAAACGATGTTCGATGACGGCGCTTACGAGAAGATCGCCATGCCCGCGGTCGCCGCCGACCCGCTGAAGTTCCGTGACGAGCGCAAATACGCCGACCGCATCAAGGAAGCGCGCACCAAGAATGGCGTGGATGACTGCATCCAGGCCGGTGTTGGCGAGCTTGATGGGTTTCCCGTGACGATCGCCGTGCAAGACTTTGCCTTCATGGGCGGTTCCCTAGGCATGGCTGCGGGCGAGGCGATCCTCACCGCCATGCGCAAGGCGGTTGAAAAGAAGACGCCCTTCATCTTCTTCATCTCCTCAGGCGGTGCCCGCATGCAGGAAGGCGTGCTCTCCCTGATGCAGATGCCGCGCACCACGGTGGCCGTGCAGGAGCTGCGCGAGGCGAAGCTTCCCTATATCGTGGTGCTGACCCACCCGACCACGGGCGGCGTCACTGCATCCTACGCGATGCTGGGGGACGTGCAACTGGCGGAGCCCGCCGCCCTGATCGGCTTTGCCGGCCAGCGGGTGATAGAGCAGACGATCCGCGAGAAGCTGCCGGAAGGCTTTCAGCGTGCGGAATATCTCGAAGCCCATGGCATGGTCGATGCCGTGGTCCACCGCCATCACATGCGCGAGACGCTGTCCCGCATGGTGCGCATGCTGATGAAAGCGCCTTCGCGCGAGGTGCCCTCGACGGCCCTCGTTCCCGCCGAAGGCTGATCCCTTGGCCCTCAGTGATGCCATACTGACGCGGCTTCTCTCGCTGCACCCGAAGATCATCGATCTGAGCCTCGGGCGCATGCAGGAGATTCTGGCGAAGCTCGGCAACCCCGAACAGAAGCTGCCGCCGGTCATTCACGTCGCCGGCACCAATGGCAAGGGCTCGACGGTTGCTTACCTCCGCCACATCATGGCGGCCGCGGGCCTGAAGGCCCATGCCTATACCTCGCCCCATCTCGTCAAGTTTCATGAGCGCATCCGCGTGGCAGGCGAGCTGATTTCCGAAGCCGATCTCACGGCCCTTCTGGAAGAATGCGAAGAGGTGAATGCGCAAGAGCCTATCACCTTCTTCGAGATCACAACCGCCGCCGCCTTCCTGGCCTTCAGCCGGACGCCTGCGGATTATCTGATCCTGGAAGTGGGCTTGGGCGGCAGGCTCGATGCCACGAACGTCATCGCAAAGCCCGCAGTCTCCATCATCACCACCATCGACTATGATCATCAGCAATATCTGGGCGATACGCTTGAACTGATTGCGCGGGAGAAGGCGGGCGTTCTGAAGCGCGGCTGCCCTGCCGTCGTCGGCATGCAGCCGGATGAGGCGCGCGATGAGATCGAGCGCGTGGCCGAGCGCGTTCAAGCACCACTCCACATCGCGGGGCAGGACTGGCAGTCTTATGAGCAGCATGGCCGCCTGGTATTTCAGGATGAGGGCGGACTTCTGGACCTGCCGCTACCGCAGCTCAAGGGCCGCCACCAGATCGACAATGCGGGAAACGCCATCGCGGCGGTGCGGCTTCTGAATGATCCCCGCATCAGCGATGTCCATATTGCCGAGGGCCTGAAGTCCACCAGCTGGCCTGCACGCATGCAGCGGTTGGGGCAGGGCGCCCTGTCAGCGCTCGTGCCGGCGGAGACGGAGCTGTGGCTCGATGGCGGGCATAATCCGTCCGCGGGGCGGGTCCTGTCCCAGGCCTTTTCGGAATTAAATGACCGGCATTCGCGGCCCTTGGTGCTGATCTGGGGCATGCTCAACACCAAGGATGTGGGGAGTTTCATCGCCTGCTTTGCAGGGATCGCCAGCCGCGTGGTGACGATCACCATTCCGGATGAAGAGAATGCCGTGCCGGCAGAGGTGCTGGCAGAGTCGGCGCGCGCCCATGGCCTTGCCGCGGAAACGGCAACCGGCATTGAGGCAGCACTGCGCCAGGCAAGCTCCACCGTGCCCGCACCCCGCATCCTGATTTGCGGCTCGCTCTATCTCGCAGGCCGCATCCTGGCGGCGCATGGAAAGGAAGAGATGACGAAGGTGAGCGGCGCAGGCCGGCGGTAGTCAGCCCACCAGCCGCAGCTCCCGGGGGAAGCTCGTCAGGCATTCGATGCCGGTCTCTGTTACCACCACATCGTCCTCGATGCGCACACCGCCTTCGCCATCACGGTAGAGGCCGGGTTCGATGGTGAACACCATGCCGGGCTCCAGCACCTGGGCGTTGCCCCGCATGATCTGGGGCGCCTCGTGCACATCAAGCCCCAGGCCGTGGCCCGTCTTGTGGCGGCAGAATTCCGCAAATTGCGATTGTTCGAGCACGGTGAGCACGGCGTTGTCGACGTCACCTGCGGTGATGCCGGGGCGCGCGAACTCGCGCCCCTTGGTGTTGGCGCGCAGCACGGTTTCGTAAAAGGCGCGGTCGAAGTCGGAGACCTCCTTCACGAAAAAGGTGCGGGTGATATCTGCGTGATAGCCCTGGTAGCTCCCGCCGAAATCGAACAGCAGCGCATCGCCCGGCTTGATGCGGTAGTCAGGCCGGGCATGTGCGTGGGAATTGGCCGCATTGTCACCCGCCGCCACGATGGGCGCGAAGGCCAGGCCATCGGCTCCCTGTGCGAAGAGGTTGCGCAGCAGGATCGATTCGATCTCGGTCTCCGTCATGCCGACGCGGATCTCGGCTAGCGTCGCCTCAAGGGCTGCTTCCGAAAGCTCTATAGCCTTGCGCTGCAGCGCGATCTCGGCTGCCGTCTTGTGCATGCGGATGGTTGAGATTTCGCCATGCACATCCATGAATTCAGCACCCGGCAGCGCCTTCTGCAGCGCGAAAAGATCGAACACCCGCATGCGTTGCCCCTCGACCCCGATCCGCGCGGCCTGCCTGAGCTGTGGCAGCGCTTCACCGGCGGCAAGAAATGCGCCCATGTAGCCTTGCTCGTCCCGCCACGGGAAAACCTTGCCGGGAAAGCCGATGGGCGCGAATGACCCCAGCTCGATATGCGGCACAATGGCAACAGCTTCGCCCTGGCGTGGCACGATCACCGCCAGCGGACGCTCCATCTGGTGGAAATCCTGTCCGAACACACGGCGGAAATTTGCACCAGGAACGATTACCAGCGCATCCAGGCCCGTGCGCTCCAGAACACGCTTCAGCGGTTCAAGCATGGCTAAGGCACTCGCTTAAGTTTACAAACGATTGTTTCGTAAAAACCGATACCTATTATGCACGCCAAGGTAGTTTGGCCGATCGGGCTTACTTGATCATGTAGATGTAAGCAGTGCTCACACCATACTTCTCGGCAAGCTTTGTTGCAGCAACGCCCTTGGCGCGCTTGGCCAGAATGTCAGCACGCATCTTCTCGGCTTCGGCGGCAGACCTGCGGCGGCGCGTGGGTGCGCCAGCGCGTGCGCCGGTCTTGCTGGCTTCAAGATGTGCAGTCGCAAGCATCTTCTGTGCCGTGCCGATGATTTTGTTGAGGTAAGCAACCTGTCTCTTGGAAAGTGACATGAATCTCCTGCTGGATTGGCGGAGACGGGCACCTCGAAGTTGCCCCTCCGCGTGATGTCAATCCAAACTGATTACATGGCATGATGCTGCGAAGCAATGATAACTTAGCATAGCAATCACGTCAGTTGCGAAGAACGCAGCCTGATCGTGCAGAACCTGTGTTGAAAACAAGGCAGAACTTTGTAGACCTGCTATATCAGCCTCGTCTACGACGCCTGCGTTCTCCGCCATCATCATTGGTGGAAACGATTTCTTTGGGGGGCGGCAGGGTGACAGTCTTCGAAAGTTCTGGAAAAGATGCCGTCTTGTGCGGGATCGCCATTGCTTCAACGAAATGCTGCTGGAACTTGGGCTCAACCGCCGTCTCGATTTTTTCGATGCGGCGAACGACACTTTCGATCTCGTCACGCGCCTTCACGTTGAGAAGGGCAATGCGCGCACCCGTGCCCGCAGCGTTGCCCGCACTCTGAACCTTGGAGAGATCGCAATCGGGGATGAGTCCGAGGATCATCGCATACTTGACATCAATGTGGCTGCCGAATGCACCTGCAAGACGTATCTTGCCGACCTGCTCGATGCCGAGCTTGTCCATCAGCAGGCGCACGCCGGCATAGAGGGCGGCCTTGCCCAGCTGAATGGCACGCACATCATTCTGCGTGACGCGGATGACCGGCTCATTGCTGCCGTCCCTGGCCTGGCGGATCACATAGTTGAAGGTGCGCTTGTAGGGCTCGATGCGCGGGCTTTTCGCGGCGAGTGAGCCGTCCACCAGCCCATCCTGATTGATGACGCCGGAGAGATACATCTCCGCAATCGCCTCGATGATGCCGGACCCACAAATGCCGGTGACACCCGTGCCGGCGATGGCCTCCTCGAAACCCTCTTCGTCCGACCATTTGTCGACGCCGATCACCCGGTAGCGGGGCTCCAGCGTTTCGGGGTCGATGCGGATGCGCTCGATGGCGCCGGGGGCCGCGCGCTGGCCTGACGAAATCTGCGCGCCTTCGAAGGCGGGCCCGGTGGGAGACGAACAGGCAAGAAGCCTCGCCTTGGAGCCGAGCACGATTTCCGCATTGGTGCCGACATCGACCGCGAGCATGATCTCATCCTGCTCATGCGGTGCTTCGGAGAGGACGACACCTGCCGTATCGGCGCCAACATGGCCCGCAATGCAGGGCAGTACATAGGCCCAGGCACCTGGGTTGAGATGCAGGTCCAACTCGCGCGCGGGACAGGTGACGGCAAGCCCCGTGGCCAGCGCGAAGGGTGCGCCGCCGAGCTCCGTCGGGTCGATCCCGAGGAACAGGTGATGCATGACGGGGTTGCCCACCAGCACCACTTCCAGAATGTCGGTAAGCTCAATGCCGCCCTGGCGCGCCACGTCCTGCGCCAGCGTGTTGAGCGCCTGGCGGATCGCCACCGTCATCTCCTTCTCGCCGCCCGGATTCATCATCACATAGGAGACGCGGCTCATCAGATCCTCACCGAAGCGGATCTGCGGGTTCATGAGGCCGGCAGAGGCCGTCACCTCGCCCGTGGAGAGATTGGTGAGATGCGCGGCGATGGTGGTGGAGCCCACGTCGATGGCGATGCCGAAGGCCTTGTCATGGAAGCCCGGCCAGATGGCGACGAGGCGGTTGCCGCCGCCGGGCGCGCGCGAGAACACGGCCGCGGTGATCTTCCATTCGCCCTTGCGAAGTGTCTTCTGCAACTCTGCGATGATTGAGAGATCGCAGGAGAGATCCTCGATCCCCCACTGGTCATGAAGCGCCTTGTAGACGCGTTCGAGATCGGAGGAGGGCTTGTGCATGTCGGG
The DNA here is from genome assembly GCF_965227715.1 of Aestuariivirga sp. GTDB lineage: Bacteria > Pseudomonadota > Alphaproteobacteria > Rhizobiales > Aestuariivirgaceae > Aestuariivirga. The sequence continues at coordinate 2,315,309 of NZ_OZ245771.1, read as the reverse complement.
TTCTTCAACCTCGATGAAGCACAGCCTGGTGGCAGGATCGAGTTCGATGGCCCGCGTATCGGCTTCCTTGCGGACGACCTGCTTGTGAACCTGCGATTCGGGCGGCACATCGATGACGAGGTCGCCCAGGATCTGCGTCTGGCAGGACAGCCTGCGGCCCGCGGGGAGCCCGCGGATCTTGTCATAGCGCTCCTCGACCTTGGTGATGCCGGAGACGTGTGACGCCGTGGAGGTGATGCCGTGCTTGGCGAAATCACCTTCCCCCACATTCACCTGGCAGCGCCCGCAGATGGCGCGGCCCCCGCAGACGGAGTCGATATCGACACCCAACGCGCGCGCAGCCTGCAGCACCGGCGTTCCAATAGGAAAGCGCCCGCGCTTGCCCGAAGGCGTGAAGACGATGAGAGGGTTCGTTTCGGTCATTGCGCTCTGCCAGTCTGTTTTCCCCTCCCCACAAGGGGGAGGGAGAGATGGGGGACGGCGCCTTTACGAACGGCGGCGGCGCTCTTCGCGGGCCTTGCGGCGGGCTTCGATTTCTTCGTTGGAGGAAATCTCGCCCGCGGCCTGTGCGGCAGCTGACGGGGCCGCCGTCATCTCACGGAACTTGTTCGTCCAGAACTTGCAATTCCGGTCCGTGCCATTCAGTACATTGGCCCCGAAGATCGCGTGCATGTCTTCATCATGCAGCGGATTCATGATGGCGGATGTCATGCCATGGCTTGCGGCCATGGCGAGGAAGTAGCCCGTCAGTGCGCGGCGGTTGGGCATGCCGAAGGAGACGTTGGAGGCACCGCAGGTGGTGTTGACTTTGAGCTCCTCGCGCAGGCGGCGCACCAGGCGGAACACCTGCTGGCCGGCCGTGCCCATGGCGCCGATCGGCATCACCAGCGGGTCCACCACGATGTCATGCGGCTTGATGCCGTAATCCGCGGCGCGCTCGACGATCTTCTTGGCAACGGCAAAGCGCACGTCCGGATCTTCCGAAATGCCGGTTTCGTCATTCGAGATGGCGACGACGGCGACATTATACTTGGCGACCAGCGGCAGAATGGCTTCGAGCTTTTCTTCTTCGCCCGTCACCGAATTGACCAGCGGCCGGCCCTTGGCGGTCTCAAGGCCCATCTTGAGAGCGGAAGTGACGGAGCTGTCGATGCAGAGCGGCATGTCGGTGATCGACTGCACGATTTCGAGCGTCTGGCGCATCAGCGGCGGCTCGGTCTCATTGGGGTTCACCGCCGTCACACCGGCGTTGACGTCCAGAATGTGGGCGCCGGCCGCCACCTGGGCGAGCGCATCCTTGATGACGGTTTCGAAATTGCCAGCCTGCATCTCGGCCGCCAGCTTCTTGCGGCCCGTGGGATTGATGCGCTCGCCGATCACCGTGAAGGGCCTGTCAAATCCGATGATGTGCTCACGCGTGGCGGATGCGACGAGGGTATGGGTCATTGTTCTTTGCCTCCGTTGGCGATGAGGGTCTTGAGCTTGTCTTGGGTGAAATGGGCTTCGATCTCGGCCTTGGCCTTTTCGACTTCCGCCAACAGATCATCGCCCACGGGCTGGGGTTCGGCCCGGCGCCAGTCGGCCAGATAGCTGTCCGTATCGGAGGCGCCGCCCCGCATGGCGGCCATGTCGATCGCTTCCTGGAAGCGGTCGGCGAGCATGCGCTTTTCTTCCTTGCGCCCGATCTTGACCGAAACCGCCGAGGGAATGTCGCGCCAGTAGGTGATGATGAGATTGGCCATGATGGCCAGCTATATGCCCCGTCCGCCGCAGGCCCGATAGCCTGAAAGCGACATGGGAGTTGGGCGGGACGAAGCAGGTCCCGCCCTTTGAAAGCCCGCACCGCGGCGCGGGGCTCTGCCTTAGACGGTGCGGCGCCTAGAAATCATGCCCCAGATCGCCAGCACGATGACGGCGCCAACGATGGCGCCGATGAAGCCTGCCCCCTGGTCCGGCCCGTACCAACCCAGCGCCTGGCCGAGCCAGGTCGCCACGAAAGCGCCAACGATGCCGAGGATGGTGGTCAGGATGAAGCCCGAAGGCTCGTTCGGCCCAGGCATCAAGAACTTGGCAATGACGCCAGCGACAAACCCGATTATGATCGTCCAAATGATCGACATCTTTATCCCCTATGGTTTTCTAGTTAGGCTTACGTAACGGCGCGGGGAACTTACCGTTCCCCGGGCTTTTTGAAAATCGGCCAGCACGGCCGCCGTGAAATCCTTATCAACGGAGCTGTATATGTCAAACCGCATGCCGTCCCTCGCCGCCCTTCTGGGGCTCGTCGCCGTCGCCGGCTATCAAAATCGGGACAAGATCGGAGACTTCATCAAGAATCTCCAGACTCCGAACGCCGCCGGCACGCTGCCGGGTGGTGCCGCATCCCCCGCCCGGCCTGAACAGGGAACCGACATGGCAGGCTCAGGCTATGCCGGAAGCTCGGTCCTGGGGGGCTTGGGTGATCTGCTGGACCAGTTCCGCAGCGCCGGTCACGCTCAGAAGGCCGATTCCTGGATATCGGCGGGCCAGAATGAGCCGATTGCCGAAAATGAGCTGGAGCAGACGCTCGGGTCTGACCTGATCGACCGCCTCACCCAGCAGACCGGCCTCGACCGCACCGAACTGCTCCGCCGCCTGGCCCAGACCCTGCCCGAAGCCGTGGACAAGTTGACCCCCGGTGGCCAGCTGCCCGGCAATCTGCGGACAAGTGGTGCGTGAACCGCACATACTGTCCTTGAAGCCTTGTCACCACCCCCCGGGCCTGACCCCGGGGGTTCTTTTTTGCCGCGATTGAAACGGGAGGGGGGCCGCTGAGTTGGGTTTCTGCCTAGCCGATCACGCCCGCGGTCCGCAGGCGGGCGATCTCCTCCGGTGTGAGGCCCAGTGCCTCCGTCAGCACCTTGTCCGTTCCATCGCCCAGCCGCGGCGGGGCCTTGTCATATTCGATGGGTGTGTCCGAGAAGACGATGGGGTTGGCAACGCCCGGCACCTGAACGCCGTCATCGCGCGTGAGGCCGATCTGCAGGCCGCGCGCCAGCACCTGCTCATTGGCGAACACCTGGTCGATGCTGTTGATCGGCCCGCAGGGAATGGCGGCACTTTCGAAGGCCTCCACCCATTCCGCCGTGCTGCGTGATTTCATGGGCGGCACCAGCAGCGGAATGAGCTCCGCGCGATGGATGACGCGCCCACGGTTCTGCCGGAAGCGCTCGTCCTCCGCCAGCGGCGCCAGGCCGATGATGGCACAATATTCCTTGAACTGACGGTCAGTCGCCACCGCCATGATGATGTAGCCGTCCTTCGTCTCGAAGGTCTGGTAAGGCACGATGTTGGGGTGCGCATTGCCAAGCCGGCTTGGCACCTTGCCGCCCACCAGATAATTGAGGGCCTGGTTGGCGAGAACGCCGACCTGGGAATCGAGCAGGGCCACGTCGATGTACTGCCCTTCACCCGTACGCTCGCGATGATAGAGCGCTGCCTGAATGCCGATGGTGCAATAAAGCCCGGTGAAGATATCCGCAAAGGCCACGCCGATCTTCATGGGCTCGGCCCCGGCCGCGCCATCCGGCTGGCCGGTCACAGACATGATGCCACCCATGCCCTGGATCATGAAGTCATAGCCCGCCCGCTGCGCGTAAGGCCCGTTCTGGCCGAAGCCGGTGAGCGAGCAATAGATGAGGCGCGGGTTGAGGGGCTTCAGGCTCTCGTAATCGAGCCCGTATTTCTTGAGGCCGCCCACCTTGAAATTCTCTAGCACGATGTCAGATGTGGCGGCGAGATCGCGGATGAGTTTCTGGCCCTCCGCCGTTGCCATGTCGATGGCGACCGACCATTTGCCGCGGTTGGTGGACAGGAAATAGGCGGCATCGCCTTTTGTGCCGTCCGGGTTGGTGATGAAGGGCGGCCCCCAGCCGCGCGTGTCATCACCTTCGCCAGGCTTCTCGATCTTGATCACCTCGGCGCCGAAATCCGCGAGGATCTGCGTGGCCCAGGGCCCCGCGAGCACGCGGCTCAAATCAAGAACGCGGAGGCCAGTGAGGGGGCCTGTCATGAAGAAACTCCTGTCACTGAATGCTCGCCGTGCGTGGGTCCACAGGTACGGTCTTCATGCTGTTGTCAGTTTCGCCCACAGCCCATCATCGAGCTCAATGCCATCGGCTTCGGCGAGTGCCAGCTTTTCGCCATAAGGGTTCTTGTGGCGCTCGCCGCCCACCGCGAAGGACGGGTCCACCGGGCAGCCGATGCCGGTATTGTCTCGCACCGTGAAGGGCAGCACGTAGAGGCCGTGGCGCACATTGCGCAGGAAGGCGCGGCCATTGGCCTTCACTTCCCGCATGATGGCGGGGGCCAGGAAAGCGCAGGAGATGTTCTGGAGGTCAAGGCCGAGGGCATCGCGCGTGAGGGTCAGGCTGCGCTGCGGGTCGGCCATTGCCTCAGACAGGATCTTGAGGCCATCATAGCCGCAGGCCTGGAGCCACACCGTGGCCCAGGCAATGTCGCCCGCTTCGGACAGGCCGCCGTGCGTCAGTGCGTCCGAAAGCTTTGCCTCAGCCTCTTTCATGGTCATATGCATGGTCCGTTGATACGACGGATTTTGCGCCGCCGCTAGCTCACACCTCTCGATACCGTCTTTCCAGCGAAGGCTGGAATCCTGCTGCTTTCGCAGCACGTGCGGACGCAAGAGCTGGATCCCGGCCTGCGCCGGGATGACGACGGGGAGGGAGTAGGATTTCAATGGACCGCCCGATGCGCTAGACGCCGCGCGCTGCCATGGAGCCGAAGCGCTGGCGGATCCGCCGCACCAGCTGGTCACGCACGTCGCGGTAGCTGTCCAGGATCTGCTCGCGGCTGCCGGAGGTGATGGAAGGATCGAGGGTCGGCCAGTATTCGGCCTCGATCGCCATGGTGCGGGTCATTTCCAGCGCCCGGTGGTGGGCCTCAGGCGAGAGCGAGACCACGAGATCGAAGCTCGAATCCTCCAGATCCTCGAAGCTCTGCGGCCGGTGCTTGCCGAGGTCGATTCCCATTTCGTCCATCACGGCGGCAACGAAGGGGTCCGGCGTTCCGGGCTTCACGCCGCAGGAGGCGACATAGACGCGCTGGCCATAGAAATGCTTCATGATCGCGCCCGCCATCACCGAACGGATGACGTTCTGCGTGCAGGCGAAGAGGACGGCGCTGGGAAGGTCTCCCGCCATCTGCCTGGGCTAGCCCCGCCAGTGCAGAACGCAGACGAGCGTGAACAGGCGGCGGGCCGTATCGAAGTCGATCTCCACCTTGCCGTTGAGGCGCTCCCGCAGCAACTCGCTGCCTTCATTGTGCAGGCCGCGCCTGGCCATGTCGATGGTTTCGATCTGGCTCGGGGTCGCCGTGCGAATCGCGGCGTAATAGCTTTCGCAGATCATGAAGTAATCCTTCACGATGCGCCGGAAGGGTGACATCGAAAGTCCGATCAGCGTCAGCCGGTCCTCGGCCTGGTTCAGCACGTCGAAAATCAGGCGCCCGTCCGCTGTCGAAAGTTTGAGCCGGTAAGGGCCTTGCGGGTGGGCCAGCAGGGAAAAGCTGTTGTCTTCCACAAGATCATAGATGGCAACGCGCCGCTCATGCTCGGCTTCGGGGGAAGGGCCCGGCCCGATGGTGGCGTCAAGCTCGACAGCGCACAGGCGATTGGTGGGTTTGTCCGTCATGGCGCGAGCATAGCCGGGGCACGGGTGCGCAAGCTAGGGGAGGTCTTCCTCATCCAGCGGATGCTGGGGGACAGCTTGTGCAGCCCAGGCGGGGCCCAGATCGGCCAGCTGGCATTCCAGGCACTCGACGGCGAGCCGCACCGTGGCGCCATCGGAGAAGGTCAGCAGCACTTCGCCCGAAGGCGCATCCGTTTCCGCGAAGGTGACGGAGAGCAGCGACAGCACCTCATCCTTTTCGAGATGGCCCATGCCAAGCGTCTTGACCGAGAGCACGCGGTCGAAATGAAGCCCGGTGCGGCGCCGCTGCGGGGTCTCTGTCTCGTCCCAGGCAAAGCGGTTGGCCAGCAGCACGAACTGCCGGCGCTTCGGGGCATAGCTCATGTCGCCTGCCAGCAGCACGGCATCCTGCATCTGGGCGGAGATCACGGCCAGATCTTCGACATCAAGGGCGGAAAGGCGGAGCATGGTCCGCCTCAACCGGCAATGCGGGTGACGTCGGCACCGCAGGCCTGGAGCTTTTCTTCAAGCGTCTCGAAGCCGCGGTCGAGGTGGTAGACACGGTTGATCATCGTCTCGCCTTCCGCCGCAAGCCCGGCAATGACGAGTGAGACGGAGGCGCGAAGGTCCGTCGCCATGACGGGGGCGCCGGTCAGCTTCTTCACGCCGCGCACTTCCGCGGTGTCGCCATGGAGGTGGATGTCGGCCCCGAGCCGCGCCAGCTCCTGCACATGCATGAAGCGGTTCTCGAAAATCGTTTCGCGGATCATGGACGTGCCATCCGCCATGGTCATCAACGCCATCAGTTGTGCCTGGCAATCGGTGGGAAAGCCGGGGAAGGGCTCGGTATCGACGCGCACCGGCTCCAGCGCCTGGCCATTGCGGTGAATGCGGATCCCCTCATTCAGCGTCTCGACGCCGATGCCGGCGCGCTGCATGACGTTGATCACGGAACCCAGGTGGCTGGCGTTGGCATCCTTCAGCAGCACGTCGCCACCGGCCATGCCTACGCACATGGCATAGGTGCCGGTCTCGATCCGGTCCGGGATGACGCTGTGCTCCGCGCCCGTCAGGCTGGTGACGCCCTTGATCTTGAGGGTGGAGCTGTGAATGCCCTCGATCTTGGCGCCCATCTTGACCAGGCATTCGGCCACATCGCCGATCTCGGGCTCGAAGGCTGCATTCTCGATCACCGTATCTCCATGCGCCAGCACGGAGGCCATCAGGGCGGCGTGGGTTGCGCCTACAGAGACCTTGTCGAACACGATGTGGGTGCCCTTCAGGCCCTTGGGGGCCTTGGCGATCACATAGCCATTCTCGATAGCGATTTCGGCGCCGAGCTTTTCCATCGCCATCAGATGCATGTCGACAGGGCGGGTGCCGATGGCGCAGCCACCGGGAAGCGAGACCTTGGCCTCGCCGCAGCGTGCCAGCAGCGGGCCCAGCACCCAGAAGCTCGCCCGCATTTTGGAGACCAGCTCATAAGGTGCGGTGGTGTCTGCAATGTCCCGCGCCGAGAGTTGCATGACATCACCCATCATGCCGTTCTGGCCGGGGCGCTTTCCCGCCACCATGATGTCGATGCCGTGATTCTGCAGGATGCGCTGCAGAAGCCGCACATCCGCCAGCCGCGGCACGTTCGAAAGGGTGAGCGTGCCGGGCGTCAGCAGCGACACGATCATCAGCGGCAGGGCTGCGTTCTTGGCGCCCGAAATCGGAATGGTGCCATTGAGGCGGCTGCCGCCGCGGATGCGGATACGATCCATCGTGTCACTTCCCCTGCTCGGCAGCGCGGTGCCCGGGAATCATCCCCGTCCGCCAGCTTTCTGCCCCGGTTTCGCCGCTAACAAGCACAGATGGCTCAATTGGGGCAACACTCCTCCTCGGGCGGGGATTTCGGCTCCTCCGCCGGGGGTTTGCGGGTTCTGGCCTGTTCCTTCCGGCGCATGAGATTGGCCTTCAGCGCCTTGGCAAGCCGTTCCTTCCGCATGTCCGAACGTGATTTTTCTTCAGCCATGCAAGGCTTTTCGGACCAGACGGAGCCCCCGTCAAGCGGACGGGGTTGCGCTCCCCTCCCGCCTGTGGCATGTGTCCGCCCGCCTCATCGGTCAGCTGCCGTAGCTCAGTGGTAGAGCACTCCCTTGGTAAGGGAGAGGTCGTGGGTTCGATTCCCCCTGGCAGCACCATTCTCCACACGAATTGTTTTTCGCATTTCCCGTGACCTGTGGGAGGAGGGAAGTCCCCTCGCTGCTCTGAGCAGCCCTTCCAGCCTTACATCGCACCTTCATCGGTGAGGGACATCACGTCCGCCACGCTGCCGTTCTTGACCAGGCAACGCCATTTCGCCTTGTCGGGACCGACCCCCACCACCACTGTGTTGTTGGCCTCCGAACTGGTGCGGTCTAGGATCTTCACGTCGGGATTGTTGGTCTTGCGCGAGACGGCGGCCAGGCAGGCCTCGCTGTCCTTCGCGGGTACGCCGGATGTATCGCCGGAGCTGCTGCCGGTGAGGGGAGCGCTCGTCACCTGGCAGATGCCATTGGCACCGCCCTTACCCGTGTAGGATACGATGAGCTCGGCGCCATTCTTGGCAATGTCGATGCTCACGCCATTGAGACTCGCCTGCCAGGAATTGGCGTTGAAGGTCTTAACCGCCGCCTTGGCGCCGTTGATGCGGACCTTGCCCTTGCCGCCGGATTTGACCGCAATCCCTGTGGGGCAGCTCGCCGTGAATTTCGGCGGAGGATCGGTTGCGAGCGCCGGTGTGGCCAGCGCCAGAACGGCAATGCTGGTGGCGAAAGCGAGATATTTCATGATGTTACTCCTGGTGTGGCTCAACCGGTGATTTCGAAGGAGATCGAGAACTTGCAGGTCTCGCTCCGCCGTGCGGCATTGCGCATGAGATAGACTTGAAACGTATAGGTGCCGGACGTCACCAGATTGAGGCCAAATTCATTGCCGGTGATCGACCCGTTGAAAACGGCGGTGTCATCTCCCGGGGCGAAGATGTTGAAATAACAGGAGCGGTTTGACGGGGTGAACAGCACCTGCATCACCTGCCCCGCCCGCGCATCCAGCTGATAGTTGATGCCGTCATAACCCTTGATCGTGGCGCTGCGCGTGGCCGATGACTCTCCGGCCGCGAATTTCACCGTTTCATTCCTGTCGTCCGCAAGGGCGGCCTGAGGCAGCGCCAGGAGCAGGGCGAGCATCAACGTGTGGCAAGCGATCCGTCTCATCATCAGTACACGCCTTCGAGAATGGTGAAGTTTGAGGCGCTGGATGCTTGCGTGTGGGCCTGGTCCGTCGTCACCACAGTCATACCGGACTGCATGCGCTTTCGGATTTCCTCCCTCACCCGGGGCTCGGCCGTGACCCGCTCCAGCTCATGGGTAATGTCCTCACGGTCCGTCTTGCCATAGCCGACGCCGGACCATGTGAGGCTGTCCTGGTCCTGTGTGGAGCCTTTGAGGCTGTAGACGTTCTCGCCCAAAGGCTTCGCGCCCTCTGAGATGGTGACCTTGCCGGCAGCCACGATCTTGTCGTCTTCAAGCACCGTCACGCTGTGGTCCTTGCTGCTGACCACGACGCTGGTGACGGGCGATTTTACGGTGTGGCCTTCGCTGTACTGAGCCTTCATCAGCGCTGCATCCACGGCGGCGAATTCGCGCTTTGCATAGTCGCCCAGCACCATGCCCGGGTGGGTAACGGCGGATGGCTGCGAGTGTTCATCGGCGATCACCACGGTCATCCCCTTGCGGGTGATGCCAAAGAGCAGCTCCGAAAACTGCATCGGCAGCCGCACGCAGCCGTGGGAGGCGGGATAGCCCGGCAGATTACCCGCATGCAGCGCAATGCCGCTCCATGTCAGCCGGTTCATGTTGGGCATGGGAGCATTGTTATAGGTCGAGGAATGGTGGTGCTTGTCCTTCTCCAGTATCTTGAAGACGCCGGTGGGCGTCCTGTGTCCGGTCTTGCCGGTGGAGCAGGTCGAGGCCGCGACCCGAATACCGTTGCGGTAGACATGCAGCAGCTGATCCGGAATCGAAACAATGATGAGAAGGGGGCCAGCCGGCGACCGTTCGGGGAACCAGTTGAACTCGCCGTTCTGAAGTTGATAGGCAAGCTTGTTGGTGAGTTGCGCCGCAGCGTTCAGTGACCACACCGGTACCGCAGCGAAGCCGGCTGCCGTCACCTTGAGAACCAAGCGACGGTTGAGCAGTCTATCCAGAGACGTCATGGCCTGTAATCTTCAACTCAGGAACTCCGCATCGGTTCGGCAATCCTGATGATACATGATCATCTTTCCTGCAGGCAATACGCGTGGAGAGTTGTTATTGGTTGTCGCTGGTCAGGAGCAATTCAACCTTAGATTACATCAGTCAAAGCGGCGGCTGAGATAGGGGGATCCTGCTAGCCCGAAGCGCCAGGGCGCCTCCGCAGCGCGGCTGATGCCAATGCGGCGCCCAGTAAGAAGGGTGACGGCCCCCGCTCCCGCCAGAATCGAGAAGGGAGGGCGGAGCAGCGATTTCCCGTCTTGCGCGCGGGTGATCCCGAGTGCCTGTGCGAGGCGCCCGGGTCCGGCACATAATTGGTGCAGCTTATCCGTGCCCCGGCGTGCCGACATGATGTCGATGCCGCGCGTCGGCTCAAGAGCCCGGATCAGTACGGCAGAGCCCGGCAGGCACACGGCATTGAGGCACCAGTGCATGCCATAGATCAGATAGACATAGCTCGTGCCGGGGGCGCCGAACATGCTGGCGTTGCGGGCCGTCTGCCCCTTGAAGCTGTGAGAGGCGGGGTCATCGGCCAGATAGGCTTCCGTCTCCACGATGATGCCGCCCGCATCCCCGCAGCGGAGTTCGAGGCCGATCAACGCGGCGGCCACCACGCGCGCGTCACGCGCGAAGAATTGAGCGTCCAGCCTTTCCGTAACTGCCTCTGGAACCCTCAAGGCCCCCTCCCGTTACCCGTCGTCATTTCAGATCGCAGGATGCCCATGAACCAAGCCAATCTCCAGCTCGAAGGCCTGCTCATGGCCTGTGCCGCAGTTAACCGCCTGCTCGTCGAGAAGGGTCTCCTCACTCCTCATGAAATCGACGTGGCGCTGCGCCGTGCCGAAGCCCGCATCACCTCTGATGATCGCTTCCAGGATCAGGATATGAGCCTCTCCAATCGTGATGCCATCTGCTTTCCCATTCGCCTGTTGCTGCTGGCCAATGGCGATGAGGATTGCGCGGCCGCAAGCTTCAGCGATCTGGCAAAGCAGGTGGGGCTCACCAAGGAACCCTACAACGACCAGCGCTGAGCTTCGTTTCACCCATGGACTATGATTGCATCGTGGTTGGAGGAGGTCCGGCAGGGTTGACGGCTGCGATCTATCTTGCACGCTTCCACCTCTCCGTCGCCGTCTTCGACCATGGCCGCAGCCGGGCAGGGCTCATTCCCATGACCCACAATCATGCGGGCTACCCCGAAGGCATTTCCGGGGTGGAGCTTCTGCGCCGCATGCGGGCACAGGCGCAGCACCATGGTGCCACCGTTCTGCGGCACCGGGCGGATTGGCTGGAACCAGAAGACGGCGGCTTCACCCTGAGCGCGGGCATCGAACGCTACACCGCGTCCAAGGTGCTGCTGGCCACCGGCGTGACCAATCGCCGTCCCACCATGCCTGATGCGGCCCATGACGACGCCCTGCGCCGCGGCCTTCTGCGCTATTGCCCCATTTGCGATGGCTATGAAGTGACCGACCAGCACATAGCCATTCTCGGCACGGGCGGTCATGCCCTGGCGGAGGCCGAATTCCTCAGGAGCTATTCCGCCAGCGTCACGCTGATCGCACCGGATGGAGCACATTCCTGGTCGGCCGCAGAGAAGCAGCAGCTTCAGCAGTGGCAGATCTCCTGCATCAATGGGCCCGTGACGGCACTGCAGCCGGGCGAGAGCGGGATGGTGCTGACTGTTGCGGGGCGGAAGCTCGCCTTCGATACGGTGTACCCGGCGCTTGGCACCATCAATCATTCCGAGCTTGCGAAGGCTGCGGGGGCAAGAACGGCCGAAGACGGCGCCGTGCTCGTCGACCGGCACCAGATGTCCTCGGTGGAAGGTCTCTATGCCGCGGGCGATGTGGTGAAGGGGCTCGACCAGATTTCCAATGCCATGGGCCACGCGGCCGTGGCCGCCACGGCGATGCGCAACGCGATCTGCCAAGAGAGGCCCTTGCGCCGGACGCGGGCGGACCAACGGCCCTCAGTCTTCACCCGCGCCTGAGCGCAAGGAAGAGCGGTTGGCATTGCGCCAGTTCTCGGGCATCTCGAAGCGCCCTTGCCAGATGCCGCGCTTGGCGGTCCGTGCCTCGGCTTCGGCTGCCACATGGTCACGCCCGTGGCGGCGATAGGCGACGGCCCAGCCCGCCCGCACCATCTCGTCATTGATGCTGACGCCATTTACCGTGCATTCGGCAACGAGGCGGCCATAACGGTCCTCATCCAGAGTGCGGCAAGTCAGCGTCCGGTTCTGCACCATGGCGCGGAGCGCCTTTTGCGCCTCCCGCCCGCAGGGGTAGCTGCTGCCATCGGCCCTGCTGCAGTTCTGGTGAAGCTCCGGGGCGTCAATGGCGTGAAGCCGGTAATCCTGATTGCTGACGCGCAGCGAATCGCCGTCGACCGCCACCGCACGGATGTCCTCTGGCGCATTGAGGCCGAGCTTCTGTGCGGCGGCCAGGAGGATAAGCAATATGGCGAGCAGGCCGAGCGCGCGCCAGCCGCTGCGGGTCAGGAGCCGCAATCTCAGCCCTTTTCCCAGCGCTGTGCGGCGTCGTCGTCGCTCTCTTTGGCGGCGACCCAGCTTGCACCATCGTCACCCTCCTCGAGCTTCCAGAAGGGCGCTTTGGTCTTCAGCCAGTCGATCAGGAAATGGCAGGCCGCGAAGGCTGCCTCGCGGTGGGCGGATGCGGTGATGACCAGCACGATGTCCTCGCCGGGTTCCAGCCGCCCGTAGCGGTGGATGATGAGCGAGGCGTCCAGCGGCCAGCGCCGCTTGGCTTCGGCCTCGATCTCCTCCAGGGCTTTCTCGGTCATGCCGGGATAATGTTCGAGCGTCATGGCCTTGACGTCCTGCCCGCCGGACATGTCCCGCACGGTCCCCAGGAACATCACCGTGCCGCCAATGTGGCTTTGGCCCTCTTTGAGGGCGCGAAGCTCATCGCCGGCGTCGAATGCGTGCTGCTGAACCCGGATCATGACACCAGATTGCCCGTCCTGAAGTGCTTCTTCAATTGCCTTCGACGGCGGGCACCTCCTGCAGGCGGGCAAAGCCCCCTTCAGGATTGGTGAGGATATTGGGCACATCGGGATAGATACGAGGGGCGCCCCACGGGCCTTTGACGATCACCGGCACCGGCAGGATCGGCTGTGCCCCTGCCGTTCCCGAGGCGTGAAACTCAACCCCGCGGCGGAGAATGTCGATGAGGCCTTCTGCCGTGAAGCTCGCGACGGGCGTATCGATCTTGAAATTCCGGAAGCTGACGATCCCGTCGGCAATACCCGCCTCGCCACCCAGATTGTTGAAAGGTGTGACCCCGGGGGCGGCCTGCCAGCCATCCAGAATTTTCTGGCGGGTGGCGGCAAACAGCGCAGAAAGATCGGTGCCCGTGATCTGGCCACCCGTCAGCGCCACGCTTGCGGTGCCCTTGAGGGTTCCTGCCAGTTCCTCCTGCGTCTGGCCCTGGGCGGCAAGATCAGCGGAGAAGGAACCTGTTCCCGTCACATGGCTGATACCGGCCAGCGCCGTGAGGAGCGTCTGGGCCTCGGCTTGCTGCGCCGTCACGTTGAGCGAGACGCTTGGTGGCAAAGTGCTGGCATCCGCCTTGACGAGGACGCTCACCGTGCCGCCACTGGTGAGGCGGGATGCGCTGGAGACCTCGAGCTTTCCGGCCGCAAGCGTCACCTTCATTCGGGATGCAGCGGCGCTGAAGCCTTGATATCGCAGGTCGCGGGCATCGATGTTGACGTCCGCATCGAAGGTCTTGAGCAGCGCGAAGGGCAGGGGCGTGCGGCCCCAGTCATCGCCAGTTGCACCCGCCGCCGGAATGAAGGGATCGAGCCAGATGGTGTCTGCGTTGAGATTGGCCTGAAGCTTCGGCTGGTCCCCCCGAAGATCGGCCACCACGTCGCCACTGGCACGGAAGCCGCCCATGGTCAGGGATGCATCGCGGATGGCAAAGGCCCGGCCCGCGCTGTCGAGCGCGCCATCAAGGGTCAGCGGCCCCGCTACCGCAAGGCCATCCGGCAGCGGCAGGCCCAGAAGCCGCAAACCATCGACGGGAACTGTGCTGGACAGGCTGACCGGCCCGGTCAGGCTCAAGACCTTGGCGGTCGACAGCCGGCCGCTGAAGCTCGCCGTGCCCGCATCTCCGGCGAGCGCCAGTTCAAGTGGAGATCCGTCCCCGTCAATCCGGACGAGTGACTTGAGATCGGCGTCGATCCGCAGCACGCGGGAATTGACCACGGCCGATCCCTTGAAGGAGGCACCGCCATCTTCCCGCACCTCGAGCAGGCCATCGACATTCGACAGGGTGAGGCTCTGATTGTTGCGGGCATCGAAATAGCGGAAGCGGACCTGCTCCAGGCTGATCTGCAGGGGCGCAAAGCTCTTGAGGCCGGGGAAATCCCAGCTCGCCTGGCCCCGCTCGTCGATGAAGAGTGATATGTCAGAATCCGTCAGCTGGAAGAATGAAAGCGAAGGCTTGCGGCTGATGAGCTGGCTGAAGGACACCGGGATCACCAACTGGCCCCCGCTGACGAAACTGTCATTGCGTGCATCTGCGCCGGAAAGGCTTGGCCCCGCGATGCGGATCGAAAGCGGAGAGAAATCGAGCGTGGCGCCGCCCGTGGCCACGAAACTGCGGCCAAGCTGCTGTTGTGTGATCTGATTCAGGGTACCGGGCGCCCAGCGCGGCGAGAGAAGGACGAAAGCCACCATTGCCACGGCCACCAGGGCAATCGCAGCCCCGCCCGCAACCAGTCGTCGGTCAAGCATCGGAAACTCCAGAAATCGCGCCGCTTTTGGGCGGGACTTGCGGCCCTTCTGTGACATGGCTAGACCCCTCCTCTGCCCTTTGTCCGGAGTGCCTTACATGACCGAACGCCCTTTGTGGACCCCCGCGCCAGAGCGGATGGCCGCGTCGAACCTGAGCCGTTTCATGGCGCCCTTCGGTTTCCGGAGCTTTGACGAGGTGCTGGCCTTCTCCGTGGACAAGCCCGAGGCCTTCTGGAGCGCGCTGTGGGAATTCTGCGCCATCAAGGCCGAAGCCCGGGGGGAGAGCGTGCTGGTGGATGGCGCCAAGATGCCGGGTGCGAAGTTCTTCCCCGGCGCCCGGCTGAACTATGCCGAGAACATGTTGCGAAAGTCGGATGACACTGATGCGCTGGTGTTCCGCGGCGAAGACAAGGTGCGGCGGCGCATGAGCTGGGCTGAGCTCAACCAGGCGGTGGCAAAGCTTCACCGTGCGCTTGCTTCGGCAGGGGTAGAAGAGGGGGACCGGATCTGCGCCATCGTTCCCAATATGCCGGAAGCGATCGTCAGTTTCCTGGCGGCGTCATCGCTCGGTGCCATCTGGTCATCATGCTCGCCCGATTTCGGTGAGCGCGGCATTTTGGACCGTTTCGGCCAGATCGTGCCCAAGATCCTCATCACCTGCGACGGCTATTACTATGCCGGCAAAACCATCCGCATGGGCGAGAAGGTCAGCAATGTGCTGAAGGAATTGCCAAGCGTCACCCAGGCCCTCGTGATCGACTATATCGGAGAGGCGGAGGCGGTGGCTGAGCTCTTGCCGAACGGCAGGACGCTCAACGCCTTCGTGGCCGATCACAGCGATGCCCCGGTTGCCTATGCGCAGCTGCCGATGGATCACCCGCTCTACATCCTCTATTCCTCCGGCACGACGGGCATTCCCAAATGCATCGTGCATTCGGCGGGCGGCATCCTGCTGAAGCACCTGTCCGAGCATGTGCTGAACACGGATACCAAGCCAACGGACAAGCTGTTCTACTTCTCCACCTGTGGCTGGATGATGTGGAACTGGCTGGTCTCGGGCCTGAGTGCCGGCGCAACCCTGCTGCTTTATGACGGCTCCCCCTTCCACCCCTCCGAACGCGCGCTGTTCGATTATGCCGATGATGAGGGGATGACCATTTTCGGCACATCCGCCAAATACATCGACGCGGTGAAGAAAAGCGGCCTCATCCCGAAGGACTCCCACCGCCTGTCCTCCCTGCGCGCCATGCTCTCCACGGGTTCGCCCTTGAGTGCGGAGAGTTTCGACTTCGTCTACGCGGACATCAAGCCGGACATGCAGCTTGCATCCATTTCGGGCGGCACGGATATTTGCGGCTGCTTCGTCGGCGGCAATCCACTGTCTCCCGTCTGGCGTGGCGAAATCCAGGGGCCGATGCTGGGCATGGCCATGGATGTCTATGACGATGGCGGCAAACCATTGCGCGGAGAAAAGGGCGAGCTCGTCTGCGTCAGGCCGTTCCCGTCCATGCCGGTGATGTTCTGGAACGATCCCGACGGCTCCAAATATCACAATGCCTATTTCGCCCGCTTTCCCGGCATATGGTGCCATGGCGATTTCGCGGAGATCACGCCCCATGGCGGCATGATCATCCATGGAAGGTCCGATGCCACACTGAACCCGGGCGGCGTGCGGATCGGCACGGCCGAGATCTATGCCCAGGTGGAGCAGGTGCCGGAGGTAATCGAGGCACTGGCCATCGGCCAGGACTGGGACCACGACGTGCGCGTGGTGCTGTTCGTGAGACTGCGCGCAGATGCGATACTTGACGAGGCTCTTGTGGCGACGATCAGGAAGAAAATCCGCGATGGCGCATCGCCCCGCCACGTGCCGGCAAAGATCGTGGCAGTCGCCGATATCCCGCGCACGAAATCCGGCAAGATCACCGAGCTCGCCGTGCGGGACGTGGTGCATGGGCGCACCGTCAAGAACAAAGAAGCCCTCGCCAACCCGGAAGCGCTTGACCTCTTCGCAGGGCTCGCCGAACTCGCCACCTGACGGTGGCTTGCCCTATTCGGCGAGAACGCGCGTCGTCGGGAAGGTGATCTCGGCGAGTGTGCCCCGGCGCGGCTCGCTTGAGAGGCTGAGGCGCGCGCGGTTGGCTTCGACCAGAGCTTTGGTGAGGGGAAGGCCAAGCCCTGTTCCCGGCGCGTCGCGGCCTTCGGTGGCAATGCGGCCAAAGGGTTCGAGGGCGCCGCGCAGCTGCTCCTCATCCATGCCGATGCCGGTGTCCTTCACCTTGAACTTCAACTCGCCGGAGGCCATCAGCTGGGCGGAGATCACCACCTGTCCACCGGCATCGGTGAATTTGATCGCATTCGACACGAGGTTCAGCAATGCCTGCCGCATGGAGCGGAGGTCCGCCACCACATTGGGAAGATCAGCAGGCATGGACTTCCTGAGCACTACGCGTGCCGCCGTCGCCTGCTCCTGCAGAAGCTTCAGCACATAATCCGCCACATCGCTGAGTGACACGGAGGTGAAGTTCAGCTCGATTTTTCCGGCCTCGACCTTGGAAAGATCGAGCAGGTCATTGATGAGGGACAGGAGATGCGACCCACTGGCGTGAATGTCCTGCACATAGCCGCGATAGCGCTCATTGCCGATGTCGCCGAAGCGGCCGAGCCGCATCACTTCGGAAAAACCCATGATGGCGTTGAGCGGCGTTCGCAGCTCATGGCTGACGCTGGCGAGGAACTCGGATTTCTGGCGGCTCGTGGCCTCCGCCCTATCCTTGGCCTCGCGCAGTTCCGCTTCGGTCTTCTTCCACTGGGTGATGTCCCGCACAACGGCGCAGAAGGCCGCCTGCGAGCGCGGTGCCTGCAGCTTGCCGATGGTGAGGAACAGGGGAACCGTGCCGCCTTGGCGGACCAGGGCCGTCACTTCGCGCCCGTCATTGAACACGGCGGCAAGGCCGGGGCCCTGCAGTGCTGAAATATAATCCCGCACCATCTTGCGGCTGTCAGGCGAGAGGAGATCGAAGAATGGCTTTCCCGCCACCTCGGCGATGCGATAGCCGAAGATCGCCTCCGCCCCTGCGCTGAACGTGTGGATGCGCGCATCGGGATCGAGCGTGATGATGCCATCTGCCGCCGTGTCCAGAATGGCGCGCAGCTCCTGGTCGGCTTCCGGGGATTGCGGGCGAAGGGGAAGCTGGATCACATCCGCGCTCGGCCGCTGATCCGGGGCCTTGGCCTCTTTCTCAACATCCGGCACAGGCGCCGGGGGTGGTGCATCGGGGAGGGCCTCGGCCTTCGCCTCAATCGCATGGGCAGGGGCAAGGCGCAGGTCGGCGCGGTCCGGCTTCGTGGCGTCCGCCTTGTGCACCAGAAATTGCCGCGCGGGTCCGCCCAGCCACGGGATCACCGTCATCTGCACGCTGGCTTCGACCTTGCGTCCGTCACCGGTGGCGATGTCCGCCTGCGGCAGGGATTGCCCAAGCTGGCCGAAACGTGCGGACAAGGCACTGTCGTTGATGACGTCCTCACCCGTTTCATGCCCGAACAGGCGGGCCGCGGCCGGGTTGGCAAAGAGCAGCTGCCCGTCCTTCGCCACCAGCACGGCGTCACTGCGGTTCTCGAGCGGCAGGCGCACCTGGTCAGGAATGCGCTGCAGCTTGCGGCGCGGCGGGGGTGGCGCGGGGGCCGGGGCTTCAGCTGCCGGAGCTTCAGCCGCGGGCGGCGGCTTGATCTGGCGAATGCCGTCTTCAACGGCCTGACCCAGCTTGGCGAAGGCCGCAGCATCGGCATCCGAAAGGGCGCTGGCCGGCCGCGGTGCAGCCTTCTCAGGTGGCAGCACCTCGGCCGGATCAGAAACGGGCCCGGAAGCTGAGAGCTTCAGTTCAAGGGCCCGGCGCTCGGTCACATCGTCAAGCAGCAGAAGGGCGAAGGAAGCTTCATCTCCGGTGCGGTTCAGGCGCTTCGCCGTGATGCGGATGTCGCGTGTGCCGAGCCTCACGGCAAGTGGCTTGTGCAGCACCACGGTTCCTGCGGCCTCAATGCGCGAGAGCAGTTCCTCGGCCGATTGGGCACTGCCCAGAAGCCCGGCGAGATTGGCCCTCTGGCCCGCCCCCAGAAGCAGCAGGGCTGCCGCATTGAGATGGCGGAAGCCGCCCCCGCGGCCGGTGAGCAGGGCAGCCGTCGGCAGAAGGTCGAAGGCGGCGGCGATATCCTCCGTGGCCTGGCCCTCTTCATCGGCGGCGGAATGGCGCGCCACCACAAGGACGCCGGGCCGCCCGTCCGCCAGAGCATGGATCATGCAGCGGCAGGCCAGCGGAGCATCCGCGCCGGACGAGGGAAAATGCAGCAGTGTGGTTTCAACCTGCCCCCGCCTGAGGCTGCGGGAAAGGTTCATGACCTGCTCGACGCCTGGTTCCTGAAAATCGAAGGGGCGATCGACCAGATCGAACAGGGATGCGCCGCCGAAATAGGCGACACCGGCCGGGTTGGCCCACACCACGCGCGCCCGCGCGCCATCCCAGAGCCATGCAGCCTCCGGCACGTTTCGCAGGTCTTCCAGCGTCGGTGTCCCAACGTCAGCCAAGGCTTCAACCTCCCAGTGGCGCCATCTTTACGATGGCTTAACCAGAAAATAAATCAAGTCAGCGCCTTGGGGCAGTGCAATAATTATGTTGCACTGCACAATAAATGCGCCTATATAATGGGCATCAGGCAGGGCGAGCAGAGCCCTCCAACAGGAGAAACCCCAATGTCGACCAAGAAGGCCAAGCCCGAAATGAATACTGAAACCGCCAACCAGGCTGCCGAGCAGGTTGCAAGCTTCGCCCTGAAGTCCGTTGATCAGGCGCAGGCCGCCTTCGAAAAGGTCAGCGAAGTGGCCCATGGCAATGTCCAGCTCATGGACGCTGCTGCTAACGCCTATAAGAACCGCGTGACCGACATTCAGCTGAAGTCGATGGAATTCGTGCAGCTGAACATCAACTCCGGTTTTGCCTTTGCCCGCAAGTTCTTCGCCGTGCGCGATCCTTCCGAGGCGGTGACGCTCCAGCAGTCCTTCCTCAAGGACCAGGCCGAGACGATGCAGCGCCAGGTTGCCGAACTGTCTGAGCTTTCCGTGGCCCTCGCCAAGGATGCGCTGAAGCCGGTTCAGGAGTCCGTGACCAAGACGTTCTCCAGCCTGTCAAAGCCGCTCGCGGCCTAATCGACGATACACCAAAGGCCCGCTCATCTTGATGCGGGCCTTTTTGTTGTCTTGAATTCCAGCACGACTGGGGCTAGGAACGCGGCCGGGCGCTTGGCCATTGGCTGCACTTCGCCCATGTGAATGCCGCCTTAGCTCAGTTGGTTAGAGCACTAGATTGTGGATCTAGGGGTCGCCCGTTCGAGCCGGGCAGGCGGTACCACCTTCGGCAATACCGCAAGATCAGTGTTTGAGCAGGCCCTCGGCCTGGGTCAGTTCGTCGGACATCGCATTCAGTGATGAGATCAGCGAACGGATATCCCGTTCGTCTTCGACGCGGGGCATGGCAAGCTTGAGGACATGGATCTGCGCACGCACGCGCGCAAAGGCATCATGAAGTTCGCTGACTGCGGTTTCGATCTCAAGATCTGCACTAACCGTCAAACAACCCCCCTTTGGCCCTTCGCGCTTGCTGAGCAGGCGTGATCAATCGATTCTGGGAAAATTAGACTGGTTGAGGCAAGAACGCAACTTCCTGTTGATGAACTACTTCAACCCTAAATCAAAGCTGGTAGAGACACCCCCTGCAAAAGCAGCACAGCGCCGATTGCGAGCGTAAGCAACACCGCGTCGAAAGGTTCGAAAACCCAGTGATCCTGCGGCTCCCTCGGGGGCCATGACTTTCGAATGTCCTGGTAGCGAAGTTTCCTGGCCATCGGCATATCTCCTGTGGCGGACGGGGTTCGAACGGCTCCAGAGACTTGAAAGTTCCTGTTATTCTTCACCGGCGCGGCGGAAGCCCATGCGCCATAGAAGATCGGCGGCCTGGCGCCCCAGCCTGTCGACCTGCGCTTCCTCAAGTTCCGGAATGACCACATGGGCGGCTTCGTGAATGGCAATATCCAGGAGCGTTTTGTCGTCCAATGCAGGATCGATTTCAATTCGCCATTCGTGGGGGAAGGCCAAACCCCACATCCCACGGTTTCGCTTGTAGCAGTATCGGATCCGCCGCATCTGTCCCCTCCTGGAAGCAGGGGACTAACTGCGGTGCGGGCGAATAGTTCTGCCGGTCAGAAGATCACCTGGCCTGCGAGTAGTCCCATGACCAGGAAGATGATGAAGATCGCAATTGCGATGAAGAACAATATCTTAGCGATCTGCGCTGCCCCGGACGCGATGCCCGTGAAGCCGAAAACGCCGGCGATGATGGAAATGACGAGAAAAATGAGCGCCCACTTCAGCACGGCTGCGGTCTCCTGCCTTGAGACCGGCCCAACGCTTGAGGACAGGGTTAGTTCCGCGCGGTCAGGCCACCGGTTCTTTCGAGGAAGGCGATGACCTCCCCCAAGCCCTTCTGGCGAAGTAGATCGGTAAAGACGTAAGGTCTTGTTCCGCGAACCCTTTTCGTATCAGATTCCATGACGTCGAGGTCGGCCATGACATGGGGGGCGAGGTCGGATTTGTTGATGATGAGGAGGTCTGAGCGGGTGATGGCCGGGCCGCCCTTTCTGGGGATTTTCTCGCCCTGGCAGACGGAAATCACATAGAGCGAGATGTCCGCCAGGTCAGGCGAGAATGTGGCTGCAAGATTGTCCCCGCCGGATTCGATGAAGATGACATCGAGATCCGGGTGGCGCCTGACCATCTCGTCAACTGCGGCAAGGTTGATCGATGCATCCTCGCGGATTGCCGTGTGCGGGCAGCCGCCGGTTTCCACCCCCATGATCCGGTCTTCCGGCAAGGCCTGCAGACGGTTGAGAATTGTCGCATCTTCCTTGGTGTAGATGTCATTTGTGATGACGCCGATGGAGTAGCTGCCGCGCATCGCCTTGCACAGCTTTTCGGTGAGCGTCGTCTTGCCGGAACCAACTGGCCCGCCAATGCCAACGCGCAGCGGACCGTGAGAGGAGGATGTGCTGGTCATGTGCGGAACACCCGTGATGGTTGTGTTTCATGTTGCATCGCGGCAATATCCGCCGCGATCGTTATGGCACCCAGATCGTCCAGAGACGCTGCCACGGCGCGCGCGGCAGTGGCGGTGAGGATGGGCGCGAGGTCGCGCAGCACCTCGAGGCCGGCCGTCTGCCCCAGCGGGACGAGGCGCACAGCAACCGAGGTGAGCGAGGCGGCAAAGCCGTTGAGCCAGGCGAGCAGCGCATCCTCCAGACCAATGCCCATTGAGGCGCAGGCCGTGCCGGCGGCGACGGGGTAGGCGATCTCCTCGTCCTGCAAAATGGCAGGCGCGAAAACTGATGCGGCAATGCGGAAGGCACGGCCAAGCTGCGTCGTTTCGAGATGGCGCTCGCGCGAGGTGGCCAGCGCCAGGGCGAGCGCGTTGAGCATCCCCGGATCATCCTGCCAGCAGCGGGAAAATAGCACGGCATCATTCCAGGCAGAGCCGCGCGTGAGCAGATCCTCAATCCACTGGCTGAGGGTTGCAGCATCCCGCACCGTGCCGCAGTCAATGGCCCATTCGAGCCCATGCGAATAGGCAAAGGCCCCCGTCGGGAAGGCGGGCGACATCCAAGTGAAGAGCAGCAGCAGGGGGCGCTGGTCAGTGGTCATGGCTGTGATAGGCGCCATGTTCGGGTGTGAAAGGCTCCGTCACATCGCGCAACGCAGCGCCGAGGTTTTCCAGCATGGCCCGGATGATATGGTCCCGCCGAAGCAGGATGCGGCCCTCACCCACTTGCGCGGGGAGATGGCGATTGCCGATGTGCCAGGCCAGCTCCACCAGATGCCGGGCATCGCGCCCGCGTACCTCCATCAGATCTTCATCTGCGGCGATGACCTCCGCCACGCGGCCATCTTCCAGCACCAGCCGGTCGCCTTGCGCCAGATGGGCGGGCTTCTCGAAATCGACCAGAATCTCTTCGCCATTGGCGAGCGTGATACGCTTCCGCCGGATGTGGCGCTGATCGGCATCAAGCACGACGATCGCGAAGGGCTTGTCACCCAGAGGCTCCGCCCGGCGGAAGGATGTGGCACGGACGGCCATCAATAGAGGAAGTAGCGCTGTGCCATCGGCAGCACCTTGGCGGGCTCGCAAGACAAGAGCTCGCCATCGGCACGCACCTCATAGGTTTCGGGATCGACCTCGATCACCGGCGTTGCGGCGTTGTGGACCATGGAAGCCTTGGAAATTCCGGCGCGCGTGTTCCGGACCGCCACCATCTTCTTGGCCGTGCCGAGCTTTGCCTGGAGCCCATCATCGAGTGCTGCCTTGCTGACGAAGGTGATGGAGGAATTGGTCATCAGCTTGCCGAAGCTTGCGAACATCGGGCGGTAATGAACGGGCTGCGGCGTGGGGATGGACGCATTGGGATCACCCATCGGGGCTGCCGCGATGGAGCCGCCCAGCAGCACCATTTCCGGCTTGATGCCGAAGAAGGCCGGGTTCCACATGACGAGATCCGCGCGCTTTCCAACCTCGATCGAGCCTACCTCATGGGCGATCCCCTGTGCAATCGCCGGGTTGATCGTGTATTTCGCGATGTAGCGTTTGACGCGCGAATTGTCCGCGGCACCATCGCCGGGAAGGCTGCCGCGCTGCAGCTTCATCTTGTGGGCCGTCTGCCAGCAGCGAATGATGATCTCCCCCACGCGGCCCATGGCCTGGCTGTCTGACGAGATCATGGAAATGGCACCCAGATCATGAAGAATGTCTTCCGCCGCAATCGTCTCCTTGCGGATGCGGCTTTCGGCAAAGGCAATGTCTTCCGGAATGCGTGGCGACAAATGGTGGCACACCATCAGCATGTCGAGGTGCTCGGCCACGGTGTTGATCGTATAGGGCCTGGTCGGATTGGTGGAGGAGGGCAGCACATTGGGCAGACCCGCCACCCTGATGATATCGGGCGCATGGCCGCCGCCCGCACCTTCCGTGTGGAAGGTGTGAATGGTGCGGCCCTTGAAGGCGGCGATGGTCTCTTCGACGAAGCCTGACTCGTTCAGCGTGTCGGTGTGGATCGCCACCTGTACGTCCAGCGCATCGGCCACGCTGAGGCAGTTGTCGATGGCAGCCGGCGTCGTGCCCCAGTCTTCGTGGAGCTTCAGGCCGCAGGCACCGGCGAGCACCATTTCCTCCAGGGGGGCGGGAAGGGAGGCATTGCCCTTGCCCATCAGCCCCAGATTCATCGGGAAGGAATCCGCCGCCTCGATCATGCGCATGATGTGCCAGGCGCCGGTGCAGGTGGTGGCGAGCGTACCATGCGCAGGGCCGGTGCCGCCGCCCAGCATGGTGGTGACACCCGAATAGAGCGCCTCCTCGATCTGCTGGGGTGCAATGAAATGGATGTGGCTGTCGATGCCCCCCGCGGTGAGGATGCGGCCCTCGCAGGCAATGATTTCGGTGGACGGCCCGATGATGAGGGTGACGCCCGCTTGCGTGTCGGGATTGCCGGCCTTGCCAACGCCTGCGATGCGGCCGTCCTTCAAGCCCACATCCGCCTTGTAGATGCCGGTGTGATCGACGATCAGTGCATTGGTTATGACGGTGTCGAGAGCACCCTCGGCGCGCGTCGCCTGGGACTGGCCCATACCGTCCCGGATCACCTTGCCGCCGCCGAACTTCACCTCTTCGCCATAGGTGGTGAAGTCTCTTTCCACCTCGATGAAAAGCTCGGTATCTGCGAGCCGCACGCGGTCTCCGACCGTGGGGCCATACATTGCGGCATAGGTGGCGCGTGAGATTTTCGCCATGTCAGAGCGCCCCCATGATCTTCTGCTGGAACCCATAGATGCGGCGGTGGCCGCCGATCGGCACCAGCGTCACCTCTCGGCGCTGGCCGGGCTCGAAGCGCACCGCCGTGCCCGCCGCGATATCGAGCCGCATGCCCCGCGCCTTGTCCCGATCGAAGCGCAGCGCCTCATTGGTTTCGAAGAAATGATAGTGCGAGCCCACCTGAATGGGCCTATCTCCGGTGTTGGCCACTTCGAGTGTGACGGTGGCTGCTCCCTTGTTCAACGCGATGTCGCCAGTTTGAGGGATCACTTCGCCGGGGATCATGTGCTGGCGCTCCTATCGGATGGGCTGGTGGACGGTGACGAGCTTGGTGCCATCCGGGAAGGTGGCTTCGACCTGCACGTCATGGATCATTTCGGCGATCCCCTCCATCACCTGCGCGCGGGTGATGACATGGGCCGCCGTCTCCATCAGATCGGCAACGCTGCGCCCGTCGCGCGCGCCCTCGACCACATAGTCGGTGATCAGGGCAATCGCCTCCGGGTGGTTCAGTTTCACGCCGCGCTCCAGGCGGCGGCGCGCCACCTGTGCCGCAAGGCTGACGAGCAGCTTGTCTTTCTCGCGCGGTGTCAGTTGCATAAATTCTCCTCAGAACGACCAAGATTTAGGCAGAGCACCGCAACCCGCCAGCACGGTGAGTGCCGGAATCAGGGATTTGCGCAATTCAAACCCGTCCCTTGCGGCAAGCCTTGCAACCATCTTGCCAGACCAGGAACTGGCATCACCCCGAGGGCCGATGGCGGCGCGCACGGCGTCCAGCATTGTCTCCGCCTGGGGAGAGACGGCGAGGATGGTGGCGAAGGCCCTGGCCTCCCCCAGCGTGGCGGGAGTGGCAGGGGGCGGGCCGTCGAAAGCCAGGTCATCGGCGAAGATCAGCCGCCCGGACTGCCGGATGCGCCAGCTGTCCCGAAGCCTTGCGTGATGGACGGTTTCGCCCATCGCCTCCCGCCCGAGGATGACGGACTCGACCGCGAGCAGCCGGGCATCGGCTGCGATATCGGCGGTGATGCGGCGGGACAGGGAAGCGCCATCGAACAGGATCGATTCCTGCGGCAGCCACATAAGCGTGGCGCCAGACTTCGCAGTGAGGCGCACATCGACCTCTGCGGCGGGCCCGAGTGTACGGTAGACGCGCTCGGCGGCCTGGGAGGTGAGGGTGAGGCGGGCGTCTTCTTCGGCGGTGATGTCGAAGCTGAAGCGGTCTCCACCCGCAAGGCCGCCGCCCGTATTGATGAGAATGGCTTCATGCCCGCCTGCCGGAAGCCGCACCTTGGCCGCATGCGCCTCCCGCAGCCGCTTCAGGCCCGTGGCACCCATGCTGAGGAGGATCGCGCCCTCCGAACGCTGGTGGCGGACGGGCTGGGTCATGGATCACCCACAGGAGGTCTCTTCGCCTTTCCCTTCTCCTGTTGCGCAGCAATGGGAGAAGGTGCCCGAAGGGCGGATGAGGGCCACTCTCCGCGTGCGAGCCCGTTGAAAGAGGCCCTCATCCGGCCTGTCGGCCACCTTCTCCCATCCTCCGGATGGGAGAAGGGGAAAGAGCATTGAGCTTCTCGGGGCGTGGCCCGCCATAGGCCCAGTCCAAGAGCTCCACGGTGTGGAGGATCGGGATCCTCGTGCCGGACCCGATCTGAGTCATGCAGCCGATATTGCCGGTGGCAATGGCCTGAGGGGCCAGGCTTTCGATATTGGCGACTTTCCGTTCCTTGAGCCGCGTTGCGATTTCGGGCTGCAGGATGTTGTAGGTGCCGGCCGAGCCGCAGCAGAGATGGCCTTCCGGCACCTCCATCACCGTGAAACCGGCGCGGCGGAGCAGGCGTTGCGGTTCGGTGCGGATTTTCTGGCCGTGCTGCATGGAACAGGCGGAATGATAGGCAAGTGTGAGGCCGCCCTGGGCTTCCGGCAAATCCTGCATCACCAGGAATTCCGTAATGTCCTTCGCCTTGGCGCTGATGGTTTTCGCCTTCTCCGCATAGCCGGGATCGAGCCGCAGCATGTGGCCATAATCCTTGATGGTCGTACCGCAGCCAGAGGCCGTCACGATCACCGCGTCGACCTCCGCCTTGATCCACTGATCCACGGAACGCCGGGCACGGGCGAGCGCGTCATGCTCCTTTCCCATGTGGTGCGTGAGGGAGCCGCAGCAGGCCTCTTCGCCTGAGACGACGACCTCGAAGCCCAGCCGCGTAAGAAGCCGGATGGTGGCGGCATTGATGCCGGGGTCCAGCACGCTCTGCACGCAGCCCATGAGAAGGGCGACGCGGGCCTTCCTTTCTCCTGCCGCCGGATAGGTTCCGGGCTGGCCGAAGCGCTCGGGCGTGGGCATTTGCTTCGGCACGAGGTTGAGCAGCGCTGCAATGCGCGTGGCACCGGCCGCGCGCGCAAGCGGTGCGAGGGGCGATGCGAGTTTCGCGCCGATCAGGGACAGGCGGAACAGGCCGGGGCGCGGCATGGTGTAGGCCAGCACATTCCGGAGCAGGCGCTCGAACAGCGGGCGCGTGTAGGTCTCTTCCACATGGGCGCGCGCCTCATCCACGAGATGCATGTAATGCACGCCCGAGGGGCAGGTCGTCATGCAGGAGAGGCAGGAGAGGCATCGGTCGAGATGCTTCACCGTTTCCGCCGTGGCGGGGCCACCTGACTCCAGCATGTTCTTCATCAGGTAGATGCGGCCGCGCGGGCTGTCCAGCTCATCGCCCAGCAGCACGTAAGTGGGGCAGGTGGCGGTGCAGAAGCCGCAATGCACGCATTTGCGCAAGATGGTGTTGGCCTCCGCAATGCGGGGGCTTTCAAGCTGTTCAGGTGTAAAGGAGGTTTGCATCAGACGCCCCGATACATGCGGCCGGGGTTGAGAATATGACGCGGATCGAACGACGCCTTGACGCGCGCCGATAGTGCCGCAAGTGCCGCGGGCTGCGGCTGGAATACGTCCACCGCCGCACGTGTCGGTTCCGGCGCGCGGATCAATGTCGCATGCCCGCTCTTCATGGCGCCGCGCACCAGAGTTGCGGAAGCATCGGGTGACGGCGGCACTTCGAGCCACACGAGGCCGCCCGCCCAGTCGAAGACGTAGCGGAGATCAAGCTGATCCTTCAGTGTACGGATGAGGTCTGGCGCATCCGAAGGAGTGACCGAGAGACGCCACAGCGGGTGGCGCGGATTTTCCGCGAACATCGCCCCATCTCGAATGGCGCACCATGTGGCGGCGGAACTCTTTGCGGCCATCACCTCAATCGGCGTTTTCAGGAGCTTCGCCAGCGCATCCCGCCGGTAGGCGACGGAGGGTGCCACACCTTCGAGCCGCAGATAGGCCGCCTCGCCGGGAATATAGGCCGCGGCGGAAACTTCGCAGGGCGATTGCATCGCGAGGCTCATCATGTTCACGGCCTGCAGATCATCAAGCCTGGTCAGCACCACGGTCTCCTCCGTTTCGGGCGCGGGCAGCACCTTGAGGATGACTGAGGTGAGAGCGGCCAGTGTGCCATGGGAGCCGGTCAAGAGCTTCGGCATGTCATAGCCCGTCACATTCTTCACCACGCGCGCGCCGGCTTTGAAGACGTCTCCCGCACCGGTGACGCCATGGATGCCGAGAATATGGTCGCGCACCGCGCCGGCCTTGATGCGGCGGGGCCCTGAGAGATTGCAGGCGACGAGGCCCCCGATGGTGCCGCTATGGGGCGCATTGAGCAGCGCTGACCAATCCGGTGGCTCGAAGGCCAGCTGCTGGTGGCGGGCGCCGATCAAGGCCTCAACATCGCTGAGCCGCGTTCCCGCACCCACATCCAGGATCAGCTCTTCCGGCTCATAGGCGATGATGCCGGAGAAGCTGGACATGTCCAAGGTGGCTGCGGCCTGAACGGGCCTTCCCAGCGCACGCTTGCTGCCGGTTCCCGCCATTTCGAAAGGGGCATCGGCGGCGGCGATGATGTCGGATAATTCGGAGAGCGACCCCGGCTTCACGGCATGCGGCATTAGAATCTCGGAATATCCGCAAAGGGAAGCTGGCCGCCCTTCACATGCATGCGGCCCATCTCCGCGCAGCGGTGGAGCGTGGGGAAGACCTTGCCGGGGTTGAGCAGGCCCTTGGCATCGAACGCACATTTGACGCGCATCTGCTGGGCCAGGTCTCCTTCCGTGAACATCTCCGGCATCAGGTCACGTTTCTCGATCCCCACACCATGTTCGCCGGTGAGCACACCCCCCACTTTGACGCAGAGCCTCAAAATATCGGCGCCGAAAGCTTCCGCGCGGTCGAGCTCATCCGGGTCATTGGCATCATAAAGGATCAGCGGGTGGAGGTTCCCGTCCCCTGCATGGAAGACATTCGCCACGCGCAGGCGGTGGATACGGGAAAGCTGCTCCATTCCCTGCAGAACCTCGGGCAGGCGCTTGCGCGGGATGGTCCCATCCATGCACAAATAATCGGGTGAAATGCGCCCGACCGCGGGGAAGGCCGCCTTGCGCCCGGCCCAGAACAGCAGCCGCTCTTCTTCGGAGGTCGAGACGCGCAGCGTGGTAGCCTGGTTGGCGCGCGCAATCTCGGAAACACGCTCAATCAGATGGTCGACCTCGACCTGGGGACCGTCCAGCTCCACGATCAGCAACGCCTCCACATCGAGCGGGTAATTTGCGTGAACGAATTCCTCAGCGGCGTGAATGGCGGGGCGGTCCATCATTTCCATGCCGCCCGGAATGATGCCCGCCGAGATCACATCCGCCACGCACTGCCCGGCCGCCTCGCTGGACGGGAAACCCACCAGCACGGCGCGCGCCGTCTCAGGCTTCTGCAGGATGCGGACGGTGACTTCGGTGACGACGCCCAACAGCCCCTCGGAGCCCGTCATGAGGCCCAAAAGGTCATAGCCCTCGCTGTCCAGATGCTTGCCGCCGAGCCGGATCACCTCGCCGGTCACCAGCACCATTTCGATGCCCAGCACATTATTGGCGGTGAGGCCGTATTTCAGGCAGTGCACGCCCCCTGAATTCTCCGCCACATTGCCGCCGATGGTGCAGGCGATCTGGGAGGAGGGGTCGGGCGCATAGTAGAAGCCCTTGTGCTCCACCGCCTTGCTGATGGCGAGGTTGGTCACCCCCGGCTGCACCACGGCGCAGCGGTTGGCATAGTCAATCTCCAGAACCCGGTTGAATTTGGCCATGCCAAGCAGGATCCCGTCCGCCAGCGGCAAAGCGCCACCGGAAAGTGAGGTGCCCGCCCCACGCGGCACCAGCTTGATGTCATTCTCATAGGCAAAGCGGAGGACCTCGGACACTTGCGCGGTCGTTTGCGGCAGCACCACCACCAGCGGCATCTGGCGGTAGGCGGTCAGCCCATCCGTCTCGAAGGCCCGCATTTCAATGGGGGCTTCGACCACGCCTTCGCCCGGAACGATGCGGCGGAGGGCCGTGGCAATGGCGCCACGGCGGGCGATGACCTCAGGATCGGGCACGGGCATGGTGAGCATGCGGCGAATTAAGCCGCCTCCGCACGCCAATGCAATGAAAGATCGCCTTGCGGGGCGGAGCCTGGGCTGGCAAAACCCCGCTTCCCATGATTACCCCCGAGGTTCCATGTCCGAGACGTCTCCGCGCGTTGGCCTTTTCGTCACCTGTCTGGTCGATCTCTTCCGCCCTTCCGTGGGCTTTGCGGCGGTCAAGCTGCTGGAAGATGCCGGCTGCACGGTGGAGGTGCCCGAGGCCCAGACCTGCTGCGGCCAGCCCGCCTTCAATTCAGGCGACCGCGCCAATGCGACAGCCCTTGCCCGCAACGTGATCGCCGCCTTCAAGGGCTATGATTATGTGGTGGCCCCTTCGGGCTCCTGCGGCGGCATGATCATCAAGCATTACCCGGACCTGTTCGAGCCCGGCACCACGGAACACGCCGAGGCCGAGGACTTGGCCACCCGTACCCATGAGCTCGTCTCCTTCCTCACCCGCATCCGGAAGGTGGAGAGGGTGGACGCGGAGTTCCCGGCGCGTGCGACCTACCACGACTC
The DNA here is from genome assembly GCF_965227715.1 of Aestuariivirga sp. Classification (GTDB taxonomy): domain Bacteria; phylum Pseudomonadota; class Alphaproteobacteria; order Rhizobiales; family Aestuariivirgaceae; genus Aestuariivirga. The sequence continues at coordinate 2,284,670 of NZ_OZ245771.1, read as the reverse complement.
CTGCTCGGGCCTGCGCGAGCTCGGTATCCGCAACGAACCGCGGAAGCTGCTGGCAAGTGTTCAAGGCGTCACCTTGCGCGAGATGACGGATGCGGAGGTCTGCTGCGGCTTTGGCGGCACCTTCTGTGTCAAGTATCCCGGCATTTCAGACAAGATGCTGGAGAAAAAGCTCCGCAACATTGAGGCGACGGGCGCCGACACGCTGATTGCGGGGGATTTGGGCTGCCTCATGAACATGGCCGGAAAGCTGAAGCGCGTAGGAAGCCCCGTGAAGGTGCGCCACGTGGCCGAGGTGCTAGCCGGCGACTATGCAACCCCGCCCATCGCGGAGGCCGAATGATGGATATGTCCGCCACAGCATTCCCCGGAAATGTCTCGAAGGCCCTGGCCGACGGCAAGCTGCAATATGCGATGACGGAGACGGGCCCCCGCTTCATCGCCAAGCGCTCCAAGGCGCGGGAAGCCTTGCCAGAGTTCGATGCACTGCGGGACCAGTCGCGCGATATCAAAGACCATGTGCTGGACCATCTCGACCTCTATCTCGAACGCTATGAAGCGAAGGTGAAGGAGTCAGGCGGCCACGTGCACTGGGCGGACACGGCGGAGGACGCCCGCGCCGCCATCCTCGCAATCTGCCAGCAGGCGGGCGCCAGGCTCGTCACCAAGGGCAAGTCGATGATCTCGGAAGAGATCGATCTGAACCAGCACTTGTCCGAAAATGGCATCACGCCGGTTGAGACCGATCTCGGTGAATACATCATCCAGCTCCGCAATGAGCGGCCTTCCCACATCATCGCCCCCGCCGTGCATCTGACGCGCGATCAGGTGGAGGACGATTTCCGCAAGGCGCACACGCATCTGGACCCGAAGCGTGACCTGACCGAGATCCCCGCCCTCGTCGAAGAAGCGCGGGCCGTGCTGCGCCAGAAGTATCTCGAGGCCGATGTTGGCATCACCGGCGCCAATTTCCTGATTGCCGAAACCGGCACCTCGATCATCGTCACCAATGAGGGCAATGGCGATCTCACGCAGACATTGCCCAAGGTGCACATCGTGCTGGCCTCGATCGAGAAGATCGTTCCGACGCTGGAGGATGCTTCCACCATCCTGCGCGTCCTCGCGCGCTCCGCCACGGGCCAGGACTTCTCCAACTATACGACACTTTCAACCGGCGGCCGCCGGCCGGGAGACCTGGACGGGCCCATCGAATATCACGTGGTGATCCTGGACAATGGCCGCTCCAATGTGCTCGGCACAGAGTTCCAGGACATGCTGCGCTGCATCCGCTGCGGCGCCTGCCTCAACCACTGCCCGGTCTATAATGCGGTGGGTGGCCATGCCTATGGCTGGGTCTATCCCGGCCCAATCGGCTCAGTGGTCACACCGGCTCTCGTCGGCATCGAGAAGGCCAAGCATCTTCCCAACGCATCGACCTTCTGCGGCCGCTGCGAGGAGGTCTGCCCCATGCGAATTCCACTGCCCAAGATGCTGCGCCACTGGCGCGAGAAGGAATTCGAGCGCCACCTGCAGCCCCTCTCCGCCCGTTGGGGCCTGGGTGCCTGGGCCTTCCTGGCCAAGCGCCCCAAGCTCTACCGCCGCTTCACTGGGCTTGCAGCCCGCGTGCTGGGAAACCAGGCGCATGGCAAGGGCAGGCTTTCAAGCGTGCCGCTCGCTTCCGGATGGACGCAATTCCGGGATCTGCCGGCACCGCAGGGCAAGACCTTCCATCAACTCTGGAAGGAGCGCCGCACATGAGCGCGCGCGAAGCCATGCTGGCCCGCATCCGGTCCAAGCTGCCGAAAGCGCCGGAGGAGGCGCGCATTGCCGCCGTCGATGCCAGGCTCAAGGAACATCCGCGCAATCTGATCCCCCAGCGCGGCCAGGGTGACGATGAGCACCGCATCCACATCTTCACCGAGATGATGGAGGCAGTGGGCGGCAGTGTGGAAATCCTGACGGACATCAACGACGTGCCCCATGCCGTGGCGGATTATCTCCGGAACGCCAATCTCCCCGCCCATGTCAGGCGCGGCGCGGACCCTGTGCTGGCGCATCTGCCCTGGCACCGCGGCGGCATTCTCGACGTCGTCGAAGGCCGTGCCGAGGAGAGCGACCGCGCCTCGATCACCCGCGCCTTTGCGGGCGTGGCCGAATCCGGCACCATCATTCAGATTTCCGGGCCGGACAATCCGACGACGCTTAACTTCCTGCCCGAATCCCACATCGTGGTGCTCGAAACCTCCGCCCTGTTTGCAAGCTATGAAGAGGCCTGGAGCAAGCTTCGTGCCCTCATGGGCGAAGGCAACATGCCGCGCACGGTGAACATGATCTCCGGCCCCTCACGCACCGCCGACATCGAACAGACCATCGTTCGCCCAGCACATGGGCCCAAGAACATGCATGTGATCATTGTGCGCTAGGTCTTTATTCCGCGGCCCCCCACCCCTACCCCTCCCCACAAGGGGGAGAGGAGCCAAAACCGGCAATCTGCCGCCGAGCGTTTCCCTCCCCCTTGTGGGGAGGGGTAGGGGTGGGGGTGGTGCTGCACGCGCCAAACTCTTTTGACTTGTTGCGCAATCGCCGTCATTTTGCGCGTCCGTCACACACTACCAAATGGGGACCACAGATGAAGCTTTTGCGTTATGGGCCGAAGGGTAAGGAAAAGCCGGGCCTGCTCGACAAGGACGGCAAGATCCGCGATCTCTCCGCCGTGGTACCGGACATCACCGGCGAGACGATCGGACCCAAGGCCCTGGCGCGCCTGAAGAAGATCAAGCCGGAATCCCTGCCCCTGGTGCGGGGCAAGCCCCGGATCGGCGCCTGCATTGCCAATCCGCAGAAGTTCATCGCGATTGGCCTCAACTATTCAGACCATGCAGCAGAATCAGGCCTTGCCGTGCCGAAGGAGCCCGTTGTGTTCACCAAGCAGGTGAGCTGCGTGTCAGGCCCCTTCGATGACGTGACGATTCCCCCCAAGTCCAAGAAGTCGGACTGGGAAGTGGAGCTCGGCGTCATCATCGGCACCAAGGCCAAGAACATCAAGAAGAAGGACGCCCTCAACTATATCGCGGGCTATTGCACCATCAACGATCTGTCCGAGCGCGAATTCCAGGCGGAGCGTTCCGGCCAGTGGACCAAGGGCAAGTCCTATGACACCTTCGGCCCCGTGGGCCCCTGGCTGGTGACGGCGGACGAGGTGCCGAACCCGCAGAAGCTGCATATGTGGCTCGATCTCAACGGCAAGCGCGTGCAAGACGGCTCCACCGCCACCATGGTGTTCGGCGTGGCCCATATCGTGGCCTATCTCTCGGAGTTCTTCACGCTGATGCCGGGCGACATCATCACCACCGGCACGCCGCCGGGCGTGGGCATGGGCATGAAGCCGCCGCAATATCTGAAGCCGGGTGACACCATGAAGATCGGCATCGAAGGCCTGGGCGAACAGTTCCAGACCGTGCGCCGGGATAAGTAAGGCGGAGCGGCCTCACCACACACTCACCATGGCCGGGCATGACCCGGCCATCCTTTTTGGCGGCCACGGAAAAGGGGCGCCCGGATCAAGTCCGGGCGGGGTGAAGGCGGGTGTCTGCGGGGTGGTGGCCACGGGAAATCTTGCCCCTTGGCTCCCATTCCTCTAGATACCCGGCCAATCAAGCCGAGTTGTCCTGACATGAGCAAAGACCACCGCCCGAAGGCCCGCGTTGCCAAAGGGTTCCGCGATATTGGGCCCGATGAAATCCGCGGTGTCCGGCGCATGCTGGCAACGATCCAGCAGGTCTATGAATCCTATGGCTTCGAGCCGGTGGAGCAGCCCTTCATCGAATACACCGAAGCGCTGGGAAAATTCCTGCCCGATCAGGACCGGCCCAATGCCGGCGTCTTCTCCTTCCAGGACGATGACGACCAGTGGCTCTCGCTCCGCTATGATTTGACGGCCCCGCTGGCGCGCTTTGTCGCGGAAAACAATCAGAAGCTGCCGACGCCCTATCGCAGCTACCGCCAGGGCTGGGTGTTCCGCAACGAGAAGCCGGGGCCGGGCCGCTTCCGCCAGTTCATGCAGTTCGACGCAGACACGGTGGGCTCCGCCTCACCCGTGGCCGATGCCGAAGTCTGCATGATGGCGGCGGACACGATGGAGGCGCTGGGGCTGGAGCGCGGCCAGTATGTCATGAAGTTCAACAGCCGCAAGCTCCTGGACGGCTTCACCGAAACCTTCGGCATCGGCGAAGAGGTGAAGCTCACCTGGCTCCGCGCGCTGGACAAGCTGGATCGTCTCGGCAAGGAGGGCGTTGCACTTCTCTTGGGTGCTGGCCGCAAGGACGAGTCCGGCGATTTCACCAAGGGTGCGGGTCTCACTGATAAGCAGATCGAAGCGAGCCTCGGCTTTGCAACGGCCCTTGCACTCGACCCACAGTATGTAAGCGCCAGCAAGAGCGGCGAAGACGGCCTGCGCGATCTTGAAGCCATGCAGGCGCTGTTCGCCGCGGCGGGTTATGGCGCGGATCAGATCCGTTATGACAGTTCCGTCGTCCGCGGCCTCGAATACTACACAGGGCCCGTCTTCGAATGCGAACTCCTGATGGAGACCAAGGACGAAGACGGTAAAACCGTGCGCTTCGGTTCCGTCGGCGGCGGCGGGCGCTATGACGATCTTGTCGCGCGCTTCACCGGGCAGCAGGTGCCTGCCACCGGATTCTCCATCGGCGTGTCGCGGCTCTATTCGGCGCTGAAACTCGCAAAGCTTGCGGAAGAGTCTACAACGCTTGCTCCCGTTGTCGTGCTCGTCATGGACAAGGACCGGCAGGGCGATTACTGGCGCATGGTGCAGGCGCTTCGCAGAAACAACATCCGCGCAGAAATGTATGCAGGCACCGCCGGCATGAAAGCGCAGATGAAATATGCCGATAAGCGGGGCGCGCCCCTGGTCGTCATCCAGGGCGGTGACGAAAAGCTCAAGGGCGAAGTGCAGATCAAGGACCTTCGTCTGGGTTCCGAGCTTGCGGGCAACATCGCGTCCCGCGAAGAATATGCGTCCCAACGGCTCGCACAGTTCTCCGTGCCCGAAGCGGAGCTCGTGGCGGCGGTGAAGACGGCACTCGCCGGGTGAATTGCGATGGCCGGTAAGCCCAGTTCGGAACGTGAAGCCCTCGAGCGCCAGAACCAGGCGGTGATGGCGGTGTTTGAGCGCGCGGGCTTTGACCATATCGCACCGGACATCATCCAGCCCGCTGACATTTTCCTGGAGCGCTCGGGCGAAGACATCCGTGCACGGACCTTCGTGTTCACCGATCCGTCCGGTGCCGAAATGTGCTTGAGGCCCGATCTCACGGTTCCTGCCTGCCGCTATCATTTGAGCCATGCGGAAAACCCGGCAGCCGAGCGGCGCTATTGCTATCTGGGCCCCGCCTTCCGCTTCCCCGATGAATTGCTGAGCCCGCAGGAATTCACGCAAGCTGGCCTTGAATGGTTCGGCGCGCCTGAGCCCGTGGCGGCAGAGGCGCGCGTTCTGAAGCTGACGATTTCCGCATTGGAAGCGGCAGGCCTGGCGCGCTACCGCGTGAGCTTTGGCGACTTAGGCCTGTTCTCTGCCCTTCTCGAAGACACGGAGATGCCGGAGCGCTGGCGGCAAAGGCTGCGGCACCATTTCTGGCGGCCCCATGCTTTCCGCGATCTGCTCTCCTCCTTCTGCGAAGGAGGCCGCGCACGGCGAACCTCGATTTCACCGCTGGTAGACCGCGTGGCCGGTGGCGATGCGCTGGCGGTGGTGGAGGCGGAAATCGCCACCCGCAGGCTGCCGCTTGTGGGTGGGCGCGAGCTGCCAGAGATTGCGGCGCGGCTCGCCAACAAGGCGGCCGATCGTGGCGAGACGCCGCTGGCCGTCCCCAAGGCAGAGACGCTTAACGCGTATCTTGCAATTGCGGGCGAAGCGGCGGGCATTGATGCGCGCTTTGCGGCAATCGTGGGCGGTGCAGGCTTCAGCGCCGCGCGGGAGACCTATGCCCGGCGGCTTTTCGAGATGGAGGAACTGGGTCTCAACCCGCGCCGCTTCCATTTCGCGGCGGGCTTCGGACGCGAGCTGGAATATTATACGGGCTTCACCTTCCAGATCGAGGCGGACACGCCCCAGGGCGCGATCGCCGTCGCAGGCGGCGGGCGCTATGACAATCTGCTCTCGGACATGGGCTCCCCCGTGATGGTGCCTGCCGTGGGCTGCGCCATCCACACGGACCGCCTGAAAGCGGTGCTGGCATGAGCACGCTGACGCTTGCCATCCCCTCCAAGGGCCGGCTGATGGAGGCAACGGCAGAGCTCCTGGGCAAAGCCGGTTTCGAGATCGACCGGCAGGGCGCCGACCGTGGCTATCGCGGTGTGCTGAAGGGCATGAAGGGAGTCGAGATTGCCTTTCTCTCGGCGTCTGAAATCGCCCAGAACCTGCGGGACGGCAAGATCGAGCTGGGGGTGACCGGGCAGGATCTGCTGCAGGAGAAAATTCCGCCCGATGATGCGGCCGTTCAACTGCTCCTTAGGCTGGGCTTCGGCGCGGCGGATGTGGTGGTGGCGGTGCCCGATTGCTGGCTGGACGTTGCCACCATGGCCGACCTCGATGAGATTGCGGAAAGCTTCTATGAGCGCCATGGGCGGCGCATGCGGGTTGCCACCAAATATCACAATCTCACCAGGCGTTTCTTTGCTGAGAAGGGTGTGACCGGCTATCGCATCGTCGAGAGCCTGGGGGCCACCGAAGGCGCACCTGCGGCGGGGATTGCCGAAATCATCGTGGACATCACCACCACAGGCTCGACCTTGGCCGCCAATGCCTTGAAAATCCTGGATGATGGCGTGATCCTCAAATCCTGTGCGGTGCTGGCGGGCCGGGCGGCGGTGCTGGGGGAGCCCCGCGTGCAGCATCTTAAGGCTGTCTTATCCGCGATCACTTGAATGTGTGGAGCCTTTTCCCGCTCCGCGCGATAACCTCTCCCGAATGCCTTATTCTGGAGCCTGCCGATGAAAGCCGTGCTGACCGCCGCCGCCCTTCTGGCCCTGCTTGCTGGCCCTGCCCTCGCCGATGACATGGCCCCCGCCGCTCCGATCGCTGAAGCGCCCGCCCCTGACGCGATGACGGACGCCCCTCCCGCTGCCGAAATGATGCCGGACGCCCAGCCCGGTGCCGCAGCCCCCGGCATGGCTGAGCCCGAAATGCCGCCGGCTGGCCAGGAAGGCATGGCCACTCCGCCCGGTGGTGACGGCGGCTGCCACCATGGAAAGACAGTCGCGCTTACGAACTGAGCCAAATCCCCCGGCCAGTTCCCCAGCCCCTCCCGCATGCCCCTGCGGGAGGGGCCTTTCGTTTGGGGGGAAGCCCCGGCCTTGAATTTGACCCAGACTGGACTTAGCGCCAAAGCTTGCGTTTACGGCACCGAATCGGGAGACAGGAATGCGGAATTTCAAACTGGCGGCGGCGGCTCTGGCGGCTCTTCTCGCGGCAAGCGGCATGGCGCATGCGGGGGCGGCCTGCGGCGACTCGGCCAAAGGCTTCGATGGCTTCATCAAGCAGTTCAAGAAGGAAGCCGCGGCCGCAGGCGTGGGCGCCAAGGGCCTCTCGGCGCTGGACGGCGTTCAGTACCAGCCGGGCATCATCAAAAAGGACCGGGCGCAGAGCGTGTTCTCGCTGTCCTTCATGGACTTCCAGAAGCGCATGGTCTCGGCCTACCGCATCAAGGAGGGGGCCAACATCCTGCGCCAGAACAAGCAGATGTTCGATGCCATCCAGCGCCAATATGGCGTGCCGGGTGAGGTGCTCATCGCCTTCTGGGCCTTCGAGACGGATTTCGGCAAGAACATGGGCGATTTCGACACCATCTCCTCGCTTGCCACCCTCTCCTGGGATTGCCGCCGCCCGGACAAGTTCCGCGAACAGCTGATCGGCGCGCTGAAGCTTTATGAGAACGGCGATCTCGAACGCGAGGATATGCGCGGCGCCTGGGCGGGCGAAATCGGGCACACCCAGTTCCTGCCCAAGGAATATCTCGAAACCGCCGTCGACTTCGATGGTGATGGCCACCGCAACCTGCGCCGCTCGGTCCCCGATGCCATGGCCTCAGGGGCTGCCCTTCTGGTGAAGCATGGCTGGCAGGCCAACCAGCCCTGGATCGAGGAGGTGAAGATCACCAAGGACCTGCCCTGGGACCAGGCCGATATCGCCATCCAGCACCCGCGCAGCCAGTGGGTGAAATGGGGTGTGAAGGGCGTGGAAGGCAAGCTGAAGGCGGATAATTTCCCGGCCTCGCTGCTTCTCCCCATGGGCAAGGACGGGCCTGCCTTCCTCGCCTATGACAATTTCACCACGGCATATCTCAAGTGGAACGAGTCCCTCGTCTATTCGACGACGGCTGCCTACCTCGCAACCCGCATTGCCGGTGCAGGCCCCTTCGACCCCGGCCGCGGCACCGTCAATGCGCTGTCCTATCAGCAGATCATTGAGCTCCAGAAGATCCTCGTCTCCAAGGGCTATGACGTGGGCGACGTTGACGGCAAGCTCGGCAAGGCCACGCGCGAGGCGGTGAAGCAGGAGCAGCTGAAGATCGGCTGGCCGGCGGATTCCTATCCGACCGTCGAGTTCCTGCAGAAGCTCGGGGGCTAGCTCACTCGCGTCTCAGCGCCTCGATGGGATCGAGGCGCGCTGCGCGCCTGGCCGGGAAATAGCCGAAGACGACGCCGATCAGGGCGGAGACGGCGAAGGCCAGTGCAATCACCCGGATATCGGCATTGAAGGGAACGTCCATCAGTGCCGATCCGGCCGCCGCCAGGCCCAGTCCCAGCAGGATGCCGATGATGCCGCCGAACAGCGCGAGCACCACGCTCTCCACCAGGAACTGCGTCAGCACCTGACGCTCCAATGCGCCGATGGCCAGCCTGATGCCGATCTCGCGCGTGCGCTCCGTCACCGACACCAGCATGATGTTCATGATGCCGATGCCGCCGACGAGCAGCGACACGGCGGCAACTGCGCCCAAGAGTCCTGTCAGGATGGTCGTGGTCGAGGCCATGGTGGAAAGGATCTGAGTGAGATCCCGGATGGTGAAATCATCCTCTTCCCCCGGAACGATGCGGCGGCGCTCACGCAGCACGTCTTCCGCATCCCGCTGCACGCGGGCGATGTCGGCGGCCTCCGTCACCGAAATCGAAATGGTGCCGATCTTGGTGTTGCCCGCAATGCGGCGGTGATAGGTGCGTAAAGGAACGACCACGAGTGCATCCTGGTCGGTGCCGAAGGCGGACTGGCCCTTGGCGGCCAATCGCCCGATCACCTCACAGGAGAACGTGCCGAGTCTCAGCCGCTCGCCGATCGGATCCTGGCCGGCAAACAGTTCCCGCGTGAGGGTGGCGCCAATCAGGCAGACGGAGGTGCCGGCGCGCAATTCGCTTTCGGAAAAAACCCGGCCATCCTCCACCGTCCAGTCTTGAACGGGAAACCAGTCTGCATTGGTGCCAGTGACCGAGGCGTCATAGTTCAGCGCGCCGAACACCACCTTCATCTGCTTCTGCGCGGTGGGAGCGACGCCGCGGATGCCGGTCAGATTGCTTTTGAGAGCCGCCACGTCGCGCTCATCGAAGGAGCGGCTGTCGGTGGCGCCGCCGGGGCCGAAGGTGCTCTGGCCCGGCCGTACGATCAGCATGTTGCTGCCGAGCTTCGAGAGATTTTCCTGAACCTTGGAGGAGGCACCATTGCCGAGCGTCACCATGGCGATGACGGCGCCGACGCCGATCACAATGCCGAGCAGCGTCAGAACGGACCGCAGCACGTTGCGGCGGATCGAGGACAGCGCAAGCTTGACGGTTTCCCACAGCATCAGGCAGCAGCCCTCGCTTCATCGCTGGCGATGCGGCCATCGACAAAGCGGATCACGCGGTGCGCATAGGCTGCCATGTCCGGCTCGTGCGTGACCATGACGACGGTGATGCCCTGATCCTCATTGAGCCTGGCCAGCAGGTCCATGATCTCACGGCTGCGCTGGGTGTCGAGATTGCCGGTGGGCTCATCCGCCAGGAGAAGCAGCGGATCGGTGACGATGGCGCGCGCAATCGCCACGCGCTGCTGCTGGCCTCCCGAAAGCTCACCCGGCGTGTGGTGTTCGCGGCCTTCGAGGCCCACGTGATGGAGCGCCTGCAATGCGCGCTCCCGCCGCTCCCGCCTCGCCATGCCGCGATAGATCAGCGGCAGCTCCACATTCTCGATGGCCGTCGTGCGGTTCAGGAGATTGAAGCCCTGGAACACGAAGCCGATGAAGTTGCGCCTGAGAAGCGCGCGCTGATCCTGGCTCAGCCCATTGACCTCCGTACCGAGGAATTTGAAGCTGCCGCCCGACGGCCTGTCAAGGCAGCCGATGATGTTCATCGCCGTCGACTTGCCCGAGCCCGAAGGACCCATGATGGCGATGAACTCACCCTTGCTGATCGTCAGGTCCACACCTGCCAGCGCCCGCACCTGGCCTCCACCTTCGCCATAGGTGCGGGTCACGCGGGTGAAGGAGATGAGAGGGGGTGTGGCGTTCACGTGCCGCCCGTCCGCGAGGAGAGGATCACTTCATCACCTGGCTTGATATCGCCTGAGATGATCTGCGTGTCCTTTCCGTCCGAAACGCCGGCACGAACCTTCACGGCACTCGGCACGCCGTTTACCAGCACATGGACCGTGCGTTCGCCATCAGCCGAAGGTGCCGTATTCTTTTCGGACTTCGGCATGCGGGGAATGAACAGGTTCATGAGGCTGAAGCCACCTGACTTCTCCACCTTGGGCGGCGTGTAGCGCAGCGCGGCATTGGGAACCGACAGCGTATCCGGCACCTCCTGCGTCACGATCTGGGCCGTGGCCGTCATGCCGGGCCTGAGCAGCAGATCGCCATTGTCGACGGTCAGGATCGCCTTGTAGGTCACCACATTGTCAGTGACCTTGGGCGAGTATTCGATGGTGTCGATAATGGCGGGAAAGCTTTTGCCGGGATAGGCATCAACCGTGAAGCTGGCCTTCTGGCCCGCGGTGACGGCACCAATGTCGGCTTCATCGATGTCAGCCTCGAGCTGCATATGGGTCAAGTCCTCCGCCAGGGTGAACAGCACGGGCGCCTGCAGAGAAGAGGCGACGGTCTGCCCCGGCTCCGCGTCGCGCTTCAGCACGATGCCGTTGACGGGTGAGAGAATGCGCGTCTTGGTGAGGTCGGTCTCGTTCATTGCGAGTTCGGCCTTGGCAACCGCGATATCGGCTTCCGCAGCCACGACGCCCGCTTGCGCGCGGGACTGGGCGGCACGCGCGGTATCCAGATCCTGGGTGGAGGAGATGCCCTGCTTGCTCAGCCGCTCCGAGCGCTGGAAGATCAGCTGCTTTTCCAGCAGCGTCGCCTTGGCATCCTCCAGCCGCGCTTCAGTTGCGGCGAGAGACGCCCTGCTGCGGGCCAGCTCCGCTTCCAGCCGCTCCGTGTCGAGGCTGGCCAGCACGTCATCCTTCTTGACCAAGCTGTTGGCCTTGACATTGACCGAGCGGATCACGCCCGAACGCTCGCTCGAAACTTCAACTTCGGTGGTGGGTTGAATGTTGCCGGTGGCTTGCACCTGCACCACGATGGTCTTGACCGCTGCGGGCGCCGTCTCATAGCTGATGGCCGTCCCCGAGCCCTGGCTTCTCACCATCCACCAACCCGCGAGGCCGAGGAGCAGTGCCAGGATCACCAGCCAGAGCAGGCGGCGGCGCCAGACTTTCGTGCGGCTTTTTGCGTCAAGCCCGAGGATGGCGTCGATTTCAGCAGTGCTGGGTGGGGTTTGAATATTCATCTGTTCCAGGTTTCTCGTGTCCCCTTAGACGGAAATGGCGGCACAAATCCGGCGCGGGAGAGATTTGCAACGCTTGCAACGCCTGATATGACCCCGCCATGACCGATATCAAGTTCGAAAAGGCGCCGGATGGCACGGCCATAGCCTTCCGGGAAGACGGAAAGGCCGATTTGGGCCGCTGCGGCATCTTTTGGCTCGGGGGTTACAAATCGGACATGGAAGGGGCCAAGGCCGAAGCGCTGGCAAGTCTGGCGCGGGAGAAGCGCCGTCCCAATCTGCGTTTCGACTATTCGGGCCATGGCGCATCTGAGGGCCTGTTCGTGGATGGTACGATCTCCTCCTGGCTGGAACAGTCCTGCCACATGTTCCTCGCCCATGCGCAGGGCCCGCGCATTGTCGTGGGGTCCAGCATGGGAGGCTGGCTGGCCTTGCTGCTCTACCGCCATCTGGCGCGGGCAAACCCCATTGCCGCCCGCCGGATCAAGGGCCTGGTGCTGCTCGCCCCCGCCGCCGACATGACGGAGGAGCTGATGTGGAACACCTTCCCGCCGGAGGTGCGCGAGGAGCTCGAAGAGAAGGGCGTGTGGATGCGCCCTTCGGACTATGGCGAACCCTATGCCATCACCAAGCGGCTGATCGATGATGGCGGCAAGCATCTGATGCTTCAGCAGGGCCTCACCGTTCAGTGCCCGGTCCGCATCCTGCAGGGGGACCAGGACCCGGACGTGCCGGCCGCCCATGCCGTCAAGGTCTTCGGAAGCCTCCGCGGCGGGGACGTGACGCTGACGCTGATCAAGGGCGGCGATCACCGCCTGTCCACCCCCGGTCATCTGACGCTGCTGCGCGAAACCGTGCTCCGCCTGGCAGAGCGCGCCGACGGGGTGAATGTTTGAGGTTCGGAGCGAAGAGCGGCTGTGCTGCCGTCACGCCTTCAGATCGCGCGCGATGGCGGTGAGGCCTTCGCGGTAGCTGGGGTAGAGCAGCTGCAATCCAAGCTCCGATTTCAGGCGGGCGTTCGAAACGCGTTTTGAATCGGCATAGAAGCTCCGCGCCATGGGGGAGAGTTGGGCCTCCTCGAAAGGGATGGCGGGCGGCACCGGCAGGCCCAGGAGCCTGGCACCGAATTCCACCACATCCTGCGGCGGGCAGGGCTCGTCATCACAGACATTATAGGCGCGGCCGGGCATGGGCCGCGCAATCGAAGCTTCGAGCGTTCCGGCGATATCTTCCACATGGATGCGGCTGAAGATCTGGCCTTCCTTGATCACGCGCTTTGCCGTGCCATCAAGCAGCGACAGAAGCTGGTTGCGGCCAGGCCCATAAATTCCCGCCAGCCGGAAGACATGCACGGGAAGACGGTTCGCGCGCCACAGATCGAGCCACTGCGCTTCGGCGAGCAGGCGCTTGTGGCCGCGCTCGGTATTGGGGGTGAGGGGTGTATCCTCCGTCACGAGCCCGCCGCCGTGATCGCCATAAACCCCTGTGGTCGAGAGATAGCCGATCCACTGGAACTGCGCCGCACGGCGCGCAAAATCCGCCGCGTGAAGGCGCAGCACAGGGTCCCCGTCAGCACCGGGAGGGGCCGAGATGACAACATGGGTCACACCCTCCAGCGCGCCCTCGGGAAGCGGGGCCGTGCCGTCAAACACATGCGCACCATAACCCAGCGCATGGATCGCTTGGGCCCCTTCCGCACTGCGGCTGGTGGCCGACACGGCCCAGCCCTGCGGCCGAAGGTGCTGCGCCAGCACCCTGGCGGAAAAGCCCAGGCCGAAGAAAAGAATATGGTTCATGCCGTCTCCCACTCGCGGCGGACATCCATGTCTGCCTCGCTGTTCATCAAGTCGTTACGCAGCGCCGCGAACTCTGGTTTGGCGGTGAGGCGGGAGAGGGCCCACACGGCCATGGCCCGGACCAGCGGCGAAGGATCGCTGAGCAGCGCCGTCACCTTGGGCACCAATGCAGTGTCACCGCTGTTCCCCGCCGCGATCAGCACATTGCGGAGGAAGCGGTTGCGCCCGCTGCGCTTCACCGGAGAGGCCGTGAACAGCGCGCGGAAAGCGGCATCGTCCAGCTCCAGCAGCTGAGAGAGGGGAGGCGACGTCAACGCGTCACGTGCCAGAAGCCTTGCATCGCTGGCGGCTGCGGCGAACTTGTTCCATGGGCACACCGCCAGGCAATCGTCACAGCCATAGATGCGGTTTCCCATGGCCACACGAAACTCAGGCGCAATATGGCCTTCATGTTCGATGGTGAGATAAGAGATACAGCGCCGCGCATCGAGCTGGTAGGGCGCGGGGAATGCGGCGGTGGGGCAGATATCAAGGCAGGCGCGGCAGCTCCCGCAGTGATCCTGCTCCGGCGCATCGGGTTCGATCTCTGCTGTTGTGAAGATCGTGCCGATGAAGAACCACGAGCCCAGCTCGCGTGACACGAGGTTGGTGTGCTTTCCCTGCCAGCCAAGCCCTGCCTTCTGCGCCAGCGGCTTTTCCATGACCGGGGCCGTATCGAGAAAAACCTTCACCTTCGTCTTGGCGCGGTGTGACAGCCATTGCCCCAGGCGCTTGAGCTTTCCCTTGACGAGCAGATGATAATCCCGGTTCAGCGCATAGCTGGCGATAACGCCGGATTGCTTGTCCTGCAACCGCTCCAGCGGATCGAATTCCTGCCCATAACTGTGCGCCAGCACAATGGCGCTCTTCGCCTCCGGCCATAGGGAGAGGGGGCTTCCGCGCCGCTCTTCCGTCTCTGCCATCCAGGCCATGTCGCCGTGGCGGCCTTCGGCGATGAACGCCCGGAGACGGGCCTGCTGCTCCAGATCATGCGCAAGGCGGGCAAAGCGCGGCGTGCTGAAGCCTTCGGCCTGGGCCTTCTGCCCGATCTCCTGGCGAAGCCCGGACACGCCTAGAAATCGAGGTCCGCGTAATGTGGCCCAGGCGCCATGCCGCGCACCGTGTCAGCCAGCAGCGGGCGGAAGGAGGGCCTGGACTTCATCCGCTGATACCAGGATTTCGCTGCAGGATAATCAGTCCACGGAACATCGCCGAAATAGTCGACCGCGGAAATGTGGGCCGCCGCCGCGAGATCGGCGAGGGAAAGCTCGTCACCCGCAAGCCAGGCGCGGTGATCGGTGAGATGGGCAATGTAGTCGAGGTGATCGCGCAGCCGCGTCATCGCCTGGCGCACGCGGGAGGTATCGGGGCCGCCGCCGCCCTTGTCACGCCGCAGGAACCGGCGGATCACCTTTTCCGTCACCACGGGTTCGGAGACCTCGGCGTAGAACTTGCTGTCGAACCAGCCGGTAAGCCGCCTCACCTCGGCGCGCTCGAACACGTCACCCGGAATGAGCGCCACGCGCGAGGACTTGGTTTCTTCCAGATATTCGCCAATGGCCTCAATGCCGCAGAGTGGCGTTGAGGCATCTTCGAGATAGACCGGCACGGTGCCCGCAGGGTTCAGCTCGAAGATATCGGGGCTGGGCCCCCACGGCTCCTCATCGATCAGTTCCACCGGCACGCCGTACTCGGCGAGCGAAAGCCGCAATCTGCGGCTGAAGGGATCGAGTGTGAAATGGATAAGCGATGGCATTTTAGGACGAAATTAACCCTGACGCTGGCTACTCTGAGGGGGCGGAATCTCTGCCGCAATTGCGCCCGATGAAGGGCGCGTATAAAACGCGCGCGCCCTCCCCGGCAAGCGAATCCGACCAGACCCACGTTCAGCCCAGAGTTGCCATTCCATGCTCATCCTTCAGATTGTCGTGCTGGCGCTCATTCAGGGCATCACCGAGTTTCTGCCCATTTCCTCCTCCGGACACCTGCTCCTGGTGCCCGTCATCACCGGCTGGCCGGACCAGGGTATCCTGACGGATGTGATGGTCCACATGGGCTCCTTCCTGGCTGTCGTTGTCTATTTCTGGCGCGATTGCGTGAACCTGGTGCTTGGCACCTTTGACCTGTTGCGCGGGCGGGTCACGGCCTGGGGCAAGCTTGCCATGCTGCTCATCCTCGGCACAATTCCGGCGGTGGTCGTGGGCCTCGTGCTTGACAAGCTGGGCTTCATGGAAATCGTGCGCCACATGCCCGAAGTCGTGGCCTGGAACGCTATCATCTTCGGCACGCTGCTTTACCTCTGTGACCGTTTCGGCCTGTCAGCGCGGCGGATGTCGGACATGACCTGGGCGCCCGCCCTGATCATCGGGCTCGCCCAGGCGGTTGCCATCATCCCCGGCGTCAGCCGCTCCGGTATCACCATGACGGCCGCCCGCGCGCTGGGCTTCGAGCGGCCTGAATCGGCGCGCTTCGCCTTCCTGCTTGGCATTCCGGCGATTGCCGGTGCGGGCATCCTCAAGCTGGGCGAGGCCGTGCATGCGGGGGACACCATCAGCTTCGGCATGGTGCTGACGGCCATCCTCACCTTCTTCGTGGCCCTCGGCACCATCACGGTGCTGATGAAGCTCGTGAAATACATGAGCTTCCTGCCCTTCGCCATCTACCGTGTGGCGCTGGGCGTCATCCTGCTGGTGGTGATCTACTCCGGAATTCCCTTGGGCGCGGTGAACTGACCGGCCTTGCGGTAGCGGTACAGATAGCCGGGAACGATCCCCTCGATCCCCTGGGGCGTCACCCCCAGCCCAGCAAGCGTGCGCTCCTCGCGGCGGGCTTCCTCGCTCACCACATTGTCGTAGCGCAGGAGTTCCACCTGGTCGGTGGTGAGAAGCGGATTGGGGAGAAGCCCCAGGATGGCGGCCTGGATCTTGGCGATGCTCCAGGGAAGCGGCAGCAGCAGGCGCTTGCGCCCGATCGTATCGAGCGTGAACTGCATCAGCTTCCGGAAGGAGAGGATTTCAGGCCCGCCCAGCTCGTAGACGCGGCCATCGGCATCGCCCTTGTCGATGAGGCGGGCCACGGCCTCACCCACATCGCCCGCGAAGACCGGCTGGAACTGCGTCTCCCCGCCGCCGATCAGCGGCAGGAAGGGAGAGAAGCGGGCGAGTTCCGCAAAGCGGTTGAAGAAGGAATCCTCCGGCCCGAACACGATCGAGGGCCGGAGCACGATGGCGCCCGGAAACTGGGCCCGCGCCCGCTTTTCGCCCTCGGCCTTGCTGCGGGCATAGGCGGCCGTCGAAGTCTCGTCCGCACCGATCGCCGACATCTGGATGAACAATCGTGCCTTCGCAGCCTTGGCGGCCCTGGCGGAGGCCTCCGCCCCGAACACATGAACGGCATCGAAGCTCTGGGCGCCCCCCGAATGCAGCACGCCCGTCAGGTTGATGACGGCATATGCCCCTTCGCAGGCCGCGGCGAGGGAGGCCGGATAGCGCACATTGGCCTGCACCATCATGATCTGGCCGGTGTTGCCCAGGGGCTGCAGATGCCCCCCGAGATCGGGCCTGCGGCAGGCAACCCGGATGCGATAGCCGCGCCTGGCCAGCGCCCGGACGATGTGCCGGCCGACGAAGCCCGAACCGCCGATGATGGTGATGAGTCTGTCGGATGGCTGAACGAGCACGGATGACACCCCTGGTTTTCGGATTTGACGCGCCTTTTAACGCCGCAACCCCGCATATGCAAAGGCCATCAGCGGCAACGAGGGCATTGGTGAATGCTTCGGTTGACAGGCGCCTGATGCCTCTCTAAGAGACCCCCTCGCTGCCCAGATGGCGGAATTGGTAGACGCACTAGTTTCAGGTACTAGCGCTGAAAGGCGTGGAGGTTCGAGTCCTCTTCTGGGCACCATTCTTTAAAGATTCGGCAAACGGCGGGACCCTCCGATGGCGATCAAGCTTTACAAGGGCGACCTGCCCCCGGGTGTGGATTTCGGTTCCTCGGTTGCCGTTGACACCGAAACCCTGGGCCTCGTTCCGCGCCGGGACAAGCTTTGCCTCGTGCAGCTGTCCGCGGGCGACGGCAATGCCCATCTCGTGCAGCTGGACCGCACGAATTATGAGGCGCCCAATCTCAAGGCGCTGTTCGCCGATCCGGCCGTCACCAAGATCTTTCACTACGCCCGCTTTGACGTGGCGGTGATCAAATACTATCTGGGTGTCGAGGTTTCGCCGCTTTACTGCACCAAGATCGCCTCCAAGCTGACCCGCACCTACACCGACAGGCATGGTCTGAAGGACCTGATCAAGGAGCTTCTGGGCATCGAACTCAACAAGCAGCAGCAAAGCTCGGACTGGGGCGCCCATGTCCTCTCCGACGCGCAGAAGCAATATGCCGCGCAGGACGTGCTCTATCTGCATGAGCTGAAGTCCAGGCTTGACCAGATGCTGGCCCGTGAAGGCCGTGAACAGGTGGCCCGCGCCTGCTTCGACTTCGTGCCCACACGCGCCGGGCTCGACCTTGCGGGCTGGACCGAGGAAGATGTCTTCGCCCACTGACCCCGCACGAAGGGCCGTCAGGAGCGCCGCCGTGGCGCGCGTCCTGAGCTGGCTTGCCGCTGCAATCGGCATTGGCTTCGTGATTGCCTTCCTGGCTCAGGCAGGCCTGTTCCAGCTGCTTCTTCCAAGGCAGATTGCGCCGCCACCACCGGATGTGAGGCCGGATCAGATTACGGCAGGCACTTCAACCGTGAGCGGCATAGACGATTCGAAGCAGCCTTATCAGGTTGAGGCAACCCGGGGCTGGCAGGATGACGCGACGCCCAATCTGGTTCACCTGGAAGAGCCCCGCGGCGTGTTCCGCCGCGCCAGCGGCACCCAATATACGATCACCGGTGTCACCGGCAACTATGACACAAAGTTGAAGACACTCGATCTGAAGGGCAATGTGGTCCTTCAGCAGAAGGATCGCTTCACGGCGCACATGGAAACGGCCAATATCGCGGTCAAGCAGAAGACGCTCGTCTCGAACGGACCCGTCACCGCCAACTTCGCGTCGGGCACGGTCAATGCGCACGGCATGCAAATAACCGATGACGGTGCGCGAATTCTGTTCTTGAATGGCGTCAAGGCGCGTTTCAGTGCGCAACAAGGCAAGGGAGAGACCAATCCATGACTTTGAGGCTCGCCGCCGCCGGCGCCGCGGCATTGTTCCTGTTCACCGCCGGGCCGTTGCTGGCCCAGACCGAAACCACGGCCCCAGCGAAATCGGACACCAAGTCCGACGCAAAGACCGGCAGCAAGACGGATGCGAAGACAGACGGCAAGGCAGCGAAAGCAGCAAAGCCGCCGGTGCCGGTGGACATCGTGGCCAATGAGATGGAAATTCTCGATACTGAAAAGAAGGCCGTGTTCCGCGGCGCTGTCGATGCCACCAAGGGGACGACCAACCTCAAATCCGACACGCTGACGGTGACCTACGCCGATGTGAAGCAGCCGGACGGCACCACCAAGACCGATGCAACCGATCTCGACGCCAAGGGCAACGTCAAGATCACCACTCCCAAGGAAACGATCACTGGCGACTGGGCAAAATACGATCCCCAGACGGAAAAGCTGGTGGTGGGCGGCAAAGTGAAGCTGGTGCAGGGCACGACCGTGCTTGTCGGCAACGAGCTCCATTCCGATCTCAAGACCAGCCGGACGCAGATGACGGGCGGGCGGGTCAAGGGAAGCTTCCTTCCCAAATGACCAGCCAATCCAAAATTAACCTATTTGGCGGACACTCATTTGGCGCGTGACGAAGACGTGGTGGCAGACAGGCAGGCTCAGGCCAGGGCGCCCAAGCGGGCACAGAATCCGCAGCCGGGCGAACGTGGAACGGCCGCTCCGGATCGTCCGGGCCTCGTTGTGGAAGGACTGCGCAAGTCCTACAAGCGGCGGCCGGTGGTCAGGGATGTGTCGGTCTCCGTCAGGCGCGGTGAAGCTGTGGGACTTCTGGGACCCAATGGCGCCGGCAAAACGACCGTGTTCTATATGATCACGGGTCTGATTGCCGCCGACAGCGGCCGGATCACCCTCGACGGCGCGGATATCACCCATTTGCCCATGTACCGGCGGGCAAGGCTGGGAATCGGATATCTGGCGCAGGAGAGCTCGATCTTCCGCGGCCTCACGGTGGAGGAAAATATTCGCGCCGTGCTGGAGCTGACCGAGGGCTCGAAGCAGAAGCGCGAAAGTAAGTTGCGTGAGTTGCTCGATGAGTTCTCCATTACCCACCTCCGGAGTTCGCCGGCTGTTGCACTATCTGGCGGAGAGCGTCGCCGCGTGGAAATCGCGCGCGCCCTCGCAGCAGACCCGGAATTCATGCTCCTCGACGAACCGTTTGCCGGAATTGACCCGATTGCGATCAGTGATATTCGCAAGCTGGTGCGACAGCTCACCTCTCGGGGAATCGGGGTGCTTGTTACGGATCACAACGTCCGGGAAACCCTCGAACTCATCGACACGGCACTCATCATCCATGAGGGCCAGGTCCTGACCCAGGGCACCCCGCAGGAAATCGTCAGCAACCCAGACGTCCGGCGCTACTATCTCGGCGCCGATTTCAGCCTCTAGAGCGGCGTGCAATCCGTTGAGATCGGACCGCAGTTTAAACCCCAGGCTTCCCGTCATTCCAGCGAAGGCTGGAATCCCGCTATCTTCGCTTCAGGTTCGGGCGCAAAGCGGGATCCCAGCCTGCGCTGGAATGCCCGCGGAGAGGGAGTAGGAATTCAATTGACCGTCCGACGCTCTAGAGCTCTGAGGAACGCGCCATGGCGCTGAACCAGAGGCTGGAACTGCGCCAGGGCCAGTCCCTTGTGATGACGCCGCAGCTGCAGCAGGCGATCAAGCTCCTGCAGATGTCGAACCTCGAGCTGCAGGCCTTCGTCGATCAGGAGCTCGAACGCAATCCGCTGCTCGAACGCGATGAGCGCGTCGATTCGCAAAGCCGCAACGCCGAACCGAACGAAAGCCAGCCCGACATGGTGAGTGCCCTTGCCTCCACCGGCGGCGCGGAAGAGCGACTGCGCACGCTCGATACCGACCTCGACAACGTCTACACCCATGAGGCCCGCGCCGATGCCGCAAACCGCGAGGCGGCCGGGCCACCACAGGATTCGGGCTGGTCATCGCTCCGGCCGCAAGGGGCCCTATCCCTCGATGGGGGAGACCTTGACTTCAATGCCACGCTGACCAGGCAGCCGACCCTGGCAGAACATCTGACCGACCAGATGAACCTGATCCTCACCGAACCGTCCGACCGGCTGATCGGCCAGCATCTGGTGGGCATGCTGAACGAGGCCGGCTATCTGACGGCTGATACCGCCAGCATGGCTGATACGCTGGGGGCCACCCAAAGCCACGTTGAGGCCGTGCTCGAAAAACTGCAGAGCTGTGACCCGCCGGGCGTGTTTGCCCGCGATCTGAAAGAATGCCTGGCCTTGCAGCTGAAGGACAGGAATCGCTTCGACCCGGCCATGGCGGTGCTGATCGCCAATCTCGATCTTGTGGCCAAGCGCGATTACGCAGCGCTGAAAAGCCACTGCCGCGTCGACCTGGAAGATCTGAAGGACATGATCTCGGAGCTGCGTGCGCTGGACCCGAAGCCCGGGCACGCCTTCGGTGCGGAGCCACTGCAGCCCGTCATTCCCGATGTCATCGTCAGACCCTCGCCCGAAGGGACCTGGACCGTTGAACTCAACACCGAGACGCTGCCGCGGGTGCTGATCAACAACCAATATCTCGCGCGCGTCTCATCGGGCGCGCGCAGCGAGGACAAGCTCTACCTGTCCGAATGCCAGTCCAACGCCACCTGGCTGGTGAAGAGCCTGGACCAGCGCGCCAAGACCATCCTCAAGGTGGCGCGCGAAATCGTGCGCCAGCAGGATGCGTTTCTTCTGCTTGGCGTCCAGCATCTCCGCCCCCTCAACCTGCGAACCGTTGCCGAAGCGATCGAGATGCATGAGTCGACCGTAAGCCGGGTGACCTCCAACAAATACATGGCAACTCCCAGAGGTATTTTTGAGCTGAAATACTTCTTCACCACGGCCATTGCCTCCTCTGACCTTGATGGCGATGCCCATTCCGCCGAGGCCGTGCGCCATCGGATCCGCGATCTGATTTCGGCCGAGGGCGAGCGTATTCTGTCCGATGATACGATCGTGGAAAAATTGAAGGCAGGGGGCGTTGAAATTGCCCGGCGGACAGTTGCCAAGTATCGGGAAGGATTGGGAATTCCCTCATCCGTTCAACGCCGCCGCGAAGCCCGTGCAAACAGTGCCCAAGAGCGTTGACGCCGCCCTGAGCCTCGACTAGGGTCCGCCCGCTTCGGGGCGAAGGTCACGATCCGCGCAAGATCAGCAACTTGGAGGTGATCTCAAATGCAAAGGTGGCTTCCACTTTTGCGGGTCATTTTCGGGCAAGCGTCAGGGACAGAGAAGCGGCGCGTTTCGGGCAAGCGAGACAGGCCAGTTGACGAGTTAGGCAAACGCGCCCATGTGTAAAGCAGGGCGAAGCAGGGATATTTGCGACGACCATGCAGATCAAAGTCACCGGTAAGAATCTCGACATTGGCGGCGCCTTGCGTGAGCACATCGAGACCCGACTGAACCTCATCCAGCAGAAATATTTTGACGGGACCATGCATGCCCACGTGACGGTGGCGAAACAGCGTGTCGGGTTCTCCACCGACTGCGCCCTGCACCTGGCAACGGGCATGGTGCTGCAGGCCGAAGGCAGTGCCGCCGAAGCTCATCCGAGCTTCGACCAGGCAGCCGCCCATCTCGAGAAGCAGCTGCGCCGCTACAAGCAGCGCCTCAAGGATCACCACCGCACCCGCCGGGAGCCGGTCCGGCACTTCGAGGCGCAAAGCTATGTCATTTCAGGCACCGCGGAAGAAAGCGAAGAGACCAATGGCGCCAACCCCGTCGTCGTCGCCGAGACGGATCTGAAACTTCCGGAACTCTCAGTTGGTGAGGCGGTTATGCAGCTGGACATTTCAACCCAGCCGTTCCTGCTGTTCCGAAACGGCGGGCACGGTGGACTCAATCTGGTCTACAGGCGTCCCGACGGCAACATCGGCTGGGTCGATCCCAAGCCGGCGGCCTGAGACTTGGAACCTTCACGGGATCTCCCCGCATGATGCTCGATTCCCTTATCGACAGGCAGTCGGTTCTCGCGAACCTCAAGTCGCCCAACAAGAAGCAGCTTCTGCACGAGCTGTCTCAGGCGATGGCAACCCGCGTGGCCATTGATCACCGAGTGATTTTCGAGACGCTTCTGAAACGCGAAAAGCTGGGCTCCACGGGAATCGGCCAGGGCATCGCAATTCCCCATGGCAAGGTGCCTTCGATTGCCCGCGTCTACGGTCTCTTTGCGCGGCTCGCGCAGCCGGTGGATTTCGATTCGGTGGACGGCCAGCCGGTGGATCTGGTCTTCGTGCTTCTGGCGCCCGAACACGCCGGGGCCGACCACCTGAAGGCGCTCGCCAAGATTTCCCGCATCCTGCGCGATCCTGGCGTGGTTGCAAAGCTTCGCGGAACGGATGACGCCGAAGGCCTTTATGCCATCCTGACGGAGCCCGCCGCCAACCCCAACGTCTCGGCAGCCTAGCGCTCCGCACAATCCCTTGACGTCACCCATGCCCGAACTTGATCCGGTCATCCTCTTTGCCGCCCCAAAGAGGATGACCGGTCAAGCCGGGCTGAGGGGAGGCGGCCGGGCCTGGAACAGATTCACGATGTCAATCAGCAGAAAGCACGCTGAAGGACATCTAGCCTATACTAGGAAAAAAGTCAAGAAGAAAGTTCCCGCCGCCCGCTCGTAAGTGAGCAAGGCGGCGGAAAGTATCAATCCTCAGTGAACGCTCATCGCCATCAATTCGTGCTCGAAGGCGCTGCCCAATGCGGCTTCCTTCGACCCTGAAATCGAAACGGGTGTACCGTCCGCATTATACAGGCAGAAAAGCTTCGAATCGGGTGAAACGCTGGTCTGGCTGCCGAGCAGCTTTTGCGCCTCCTGCACCTCGATCTCCCGGATGTATCCGAGGTCGCCCTCGCCCAGCAGGGCAAGATCCTGCGGGGAAAGTTCGACGGTCTTTCCAAAGTTCTCGTTGGTCTTCATGATTCACCCTCCAATCTGGATTCGGCGGACAACCCGCCGGGGTTCTGGCCGTTCGAGGTGAAGCTCCAGCAGGCCGTTGTCCAGCCGGGCTCCGGTCACTTCCATGCCGTCCGCCAGCACGAAGCTCCGCGTGAACTGGCGCGCTGCGATGCCGCGGTGCAGGTAAGCCTTCCCGTCCTCTTCCTTCTGCCGGCCGCGGATCACCAGCTGGTTCTCCTCAACCGTCACATCAAGGTCGTCGCGGCTGAACCCCGCAACGGCGAGCGTGATGCGCAGCCGCTCGGCCTCGCCCTCTACCCGGGCAAGCCGTTCGATATTGTAGGGTGGATAGCCGTCTCCCGAGGTCTTGGATGCCCGGTCGAGCATCCGTTCCAGCTCCTCGAACCCGAGCAGGAGAGGCGAAGAAAAAACTGACAGACGTGACATTCCTTTTGCCCTTGTGAAGCAGCAACCGGAGCTGGAACCCGAAAGCGGCATTCCAGCTACAACCATCATATGAGAAAGCTGTTCCCCGGAATCAAGATGGGTGGGTTTGGGCCCCTGCGGGGGGCGCAATGATTTCATCATCCGGTCAAATTTTGGCTTCGCAGCCTGTGGCCGGTTGTGGTTTAATTGCCGGAACAACAGGGAGAAACAACATGCTCAGACGTTCACTTCTCGGTGCCGTGGCAGCTCTCGCCATGTCGGCGGCGGCAGCCTTCGCGGCAGATGACAAGCCGGCCATCGTGTTCGACATCGGCGGCAAGTTCGACAAGTCCTTCAACGAGAGCATGTTCAACGGCTCCGAGAAGTTCAAGGCCGAAACCGGCATCGCCTACGGCGAGTTCGAGATCGCCCAGGAAGCCCAGCGCGAGCAGGCGATCCGCAATTTCGCCGACCAGGGCTATTCGCCGATCATCGCTGCGGGCTTCGCCCAGGCGGCCGCCGTGGAGAAGGTGGCCAAGGAATATCCGGACCTCAAATTCGCAATCGTCGATATGGTGGTGGACCTGCCCAACGTCCAGTCCATCGTGTTCAAGGAACAGGAAGGCTCCTACCTCGTGGGCGTGCTGGCCGGCATGGCGTCAAAGTCCGGCAAGGTGGGCTTCGTGGGCGGCATGGACATTCCGCTGATCCGCAAATTCGGCTGCGGCTATGCGCAAGGCGTTAAGGCCGCAAAGCCTGATGCGGCCGTCATCCAAAACATGACGGGTGACACAGGTGCAGCCTGGAACGACCCCGTGAAGGGCGGCGAAATCACCAAGGGCCAAATGGCCCAGGGTGCGGATGTGATCTATGCCGCCGCCGGCGCCACCGGCCTCGGCGTTCTCCAGGCAGCAGCCGATGGCGGCGCGCTGTCGATCGGCGTTGATGCCAACCAGAACTACCTCCACCCCGGCAAGGTGCTCACCTCCATGCTGAAGCGTGTGGATGTGGCCGTCTACAATGTCATGAAGTCCGGCAAGGATGGCACCTTCAAGCCCGGCATACAGGCCTTGGGCCTCGCCGAGGATGGCGTGGGCTATGCGGTGGACGACAACAACAAGCCGCTGCTCACCCCTGAAATGCTGGCCGCCGTCGAGAAGGCCAAGGCGGACATCATCGCCGGCACCATCAAGGTGCATGACTACACCGAAGACAACACCTGCCCGGTGCAATAAGCCGGATCGTCAGTGAGCCGCTTCCCCGGGAGGGCGAAGCGGCTCGCTGCGTCAGGCTTTGGACAGGGGCTGCGGCATGACTCCCGCCATCGAACTGATCGGCATCGACAAGCGCTTCGGCGCTGTCCACGCCAACAAGGACGTGACGATCGCGATCGCGCCCGGCTCGATCCATGGCATCATCGGCGAGAATGGGGCGGGGAAATCGACCCTGATGTCGATTCTCTTCGGCTTTTACCAGGCTGACGCGGGCGAGATCCGCATCAAGGGCCAGCCGGTCAGGATCAGGTCGTCCTCGGATGCGATCGCGCTCGGCATCGGCATGGTTCATCAGCATTTCATGCTGGTGGAGCCCTTCACGGTTCTCGAGAATGTGGTGCTGGGCACGGAAGGCGGCGCGCTGATCGGGCCCGCACTCGCCAAGGCCCGGGCCGAGCTCACCAGGCTCGCCCATGATTATGAGCTCGACGTCGACCCCGATGCCATCGTGGGAGAACTCCCCGTTGGCCTGCAGCAGCGCGTGGAAATCCTCAAAGCCTTGTTCCGCGGTGCTGAAACCCTGATCCTGGATGAGCCCACCGGCGTTTTGACGCCGGATGAGGCGGACCACCTGTTCCGCATCCTCGGCACGCTCAGGGATCAGGGCAAGACCGTCATCCTCATCACCCACAAGCTGCGCGAGATCATCGCCATCACCGATCAAGTCTCCGTCATGCGGCGCGGTGAAGTGGTGGCAACCCGCGAGACGATGAAGACAGATGTGATGGAACTGGCCGAGCTGATGGTGGGCCGCCATGTGCTGCTCAATGTCGCCAAGGGGCCGTCGCAGCCGGGTGAGACGGTACTGGAAGTAAAGAACCTCACCTGGAAGGACCGTAAGGGTATAGCGCGGGTGGACAATGTGTCCTTCTCGGTGCGCAAGGGCGAGATCGTGGGCATCGCAGGCGTCTCCGGGAATGGGCAGTCTGAACTGCTGGATGTGATCGCAGGAGTGGCGAAGCCCACTTCGGGCCAGGTGATTTTCGAGGGAAAGGATATTGGCCGCCTGGGTGACCCGGCCCGCGTGCGCGCCGAGGGCATTGCCCATGTGCCGGAAGACCGGCAGCACTGCGGCTTGATCGGCTCCTTCGAGGCGGCTGAGAGCGCCATTCTGGGATGGCATCATGATGAGGCGCTGGGCCGCGGTTTCCGGCTGGACCGCGACAAGGTGATTGCGCGGGCCCGCGGCGAGATGGAAGAGTTTGACGTGCGCCCGTCGGATCCTCTGCTGCGTTCGGCCAAATTTTCAGGCGGCAACCAGCAGAAGCTGATCATCGCACGCGAGATTTTTTCCAACCCGGACCTTTTGATCGTCGGGCAGCCGACGCGCGGCGTTGACATCGGCGCCATTGAATATATTCACAAGCGTATCATTCAGCTCCGCGATGAGGGCAAGGCCGTGCTGCTCGTCTCCGTCGAGCTCGATGAAATACGCTCGCTGTCTGACCGCATATTGGTGATGTTTGCGGGCCGCGTGATGGGCGAGCGCGGACCTGATGCGGATGAGCGCGCGCTGGGCCTCCTCATGGCCGGCGTCGAACAGGATGCCGCCTGATGATGAAAACCCGCGGAGACTTGCCGCAATGGGTGGATGTGGGGCTGATCCCGCTGATCAACCTGGCCGTGGCGCTGATCGTGTCTGGCCTCGTCGTCGTCATCATCGGGGAGAACCCCTTCGAGGCGATGTGGATCATGCTGAAGGGGGGCGTGGGCTCGCTCAAAGGCTGGGGCTATCTCCTCTACTATGCCACCAACTTCGTGTTCACGGGCCTGGCCGTCGCCGTGGCCTTCCATGCCGGGCTGTTCAACATCGGTGGCGAAGGCCAGGCCTATATGGCTGGCGTCGGTGCGGCCGCCGTGGGGCTGGGCCTTGATTTTCTGCCCTGGCCGATCCTCATTCCGCTGGCGATCCTCGCCTCCATGGCCATGGGCGCTTTCTGGGCCTGGATACCGGGCATTCTGCAGGCGAAGCGCGGCAGCCACATCGTGATCACCACGATCATGTTCAACTTCATCGCCGCAAGCCTTGTGGGCTATCTCATCAATTACTGGTTCCGCCCCGTCGGCAAGATGGCGGTTGAAAGCCGGGAGATCACCGGGGCCTATATCTTAAGCGCGCGCGAAGTGGCGCGGGATTATTTCGGCGTCAGGATCGCTTCCTCGCCGCTCAACTTCTCGGTCTTCCTGGCACTCATCGCGGCCTGGGCGGTGTGGTACCTCTTGTGGCGCACCAAGCTCGGCTATGAGATCCGCGCACTGGGCGCAAACCCCGCGGCCGCCGTCTATGCCGGAATTGGGCCGGACCGCATCATCGTGATTGCCATGGTGATCTCGGGCGCACTTGCCGGCATGATGGCGGTGAACGAGATCCTTGGCGTGCAGCACCGCCTGCTGCTGGGCTTTGTGGGCGGTGCGGGCTTTGTGGGAATTGCGGTGGCACTCATGGGCCGCTCGCACCCCGTCGGCATTCTGCTCGCCGCCATGCTGTTCGGCCTGCTCTATCAGGGCGGCTCCGAGCTCTCCTTCGCGAAGCCCGACATCAACCGGGACATGGTGGTGGTGATCCAGGGTCTCGTCATCCTGTTCATGGGCGCGCTCGAATATGCCTTCCGGCCCATCGTGGCATCGCTCTTCTTCCGGCTGGAGGATGAGCACTAGATGAACCTCTATGTCGAACTTCTCGCCTCGACCATCCGCATGAGCGTGCCGCTCATCCTCGCCTGCATTGCGGGGTTGTGGTCTGAGCGCGCCGGCATCGTGGACATCGGGCTTGAGGGCAAGATGCTGATTGCGGCCTTTATTGCCGCTTCCGCTGCAGCCGTCTTTGGCTCTGCCTGGATCGGACTCTTCTGCGCCATTCTCGCCTCTGTCGCCTTTGCGCTGGTGCATGGCTATGCCTCGATCAACCAGCGCGGCAACCAGGTGGTCTCGGGCGTTGCCATCAACATGCTGGCGGCGGGGCTTGCCGTGGTGCTGGGCAATGAATGGTTCCGGGAGGGTGGCCGCACCCCGGCATTGCCACCCGAAGGCCGCTTCCTGCCCTTCGAGTTTCCCGCACTTTATGACGTTCCGGTGGTGGGTGCGTTGGCGAAGGTTTTCCTCAACCACTCGATCCTCGCCTATGTGGCCTTCGCCATTGTGCCGCTCAGTGCCTGGGCACTTGCGCGCACGCGCTTCGGCCTCAGGCTGCGCGCTGTGGGCGAGAACCCGCAGGCGGTGGATACGGCGGGGATCTCGGTTGCCTGGCTGCGCTACCGGGCCGTGCTGATCGCCGGCCTCTTGTGTGGCATTGCGGGCGCTTATATCTCAACCTCGCTCTCCTCGAGCTTCGTGCGGGACATGACGGCGGGTTCGGGCTTCATGGCGCTGGCTGCATTGATCTTCGCCAATTGGCGCGCCTACCCTGCATTGGGCGCCTGCCTGCTGTTCGGCTTCCTGCAGGCCATTGGCAATTTCGCACAAGGGGTTTCAATCGGCGGCTTTCAAATCCCCGTGCAGTTCATCAACATGCTGCCCTACGTGTTGACCGTCGTTCTGCTCGCGGGATTCATCGGAAAGTCGATTCCGCCCAAGGCATCTGGCATTCCCTACACGAAGGATCGCTGACATGAAGGACCTGATCGAAGCAGCGCGCCTGGCGCGGCTCAAGGCCCATGCACCCTATTCCAGCTTTCTGGTGGGCGCTGCCATGCGTGACGAATATGGCCGTGTCCACGGCGGCTGCAACATCGAGAACGCCGCCTACCCGCAGGGCTGGTGCGCGGAGCCTTCCGCTATTGCGGCGCTGATCATGGCGGGCGGCCGCAGGATCACCGAAATCGCCGTCATGGGCAATGGCGAAGCGCTGTGCACGCCCTGCGGCGGCTGCCGCCAGAAGATCCGCGAATTCGCAGGGCCGGAGGTGAAGATCCACTGCTGCACCGAGCAGGGCGACGTGATCCAGACGTTCACGCTGGAGGAGCTGCTGCCCTTCTCTTTCGGCCCGGAAAATCTTCTATGAATGCTCTGACCGAAAAGCTTGGTGCCCGCGCGCCAAAGACCGCCATCATCCTCGGCTCCAGCCTGGGTGCGCTGGCAGAAGCGGTGGAGGACCCGCTTATCATTCCGTATGCGGAGCTTCCCGGCTTTCCGCTGCCAAAGATCTCTGGCCATGCGGGAAAGCTGTTCGTTGGACTGCTGGGCGGCGCCCAAGTCGCGGTTCTCGCGGGCCGCGCCCACCCCTATGAATCCGGCAATGCCGCGGTGATGCGCCCGGCCATCGAAATGCTCAAAGGCGCTGGCATTGAAACGCTGATCCTCACCAACGCCGCCGGAAGCCTGAAGCCGGAGATGCGGCCGGGCGCCATCATGCTGATTGCGGACCACATCAATTTTTCCGGCATGAACCCGCTCATAGGCCAGCATGGCGATGACAACTTCGTACCGATGACCGGCGCCTATGACCCCGCCCTGCGCCAGCGTTTTCATGCGGCCGCGGCGGCGGAAGGCATTCCCCTCCATGAAGGCGTCTATTGCTGGTATTCGGGGCCGTCCTTCGAGACGCCTGCGGAAATTCGCATGTTTCAGATCATCGGCGGCTCTGCGGTCGGTATGTCCACGGCACCAGAAACAATTCTCGCGCGGCGCTTCGGCCTGAAAGTGGCGGGCCTCTCCGTCATCACCAATCTGGCAGCGGGAATTGAAGGTGCATCCCCCAGCCATGAGGAGACGAAGCGTGAAGGCGCGCGCGCGGCGGCGAACATGAAGGCGCTGATCACACGCTTCCTGAAGGACGGCTGAGATGCTTCCGCAGGAGGTGATCCGAAGGAAGCGCGACGGGGCGGAATTGAGCCGCGAAGAAGTGCGGACCTTCATCGCGGGCCTCACCGGCGGCAGCGTGTCCGAGGGCCAGGTGGCGGCCTTTGCCATGGCGGTGTTCTTCCGCGGCATGAGCCGGGAGGAGGCCGTGGGGCTGACGCTGGCCATGCGCGATTCCGGCACCATTCTGGCGTGGGATTTGCCAGGCCCCGTGGTTGATAAACATTCTTCGGGCGGCATCGGCGACAATCTCTCGCTGTTCCTTGCTCCCATGCTCGCCGCCTGCGGCTGCTATGTTCCGATGATCTCCGGCCGCGGCCTCGGCCATACGGGCGGCACGCTGGACAAGCTCGATTCCATCCCGGGCTATGTGACCCAGCCGGATTTGGCCCTGTTCGCCAAGGTGACGCGCGAGGCGGGCTGCGCCATCATCGGGCAGACGGCGGATCTGGCCCCGGCGGACAAGCGGCTCTATGGCATTCGGGACGTCACGGCGACGGTGGAATCGATCCCGCTCATCACGGCGTCCATCCTCTCGAAGAAACTCGCGGCCGGGCTCGAGCATCTGGTTCTCGATGTGAAGGTGGGCTCCGGCGCCTTCATGGCGGCATTTGAAGAGGCGGAAGAATTGGCCGAAAGCCTCGTTGCCGTTGCCAATGGGGCTGGACTGCGGACGACAGCCCTCATCACCGATATGGATGAACCGCTTGCACCTTGTGCGGGAAACGCACTGGAGGTGGCCCATGCCTGTGAGATGCTGCTCAACTGGCGCGCGGACGCCCGGGTGCTGGAGATCACCCTGGCGCTGGGTGCGGAGCTGCTGGTGAGTGCGGGCCTTGAGGCAGATCGCCCGCAGGCCCACTCACGGCTTCAGGAAACACTCCGCTCCGGGCGCGCTGCAGAACATTTCGAGCGCATGGTGCAGGGCCTTGGCGGCCCGCGAAACTTCCTTGCTGATCACGCGAGTTATCTTCCCGCCGCACCCATCATCCGCCCCGTGCATGCGGGGGAGGCGGGAACAATCAGCGCCATCCGCACGCGGGACTTAGGTTTAGCCGTCATCGAACTGGGTGGTGGCCGCCGCGTGGCCACGGACAGGATTGATCACCGTGTGGGTCTCTCGGCACTTCTCGGAAAGGGTGCGAGCGTCAGTCCTGCAACCCCGCTTTGTCTTGTCCACGCGGCGGATGAAGCGTCATTCGCAAGGGCTGCGGGGCTTGTCAAAAGCGCCTATGCTGTGGGTGATCACGCTGGGAGTTCAGCCAATATCCTTGCGCGCATCACAGCCTGAGGGAGCCTGACCATGGCGCGCGCCTTTCTCCTGATCCTCGACTCCTTCGGCATCGGTGGCGCGCCTGATGCGGCGGGCTTCGGGGATGAAGGCGCGAACACGCTTGGCCATATCTGCGATCACATGCGGCTTCGCGTGCCGCACATGGCTTCGCTGGGCCTGGGATTGGCCGCTCAGCTCTCGACCGGGCGCAACCCGCTGTCCGAACAGCCTCTCATCGGGCAATATGGCGTGGCGCGCGAGGTTTCCCGCGGCAAGGACACGATCACCGGTCACTGGGAATTGGCGGGCGTTCCGCTGGCCTTTGACTGGGGCTATTTCCCGCATGTGGTGCCAGCCTTCCCGCAGGATTTGATCGACGCCATCGTCTCGCGCTGCAAGCTGCCGGGCCTCCTCGCCATGTGCCATGCTTCGGGCACCGAGGTGATTGAGGATTTCGGCGAGGAACATATCCGGTCGGGCAAGCCCATCGCCTATACGAGTGCGGACAGCGTGCTGCAGTTCGCGGCGCATGAAGCACATTTCGGGCTGGAGCGGCTCTATGAGCTGTGCCGCGTGGCCCGCGAGTTGACCTATCCAATGAACATCGGCCGCGTGATTGCCAGGCCCTTCGTGGGCGAGCGGCGGGGCGAATTCACACGCACCGGGCACCGCAAGGATTTCGCCGTGACCCCGCCATCGCCCACGCTGTTGCGTGTTCTGAGCAGCGCGGGCCGTGAAGTGGTCTCCATCGGCAAGATCGGGGACATCTATGCCCATGCCGGCACCGGCCGCGAGATCAAGGTGGCGGGAAACCGCGCCTTCTTCGACACGACGCTCGCGCAGATGGATGGCCTTGCGGAGGGCGGGCTGCTGATGACGAATTTCGTCGACTTTGATTCAGAGTTCGGCCACCGCCGCGATCCGCACGGCTATGGCAAGGCGCTTGAAGCGTTTGACGTAGACTTGCCGCGCCTCTTTGCGAAGCTGAAGCGAGGCGATCTGCTGCTGCTTACGGCCGATCACGGCAATGATCCCACGTGGGTTGGCACGGACCACACGCGCGAGCAAGTTCCGGTGATGAGCTATATGCGCGGCATCACACCCGGCAGCTTTGGCCTGAGGCACAGCTTCGCGGATATCGGCCAGACCATTGCCCGGCATTTGAGCGTGGGCCCGCTTGCCGCTGGCACCGCCTGGGACATTCTCAATCCGGCCGCTTCAGAACCGCCTGCAGCACATTCCTGACGCCAATGGCGCCGAGGAACTTGTCGCTCTCATCGAAGATCGCGACCGGTGCCACATCGGTGTTGTGAATGGCCAGCATGACGACCTTCAGCGAGGTGCCCGGCCGCGCCCAGTAGACCGGGCGCGTTCCGGGCTCGACAGGGGCCTCGACGTGATCGCAGGAGACCCACGTCGCAGGCTGGCCCTCCCGTTCGGCAGCGACCACCTTGCCATCTGCACCCAGCTTGAATCGCGTGGTGCGGCGCTTGTCCAGCCACACCCAGCCATCGGCATTGCTTTCAAGCTCATGCAGCGCGCGCATCACGTTCCACGCCGTCAGGACCGAGAGCGGGTTCACATTGGCGATGAAGTCCCGCACATAATCATTGGCGGGCTTCAGGACGATGTCTTCGGGTGTTCCCGACTGGACGATGCGCCCGCCTTCCATGATGGTGATGCGGTTGCCGATCTTGAGGGCCTCTTCGAGATCATGGCTGACGAAGAGAATGGTCTTCTTGATCTGCTTCTGCAGCTGAAGAAGCTCATCCTGCAGCTTGGTGCGGATCAGCGGGTCCAATGCCGAGAAGGGCTCATCCATCAGCAGGATCGGGGCTTCGGTGGCAAAGGCGCGGGCGAGCCCCACGCGCTGCTGCATGCCGCCTGACAGCTCATGAACATATTTATTGGCCCATTGCTCAAGGCCCACGAGCTTCAGCTGCTTGTCCACCTTGGCATTGCGCTCCGCCTCCGGCACGCCGGCGAGTTCCAGGCCGAAGCCCGCATTCTCGCGCACCGTGCGCCAGGGCAGCAGTGCAAATTGCTGGAACACCATGGCGACCTGCTTCTGCCGGATGTGGCGAAGCGTTGCCTCGTCGCAGGAGGCGACATCCACCATGCGGGCGCCGTCTTTCACCAGCACTTCGCCACCCGTGACCTTGTTGAGGCCGTTGA
Source organism: Aestuariivirga sp. (assembly GCF_965227715.1). Classification (GTDB taxonomy): domain Bacteria; phylum Pseudomonadota; class Alphaproteobacteria; order Rhizobiales; family Aestuariivirgaceae; genus Aestuariivirga. Next base: position 2,250,931 of record NZ_OZ245771.1, on the reverse strand, counting down.
CGGCGCGCAACAGCGTGGATTTGCCGGAGCCTGAAAGCCCCATCAGCACGCTGATCTCGCCCTCATTCACCACGAGGTTCGCCCCTGTGGCGCCGAGCACCGCGCCTGTGCTTTTCAATATGTCCGAACGGTCCACACCCGCGCGGGCCATCTTGAGCGCTTCGGCCGTGTTCTGGCCGAAGATGATATCGACGTTCTTGAACTCGACGGCCGTGCTCATTTCTTTGCCCCCGAGCGGACCGCCAGCATGCGGTCCAGGATGATGGCCAGCACCACGATAGCGAGGCCCGCCTCGATGCCGAGCGGAATGTTGCGGTTGGCGAGCGCCTTATAGACCGGGTTGCCGAGGCTCGGCGCACCAATCAGCGTGGCGAAGACCACCATGGACAGCGACAGCATGATGCATTGCGTGAGCCCCGCCATGATGGACGGCATGGCTGCGGGAAGCTCCACCTTCCACAGAAGCTGGCGCTTGGTGGCGCCGAAGGCTTCGCCCGCCTCGATCATCGGCTTTGGAATCGAGGTGATGCCGAGATAGGTCATGCGGACTGGCGCCGGCATGGCAAAGATGATGGTGACGATGAGGGCAGGGGCTGCACCGAGCCCAAAGAGAATGAGAATGGGGATCAGATAGACGAAGGTCGGCATCGTCTGCATCAGGTCCAGTGTCGGCTGCGTCACCTGCCAGACCTTGGTCTTGTGCGCGGCCCAGATGCCGAGCGGCACGCCCATCGCCATGGAAAGTGCGGTGGCGCCAACCACCAGCACCAGCGTCTGGACGGTTTCCTTCCACAGCCCCTGGTTCATGATGAAGAGGAGGCCCAGCAGCACGCCGAGCGCCAGTTTCCATGAGCGCTGAAGCCAATAGGCGAAGCCTGCGATCAGCACGGCGAGCAGCACCGGCGGCAGCGCCAGAAGCCCCGCCGTCGAAATATCGACAATGAAGTTCAGCGAGATTTTGAGACCGTCGAACAGCCACTGAAAATAAGTGACAATGAAGTCGATGAAGCTCTTGCCCCATGGGCCGACCGGTATCTTCCAAGACCTGACGAAATTTGAAATCGGGTCCATCTGCTCTCCCCCTGAGCGTGGTGCCGCAAGACGAAGAAGCCCGGGACCATGTCCCGGGCTTCAAACTTCAGGCCTCAGCCCTTGAGTGCGGCAGCGACCGCGGCGGCAGCGTCTCCGCCATCGATGGTGGTGACCCCCTGGAGCCAGGGCGACACCGCATCGGGGTGCGCCTTCAGCCATTCCTTGGCGGTCTCCTTCGGATCGGCACTGTTCTTCAGAACCGGATCCATCATGGCGCCTTCCATGGCGAGATCGAACTTGAGGTTCGCGAGCAGCTTGCCGACATTCGGGCACTCAGCCGCATAACCCGCGCGCGCAACTGTGAAGACAGTGGCGGCGCCGAAGCCGGAATCGCCCATGCCATCAAGATAGTGGATCTTCATCTCACCCATGATCGGGTGCGGCGTCCAGCCGAGGAAGATGATCCATTCATTGTTCTTCATGGCCTTCTCGGCCTCCGTCAGCATGCCTGCCTCGGAGCTCTCGACCAGCTGGAAGTCTTTCAGATTGTTCTTCGGATCGTCGATCATCGTCTGGATGATGCGGTTGCCGTCATTGCCGGCTTCGATGCCATAGATCTTGGAGCTGAACTTCGCGGCATTGGCGCTGAGGTCGGCGAGCGACTTCACACCGGCGTCCGCCACATATTGCGGCACGACCAGCCCATAGCCTGCACCTTCGAGATTGGTGGCAACCTGCTCGACCGACTTGTCGTCGAGATAGGGCTTGATGTCCGCCGTCATGCTCGGCATCCAGTTGCCGAGGAACACGTCAATGTCCTTGTTCTTGAGGGACGCGAGCGTCACCGGCACCGAGAGGGTGGAGACGGTGGGCTCATAGCCCAGCGCTTCGAGGACCACGGAGGTGGCGCCGGTCGTCACCTGGATGTCGGTCCAGCCCACATCGGCAAAGCGCACCGCCTTACAGCTCGCGGGCTCTGCCGCAAATGCGGAAGACGTCATGGCGGCGCCGAGGACGGCGGCGGCCGCCAGGCTCTTGATCAATGAATTCATTCGGTCTGCTCCCTGTTTGCCCGGGACCATTTTGAAGCCGGACCCCGCGGCGATGCCAAAGACTAGAGCAGGTTCCGCGGCCTTGACAAGTTTTCCTTGGACGCTCGACCAATAAAACCTAGACTTCGGCACCGGAGGGCGGATGCCGAAGCTGGGAATGGGACCGATCAGGCGCAGGCAGCTTGTGGAGGCGGCGGTTGCTGTCATCCATGAGCAGGGCTTCGCCCAGGCGACCGTGGCCCGGATCGCGCGGCACGCCGGCGTATCCGCCGGAATGGTGCACCATTATTTCGAGGACAAGGACGAGCTGCTGTTTGCCACCATGCGCCACCTGCTGGCGGATTTGCGGGCCGATGCGGTGGCGCGGCTCGCGCTGGCGGAAAGCCCCCGCCAGCGCATCTGCGCCATCATCGATTCCTGTTTCGGGGACAGGCAGTTTGACGAGCGTGTGTTCAGCGCCTGGCTGGCGCTGTATGGCAATGCCCGGCACTCTGCGCGTTTGATGAATATTCTTTCGGTTTATCACCGCCGCTTGAAGAGCAGCCTGCTGCATGATCTGCGGCGCCTGCTGCCCGAGGCCGAGGCGCCGCGCCTTGCAGACGGCATTGCCGCCATGATCGACGGGCTGTGGCTGCGCTATGCGCTTACCGGAAAGCCCGCCGACCCGGAGACGCCCCGCGCGCTCACACGCGATTATCTGGCCGCAGCGCTCGATCGGGCTTTCAACCAGAGCAGGGCCGGACTAAACATGCCCTCCTGACATATGGGGAGGCCACAAGATATGAAGAAGCCAGTGAAGTGGGGCGTTATCTCGACAGCCAACATCGGTGTGGCCAAGGTTCTGCCGGGCATGCTGAAGAGCAAGGAGATCGAGATTGTCGCGATCTCCTCGCGAAAGAAGAAGTCCGCTGAAGACTGGGCCGCCAAGCTCGGCATCGCCAAGGCCTATGGCTCCTATGAGGACATGCTGGCCGATCCCGAAATCGAAGCCGTCTATAATCCCCTTCCCAACCACCTCCATGTTCCGCTGACGCTCGCCGCGGCCAAGGCCGGAAAGCATGTGCTCTGCGAAAAGCCCATCGCCATCACCGCCAAAGAGGCCCAACAGCTCAAGAGGGCCAGGAAGGGCGTGTTCATCGCCGAGGCCTTCATGGTGCGCCATGCCACGCAGTGGATTGCGGTGCGCGACCTCGTGAAGAAGAAGAAGATCGGAGACGTCCGCGCCATTCAGGTGATGTTCTCCTATTTCAACAAGGACCCGAAGAACGTGCGCAACATGGCCGATATCGGCGGCGGCGGCCTTCTGGACATCGGCTGCTACCCGATCACCGTGGCGCGCTACATCTTCGATGCCGAGCCCAAGCGCGTGACGGCCGCCTTCGACCGCGACCCGAAATTCAAGACGGACCGCCAGGCCAGCGGTGTGGCCGATTTTGGTGAGGGCCGGCAGCTCTCCTTCACCGTCTCCACCCAGCTGGCACCATACCAGCGCGTGAACATCATGGGCACCAAGGGGCGGATTGAGATCGAAATCCCCTTCAATGCGCCGCCTGACCAGCCCAACCGCTACTTCATCCAGGGCATGGAGATGAACGAAGGGCAATGGGTGGAGCTTCCCGTCTCCGACCAGTACCAGCTGCAGGCCGAAGCGTTCGGACGCGTCATCCGCAAGAAGCAGAAGCCGTTCTGGGGCGTTGAAGACGCCATCCAGAACATGAAGATCCTCGATGCCTTCTTCCGCTCGGAAAAGAGCGGCAAGTGGGAGAAACCTTGATCCCAGGGCCAATTTCGAAGCCATTGACGGCAGGCCCTGCCGTCACTATAAGCCCGCCATCCCGATAGGCCGGGAAGGCGGGCCGTCTGCCACAGCGCAAACGGTCCTTTGTCTTTGAAGGCCCATCAAACGAATTTCAGAGAAGCAGGACCAAAGCCAAATGGCCAATACGAAATCGGCGAAGAAGGCCACCCGCGCCGCCGCCCGCCGCACCGAAGTGAACAAGAACCGCACCAGCCGCATCCGCACCCATGTGCGCAAGGTGGAAGAGGCCATCGCCTCCGGCAACCAGGCCGAAGCCCAGGCCGCCCTCCAGGCTGCCCAGCCCGAGCTGATGCGTGGGGCCCAGAAGGGCGTTCTCCACAAGAACACCGCCTCCCGCAAGGTGTCGCGCCTTGCAGCCCGCGTAAAGGCGATCAAGGCCTAAATTCATAACCCTGCGGTTGCAGGGGCTTGACAATTCTGAAGCGCCGGACAGCAGCTGTCCGGCGCTTTTATTTTGTTCACAGGCGCCCATTTGTCCGGGGACGGAACGTTATGCGCAGAATTAAACTATATATTTCATGTATTTAGTGGAGAAGTGGTAAATTCGCCCCCTGCCTGAGCGGGCCACCGGCGTTTTGCAGTCCACTTTGCACGAGACCCACAACTGACAGGTGCGATTCTGCCGTCTGCACCCTCCGCCCGAAACCGGAAGATTCTCAGGGCCTTAGGTTTGACTCTCGGGCAGCGGCGCTGCGGCGCTTCCTGTCAAGCCCCTTCCGTGTACGGAGGGTTTCCTGAATCAGGTTGCTAGGGCGGAGGGCGCTTTTGTAAGTTCACTTCGTGGGCAGGCCGGACGGCTTCGAATGCCTGCAACACTTAAACGGGACCAGGGTGGGGCTAAGCCCAAGGTTCTGACAAGCGGTCAGTGGTGGCGTTTGCTGGGCAGTTCTCCGCCCAAGCGGAAGCTTTGCGTTTGTGAGTAGGGCATGGGGCACGTGACAAACCAGGACAACCAGACCGTACCGGCACGATTGCGGCGGCAGGGGGCATAATGATCAGTTCGGACACTTCGGCCTTCGGACCTGCGCTTGACAAGACTTAGCGGTCAACGGTGACGGGTTTGACGGACGGTTGGGCACTGACCCACCCGCAATGGACATGCGCGCCGCAGAATGCGCGCGAAGGGATGCAGAAGAAGATGACTGTTTTGACGGATGTGAAAACGCGATGGGATCGTGTCGCGCAGCGGCTTCGGGCCGAACTGGGTGAAGACCTCTACACCTCTTGGTTCGCACGCATGGAGCTGGAAGACTTCGAGTCAGGACGCCTGGTCGTTTCCGTTCCGACGCGCTTTCTCAAATCCTGGATCGAGACCCATTACGTCTCCAAGCTTCACAAGATCGGGGAAGCGGAGCTCGGCGCCTTCGACAGCATTCATGTGCGGGTGCGGATGCGGGCGGGCGTGGCACAGCGTCCCGCGGCGGAGGCCGGACAGAACGGTCACGCGTCACACAACGGCGTCCACGCGGTGGCGCAGTCACATCAGCAGCCCTCGGTGATTGCGGCCGCGCAGGCCGCCACCACCGTCGACCGTGGCCCCCAGCTCGACCCCAATCAGACCTTCGGAACCTTCGTTGTCGGTTCTTCCAATCAGCTTGCACATGCCGCCATGTGCCGTGTGGCCGATGCTGCACCGGGGGCCGCAATCAGTTTCAACCCGCTGTTCATCCACGCGGGCTCGGGCCTTGGCAAGACGCATCTTCTGTCCGCCGTGGCGCATCGCATTCGGGAAAGGCACCCCGAACGCCGGGTGATGTTCCTGACGGCCGAGCGCTTCATGATCAATTTCGTGATGGCACTGCGCCAGCGCGACACGCTGGCCTTCAAGGACCAGTTCGCCGCAATCGACGTGTTGCTGATCGACGACTTCCAGTTCTTGCAGGGCAAGACCATGCAGCAGGAATTTTGCAATGCTTTCAACTCGCTTGTCGACTCGCGCCGGCAAGTGATCGTGGCAGCGGACGTGCCGCCCTCCCAGCTTGATGCCATCGACCAGCGCATGCGCTCGCGCCTCATGGGCGGGCTCGTCGTGGACATAGAATTGCCCGATCTCGACACCCGCCGCCGCATCCTGAAGAGCCGTCACGAGACGATGCTGAAACGCGATCCGTCCGTGCTGATCCCGGATGACGTGCTTGAATTCATCGCCAACCGCGTGACCGGCACGGGCCGCGAGCTTGAAGGTGCGCTGAACCGGATTGCTGCCTACCAGCAGTTCAATCAGGCCGCGGTGACGCTTGACCTCGCATCCCTGGTGCTCCGTGACATGCAGGCGAACCCGGACGGTTCCCGCATCAAGATTGACGACATTCTGAAGATCGTGGGCCGCCATTTCAATGTGGGCCGTACCGATCTTCTCTCCCCCCGGCGAGCCCGGAGCGTGGTGGTGCCGCGCCAGATCGGCATGTATCTCGCCAAGAAGATGACGGCGCGCTCCCTTCCCGAAATCGGCCGGCGCTTCGGCGGAAGGGACCATTCGACGGTGCTGCACGCGGTGCGCAAGATCGAAGACCAGATCAAGACGGATGACAAGCTCGCCCGCGAGGTGGCGCTTCTCATCCGCCTCGTCGAACAGGGCTGAAAAACCTGCCATAACCCTTGAATTGCGCTGGCTTCCGCGCCAATGTTTCCGGCCCCGGCATAGGCCGGAAACACAGAACGAGGGATTGTCCGGTTATGCGTGTCACGATCGAGAGGTCTGCTTTCCTCAAGGCGCTCACCCATGTGCAGAGCGTCGTCGAGCGTCGCAATACCATTCCTATCCTGTCCAACGTGCTGCTGCAGGCCGGTGACGGCCGTTTGCGGTTGACGGCCACGGATCTCGATCTGGAGATCATCGAAAGTGTTGCTGCCGATGTGGCGAAGCCGGGCGCCACCACGGTGCCGGCCCACATGCTGTATGACATCGTCAGGAAGCTGCCCGACGGCGCCCAGCTTGAGCTTGAGCAGGCGGGGGACGGTCAGCGGGTTTCTATTTTTGCGGGCCGCTCGCGCTTCTCGCTGCAGGCGCTGCCGCACGAGGATTTTCCCGATCTGGCAGCAGGCGATTTTCCCAATAGCTTTGCCATTGCCGCAAGCGACCTCCGGGGCCTGATCGAGAAGACGCGTTTTGCGATCTCGACGGAGGAGACGCGCTACTATCTGAACGGCATCTATTTCCATGACGTGGCCGCCGGGTCCATGTTGCGCGCGGTCGCCACCGATGGGCACCGGCTGGCACAGGCCCAGATCGCGCGGCCCGAAGGTGCTAAGGGCATGCCCGGCGTCATCGTGCCGAGGAAGACCGTGCTGGAAGTGGTGAAGCTGTTCGAAGGTGTGGACGGCGCTGTGGATGTGTCGCTGTCGGCCTCCAAGATCCGGTTTGGGGCGGGAGATCTCGTGCTGACCTCCAAGCTCATCGACGGCACCTTCCCGGATTATGAGCGGGTCATTCCGCGGAACAACGACAAGAAGCTTGAACTCGACACCAAGACCTTCGCCTCCGCGGTGGACCGGGTCTCGACCATCTCCATGGAGAAGGGCCGGGCCGTGAAGCTGCAGATCGGCGGCAACAAGGTGGTGCTGACCGTCAACAACCCGGATTCGGGCTCCGCCGAGGAAGAGGTCGCCTGTTCCTACGACGCCGATCCGCTCGATATCGGCTTCAACTCCCGCTATCTGATGGATGTGGCCTCCCAGATGAAGTCCGACTCGATGGAACTCCATCTCGCGGATGCGGGCTCGCCCACCATCGTCCGGGATCCATCCGATGAGCAGGCCCTCTATGTGCTCATGCCCATGCGGGTGTAAGCCTCCTTTGTGACCGATTCCCCGACCCTTGCCGTCACCCGGCTGACGCTGACGGATTTTCGCAACTATCGCGGCCTTCGCCTGGAAACGGATGCGCGGCTTGTGGCGCTCGTGGGTGCAAACGGCGCCGGAAAGACCAATATTCTGGAGGCGATTTCCCTGCTGGTGCCGGGACGGGGGCTGCGCGGCGCCGCCTTTGAGGAAATATCCCGTCAGGGCGGATCCCGCGGCTGGGCCATTGCTGCGGAAATCGAGGCTGAACACGGGCCTGTCTCCCTCGGAACGGCATGGAGCGGTCAGCCGGAGACCGGTGACGGCGGCAGCCGTCAGGTTGTGATCGACGGGGAGGCGCAAAGAGGCCCGGGCGCCTTGGGGGACCATATGCGGCTCCTGTGGCTCACCCCTGCCCAGGACCGGCTTTTTGCGGGGCCCGGCGCGGAGCGCCGGCGCTTTCTGGACCGGATGGTGGTGGCCTTTGACCCCGATCATGCCTCCCGCATCCTGGTGTTCGAGAAGGTGATGCGCGAGCGCAACCTGCTTTTGGAAGACGCCCGGGCCGACCGGGCCTGGCTTTCGAGCCTCGAGGCGCAGATGGCGGAGGCCGCCATTGCGATTTCTGCTGCCCGGCTGGTTGGATTGGAGGCCCTGGAGACCCATATAGGGGAGGCTCGCGCCGAGAGCTCCTTCCCTTGGGCGAAGGTCGCCGTGGACGGCGAAATCGAGGCGCTGATCGCCGAAAAGCCAGCGGTGCAAGTTGAGGACGAGTATCGTAGAATTCTCCACGATTCGCGCGGGATCGACCGGGCGGCAGGGCGCACCCTCAGGGGCCCTCACCGGAGCGATTTCAGCGTGGTTCATGGGCCGAAGGACATGGCAGCCTCGCAATGCTCCACGGGGGAGCAAAAGGCACTGCTGATTGGCCTCGTGCTGGCCCAGGCACGGGCAGTGAAGCAGGGAGCGGGGGTTCCGCCCATCCTGCTTCTGGACGAGGTGGCGGCCCATCTGGACCGGGCGCGGCGGAAGAGTTTGCTGGAAGCGCTGGCAGCCTTGGGCTCCCAGAGCTGGATGACGGGAACAGACGCCCAGCTGTTCGAATCGATTGGTGAAGCGGGCACCGTTTTCCAGGTGGAAGGCGGGCACGTCAGCAAGGTGATGGAAGACTGATGTCAGAGACCGAGAACACCGGCAACGGCAATGGCAATGGCGAATACGGCGCCGATTCGATCAAGGTCCTGAAGGGCCTCGACGCGGTGCGCAAGCGCCCCGGCATGTATATCGGCGATACCGACGATGGCTCGGGTCTCCATCACATGGTCTATGAGGTGGTGGACAACGCCATTGACGAGGCCCTCGCCGGACACGCCACGCGCGTGACCGTCACGCTCAATGCAGACGGCTCCTGCACCGTCACCGACAATGGACGTGGCATCCCCACGGATATCCACAAGAGCGAAGGCGTCTCGGCGGCTGAGGTCATCATGACCCAGCTTCACGCGGGTGGTAAGTTCGACCAGAATTCCTACAAGGTTTCGGGCGGCCTTCATGGCGTCGGCGTCTCCGTCGTCAATGCGCTGTCGACCAAGCTCAAGCTCACCATCTTCCGCGATGGCAAGGAGCATTTCATGAGCTTCACCCACGGCGAGCCCGATGCACCGCTGAAAGTGGTGGGTGACGCACCCGACAAGCGCGGCACGGAAGTGACCTTCCTGCCGTCGACCGAAACATTCACCAAGGTGGAGTTCGATCTGCCCACGCTCGAACACCGCCTGCGAGAGCTCGCCTTCCTCAATTCCGGTGTGCGCATCATCCTCACCGACAACCGCAGCGTCGAAGAGAAGATTGTCGAACTGTTCTATGAGGGCGGCATCGCGGCTTTCGTGCGCTACCTTGACCGCACGAAGCAGGCGGTTCTGCCCCAGCCCATCATGATCCATGGCGAGAAGGATGGCATCACCATCGACTGCGCTTTGTGGTGGAATGACAGCTACCACGAGAACGTCCTGTGCTTTACCAACAACATTCCGCAGCGGGACGGCGGCACCCATCTTGCGGGCTTCCGTGGCGCGCTCACCCGCGTCGTCAACAACTATGCCAATGACAGCGGCATCGCCAAGAAGGAGAAGGTGCAGCTGACAGGCGATGATGCGCGAGAGGCATTGACCTGCGTCCTCTCCGTCAAAGTGCCCGATCCCAAGTTTTCATCCCAGACGAAGGACAAGCTGGTCTCCTCCGAAGTGCGGCCGGTGGTCGAGAACCTGGTGAATGAGCAGCTGAGTGCCTGGTTCGAGGAACACCCCGCGGAGGCGCGCTCCATCGTGTCCAAGGTGGTGGAAGCCGCTGCCGCGCGCGAGGCCGCAAGGAAGGCGCGTGAACTCACCCGGCGCAAGGGCGCGCTCGATATCTCCTCCCTTCCCGGCAAGCTTGCCGACTGCCAGGAGCGTGACCCTTCCAAATCCGAATTGTTCATCGTCGAGGGCGACTCGGCCGGCGGCTCCGCCAAGCAGGCGCGCCACCGGGAGAACCAGGCTGTGTTGCCCCTGCGCGGCAAGATCCTGAATGTGGAGCGCGCGCGCTTCGACAAGATGCTGTCATCAGCCGAAATTGGAACGCTGATCACTGCACTTGGTGCCGGCATCGGCCGTGAGGAGTTCAACGCGGACAAGCTGCGCTACCACAAGATCATCATCATGACGGACGCCGACGTGGATGGTGCCCATATCCGCACGCTGCTTCTCACCTTCTTCTACCGCCAGATGCCGGAGGTGATCGAGCGCGGTCACCTCTATATCGCGCAGCCTCCGCTCTACAAGGTGAAGCGCGGCTCCTCCGAGCAGTATCTGAAAGACTCCAAGGCGCTCGAAACCTATCTTGTGGATACAGGCCTCGAGAGCACGACTCTGGTGCTTGCAGATGGCACTGAGCGCGCAGGCGCCGATCTTCGCACGATCGTCGAAGAGGCGCTCTCGATCCGTGCAGCCCTTGACGCATTGCATTCACGCTATCCCCGTCCGCTCATCGAGCAGGCGGCGATTGCAGGTGTGCTGAATCCGGAAGTGCTTTCGAGCAGCGAGCAGGCTGCCGCTGCTGCCGAGAACATCGCCCGCCGCCTTGACGTCATCGCGGAGGAAACCGAGCGCGGGTGGGCAGGTGAGCCAACCGCGGATGGTGGCTTGAGTTTTACCCGCGAGGTGCGCGGCGTGAAGGAAGCCTGGACGCTGGATGGCAAGCTGATCGGCTCCGCCGATGCACTTCGCCTCGACCGCCGTGCCAGCCACCTTCAGGAAATCTATGCACGGCCCGCCAAGCTCCGCCGCAAGGATGGCGAGACGGTGATCTATGGCCCCACGTCGCTGCTGGACGCGATCTTCGCTTTCGGCCGCAAGGGCATCACCATGCAGCGCTACAAGGGCCTGGGCGAAATGAACCCCAATCAATTGTGGGAGACAACCCTCGACCCCAACGTCCGCACCCTGCTCCGTGTGAAGGTGTCCGAACTGGACGAGGCCGACGATATCTTCACCAAGCTGATGGGCGACGTCGTGGAACCCCGCCGTGACTTCATTCGCGAAAATGCGTTGAGCGTTGCCAATCTCGACGTCTAAGTCCGGGCCGCCACGGTCTTAACCGATCCTTCAGACATGCCGACGTAGAGTCATACTCTGCGGATGGTGAGCTATGACGGCTCGCAGGCAATATGCCGCCGCAGACCACGCCACACCCATAACTTTCAGCGCGGGCAAGGCTCGCGCAGGGTTTTGGCGTCAATGTCACACACAGGATCGTGAGGTTGATTTGAGGGCGCCCCCGCGCTCTCAAGCGGGAGCCCGTCTGATGTCGATCGTTTCATCGCTTACCACCCGGCAGATCGCCACGCTCACGACAACGGCGATCCGGCAGCTGTCGACCACAGATGTCCACGCGCTTTCAACCACGCAGGTCTCCGCCCTCACCGCCACGCAAATCAACGCGATGGAGACAACCGACCTCACCGCGCTCGACACGGGCCAGGTGCAGGCCATATCGACCGCGGCAATCAAGGGCCTCATCGCCGATACCATCACGGCACTCTCGGAAACGCAGGCCGGAGCACTGACGACTGGCCAGATCGGACTGCTTCAGGCTTATGCGGTGGAAGCGCTCGAATCGAGCGATGTTCAGGGCTGGAGCACAACGCAGCTCTCGGCACTCACCTCCCGCCAGCTAGCTGGCCTCACCACCACCGGGCTCGCGGACTTCTCTGACACCCAGCTGGGCCAGCTCTCCTCCACACAGTTGAGAGGTCTCACCACCAGCCAGCTGAACAATCTGGCCACGACGCAACTCAATGCGCTGAATGTGGCCGACCTCTCCGCCACGCAGATCCGTGGAATGACGGGCACGGCCATTGACGCCCTCTCCACCACTCAGGCGCAGTCACTTACCGCCGCGCAGATTGCCGTTCTCTCGCCCGCCGGACTCGAAGCGCTGAGCTCGACCGAAATTCAGGGCTGGTCGACCACCCAGCTTGCCGCCGTTACCTCACAGCAGCTCGCAGGCCTCACCACCACCGGCATCGCCGACTTCTCCGACACACAGCTCGGCCAGCTCAATTCCACGCAGCTTCGCGGTCTGACCACGAACCAGCTCAACAATCTCGCCACCACGCAGCTCAACGCCCTCGACGTGACCAACCTCACGGTCAGCCAGATTCGCGGCATGAACGCCACGGCCATGGATGCGCTGACGACCACGCAGGCGCAGGCACTCACCACAGGCCAGATTGGCGGACTTTCCGCAGTCGGCCTCGATGCGTTGACCTCGACGGAAGTTCAGGGATGGTCCACGACGCAGCTTGCTGCCGTGACCTCGCTTCAGCTTGCAGCGCTGAGCACCATGGCGATCGCGGACTTCTCCGACACGCAGCTCGGGCAGCTCACCTCAACGCAAGTGAGGGGCCTGACGACGAGTCAGCTCAACAACCTCGCCTCCACACAGCTCAATGCACTGAACGCCACCGACCTGTCTGTAAGCCAGATCCGCGGCATGAATTCGACCGCCATCGATGCGCTGACGACGACCCAGGCCCAGTCCCTCGGAACGCAGCAGATTGGTGCACTGACCGCCGGTGGCCTCGAGGCGCTGAGTTCCACCGAAGTCCAGGGCTGGTCGACAACCCAGCTCAGCGCGGTGAGCTCGCAGCAGCTCTCAGGGCTCTCGACCACGGCCCTCGCGGATTTCTCTGATACACAGCTGAGCCAGCTCACCTCGACGCAGCTGCGCGGCCTGACCTCCAGCCAGCTCAACAATCTCGCAACGGCCCAGCTCAACGCCCTGACCATCACCAATCTCTCCGGCACGCAGGTGGCGGGCCTCAACTCCACCGCCATCGACAACCTGACCTCGACGCAAGCGCGCGCCTTCACGGTGACCCAGGTGACAGCGATGACGGCGACAGGCCTTGCGGCGCTCGACTCCGCGGACTTGCAGGCGTGGAGCACCACCCAGCTCGGCGCCATCACCACCCGCCAGCTCTCGCAGCTGACGACGACGGCCATCGCCAATTTCTCGGATACGCAGCTTGGGCAGCTCACCTCCACACAGGTCCGGGGCCTTTCCTCCAGCCAGCTGAACAATCTGGGCACCACGCAGCTCAATGCCCTGAACGTGGCTGACCTTTCCACTGCACAGGTCCGCGGCATGAACGCCACGGCCATTGACGCGCTCTCCACCACACAGGCGCAGGCCCTCACCACGGCGCAGATTGCGGTTCTGTCCTCTTCGGGCATTGCCGCCCTGAGCTCCACCGAAGTGCAGGGCTGGTCCACCACCCAGCTGGCAGCGATCACCTCCCAGCAGCTCGTCGGCATCGACGCGGCCGAACTCGAAGACTTCTCCACCACGCAGTTCGCAAGCCTCTCCAGCACGCAGCTCCGCGGGCTTGCTGCCGCGCAGCTCAACGCCGTCGACACCAGCTATCTCCAGGCCCTCGATGTGGCATCTCTCTCCACCCAGCAGGTGTCAGGCCTCGACTCGACGGCAGCCGGAAACCTGTCCAGCACCCAGGTGCGATCGCTGTCCTCCGCGCAGATCGGTGCGCTGTCGGCAGGTGGACTTTCGGCCTTCGTCTCTTCGGACGTACAGGCCTGGAGCACCACCCAGCTTGCAGCCGTCACCGCGACGCAGCTCGGCGCGCTTGCCACCACCGAGGTCGCCGACTTCTCCGACACGCAGATCGGCCTGCTCAATACCACTCAGGTGCGCGGCTTCACCTCAACACAGCTCAACGCGCTGGATACGGCACAGCTCACGGCACTCACGGCATCTTCTCTCTCCACCGTGCAGGTCGGCGCGCTCACCTCCACCGCGCTCGACCGCCTGACGACAACTCAGATCGGAACACTGGACGCTGCGCAGTTCCGGTCGATCACGCCGGGGGCACTCGATAGCCTCGGGACGGATGTCTTCTCGGCACTCACCAGCACACAGGCCGGCGCGCTGACGTCCGCACAGTTGGCCGCACTGAGCACCACGAACTTCTCCTCCCTGAGCGAGACAACGGGCATCCCATCACTGGCCGCATCCTCGATTTCTGGCATCACCACGAGTCAGATTTCCGCTCTCTCGAGCACACAGGCCAATGCCTTCTCCGCCACCCAGATCGGCTTGATGAATGCCGGTCAGGTTGAAGCTCTCATTATCGCCAGCAACAGCTGATCCTGGAGTGCACAACGCCTTGATGCTTTCGATCTCAGACCTGTTCCATGAAGCTGACACCCTTGAGAAAACCCGCAACGCAGCCGCAGCCGCTGAGCTTTACAAGCGCTGGATCGCGCTCAACCCCGAGGATCCAAATCTTGCCGCCGCCCATTTCAACATGGCCGTGGTGGCGCAGCGGAGCGGGGATGCCTTCGGTGCCGTCAATGCGCTGAGGGATGCACTCCGCATCAACCCTGACTTCCACCCCTCCTACATCAACCTGGGGCGCGCTCTTGAAGACCTGGGCGAAACCACGGGCGCCGTGAACCAGTGGCTGGCACTCGTTAACAGGCTGCCCGCCATCAACGGTCCCACGCTCCGCTACAAGCTGATGGCGCTTCATCAATTGGGCCGGGTTCTCGAATTCAACCATGCTGATGCCGCAGCCGAGGATGCGCTGCGCCAGGCCGTCGACCTTTCCCCCGATCAGTCGCAGGCGGTGCAGCACTGGATCGCGCTCCGCCAGAAGCAGTGCAAATGGCCGGTGGTAACAGGGTGGGACGGCGTTGAGGCCCGCCGTCTGCTGGCCAGCATCTCGCCTCTGTCGACGGCCGTCATGTACGACGATCCGATGTTCCAGCTGGCGCGCGCGGCAAGCTACGCCCGGCAGAGCATCTCAATGCCGAAAGAGCTCTCATTCGATCACGGCGCGCGGATGGCCGATCGGCCGAAGCGCCTCAAGATCGGGTATGTCTCGTCCGACCTTCGTGAGCATGCCGTGGGATTTGGCATCTCGGAGGTCATGGAACTGCATGACCGCAGCCGGTTCGATATCCACGCCTATTACTGCGGTATTTCGCGTGAAGATGATACCAAATCCCGCATCCGCTCGGCTGTCGGCCATTGGACCGATATCTCCACCATGACAGACGATGCTGCTGCCGCGCGCATCGCCGCCGATGGCATTGACATTCTGGTGGACGTCAACGGCTATACGCGCGACGCGCGCACGGCGGTATTCGCCAGGCGTCCGGCGCCCATCCAGGCCAATTGGTTCGGCTATCCCGGCACCATGGGCACCCCCTATCATCACTACATCATCGCCGATGGCAATGTGGCGCCGGCGGGAAGCGAAATTCATTTCAGCGAGAAAGTCCTCAGGCTTCCGTGCTACCAGCCGAATGACAGGAAGCGCCCCATCGCTGCCGAGCCGCCGAAGCGCAGCGACGAGGGTCTCCCCGCGGCGGGCTTCGTGTTCTGCTGCCTGAACGGCACGCAGAAGATAACGGCCCCGGTCTTCCAAGCCTGGATGCGCATTCTTGCAGCGACGGATGGAAGCGTGTTGTGGCTGCTCGACTCATCGGTTGAGACCAACGCCAGGCTCCGGCAGATGGCGGCGGCGGCAGGCATCGCGCCGGCCCGTCTCTGCTTTGCGCCGAAACGTCCCAATCCGCAGCATCTGGCACGCTATCCGCTGGCCGATCTGTTCCTGGATACTTTC
Source organism: Aestuariivirga sp. (assembly GCF_965227715.1). GTDB lineage: Bacteria > Pseudomonadota > Alphaproteobacteria > Rhizobiales > Aestuariivirgaceae > Aestuariivirga. Next base: position 2,235,063 of record NZ_OZ245771.1, on the reverse strand, counting down.
CCCTATGGCGCGCACACGACCGCAGCGGATGCGATGTGGATGGGAACCCCAGTGCTGACGCTGGAAGGCAAGGGTTTCGCCGCGCGCGTCTGCGCCGGGCTTGTAAAATCGGCCGGAATGCATGATCTCGTCTGCACCAATATCGAAGATTATGTGGGCAGGGCCATCGCCATCGCCTCCGCGCCCGGAACTGCCGGGGACCTTCGCAAACGGCTGCGGACCAACCGTGATACTTGCCTGCTGTTCGACGAGCCGAAGATCGTCAGCGGCCTCGAAGGGCTCTATGACCAGATGTGGGAAGAATTCCGCGCGGGCGATCTGCCGGTGCCGAACCTCTCCAATCTCGCCATCTATGAAGAGATCGGCGTACACCTCATTGAGGGTGCAGAGGGGAAAACAATTCTGCCCGCAGCCTATGTTGCCGAACTCACGCGCCTGAACACGCTGGAGCCTCTTGTGCCGGATGGCCGCCTCTGGCCTGAACGCAGGTCCTCACGCGGGCAGCGCCCAGCTGTTCTGCACGCGGTGGCCTGACAATTCGCGTCTGCTCATTTCGGCATGAGGTGAGCGCGTGGGTGAAAGAGACAGTTTTCATGCGGCCACCCCGCGCCCGATACGATGGAGCGCGATGTGGTTGGCGTAGAGCCGCATCATCTCCCGCGCGGTGCTTGAGGGCGTGAAAAGCCGCGCCCGCCGCCGTGCGCGCTCAGACAAGCGCTGCAGGAGGCGTGGGTCTGCGAGCAGGCGCTGGACTTCGTCTGCGAATGCATGCTCATCATCAGGCGGCACAAACAGGCACGCACCAGCCCACAGTTCACGAAACACTGGTATGTCCGAGAGAACCAGCGCGCACCCCGCCATTGCTGCTTCGAGGACTCCCAACCCAAAGGGCTCATAGACAGCAGCGGAGGCATAGATCGGCGCCTGGGAAAGCCACAGCCGCATGGCATCCTGGTCAAGGCTGCCGAGCAGGCGCAGAGATGGTAAGCTCTGCTCTTCGCCTTCAGGCCCAACGGTGGAACCTGCAGCATAAATGGGGACACCGAGCAGCCGGGCTGCACGATCAAGCATCGCAACGTTCTTAGCCGCATCCCAAATCCGGCCAGACGTCAGAACGAACGGCGCACGTCGAGATGCATCGTCCGTTTCGCCGGGTTCTGCGATACAGCGCCCATTGCGGACCACCAAGGGCGGGGACGTGAGCTCATAGGCCTCTGCCACGGCATAGGCGTGGGCCGTCGTCGGTGCCACCACGGCATCACTGATGGCAAGACCCTTGGCAAGCTGCTCGCTCCGCCAGCGGAAATCAGATGGCATCGCCTTGCCAGGGTGAACGGCCCTCCACCACGTGGCGAGGCAGGAATGATGAACAGAGATAACCGGCATTGTGTATGCACCCGCCGCCGCAAGCGCAGGCGCATGAAGCTGAACAATGCTGCAGTCGTTTTCCGCAGCCAGCCGGGCGATCAGGTGCCCGGCTTCGATGATCTGCTCCGGCCGATGAGCCAGCCAATCAAGCGGCAACTCGGTGGGGATTATCAGAAGTGTCTCGATACGCCTGGCGGCTTCGGCCATCTGTTCAGATGGAGCAGGCCCAATCACGGCAAGGTGTACCTCCAATCCTGAACCGCAGAGCTCACGCGCGAGATCAAGCGAGTAGGTCCAAACGCCGCCAACGGCATCGGTGGTGAGGAGAATGCGGCTGCCGTTCAGACTCTCATCCATGGCCGCACTCCGCTTCGAGAGCCGAGAACGCGGTAGACCGCTGGTTCTGGATATCGCTGAATCGGTCAATGACCTCGGAACAGCAACCCTGCTCCGGGTCTTGCTTGAGGCGGGTGCCGGGAGTCTCACGGCTGAGGGCCGTAAGGCAGTGTTCGAGCGGGCGCTTCGTGACGGGTCGGCCGATGACGTTGGCACGGCCGGTTGTCAATGCTGTTTCCACTCGCCCAGTCCTTCCTTCAGGTGGCATAACTCCGATGAATGCAACCGGAGAGCCGGCAGGACGCCGAATCGAAGAACAAAGCTGTGGGCGCAAAGTTCCGTTTCGCACGGTGAGCGCATCTTCCAAAAACTGCGGAAGGCAATGTCTGCCGTCGCGGCGTGGCTGGTGCGCTGCTCTCTCGAGGCCGTTCGAAACAGGCGCTGTTGAGGCAATCAGCTGGCGGCAAGCCGCAGGAGCGCCTGTGCGGCATGTTCATCGGTAATCAGCGTGTTGCATTCAATGCTACGGACTATCGCCAGAATGGCCGCCGCACGGGACCGGCCGCCACTCGCCAGCACTTTATGACGCGCAGCTTTCAGGGTGCCGATGCCGACGGACATGCTGCGTGCATTGATCGGGTGCGGCACCGGCACTCCATGGGCATCAACAAAATTGCACATCACGTCGGCCACACATCCCATTCCCTGCAGCTCGGATATGTCCCCACTCGAGATGAAATGCCGGACGAGCGAACCATGATCAGCCGAAATATCACCTGCACTGACCACCGCGAGATCGAGCGTTGCTGCCATGTCAGTCAGACGGCCGAGGCCACAATCCTCGATCAGCCGGCGCTTGGTCTCCGCACTGTCGACAACGAGTGGCGCAGGAAAGAGGAAGCACTCGGCCTGCAGCGCACTGGCGAGACGCCAGGCGAATTCAAATGGATTGGCGAATTGGGTTTCAACAGCGCCGCCCATCAAGGACATCACCCGCACACCGCTCCGCTTTGGCGGGTTGAAACTGTCGAGCGCTGCCGTGAGCGTGCGGCCCCAGCCAACGCCGATGCTCATGCCGTCAATCACCGTCTCCGCAAGAAAGGCGCCGAGCGCCAGGCCCACGGAACGCCGCGTGTCGTCCTCGGCTGCGGGCGCTGGCACAACCACCGCCTCGTCAAGTCCAAGAGCGCGTTCAAGCTTGATCGCAAGCTCGGTGCGGGTGTCTCGTGTCCCGCCAATCGTGATCTTCACTTCGCCGCGCTGGCGCGCTTCCTCCAGCAAGCGGATGACTGTGGATCGGCCGAGCCCCAGCTGGTCAGCCACCTGCGACTGGGTCAGTCCAAAGCCGTGATAGAGCCAGGCTGCGCGCAGCCTGAGGGCGGTATCGTCCGCAAAGGCTGCCGTTGCTGCGCGCCGGAGTTTTGCCATCAGTGAGCTGTGCCGGAAAGAAGTGTGGCAACGGCGCGGTTCACCTGCGCTGCAGCTTCGATGTGCGGCAAGTGCCCCGCAGACGGTATGAGCAGTGACGTGCCGCCAAAGCGGTTAATTGCAGCCAAATCCGGAGGATTGATGCGGTCTTCCGTGCCAAAAACAACAAGGCGGGGAACATCCAAAAGGGCGATTTGCTGCGCCGTCTCCGAAAGCTGCGCTTCGGTCGCAATGATGCCTGCCGCAATGCGGCTGAGCGCGTCTCGCGCACCTGGTCTCGCAAGCTGTTCGATGACCCGCTGCACAGTCAGCCGGTTGATGAGTTGGGGCCGCACGACCAAGCGGTGAAGAAGGCCCGTTGTTTCATCGATTTCCGAGAGCCCGGGAAAGCGGGTGAGGAATGCATGATCGATGCCGGTGCCCAGACCGGCAGCTGCGATGAGCGTGAGGGACGCCACCCGCTCGGGATGTTTCGCTGCCATAAGCATCGCAATGCCGCCGCCGAGTGAATGGCCAACAAGATGCGCACGGGCAATGCTGTTTTCTGCGAGCACGCGGGAGACTTGAACGGCCAGTGCCGCCGGACTGGCATCGCCGCAATCCACATCAAGTGAGTCGCCGTGGCCTGGCAGATCAAGGGCATGAACGCGCGCCACCTGCATCAGCGCGGGCGTGTTGCCGATCCATGACAGGCGGTCGGATCCAAACCCGTGGATCAGCACGAGATCCGGACCCTCACCACCACCCGTCTTGAACGCTATACCGCTCATCAATCTTCGTCGATGAACGCGAGGGTCGCACCGGCGCTGGCAACCTCATCGGCGGGCACGAGGATTTCCGACAATGTGCCTGAGGCAGGTGCCTCCAGTTCCATCGTCAGCTTGGGCGTGGTGATGGTCAGCAGCATCTCGCCCCTTTCCACGCGGTCGCCTGCGCTCTTCGCCCAGGAGTCAATCTGCGCCTCTTCGATTTCATTACCGAGCTGCGGCATGATGACGGGGGTTCTCATGTGTTGTTCTCCTTGAATCAAAGCCCCTTGCGGGCGAGATCGCGGTCGTCCCAGTTCCGTATGCCGCGCTGGTTGCTGGGCTTGGCCGGATACATATGAGACGTGACAATCTCAATGATGTCGTGGCTCTGCGGGAAATAGGTCGTCTCCATTTCGGCACCGGGCACGATCCAGTTGGGAGCACCGAGCACGCGGGGCGCGGATTTGAGGCTGCCAAAGGCAAAACGCCCGATGTTGGACGCGAGCGTCATCGCAAACGAGCCACGTTCAGAAGCCTCGCTGACAATCAGGAGATGCCCCGTCTTGGTAACGGATTGCACGACGGGATCGTAGTTGAAGGGCACCAGCGACCGCGCATCAATCACCTCGAGCGACAGCCCATGTGTCTCCTCGAGTTCCGCTGCCGCGGCAAGTGCCGGAAACAAGGAAGGACCAATCGTGAGGACCGTCGCATGCTGGCCCTGGCGCTTGACGTCGGGCTCGCCCATGGGAATTCGGTAATAGTCTGGCGGCACGCCATCGGGTCTGAGAGTCTCGACCGTGTCATAAAGGCGCTGACTTTCAAAGAAGACTACAGGGTCCTCGCTGGAGAGGGCAGACGCCATAAGCCCCTTCGCATCATAGGGCGTTGCGGGATAGAGAACTTTGAGGCCAGGCATGTGCGCGACAAGGGCCGTCCAATCCTGTGAATGCTGCGCTCCATATTTGCTGCCGACGGAACACCGCAGCACCACCGGCAATCTCAGAATGCCGGCGGACATCGCATGCCATTTTGCCATCTGGTTGAAAATCTCGTCACCGGCCCGGCCGATGAAGTCGCCATACATGAGTTCGACCAGCGTGCGCCCGCCTTCCATCGCATGGCCTATTGCCGTGGCGACAATGGCCGCTTCCGAAATGGGGGAATTGAACAAACGCTCATAGGGCAGGATGTCGGAGAGCCCGCGATAGACGCCAAATGCGCCGCCCCACTCACGGCACTCCTCGCCATAGGCGATCAGGCGCTCGTCGTGGATCATGTGATGCAGGATGGCTTCGAACAGTGCATCGCGATAGGTGATGGCACGCATGGCAGAAAGCTTCTCGCCACCATCGCTCTTTCCGGAGCGCGCCTTCTTCGCGTCCTGCCTGATGCGCGCCGATGTTTCAGGTGCAGCAAGGAGCTTCGCCTCGCCATCAGGGACTGGACTCTCCACATGCGAGAACATCAACTGGCCAATCAGTGCCGGGTTGGCATGAATGTTGACAGGAGGTGCCGCAATAGGGTCGACGGCGGCGCGCGTCACCGCTGCGATGCTTGCGGTGACGCTCTCGCCCAGCGCGGTGACAGCGTCTGCATCCATGACCCCGGCCTCGATCAGCCGGGCGGCGAACTTGGCGATCGGATCATGTGCGTCCCACGCGGCAAGTTCTTCCCGCGTGCGATAAGCATTGGCATCCGTGGTCGAATGGCCACCGGAGCGATAGCATTCGACATCGAGCAGCGCGGGGCCTTCGCCATTGAGCAGCAGCTCGCGTTTCCGCGCCACAGCCTCGGCAACGGCAAGCGGGTTGGTGCCATCCACCGTTTCGGCATGCATGGCCTGCGGGTTGATGGCCGCGCCAATGCGCGAGAGTCTGTCCCAGCCCATGGTCTCGCCAATGGTCTGGCCGCCCATCGCATAGAAATTATTGGAGAAGAAGAATAGCACGGGCAGCCCGCCCTTGCGGGCGTCGGTCCATAGCGTCCTGTATTGTGCCATGGAGGCAAAATTCATCGCTTCGAACACCGGCCCGCAGCCGGTGGAACCATCTCCGCTCATGGAAACCGCAATCGAGTTTGTTCCAGCGAGCTTCTTTCGGAGCGCCGCTCCCGTGGCAATGCCTGCCGATGCGCCGACGATCGCATTGTTCGGGTAGGCGCCGAAGGGCGTGAAGAAGGCGTGCATGGAGCCGCCCATGCCGCCGTTGAAACCGTTGGCCTTCATGAAGATTTCTGCAAGTAGCCCGAACAGAAGGAAATTCTCCGCGAGGCTCGTCGCGTTGGAGGATGGAAGATGTCTTTCCACCGTCCGGAGTAATGCGCCCCCCTGATGGGCCTCCATGATCGCCTGAAGTCCGGATGGAGAGAGAAGCGCAATTGCCGACAGCCCCTTGGCAATGAACTCACCATGGCTGCGGTGGCTGCCGAAAACATGGTCATCCGCTGCCAACCCCAGCGCAGCACCCACCGCCGCCCCTTCCTGACCGAGCGAGAGATGCGCCGGGCCCTTATAAAGGTAGGAAATTCCCTGATAGCTGCCCTTGGCCTTGAAGGAACCGAGCATGGTCTCGAATTCGCGCACGATCATCATGTGCCGCAACACGTCCGTCAGTTGCCTGTCTCCGCGTGCCACACGCTCCTCGGCAAAGGGCTTTGTGTAAGCGTGAAGCGGAATGCGCGGAAAGTTCAGCTGGCCAGGACGGTGAAATTCTTCGGGCGTGACGTGGATGGATTTCGGCATGATCCTACAACCTAGACATTTGTGTTAGTGAATACGCAAATGTTTTGGAAACTGCAAGCCGTGGTTCATGCCCCGGGCGGGGCCTTCCCCTGCACCGGATCGATAGCTGGACTGGCAGTCCCGGCGTTTCACCGTGCTATTCTCTGGAGATGAGCACGACTCCCTCCCAAGCCGACCTCACCAACTGGCGCCAGCACCCTTGGAATATCTGGGGCTTCACTCATATCGAGGAACTGATCCCGACGGTGCCCATTCCCACGGCGGAATCTCCATCGGCTCTCCCATCGGGGCCGATGCTCGACCTGAAAAAGCTGCAAGTCGATTGGAATGGACAGCGCCTGACCGCACAGACCGTGCTGGACGAGACGAACACGGACGGATTTCTCCTCCTGAAGGACGGTGCGGTGGTGGCTGAGCGCTACATCGCCCAGATGCGGGAGACCCGGCACATTGTCTTTTCGGTCTCGAAATCCATCACCGCTACGCTGGCAGGAATTCTCGTGGGGCAAGGGCTGCTCGATACCGAAGCCCCCGTGACCTCCTACGTGCCGGAAGCCAAAGGCTCCGCCTATGGTGATGCAACCGTGCGCCAGGTTCTGGACATGACGGTGAGCATTCGGTTCGTGGAGGATTATCTCGATCCCGATGGCGACGTTGCGCGCTATCGTGTTGCCATGGGCTGGAACCCGCCAGGTGGAATGGCCAGCGCTGATGGCCTCAACGCCTTCGTCTCCAGCCTCCCCAAGGGGCCGCATGCGCATGGAGGCCGCTTCCATTATGTGTCTCCCAACTCGGACCTCTTGGGCTGGATCATTGAGCGTGCAGCGGGTGAGCGTGTCGCAAGCCTGCTCTCCCGTCATCTGTGGCAGCCCATGGGGATGGCGCAGGATGGCTTGATCACGGTGGACCGCCATGGCGCTCCGCGCACTGCGGGGGGAATCTGCACGAGCCTCGCCGATCTCGCCCGCATCGGTGAAATGATGCGGGGCAGGGGCCGCTTCAACGGCAAGTCAATCCTGCCGGACTCCTGGGTGGACGACATCCTCCACAATGGTGACCCCGCCGCTTGGTCACGTGGTGACATGGCAGCACTGTTCCCCGAAGGGCGGTATCGCTCCAAATGGTATGTGCCGGAGCGGTCTTCCAACGTTCTTTGCGCCATCGGCATTCACGGCCAGTGGATCTATGTCGATCAGGAGGCGGGGATGGTTGCGGTGAAACAGTCTTCGCAACCGATTCCCGCCGATGATGGGGCTGACCGTCTGACGCTGGCGCTTTTCCGGGCTCTCGCCAGCGAGCTGCGCTGAGGGATGGAACACATGAGCGAACGAGACGAAGCCTGGGTCCGCGAAGCTGTTCTCGGCAATTATGCCGAGCGTCCCTTGCACGCGCCGCCCCTCGGCCTTCGGATCTGGAGTTATTCCGACCGATTGTCGTACGCGCCGGGTGAACTGGTTCGGGTCAGCGTCTGCACCAATGCGAAGAGCTATGCCCTGGAGGTCATACATGATGGCCTCACCCCCCATACGGTATTTGCTCGCGATGGCCTGCCGGGTCATTGGCGCGAGACGCCGGATGATTGCTCCGTCACCGGCTGCGGCTGGCCTGTGTCGATTGAAATTCCAGTCTCGCAGGACTGGGCATCCGGCGGCTACATCCTCCGCACCCGCGCAGGCGGCGACGTGCACGACCATATGTTCCTCGTCCGGCCGGCACGGGTACGTGACAAGCGTGGCCGCCTGCTTCTGATCGCGGCGACAGCCACCTGGACAGCCTATAATGATTGGGGCGGCTCCAATCATTATCAGGGCTACTGCGGCCCCAAAGGAGATCGCTTTTCGCCAACGCTCAGCTTGCTCAGGCCGCTTGCCAAGGGCTTCGTCTCGCTTCCCGCAGATGCACCGCGCGCTGTGCTGCTGGATGATCCGCCGATCAATTCCGAGCCACGCTACCCGCATATGGAATGGGCCTTTGCCAATGGCTATTCCAAGAAATACATGTCCTCAGGCTGGGCCAGTTTTGAACGCCACTTCGTAACCTGGGCAGAGGCCCAGGGCTATGCGCTCGACATCATCAGCCAGACGGACCTGCATTATCACCCAGATCTGATCGAGGGTTATGGCTGTGTTGCCCTTGTCGGGCATGATGAATACTGGTCCTGGGAGATGCGAGACGCGATTGATGCCTATGTCCGCCAAGGCGGAAGAATCGCGCGCTTTGCCGGTAACTTCATGTGGCAGATCCGACTCTCTGATGAGGGCCGCACCCAGACCTGCTACAAGTACATCGCCCGCGCGGAAGACCCTTTCATGGCGTCCGGCCCGCGCAACCGCGTGACCGAATCATGGGAGGCGCACGAGATTGGGCGCCCGGGCGCCGCGACCTTCGGCCTCAATGCCACGCACGGGCTTTACGCCAGCTGGTCCGGCTGCTCGCCGCGAGGCGCGAAGGGATTTCCGGTTTACCGGCCGGAGCATTGGGCCTTCGAAAACACGGGCCTATATTATGGCGACATACTGGGCGGCGCGTCCCGGATCTTCGGTTATGAAGTCGATGGCCTTCCCTATGAGATCCGCGGTGGACTGCCATACCCCGCGGACACCGCTCAAGCCCCTGAAAACATTCAGATCCTTGCCCTCGGCCTTGCCGCAACCGTTGAAGAGGGCGCGACCATTCGGCCGGGACGCAGCTTCCTCGGAACAGAGGATGGAGAATATGTTGCCTCGGTTCTCACCGGGAGAATGGATGCAGAGGCGATCGAGCAGACAAAACGCGGCTGCGGAATGATCGTCAATTTCTCCAGCGGCCGGGGTGAAATCTTTCATGCGGGTTCGAGCGACTGGATCATCGGTCTTACGCGCAACGACGCGATGGTGCAGCAGGTTACGAAGAATGTGCTGAACCGGTACCTGGCCTAAGCGAAGCTACCCTGTGGAAGCCGGATGATGGCGCGAAGCCCCCCCTCCAGCCTGTTTTCAAGCTCAAGCTGCCCACCGAGCGATTGCACGATGCGGTTGGTGATCGCGAGCCCCAACCCGATGCCGCCAGAAGCTCGATTGCGTGAGCCTTCACCACGATAAAATGGCCGCAGGACTTCGCGCAGGTCACGCGCGGGAATGCCGGGACCGTTATCCTCAACCAGAATCAGCGCATCTTCCCGCTCACGCTTCAGCACGATGCGCACCGTGTCTCCGTAGCACCGCGCGTTCTGGATCAAATTATAGAGACAGCGCTTCAGCCCCGTACTGTCTGATGAGATCAGAAGCGGCACGGCCTCTGTTTCTTCCGCCACCTCTACGCCGGGAAAATCGTCAGCCGTGCCCTCGGCCAGTGCCAGCAGGTCCACCGTCTCATTTGCCGGCGGTGCAACGCCTGAGCGCGCAAAGTCGAGCACGGAGTTCACGATCTCCTCGATGTCGTGCACATCGGACACGATCTTCTCCCCCGCCTCCTGCTGAATGAGTTCGCAGCGCAGACGGATGCGTGTCAACGGCGTTCGCAGGTCATGGGCCAGCGCCACCGCAAGATATTCATAATCGGAGACGTAGTTCTTCAGCCGCTGCTGCATGGTGTTGATGGCCCGGATCAACCCGCGTGCCGGATTGCTGCCCGTCTCGTCGATTGGAGCGACCCGCAAGTCATGCCCGATGTCGGTCACGGCTTTCTCGAGCTGACGGTAAGGAGCCGTGAGCTGCCGAACCGCCCAGACGCAGGCCGCAACGACGAGCCCTGATAACACCACATACCAGAACAGGCTGTCTGGCGAGAGCAGGGGCGGCGGCGGAGCGCGGGGCGAACTCAGGTTCAGCCACATGCCGTCGGACAGCTGGATCGATGCAATGAAGCGGCCGCTGCTGGCGTAGCTCGACGAGAGCCGCGTGAGTCCAGTCTCAACAGGCCCCGGATCCTGGGAGCTGATCGAGGACATCGGGTTCCGCGTGCCGCCGCCGCTATTGTCTTCGGCCACGCGAAGTTCAATAGCGCCCCGTGCGGCAACACTGCTGAGCAGGATGTCTTCCGTCTCCGCGAGCTCGTCATCGCTTGCCACAGGGTCGTTCACCAGAGGCGCCTTGCCAAGGGAAACGCCGGGCGCCAGTTGATCGAGGAGCTTCACTGTTGCCTGGCGATCCGCAGCGGGCGCCAGTTTTATGGCGCGCATCGCGCCGTCTACCCGTTCCAGCAACCGCAGTAGATCCGCCGCACGGCTGTTCTGCGCAACCACATGCGTGGCGACCGACAGAGCAGTGATTTCAAGCGTGAACAAGGCGACCACCACGGTGATGATGAGCCAGCCCGGCCCGGGCCTGAGAAGCGTTTTCACCATCGGTTCACCTCGCCTGCCAGCAGATAGCCAACGCTTCTCACACTCTCGATGTTGAGGCAGACGCCAGCCTTCGCCAGCTTGCCCCGCAACCTGCTCAACAGCACGTCTGCACTCCGGTCGTAGAGCCCCGCCTGCCTGCCAAACACCGTTTGGAGGATGGTCTGGCGGGAGACCGGCACATTGGCATTGCCCAGCAGGAGCGCCAGCAATTCAAATTCGGCGAAGGTCAGGGCGACAGCAGCGCCACCGGGTGTTGACACCGTGCGGAGTGTTACATCGACCTTGAGGCCTGCATGTTCGAAGTTGCCGGGCGGCGGCATGTCTCCTCCTTCCCGCTCTAGCTGCCGCCGGCGCACTGCGGCGCGCGCCCGCGCCAGAAGCTCACGGGGTTCGAACGGCTTCACGATATAATCGTCAGCGCCGAGTTCGAGGCCCGCCACCTTGTCCGCCAGCTGGCCCATGGCGGTCAGCATGATGATCGGGACATTGCGTTCCGCCTTGAAATCGCGGCACAGCTCCAGCCCGCTCTTGCCGGGAAGCATGACGTCCAGAAGCACGAGGTCGAAGGACGATCGGTCAATGGCGGACTGGGCCATCCGCCCGTCATGCGCAACTTCGACTTCGAACTCTGATCGCTCGAGATAGGCTTTCACCAGTGAGCAGATGTCCTGGTCGTCGTCGACGATAAGAATGCGGGAAGCCATGTGCCGTATGCTCCTGACACTGCCCAAGAAGCAAAGGACTGTGGCGTCTTGACGGCACTGCGGCGTGCAACAAAATGCAATGATTTGACGTCAAACGTTACACCCTGTGCCGTGCAGCGAGTGGTAGACATTTCTCCAGACGGACGAACGGTGACCTGCTCATGATAAGGAAAACGCGAGCGAACTTACTGGCCGTCCTGTCAGCCTCGATGCTGTTTGCAGCACAGACCGATGCGTTGCAGGCAGTGGAGGTGAAGCCGGGTGTGAAGAGATGCGCACTGTTCCAGTCCCAGTTGACGGCGGCAGTCAAATCAAAACACATCGTGCTGTCGTCCCGGGAGAAATCACTCGAGGCCGAGGCACAGCAGTTCTGTTCCCAAGGGAAAACCGCACAAGGCAACCGCGCCTATGTGAAGGTCCTGAACGCGCTCGGCATTAAGCCCGATCTTGGAACCGAACACGTCGCAACAGGAGATATCCAATGAAGATCAATTCCGCCACTCTGGGCCTTGCCATGCTCGTCAGCCTTGGTGCCATCATGCCGGCCGCAGCTGCGACCACCGCCGCAAAGCCGGCGGCCACCGCTTCCGCCACCACACCAGCCAAGCCAACGCATTACTATGTTTCGCTCAAGGCGAAAGGTCCGGGCTGTGACGTCGTCAATGTGAAACCCGACACGAAGATGCTGGTCGGCAAGCACTATTACAAGACGGAATCAGATGCCGAGAAGGCAATGGCCGGCGCCAAGGCCTGCAAGGCCTGATACGCCCGGTCTCGCCCATCTCCATCCCGCTCGCGAGGCCATGGCGTCTCGGGAGGCTGCCGAGGTCCTGGCAGCCTCCCGGATTCATTTGCAAAGGCGGGATCAGGCCCCGCCGCAGCCATGTTCTGTATCGGAAGAAACCCAACTGCGCTTGGTCGCAAGGTTAAGTGTGTAGTAGACACGCCCTCTGACATCGCCTGCCGGACAATCGTAGGGCACCGTGATCAGGCACAGCACGGCAGCCTGGCCTGATATGATTCCATCAAAAGCGTGGCCGCGCTCGTACGAATAGACGAAGCTGCCATTGTCATATGTAATCGAGATGCCCTGGTCCGTGTTATCGGGGGTCAGAGGATTGCCGAAACGCGTGGTGATGTCCATCATATGGGTCTTGCGGCATTCTGCAGGTTTGGTGGGTGGCTCCTTGGAAAAGGCTGACGCATCCTCCGATGCGAGTGCTGCCCTCTTGGCAATTCCGTCAACGGCCATCGCCTGTGCCCAAGGGGCATCGCCGCCAAAGGTCTGGAGCGCGTTCCACTGCGCAGTCGCAATGCAAAGCTTGTCGCTGCCGCAGGAGGCACGGTCCCGCAAGAGAAGCCGCCCCACCTCTTCCTTTGGCTGATAATCGGGCTGGTAGGTCTGATAGGCGTCGGCAATCAGCGAATCGAGCTTCGAAAGCTCAGGATCCGAACAGATTGCCACTTCATCGGCCGCGGTGGCGCGGCTGCAATCGAAGGAGGGCGCGGCCAGGGCCTGCTGCCCGCACGCCACGAAGAACGTTCCGCCCGCCAGGAGCAATGTCAGCACGGCGGCTCTCAAGGTCTGCTTGTGCATCGCCTCACCTCGGCTATGACGTTCAAAGGGCCTTCTGCCGTCCGTATAAAAGAAGCATTGCAACAATAACCGCGCCGAAGATCAACTGGCGCCCCGCCTCTTCGATCTGCATCACTGACAGAATGGACTGTAGAAGCGTGATCAGCACGACGCCGGCAACGGTGCCGAGATAGGAGCCCTTCCCGCCCAGCACATGTGTACCGCCAAGGACCACCGCGGCAATGGCGGGGAGCAGATAGGCGTCCCCCATGGATTGCGCTGCCTTGGAGGCATAGCCAGCCAGCAGAACGCCTCCGAAGGCGGAGAGTGCGCCCGAGAGCACAAAGGTGAGCATGACAATGCGCCGCGTTCTGATGCCAGAAAGATAGGCTGCACGTTCACGGTTGCCGATCGCATAAATCGAGCGTCCGAAGGTTGTGCGATTGAGCAGGAACACTGCCCCAAGGCCAATTACCAGCCACACGAGCACACCATTGGGAACGGCCGGAATCAGCTCTCCGGTGGCCAGATAACGCATCGCTGGCGTTGCAGAATCCTGGGGCGAGAACCCGCCCGTGTAAACTACCATCAGCCCCTGCGTCACGGCGTTGGTCGCCAGTGTGACGATCATGGATGGTATTCGGAGATAGGCCGTGGCAAAGCCATTGAACAGGCCGATCAGCGCGCCGCAGAGAATGCCCACCGGCACTGCAAGCACCACGCCCATTGGACCGAAGCTCGCCGCAGCACAGGCCATCATCGCACCTGCGGTCACCACCCACGGAACAGAGAGATCGATCTGACCAAGCAGAATGACCATCATCGTGCCCGTGGCGATCACCCCCAGGAAGGATGCGACCTTCAACTGCTGGAGAAGATAAGTGGCCGAGAGAAAGTTACGCGAATAGATGGCGCCCACCATCAGCAGCAGAAGGATGCAGCCGAAGGCAATGAGGACTGCCGGGTCCACGCCACGTGGAAGTGGGAAGCTGCGTGCCTTGAGAGGTGGTGTGCTGCTGCTCATGCCCTTGGCCTCATGGGAACCAGTCCAGTTTGTTACGGACCCTGAGGAGCCCCAGCGCACTGATGCTGACGGCCGCAAGTAGGACCACGCCCTGGAAAAGCGGCTGCCAGAGCGGGTCAAAATCGAACACGAACAGCAAATCACCAATGGTGCGGAAGGCGAGTGCGCCAAACACCGCCCCGATGGCGCTGCCGCGCCCACCCATCAGCGAAACACCGCCCAGAACGACCGCCGCAATGGAGAACAAGGTGTAGGTGCTCCCGCTCGCGTAGGCGGCCTCACCCGTATAGCTGAAGAAGGTGAGATAGAGGCCGCCCACTGCAGAGAGGAGCCCCGAGAGCACATAGGCGGTGAACTTCGCAAGACGCACCGGCATGCCTGACATATAGGCCGCCTGCTCCGCTGAGCCCGCAGCATAGGCGGCCCGCCCGATGACGGAGCGGCTGAAAGGCACCCACACGAGCAGGATCACCGCGAGCAAGGCTGCAAAGCTGGCAGGCAGCACGCCGAACAGTTTTCCCGTCATCGCATCTGCCAGCGTCTCGTTCACGGCCCCTCCTGGGAAGGGCCTGAGGAACAGAGCGATCCCATAGAACATGGCGCCAGTGGCAATCGTCGTGACGATGGGCTGCAGTCTGCCGAAGATGACGATCAGCCCGTTTACCGCGCCGCACAGTGCACCCGCCATCAGAACGCCAATGACGCCGAGCATGGTTTCGCCCATCGTGCCGACGACGATCCAGGAGGCAAGGCAATTGGCGAGCGTCAGAATCATGCCCACCGACAGGTCGATTCCGGCCGTGATGATAACAATGGCTTGCGCCATGGCCACGAAGGCCAGGAGTGTCGCCTTGTTGGCAGAGGTCTGCACCACATTGGCGGTGAAGCCTGCCGGATGGTTGCTGACATAAAGCACGAACATGAAAACGAAGATCGCAACAGCGAGCAGCGTGTTCTTGTTTTCCGCCAGCCAAAAGCGCCAATCTCTCATGCCGGATGCGCCTCGCCGATATTGAGGGCGCTTGCCACTAACGCATGTTCCGTGATGGCCTCACCCTCCAGCGTGCGCACGATTGCACCATCATACATCACCAGCACCCTGTCACAGCAGCCAATCAATTCGTCATAGTCGGTCGAATAGAACAGGATCGCCACGCCGTCTTCCGCGAGCTTGCGCAGAAGCGCGTAGATTTCCTGCTTGGTCCCCACGTCGATGCCACGCGTGGGATCATTCAGGAGCACGACACGTGGATTGTTCATCAACCATTTGGCAATCACCACCTTCTGCTGATTGCCGCCGGACAGGGATGAGACGGGGAGATCGGGATCTGCGACCTTGATCTTCAGAAGGTCAATCATGCGCGCCACCTTCTGCGCGCGCTCCTTGCTATTGATGATGCCGTTGGACGACACGCGGTCGAGCGCTGCAAAGCAAAGATTTTCCGCAATGCTCATCGGCAACATCAGCCCCTCTGTCTTCCGGTCCTCGGGGATCAGTGCCATCGCGGCCTTGCCGCTCTTGGCGTCAGAGGGATCGCCGATCTCCGCCGGATGTCCAGCGATTTCAATGCGGCCGTTGACGCCGCGCAGAACACCAAAGAGGGCGAGCAGCAGTTCACGCTGGCCCTGTCCGTCAAGCCCTCCAAGCCCCACGACTTCGCCTGCATGCAGCGACAGGGAGATATCATTGAGCCGCCCGGCCCAGGAAAGGTCCCGGCAGGTCAGGGCGGGCACTGACTGTCTCTCACCAGTGAACTTTGGCGGAAAGACATTTTTGTATTCCCGCCCGATCATGAGTTCCACGACTTCCGTGTCCGTCTTTGTTCCGGCGGCATAGGTCGCAATCTTGCGGCCATTGCGGAACACCGTGCAATCATCAGCGAGTTCGGCAATCTCATGCATGCGGTGTGAGATATAGACGATCGCGGTGCCTTCCTGGCGCAGCCGCTTGATCACGTCAAAGACGTTGCGTACATCCGCCGCCGTCAATGCCGACGTCGCCTCATCAAGGATCAACACGCGTGGCCGGCGTGCCAGCGCCTTCGCGATTTCCACCATCTGGCGGCGTGACAAAGACAGGTCTCTGACGAGGGCGGAGGGATGAATGCCGGAAGCTCCGGCGTCCGCCAGAGCCTTCTCGGCCTGCACGCGTTGCGCCTTGCGGTCAATGAGGCCGAAACGCCGGGGCGGATTGCTGATAACGATGTTGTCAGCCACGGGCAGGTCCGGAATCAGCGACAATTCCTGGAACACGCAGACGATCCCCGCAGCATTGGCGGCGGCAGGCGTTGCAAAACTCACTACCTGGCCGTCAAGCGTGATTGCCCCTTCATCGGGCGCCACCACCCCGGCCATGATTTTGATGAGCGTCGATTTTCCGGCCCCGTTTTCGCCCAGCACGGCATGAATCCGGCCGGGCAGCACTGACAGGTCCGCGTCCTTCAATGCCGTCACGCCGCCATAGCGTTTCGACACGCCTGTCATGGTGAGCAGGGGCTGAGCCAAGTGGTTACGCCTTTGCAGTGAACGCCGCACCGCGGATCGGGTTTGATCCGCGGTACAGCCGGTTCAGGCCGAAATTTGCGTTACTGGTTTTCCTTGCTCTGCCCCATGATTTCCTGCGCCGTAAAGTTGATACCGCAGGTGGGGAAGGAGTTGCCGACGAAGAAGTTATCCGACTGGTCCGGATAGTAGTCAGCATTTTCCTTGAAGTTCGGATCTTCGACGATGGCCGTGGGCAGCTTGATCGCCTGCGGGACCACCTGGCCCTCGAGTGCGGCAATGGCAACCTTGATGGCAACAGCCACCTGGGCAGGTCCGGTGCCCGCGGATGAGCACTTCAGGCCCTCACCGGCGTATTTGGCGCAGAACTTCCGGAAGCCGTTTTCCGTTTCGCCACCGAAGGGAACGAAGGGGTGCTTGGCATCCATCATCGCCTGAACGACACCCGTGTCGCCGCCCTGCGCGGTCACGCCATCGAAGGGACCGTTGGTGGCAATGGCATCGGCCGCCACCTTCTGGGCAACACCGTCATCCCACTTGCCGACGACCTCGGTGACGTTCCACGTCTTGCCCGAGGCATCAAGCGTCTCATGGATGCCGTTATGCCGGTCCGTATCAACTGACGTTCCGGCAACGCCGCGCACTTCCAAAATCTTGCCGCCATTGGGCAAATGGTTCACCAGCCAGTTACCCCACAGCACGCCGAGCCCCTTCTGATCAACGTTCACGTTGATCGCATCCTGGGTATCGAGCGTGTTGTCGAAGGCGACGAGCACCACACCGGCTTCCTTGGCGCGCTTGATGACCGGGCCGAAAGCCGTCGGGTTCTGCGCGTTGACGACAATTGCGTCGTAGCCCGCATCGATGAAGTTGTTGATGGCGGAGATCTGTGCGGGCACATCTTCGCCGGTTGAAACCACTTTGAATTCCTTCAACTTCGCCGCCACTTCAGGCTGCGCGGCATAGGCTTTGGCGGTCTGGATCATCTGAATGCGCCAGGTGTTCGCAATGTATCCATTGGCCAGCGCAATGCGATAAGGGCCATCCTTCTTAGGGAATTGATAGAACTTCGTCTCGCCGGACCAGGGCGCCATGCAGTCAGGCTCCGTCGCCGGACCGCTGACGGTCTCGAATGCATAGGCGGCGGTCACGCCACTCAAAAGAGCTCCGGCCACGCCAGCCAACAGCAGACGTTTGATCGACCTTGCAATCATCTCGTGTCCTCCCAGACATTGCCGTAGTTTTGTTGATGCCCGCGTGGCCTGCGGCTTGCCATCTATGCAGCGAGCTCAAGATAGCTTATCAGAGATGACAGCGCTGTCAATTGGTCGCAGCATGGCTTCCAAACGAGTGCAATTGCGAGGGAACGCCATTTACACGTGATCAGGCGATGTGTGCCGCCGGGACGGGAAGAAATGAAACGCCAAGTTGATAAGCGGGTCGCCAGCCGCGTGACCCTGGACGATGTCGCCGAGAAAGCGGGGGTGAGCGCCATCACCGTCTCCCGTGCGCTTCGCAATCCGGGCATGGTTTCGGAAAAACTCCGCCGCCGCATTGAAGGCGCTGTCCTGAAGCTCGGCTATGTGCCCAACATGGCCGCAAGCAGGCTGGCCTCGGCGCGCAGCCATGCCATCGGCGTTATCGTGCCCACGCTCTACAATGTGATCTTCGCGGAATATCTGCAGGCCCTTCACGAGGTGTTCCTGCCGGAAGGCTTCCAGGTCATTGTCGTCAACAGCCGTTATTCCCAGGAGGAGGAGGAGAGTGCCGTGCGCATTCTCCTTGGGCAGCACGTGGAGGCGATGATCATCGTCGGCGTAAATCACACGCCGCTGGCAAGGCGCCTGCTCATGCGCTCCCGTATCCCGGTTATAGAGACATTCCAGATTGCACCGGAACCCATCGGCCTCAACATCGCTCTGGACCAGGTGCAGGCAGGCTATGACGCCACACGGTTTCTTCTCGACAAGGGATATGAGCGGGTTGGCTTCCTGCTCGGCCAGCGCGATGAACGCGCGCTCGAGCGTCTTCAAGGCTTCAGCAGGGCGATGGCGGAACGGGGCTTGGATGGCGAGCAATTGGCCATGTCTTTGCCGAGCCCCAGCACCATTGCGCTCGGGGCGGAGCTCATGGCGTCGCTCCATGCACGGCGGAGAGTTCCGGATGCACTTTTTTGCATTGACGACAATCTGGCACTCGGCGCCTTGCAGGAGTGCCGGCGCCTTGGGCTGAAAGTGCCAGACGATGTCGCGATCTTGGGCTTTCACGATCTGGAGTTCTCTGCCTGCTCCTCTCCTTCCCTGTCATCCGTTGCCACGCACCGGCATGAGCTTGGCGCACTCGCCGCGAAATGCGCACTCGAAATGATCGGTTCAAGCGTGCGGCGCCGCAGGGAAAGTCTCAACCTTGGTTATGAAATCAAGGCCCGCGAGAGCACGTCCGAAGCCGCCGTGCTACGCCGCAGACAGTGAAGTCCCCTCATTCCCCGCGCCGTGGCGACCCGTGATGCTGGGCAATCCTCCAGTTCCCGTCAATGCGGACGAGGGTCCATGTCAGCCGGTAGGGCATCAGCTGCTGGCCGTCGAAGAAATCGACATGCGCCGCGGTCACGGCCACGTCTGCGCTGCTGTGGCGGATCACGGGGTCAGGATAGGCCGCCACCCGCATGCCTGCCGGGCGGTTTCCAAAATAAGCGCGGATGGCATCCCGCCCGTTCTGCAGTGCGTCCACGGCGCCGAACAGCATGGCGTCAACCGTATAGAGTTCCATGTGGCGATCGAGATCATGGGCGTTGAACGCCTCGATCCACTGTTCCTTCAGACTTTCGATTGTTGATGTGTTGATCATTGTGCACCCGGGTCCCCACCATTGCGCTACCAGTCTACGCTCCTGGGAACGTTCGGCAATGCCCAAGGGCATGAGGGATTGCCGGTTCAAACGCCATATGCTTCACTTCCACCAACGTTAGGTTTCCTCATGAACGCGCCAGAACCGCGATGGATGCGCAAAGGTTATAATGTTGAGGCGATGAGGGTTCAGGCTCGCGCCGCCTTGCCCCGTTCCATTTTCGATTTTGCCGATGGCGGGGCCGAGGAAGAGTACACCTTGCAGCGCAATGAGCGCGCCTTCGAAGAACTGGAGCTTCTGCCGCAGCCGCTGAGGGGTGCGGCGATGCGGGACCAGTCCGTCACACTCTTCGGCAAGAGGCTGAGCATGCCTGTGGTCATAGGTCCCACTGGGCTGTCAGGACTCTTCTGGCCCGACGGTGAATGCTGCACCGCGCGGGCGGCTGCAGCCGCGGGCACGGCCTTCTGTCTCAGTCACGGCTCTGTCTGCACGCTGGAGAAGCTGGCCGGGGCGACGGCTGCCCCCAAGTGGATGCAGGTGTTCATCTACACTGACAAAGGCTTCACCCGGGAACTGGTGCAGCGTGCCGCCTCAGCCGGCTATGATGCACTCGTGCTGACAGTCGACAATCAGCTGCTCGGCAATCGGGAGCGCGACAAACGGAACGGTTTCAGCATTCCACCGAGGCTCAACGCCTCCACTCTCGCAGGCATGGCAAGTAAGACGGGCTGGTTGTGGCGCATGCGCAAGGAGCTGCGCCACATCACCTTCGGTAATTATGTGAAAGCTGGCGAAACCGCCAGGATCAGCGAACTGGCGGGCCGCATGGCCTCTCTGCTGGACCCCTCAATGTCATGGAGCGATGTTGAGGCTGTCCGAAAGCTCTGGCCCGGCCCGCTCATCCTCAAGGGCCTCTTGAGCCCGCAGGAAGCTGCAACGGCCGTCAAGCTGGGGATTGATGGCATCGTGGTATCGAATCATGGTGGCCGCCAGCTCGATGGTGCGCCGGCAACGCTCGAAGCGCTGCCGCCGATTGTTGATGTGGTGGCCGGAAATGCGGCTGTCCTTCTCGATGGCGGTGTGCGCCGGGGGGCTGATGTGGTGAAGGCGCTCGCACTCGGTGCGAAGGCATGCCTCATCGGCCGTCCACAGCTCTGGGGACTGGCCGTCTCCGGAGAAGCGGGCGTGGCACATGTGCTTGACCTCTACCGGCGCGAGATTGACCGCGTGATGGGCCTCTGTGGCATCTCCAGCATTGCGGAGATCGGCCGCGACACGCTCTTCCATAAAGCTTCCAGGAGCGCTCCATGATCAACGACCCGCCGCTGCTGAAGATCCGCGCCACGCAATTGCGCTCACCGGCCGGGCAGGTTGCAGCCTTCGCAGGGCTTCAAACGGGCTATGCGGTGGACGCCATGGGCGGGCGCGGTGCGCTGGATTTCCGCATCAAGCCGCTGTGGCCACTCCCCCAGCCCCTGGCGGGTGTGGCGCTCACCTGCCAGTGCGGCCCCGCGGACAATCTCGCCCTGTTCGCAGCACTCGGCTCGGCCCGGCCGGGTGACATTCTCGTCGCGGCCACGGATGGCTTCACGGGGACGGCCGTCACAGGCGATCTTCTCATGGGCATGGCGCGCAACCTCGGCGTGGTGGGGCTCGTCACGGACGGTCTCGTGCGCGATCTCACCGGACTGGTGGGCGTGGGCCTTCCTGTCTTCTGTCGAGGGCTCACCCCCAATTCCCCGGTTCGCAATGGTCCCGGCACCGTGGGAATGCCGGTGGTCCTGGGTGGCGTCACCATCGAGTCGGGTGACATTCTGCTGTGTGACAATGATGGGGTTGTCGTGATCCCGCGTGCACAGGCGGGCGAGATTATCGAGAACCTTGCTGCAGTACGCGCCGCCGAGGCATCGCTGGAGGCAAAGGTGAAGGCAGGCCTTGGCGTCCCGGACTTTATTCAGTCCATCTTGGACTCAGCGAGTTGCCGCTACGAGGGTTAGGCGCTAGGCTAAGGCAACAGCGCAAAGGTGATGACGGACATGGGCAACGTGAGAATAGGGATCAACCCGATCACCTGGTCGAATGATGACGTGCCTGAGCTCGGCGGAGACATTTCACTTGAAACCTGTCTGTCCGAAACCCGGCAGGCAGGCTACGCCGGGATCGAGCTTGGCGGAAAGTTTCCACGGAAGAGCGAGGTCTGAAACCAATCATGGATGGTTACGGCCTGAAGCTCATTTCAGGCTGGTTCGATGGGCGCTGCTGCGAGCGCGACGTCGCAGCGGAGATGGACGCCATCACACCACATTTGCAACTCCTCAAGGACATGGGCAGTTCGCATGTGGTCTATGCCGATACCTCACGCGGCCGTCATGGCGCGATCTGGGATCCCATTTCGAAGCGGCCCGCGCTCTCACCGGACGAATGGCCCGGTTATGGCCGCCGCCTCACGGAACTTGCCGAGCGCATGGCGGACTTCGGCGTTCGCATGGCCTTCCATCACCACATGGGCACGATCGTGGAAACCGACCAGGAGGTCGATCTCCTGATGAAGCACACTGGCCCCGCGGTGGGATTGCTGTTTGATACCGGGCACTCGCTGTTCGCGGGCGGCGATCCGCTGGCCCTGCTCAAGCGCAACGTGTCCCGCGTCGTTCACGTGCATTGCAAGGATGCGCGCCGTGCCATGTTGGAGAAGGCGCGGCAGGGCGACATGAGTTTCATGGCAGCCGTCATGGAGGGCATTTTCACTGTGCCGGGGGATGGTTGCATCGACTATCTGCCGATCCTCCGCACGCTTGCCGATAATGGCTATTCCGGCTGGCTGGTGGTGGAGGCAGAGCAGGATCCGCGCAAGGCGCACCCGCTCACCTACGCCGAAATGGGTTTCCGCAATCTGAAGGCAGTAACGGAAGAAGCGGGCCTCACCGTCATCAGCTGAGCTACTTTATCGCGCCCAGCGTCAATCCCCGCACCAGATGGCGCTGGACGAAGAAGGCGAAGATGACGATCGGCAATGCACCGATCACACCAGCTGCGGACATTGAAGCCCAATCCGTATCGATCCGCCCGATCAGCGTGGCCGTGCCGCGCGGCATGGTCATGGCGCGCGGGGTGGATGTCAGTACCAGCGCGAACATGAACTCATTGAAGGTAACGATGATGGCAAAAATCGCCGTGGCCACCATGCCCGGTGCCGCAACCGGCAGAACGATCCGGCGAAAGGCGCCAAAGCGGCTATCACCATCCACCATCGCCGCCTCTTCGAGATCCACGGGAATTTCACGAAAGAAGCTCTCCATCATCCAGACGCAATAGGTGATGTTGAACGCGGTATAGGTAATGATCAGGCCTAGCCATGTATCGATCAGGTTCAGTCTAAGCATGAACAGGAAGACCGGGATCAGGATCACCACCGGCGGCACGATGCGCATGACGAGCAATGAAAGTCCGATGTGCTGGTCAAGCCCGAACGGAAGCCTGAATCGGGCAATGGCATAAGCCCCGAGCGAACCGCAGATCAGCGCCAGCAGCACGGAAACGCTCGTCACCACGATGGAATTCATCAGAAACTGGCCGAAGTCCTTGGCCGCGAAGAGCCGCGTGAAATTGTCGAAGGTGGGCGCATGGGGATAGAGTGTCGCGTCCTGGGTGATTTCCTTATTGGTCTTGAGAGATGCCGCGATCATCCAGTAAATCGGCAGCAGCACGATGGAGATGACGAAGCCCATCACGGCATATCGCGCCCACACCCTGATCATGCAGCCTCCACCCGCTTGAGCAGGCGCACGGCTGCCAGTGCCGAGGCGAGGATGATGACGCCCATGGTCACGAACAGGGCCGCCGCATAGCCCGTTTGCTGGAATTTGAAGGCCGTATCATAGCCGAAGATCGAGAGCAGCCGCGTGGCCTCCCCCGGGCCCCCGCGCGTCAGCACGAAAACCTGGTCGAATGTGCCAAACGCATCAATGGTGCGGAGAACGATGGCGACGGCCAGGATGGGCCGCATCATCGGCAGCGTGTGGTCCCAGAAAACGCGCCACGCGCCCGCCCCATCAACCCGCGCTGCCTCCAGTGGTTCGACGGGCAGTGACTGGAGTCCGGCCAGAAGGATGAGGAACATCAGCGGCGTCCACTCCCACACATCGAGCGCCACCAGGCCCATGAAGGCGCGGAGTGGCCGCCCGAGAATTTCCACGGACCCGCCGCCCAGCGTTTCCGAAATGGCCGTCAGCATTCCGGCATCGCTCGCATAGATAAGCCGGAAGACGATGGCGACGACCACCGGTGTGACCACCATTGGAATGATGAGGATCGTCCGCATGAAGCGGATTCCACGAACCTCTCGTGAGCAGAACAGCGCCAGCAGAAAGCCCAGGATGGTTTCGATGATGACGGCGGAAGCGACGAATGAGACAGTGACCATGAGGGAGTTGAGAAACTGCGGATCGCTCCATAGCTGCACGTAATTGTCGATGCCGACGTCCCGCAGTGCCTTGCCATAACGATAGAACTTGGTGCTCGCCCGAAGCCCGTCAATCAAGGGATAGAGCAGCACGGCGAAGACGATGAGAAGCGAGGGCGCAAGCAGGAGGTAGGGCAGGACCCTGTCGAGTCCCGCCCCCTGAAGCCGATCCTTGCGGATCAGCTTCTTCTTCACGGATAGTAGCCTGCCTGCTTGAGATAGGCCGTCACCTGCTCTGCGGCCGCGTCGAGTGCGGCGCCGCCGCCGCTTCCTGCCTGCAGCGCCTTGTTGAGTTGGATGCCGAGAAGCTCTTCGACCTTCGCCCAGTCGGGTGTGCGCGGCCGCGGCTCGGCACCGGCATCAAGCTGCTTCAACGCGACTGGGATCAGGCGATTGCCGGGCTTCGCCACCGCAAAGCCTGAACGCCTGACGGGGATTGATCCTGCCTCGGCAAGCTTCGCCTGGGTTTCTGGGCTCGTGTACCACTTCAGAAACGCAATGGCGTTTTCCTTGTTGGGTGCTGATTTGGGGACACCCGCAATGAAAATGCCCATCTGAGAAATGGCCTTCTCCTTCTTCGGAACCACGCCGAAGTCGAGCTTGCCCGCAACTTTGGTCTGCGCCGGATCATCTGCCTTCAGGGCATTCCCGGAATACTGGATGATGGCCCCTGCATTCCCACCGAGAATCGCCGCCCCTTCCTGGTCCGAATCGAATTCGACGACGCCAGGAGGCGCATTCTCCTTCATGGCACCAACGAAGAAATCAGCCGATGCCTTGCCTGCGTCATTGTTGAAGGTGACGTTCCATTTGTCATCAAAGAACTGCCCGCCATAAGACAGGAACACAGGGTACCAGCTGGTGACGATGGGGTTGCCGCTCACCCCGCGGAATACCACGGGATATTTGATCTTGCCGGCCGCGACTGCCTCCTTGCCTTTCGCAATGACATCATCCCAGGTTTCGGGCGCCCCATCGGCAAATACGTCGTTGCGGTAGGTCAGGGTCTGCAGGTCGCCCACGAAAGGCACGGTGATGAGCTTCGGCGTTACATCTTCAAAGCCCTTGACGCGCGGCCCCTTGCGCGGCGGCCAAAAGCCCATGTCGATCATGGATCCGATCCAGTCCGGGTCGGTGCCATCAATGCCGCCGGCGCCGAGGTCTTCCAGAACATCTGCCGCGCCGAATTGCGGCACCCACGGATCGTCAAGGAGATAGAGGTCATATTGGCCTGCACCGCTCTGCGCGTCGGCAAACCATTTTTCCAGTGTCACGCCATATTCATCCTCGAGAAACTGGATGTCGAAACCCTGTTCCTTGGCGAGCGGAATGATCTTGTCCTTGAACGGCGTCAGGCCGCCATCAGAGAAGGCGCCAATCACCACCTTCTTTCCCTCCGCCCAGGCCGGCACGGGGCCTGCCGCATGTGCGAGCACCGCGCCGATGGCGAGCGCAGCGCTGCTCTGGAGTAGCGTTCGACGGGTCATTCCGGCACGGCGTCTTGACTGCGTTATCATGGCTTACCTCCCTGGTTTTGTGCACGATGCACGACGGTGACACCGCTTGCGTCAAAGAAGCACGCATCATCGATGTCGAAACTCACACCCACTGTGGATCCGATTGCCGCGCGGAAGCCCTTACCTGCGCGCGCCGAAAGACGGTCGGGCCCCACCCGCACATCGACCATCGTTTCGCTGCCCATTGGCTCCACCACATAAACTTCGCCTTGCAGGGAATTGGGCGTGCCCGGCGCCACGAGGTGGATGTCCTCCGGTCTGATGCCCAGTTCGGCAATGGCCGCAGAGGCCAATTCGGCGCGCCGCGTCTCCGGAATCGCCAGCGTATGTTCATGCACCCGGACGTCCCTGCCAGAAACGCTCGCCTTCAGCACATTCATCGGCGGACTGCCCACGAATGTCGCGACGAAGCGGTTTGCCGGCCGGTCATAAACCTCCTCCGGCGGCGCCACCTGCTGCAGCACGCCGGCACCCATCACGGCCACGAGATCCGCCATGGTCATCGCTTCGGCCTGGTCATGGGTTACATAAATCGTCGTGGTGCCGAGACGCTGGCACAGGCGCTTGATTTCGCCGCGCATGGCAAGGCGCAGCCGCGCATCCAGATTGGACAGAGGCTCATCCATCAGGAAGGCCGCAGGGTCCCGTACAATGGCGCGCGCAAGCGCGATGCGCTGGCGCTGGCCGCCCGAAAGCTGCCGCGGCTTCCGGTCGAGCAGGTGCTCGACTTCCAGGCTCTTCGCAACAGCAGCAACCTTTGCGGCGCGTTCTGCCTCCGGCACGTCCCGCAACCACAGCGGATAGGCGATGTTGTCGCGTATCGTCATGTGCGGGTAGAGCGCATAGCTCTGAAACACCATGGCAATGTCGCGGTCGCGCGGTTGAAGCCTGGTCACGTCCCGGCCGCCGATCAACACACGGCCCGCCGTGGGCATTTCAAGCCCAGCGAGAATGCGCAAGGCCGTCGTCTTGCCGCAGCCTGAAGGCCCGAGAAGTGCAACAAATTTTTCCTGCGGCGCCTCCAGAGTCAGGCTCTTGAGGGCGGTGACGCCATCGAAGCGCTTCTCCACATTTTCGAAGCGCACGGCCGTCATTGGGGTGCCGCCCCTGTCGTATGCCTGACGACAAGTGGATTGGTGTAGATTTCGCGGTGGGCAACGTGACCGCCAGCTTGCATCGCACGCATCACCAGTTCGATGGCGCGCTCTCCCATGAACGTCGCATCAGAGCGCACGGTTGTGAGCCTGATGCGCGAATGCGCCGCCAGAGGAATATCATCATGGCCGGTCACCGAAACATCCTGCGGTACCATCCGGCCACCGCGTTCGATTTCGTCGATGAGATCAAGCGCAATGAGATCATTGTGCGCAACGACGGCTGTTGCCTGGGCGCGCTGCACCTCGACAAGGCCACGCCGCTTGAGCGCAAGTTCAAATCCTTGCCGGCGCCGTTCGCCTGATTGCTCCGCATAGCTCTGCGACACGAAGGTGAACTTGCGGTGCCCAAGGGCAAACAGGTGGTCGACGACGGATTCCATTGCGGCAATATCATCGTGGTCGACGGAGCCGAGGCGCTGATCGCTTGGCCCGCCGAAACTCGCGAGCACCACTGGGATTCCATTGTCGAGCAGGCTCACGGGCATGTCGGACCCGGTGGAGAGGCCTGCAATCACCACCGCATCCACACGCCGCTCAAACAGCGCGCGGCTCACCTCGATTTCGATGTCAGGCGCGCAGTCCGTGTGGGCAACGAGCGTGGCATATCCGTGCCGCTTTGCGGCGCGTTCGACGGCAACAGAAAGTGCGGCATGGAAAGGATTGCTCAAGTCCGGCACGATCATGCCGATCGAGTGGCTGGTCCGGGCGCGGAGCGAGCGTGCAATTGCATTGGGCCGATAGCCCGTTTCGCGGATTGCCTTCTCCACGCGTTTCCGTGTGGCCTCCGCCACAGCGGCGCTGCCCTGTATCACGTTCGAGACCGTCGACTTTGAAACCCCGGCCCGCCGGGCAACCTCGACGAGCGTTGTCATCAGCCTTCGTCCATACGCTGAAGGATAGTCTGCAGCCCCTTCAGTGAGCGCGCGGTTCCTTCTTCGCCATCATAGCGGGGGTCTTCATGCTCGATTGAAACCACGCCGTCATATCCGGCCCGCTGCATGGCACGAAACAGCTTGACCCATGTTTCGGTGCCATGGCCCTCACCCACGGACGCAAAGTGCCAGGGCGCCTTGTCCGGTGCGGAGGGCGGCGCGTAGTGCAGCACGCCGTGCTTACGGATTCGATCGGGGTAAAGCAGCGTATCCTTGCCGTGGGAAAAGCCAATGCGGTGTCCCAGCGCCTCCACGACGGTCTCGGGGTCAATCCCCTGCCACCAGAAATGGCTGGGATCCAGGTTGAGGCCCACATTTGGACCCACATGCGCCGAAAGCTCCTCGAAGCCGGCGGTGCTGAAAATCGTAACGCCGGGGTGAAGCTCGAGGCACACCATCAGGCCCGGCGCTTCGCGCGCAAGGCGATCGCTGACGGACCGCCAGAAGGGGCCCACCTCATGCGCCATCTGCCAGTCGAACAGGCGCTCATCATCCGCCGATGTGGCCCAGCACGGAAACACGCCGAGTGACCCGCCGGCGGCACCTGCAGGGCATCCGCTCATCGTGATGACGCGGTTGACGCCCATCGCCTTTGCCAGCTCGACACCTGCCCAGAACCGCGCCTGTGCATCCTTGCGCCTTTCGGGATCAGGGTGGAGCAGGTTCCCTGCCGCATTGACGGCTGAAAGCGAAAGCCCGAATTCGCGGAGTTCCCCGCCCAGCCTGTCGCGCTCGGCGGTTTCCCCGATCGTCTCGATGTCGAGATGTGGGCGCGGCCATGGGCCCCAGGCGCCGAGACCAAGCTCGACATCTTTGACCCCGCGCTCGGCACACCAGCGGAAAAGCGCGCGCCGGCTGAGCTTGGGGAGTGAGTCGGAGTAAACGCCAATCCTCATGTGAGGCTCCTCCGGAATGCGCTGATCAAAAGCTCGACGTCGCGGCGCCCCTGTTCGAAGGTGGTTGCAACGGGTGCACCCATGGTGACCGCAGCATGGAAAGCGCGAAGCTCCTCGCTGAAAGCCTCTTCATAGCCCACCCGAATGGCGAGCGTCTCCAGTGCGCCTTGCGGTCCCGTGCGCCGCACTGTCAGCCCGGTTGGCATGTTGCGAAGATAGGGAGCGGGGAAGACCAATTCGACAATGCGGTCATCGCCATAGACGGTGATGCGCTCACGATAGTCTGCAACGCCCGGAAGATTGAGATGCGTCATCGAAACCCGGCCGCCGCCCGGAATCGGAAAGCCGAGCTGGACACCGCGTCCCTGATCGAAGCGCGCGCCGAAATCAGCTCTGGCCGGAAGTTCCGCGCCCATGTGAAGCAGCATGCCGTGCACCACGGCCACGTCATGGACAATGGCAGACAGAAACCCATTGGCAAGTGCACGGCGGGACTCATCATCCGCATCGCTGCCAGCTGTCTCACCAAGCTGCTCACGTGTCGCGGCGGAAAGCTGTTCGCGCAACTGCCCGGGCAGGTCATCCGGCAGCACCATTGGCAGGTGGCGGACGAAGGGGTCCTGATCGGGATCATTAACCTCAACGGAGATGAGGCGGATGCGGGCGAGCGGAGGCAGATGGTCAAGGGCGGCGCGGAAAGCCGGATCATAGCGCTTCATGTAAGCAAGCTGGCCAACGCGCCCCGCCTTGTCCCGCGCGGCGATCATCCGGTCGCAACCGGAAAGTGTCAGAGCCAGCGGCTTTTCGCACATCACATGCAGGCCCGCCCCGAAGGCCTGTGCAGCAAGCTCAGGGTGGAAGGCATCGGGAACGCAAATGACAACGGCATCGAGATCGTGGCGCAGAAGCTCGCCCATGTCTGCGCAGAGATGGGGAATGGCATAGCGCTCCCCCAGCGCGCCGCGCACCTTGGGTGACGCATCTGCGAGGGCCACGAAATCGAAGCGATCACGGTCCTCCCACAGATAGAATGCGTGCTCCGCCTGGCCCACCAGTCCCGCACCGCACAATCCCATCCGGAGACGCTGCATCCCAAAACCCTTTATTGGAACGATCCAACGGAGGTAAGCACTGTTCCAAACACATCGTCAAGACGCTATTTTTATCGTCTGATCAGGCGGCGTCCGGCCGGCCCAGCGCATCGAACTTGCGTTGATCGACCTCCATCACCCCGCGCAGCTCAGCCTCTTCCGGAGAGAGGCCCGCAAGCGCCACGCGGCTTGCGGCACCGATGTTGTGGATCATGTCGTCGATCTGCGCGCCGGTATGCTCAGGATTCGTCGGTACCATGACCGTGCGGTTCAGGATTTCGAGGGAGCGCGCGCACATGTCTTTCGAATAGTCCATGCGGCAGCGCGCATTGGCGGGCATGAGATAGGGGTTCATGGCAGGGTGGGCTGCACCTTCCTTGATAAGGATCTGGTCCCATTCGGTGTAAGTATGCCGCCCGGTCTTGCCTGCAATTACGCTCGGAAACACGTTGACGAAACGTTGTGCGGCATCGGCGGATGGCAGGGTGAACATCACATGCGTCGCGCAATCATGATCCGCACTGTTCATCGGTGTGGGCTTGAGGCCGAGATTGCCGAAAGCCGCAGCTCCGGCGAGGAGTCTCCTCTTTTCGGCCCGCATCTTGGCTACCATGCCATCAATGCGGTCGAGCTGCACATTCAGCATCGCGCCCATGAGTTCTGAGGCCCGCGCGCCATTGCCGGCGAATGGCTTGTCCTCGCCATCGCGGCCATGCCAGTAGAAATGGCAGGGGTCGATTGCCCCACGCACGCGCTTGGCCAGCCGGTCGTCGTTGATGGCAACACCGCCGCCTTCGCCCGCGGTCATGTTCTTGTAGAAATTGAAGCTGAAGGCGCCGAGGTGGCCGATGGATCCGAATTTCCGCCCCTCATATCCCCCGCCCACGCCCTGGCAGGCATCTTCGATGACCAGCAGGTTCCGCCGCCGGGCAATCTCCATGACGGCGTCCATGTTGCAGGCAGCACCCCACATATGAACAGGGATCACCGCGCGGGTGCAGGGTCCGATGGCGGCCTCGATCGCCACGGGATCAATAGTGATGGTCTCGTCGATGTCCACGATCACCGGAATAGCGCCGGCAGCCAGCACTGATGTGCCCGTCGCCATATAGGTGTGCGCGGGGATTAGCACCTCGTCGCCTGGGCCGATGCCGAGTGCCACAAGTGCAGCCGCGAGGGCGTTGCTGCCACTGGCGGAGAGCGCGAAATGCTTCACCCCCAGATGTGCCGCATAGCGCTCCTCGAAGCGGTCGCACTCATGCCCCACGCCATAGCGGAACAGTGCCTTGTTGCGGATCACCCGGGTGAGGGCTTCAATCTCTTCGTCACCGGCCATGTACATGGGCGCACTCCCCGCTCAACCTGATTGGTGAGCCATATGAGACGGCGCGCAGTAAAATCCCTCACGGCGGCTTCGACAAGTGCCAAAAACAGGAGGGTCACACAAGCAATGCGGTTGCCTGCCTGCCTTGTTACCCCTTGTTCTTGTAATAAACGTCGAGGAACACGGCGAGCATCAGGACGGCGCCCTTGATCACCTGCTGCCAGTCGATGCCGATCCCCATGATGGACATGCCATTGTTCATGACACCCATGATGAAGGCACCGATCACGGCACCCGTCACCTTGCCGACGCCGCCCGTGGTCGCAGCACCCCCAATGAAGCATGCCGCGATCACATCAAGCTCGAAGCCCAATCCCGCCTTGGGCGTTGCCACATTGAGGCGGGCCGCGAAAATCAGTCCGGCGAGTGCTGCGAGCGCACCCATGATCGCGAAGATCATGAAGGTGAGCCGTTCGGTGTTGATGCCTGAGAGCTTGGCCGCCTTCTCGTTGCCGCCCATCGCATAGACACGCCGGCCGAATGTCGTCCGCGTTGTGAGGAACACGAACAGTGCAATCAACGCGAACATCACGATCAGCACATTGGGCAGGCCCTTGTAGCGCGCCATGAGGTAAGAGAAGCCGATCAGCGCCACGGCAA
This sequence comes from Aestuariivirga sp., assembly GCF_965227715.1. GTDB lineage: Bacteria > Pseudomonadota > Alphaproteobacteria > Rhizobiales > Aestuariivirgaceae > Aestuariivirga. Next base: position 2,203,423 of record NZ_OZ245771.1, on the reverse strand, counting down.
TCAGGATGTTCCGGCCATAGAAGATCACGTCCGGTTCTTCCGCCAGCCCATGCTCCTGCTGGTTCCGCCTTGTGCGGATGTTGAAATAGACAATCGCCGCGGTAACCGCGATGCCGGTCAGCAGCGCCAGCAGGTTGAACGGTGTCCCTCCAAGCGTGAAATTGAAGGGATCTGGCACATATCCCGAACTCAGAAGCTGGAACACCTTGGGGAATGGGCCCACGGAAGCGCCCCCCAGCACTGTAAGCGCCAGACCTTTGAACACCAGCATGCCGGCCAGCGTCACGATGAAGGCTGGTATCTTGTAGTAGGCAACGAAATAGCCCTGCGCGCCCCCGATGATGGCACCCAGCGCCAGGCAGGCAATCCCTGCCAGGAAGGGGTCCACCTTCCAGTTCACCATCATCACGGCGGCCACAGCACCGATGAACCCTGAGACAGACCCAACCGAGAGGTCGATGTGGCCTGCGACGATGATCAGCAGCATGCCCAACGCCATGATGACGATGTAACTGTTCTGCAGGATCAGGTTCGTCATGTTCACGGGCTTGAACAGCGTGCCGTCCGTCGTGAACTGGAAGAAGATCATGATCGCCAGCAGCGACAGAAGCAGCGCATAGTCGCGCACATGGGCCTTCAGGAAGCGCATCAGCTCCGGCTTTGCTTGTGCCCCTGTCGTTATGTCGGTCATGTCAGTTTTCCCATGATTTCATGATGGCCCGCATGATGGATTCCTGCGTGGCCTGCTTCGCGGGCATCTCCGCCACTAGCCGGCCGTCGTTCATCACATAGATGCGGTCGGAGATACCGAGAAGCTCCGGCATTTCAGACGAGATGACGATCACCGCTTTCCCCGCTTCCGCCAGCTGGTTGATGATGCCGTAGATTTCGTATTTGGCACCCACGTCGATGCCGCGCGTGGGCTCGTCGAGGATCAGCACCTCTGGCCCCGAGAAAAGCCATTTCGCCAGCACCACCTTCTGCTGATTGCCGCCGGAAAGGTTTACGGTCGTCTGGTAAACGCTGGAACAGCGGATCGCCAGATCCTTGCGGTATTTGTTGGCGACGCTCAGTTCCTCCACGTCGTCAACCACGCCCTTGGCCGCCACACCTTCGAGATTGGCAAGAGTCACATTGTGCTTGATGTGATCGATCAGCACGAGACCATAGGTCTTGCGGTCTTCCGTTGCATAGGCAAGCCCCGCATCCATGGCCTTCGGGATCGTGCTCACGTCGATCGGCTTCCCATGCAGCAGCACGTCGCCTGTAATCTTCTGGCCATAGGCCCGGCCGAAGATCGACATCGCGAGTTCCGTGCGCCCCGCACCCATGAGGCCCGCAATGCCCACGACTTCACCCTTGCAGACATGGAAGTTCACATTCTTGATCATCTGCCTGTCGGCGTGCAGCGGGTGATAGACGTTCCAATTCTTCACCTCGAAGATCGGGTTCAGAACCTTGGCATGGCGTGGCGGGTAACGGTCGGTGAGTTCGCGGCCCACCATCGCCTTGATGATGCGGTCCTCACTCACCTTGGCCGTCTTGGTGTCGAGCGTGTCGACGGTCTGGCCATCGCGGATGATGGTTATGCGGTCCGCGACCTTCATCACTTCGTTCAGCTTGTGGGTGATCAGGATCGAGGAAATCCCTTGCGCGCGGAATTCCTGGAGGAGCGCCAGCAGTGCGTTCGAATCGGTTTCGTTGAGGCTCGATGTCGGCTCGTCCAGGATCAGCAGCTTCACCGATTTGTTGAGCGCCTTGGCGATCTCAACGAGCTGCTGCTTGCCGGTGCCGAGATTGGTGATCAGCGTGTTTGGATGTTCCTTGAGCCCGACTTTCTTCAGCAATTCCTGGGTGCGGCGGTAGGCGACGAACCAGTCGATCACGCCGCGCGTGGCGGTCTCGTGACCAAGGAAAATGTTCTCCGCAATCGAAAGCAACGGCACCAGGGCGAGCTCCTGGTGGATGATGATGATGCCAGTGTTCTCGGAATCAGCAATGGTCGTGAATTTGCGCTCGCTGCCTTCGAAGAAAATCTGTCCGTCATAGCTTCCATGCGGATAAACGCCGGACAGGACCTTCATCAGGGTCGATTTTCCAGCCCCGTTCTCGCCCACCACGGCATGAATCTCGCCGGGCATGACGGAGAGGTTGACGTCGGTCAGCGCTTTCACGCCCGGAAACGTCTTGGTAATGCCGCGCATTTCCAGAATGGGCTGCATCGGTCCTCGCGAATGAAATCGGGATATAGCCGCCGGACCATCCGGCCAGGGTCATGTTCCCGGGGTGCATGCACCCCGGGAACAGCCTGTTGTGATAGGCCTCAATCGGGCCCTTAGTTGTCGATCTGCTCCTTGGTATAGTAACCGGAGTCGACCAGCATCTTCTGGATGTCGTCCTTGCCAACGGCATAGGGCTTCAACAGGTAGGACGGGACGATCTTGACGCCATTGTTGTAGGTCTTGGTGTCGTTGATTTCCGGATCCTTGCCCTGCAGCACGGTGTCGACCATCTTCGCCGTCACCTTGGCCAGTTCGCGCGTATCCTTGAATACAGTCGAATACTGTTCGCCCGCGATCATGCCCTTGACGGACGCAAGCTCTGCGTCCTGCCCGGTGACGATCGGCATCGGCTGGTCGGGCGTGCCATATCCAACGCCCTTGAGCGAGGAGATGATGCCGCGCGACAGGCCGTCGTAAGGCGCCAGAACGCCGTTCACCTTCTTGTCGGTGTAGAAGGCCGAAAGCAGGTTATCCATGCGGGACTGTGCCACAGCGCCGTCCCAGCGGAGTGTTCCGACCTTGTCCATGCCCATCTGCCCGGAGACCACGGCGATGGCGCCGGAGTCGATCAGCGGCTGCAGCACGGACATGGCGCCGTCATAGAAATAGAAGGCGTTGGTGTCGTCCGGCGAGCCGCCAAACAGTTCTACGTTCCACGGCTTCACATCGGGGAAGCGCGCCTTGAGACCTTCGACCAGCGAAGAGGCCTGCAGAACGCCCACGCCGAAATTGTCGAAGGTTGTGTAATAGTCGACGTCACCCGTTTTGCTGATCAGGCGGTCATAGGCGAACACCTTGGCATTGCCTTCATGCGCCTTTTTCAGAATGTCCGAGAGCGTGGTGCCATCGATCGCGGCAATGATCAGAACCTTGGCGCCCTTGGTCACCATGTTTTCGATCTGGGCGAGCTGGTTCGGAATGTCGTCTTCGGCATACTGCAGATCGGTCTCATAGCCGAGTGCGGTGAATTCCTTCACCATGCTCTCACCGTCCGAAATCCAGCGGGTGGATGACTTGGTGGGCATCGAGATTCCGATCAGGCCCTTGCCTTCCGCCATCGCGGGGGCGATGCCAGCGGCAAGCATCGCTGCCAGGCCTGCGGCGCTGGCAGTGAAGTGTCTGCGATTCATCATGGGTGGTCCTCCCTGGGGGTCAAACTTGGACGAGCTCTGATTGAAAAATTTGCCCGCCGCCAAGGCGTTCATAAAATATCGCCAAGGGTCAAGCAACGGCATTCATCGAGCCCCAGCGCTTTCGTGTAAGTCAAATTGCCGAAGCGTCCCAGCCAGTCAGCGCACACGCGAAGTTTGACTGCTGGGTGGTTTCAAATCCGCCGCATAACGATCTGAAAATAATAGAGAAAATGGATTTTTTGGACTTCCCACTACCCATACTGGCACTGCGTTTCGCCATGGACTAACGTTTACGTCCGAACATTGGCGGCGGTGATGGCGCCTACCCCAGTCTTCGAATTGAATGGCGGCAAAGGACCCATGAGACTGTTGAAAAGGCTGTGGCAGCGCACGGTAATTCTGTGCCTTGGCATCTTGAGTGTTTGGCTGATCGTTTTTGTGGTCTTCCGCTTCACGGACCACCGGCTGCCATGGGTGATCGCGATTGCCGTCACCTATGGCATTGCCGCTTACATGATCCTGCCCTGGGTCATCCGCATCGGCCTCAAGGTGCTCAAGCGCCAGCATGTTCCCGAATACACAATCACGGGAGATGGATTGGCGGGTGACCCGGTCAATCTGGCGCTCATCGGCACACTCCCGCAGCTTCGCGCTGCCTTCACTACACTCGGCTGGACGGAGGCCGACAGCCTGGGCTTCTGGAGCTCATGGCGCATGGTTCGCGCGTTTCTGTTCAACAAACCCTATCCCAACGCGCCCTTCAGCACGCTCTATCTCTTCGGACGGGGGCAGGACGTTGGATTTCAGAAGCCGATCGACAACAGCCCGCGCAAGCGCCACCACGTCAGGTTCTGGAGTCTCAGTCTGGACAAGCTCGAGGGCACGCTCGGAACTGCCAGTTTCTGGCTCAACACGGATCGCCCGCCGGATGATGTGCCGGTTCTCTGGATAGGCGCTGCGACGCGCGACACCGGAATCTCTCTGACCTGGCTCACATTCCAGATTACGCATGCAACGGATTCCGACACGGATGCCGAGCGTGACCTGATCATTTCCGAACTCCAGGCCAAGGCCCTCATCGGAGAAGTCACGGCATATAATGAAAGCAAGAATCTGCCCTCCAAGCGCGTCAATCATTACATTTTTGACGGAGACGTCAGCATCGCCAGCCTGAACGGCGAGCATCCCGCAGCAGGTTCTGCCTAAATACTCTACAAAAGAAGTAGAGAATCTAAAGCAAGGGCTTAGTTTAACTCAGTAACGGCCTGGCGCTCCCCTCAGTATCGTGAACGCACTTCAGCATGCCTTGCCCTGTGGCTGCATGCGGAGATCACGATTGGTTTTCGAGGAGCGCTCCGTTGACGCGGCAAATCCACTTCAATGCCTTTGACATGAATTGCGTCGGCCACCAGTCGCCCGGCGTATGGGCGCACCCGCGTGACCAGTCCTGGAAATACAAGGATCTCGACTACTGGCAGGATCTCGCCCGTACGCTGGAGAGAGGCATCTTCGACGGCATCTTCATCGCCGATGTGATCGGCTATTATGACGTCTACAAGGGCTCCAACTACCATGCCATCGAGCAGGCCGCACAGATCCCCGTAAATGATCCGCTGCAGCTGGCAGCACCGATCGCACTTGCCACGGAGCATCTGGGGATCGGCATCACCGCCTCCACATCCTTTGAGCATCCCTATACCTTCGCCCGCCGGATTGCGACCGCGGACCATCACACCAAGGGGCGTGTCGGCTGGAATATCGTCACATCCTATCTCGAGAGCGGGGCCAAGAATGTGGGCGAGGGCGGTCTCCGCCGGCATGACAACCGCTATGACGTCGCTTCTGAATATGTCGAAGTCCTCTACAAGCTACTCGAAGGCAGCTGGGAAGAAGGCGCTGTGGTCCGGAACCGCGAAAAGCGCATCTTCACGCACCCCGAAAAGGTTCACGAGATCGGCCACAAGGGCAAGTATTTCGATGTGCCAGGCTATCAGCTGACAGAGCCTTCACCGCAGCGCACGCCAGTGCTGTACCAGGCGGGCGCCTCGGGCGCGGGAAAGGACTTCGCCGCCCGTCATGCTGAATGCGTCTTCGTCGCTGCGCCAACGAAGTCAGTGCTCAAGGCCTATGTGAAGGATATCCGGGAGCGCGCCGCAAGGGCCGGCCGCGATCCGCGCAAGATCCTGATCTATACGCTCGTCACCGTCATCACCGACGAGACGGAAGCAAAGGCCAAGGCGAAATTCGCCGACTATCAGCAATATGCCTCCTATGATGGTTCGCTCGTCTTCATGTCAGGCTGGAGCGGCATCGATTTCGGGCAATACGCGCCCACGGATCTCGTCCGCAAGGTTGATACCAACGCCATCATTTCCATGGTCGAACATCTCGCCGGCGGCGACAAGTCCTGGTCCATCAAGGAGCTTGCGGAGTTCGGCGGCATCGGCGGCCTGGGCCCCGTGTTCGTTGGCTCCCCCGCGCAGATTGCTGACACGCTTCAGGAATGGGTGGAAGAAACTGACGTGGACGGTTTCAACCTGGCCTATGCCGTCACGCCGGAAAGCTTCGAGGATGTGGTGGGCTATCTGGTCCCTGAGCTTCAGCGCCGCGGGGCCTATCCCACGGCCTATAGGCCTGGAACGTTGCGTGAAAAACTCTTCGGCGATGGCCCATATCTGAGGGCCCCGCATCCTGCTGCTGGCTTCCGAGACATTGAGGCCGTGAAGCGGCACGAAGCGCAGCGTGCGGCAGCGCCCGTCCTCCACACTGCGGCGGGTGAGTGAGGCCTCGATGAACAGGCCTCTCGAACAGCCGCAATATCTGGAGCGCCTCCTGGCCGTGGCAAAGGCCAATGAGCGTGGTACAGCTCTCGTCTTCAAATCGCGCGGCGCGTGGCAAAGCCTGTCCTGGGGCCAGCTGCTGCAGGAGATTGATGGCGCTGCGGCGGGCCTCGCCAAGCTGGGCGTTTCCCCCGGCGGACTGGTCGCTGTCGATGGCGAGGTGACATCTCGCCTCCTCATCGTTGCAGCCGCAGCAAAGTCGCTGGGTGCACACCTCGTGGCGGTGCCGCTGGCAGCCTCGCAAGAGGAACTTGATGCCATCATCGCCAATCCCGCCGTTCAGCTTGTCATAGGCCATGGCCGGGAAACAGTGGCGGAATGGCAGAGATTTGCCGGCCGGCACCGGCCCGTCCCCATCGTTTTCGATCATGTCACGCCTGACAGCCGGTCGCCCGGTGAAGGGATCGTCACCTACGCCGAATTGCTCGCGCTGGCACCGCGCCATGGCTGGAGCGATGCGCCTGTCACCCGGTCACTCCGTCTCCCCACGGGCCTCGCCTGGTTCGAGGAAACGACAGATTGGCCCGGCGCGCTGGAGAGCGTGCTCGATCACTGGCTTCAGCCGGGAACTGCGGTGGCCTTGCCCGAGAGCCACATTGCAGCCGCGCGTGACAGGGCCGAGATTCAGCCCACGGTCTGGCTCGCCTCCAGCCGCGCGCTGGAGCGCCAGGCAAAGTCCTTTCAAGAGCGCCTGCCAGACGCAGGGCGCGTCACACGCAAGCTGGTGGATAACGCGCTCTCTCCCGGCGCTGCTCCCTGGAGCCGCTTCATCCGCTGGAAATTACGGCGCCAGCTCGGCCTGGGCCGCATCGCCGCGGTGCATCTGCATCTCGCACCCGGACAGGCCATTTCGGAAAACATTACGGGCTTTCTTCTGGGCCTGCAGGTGAATGCTTTCATCGGTGAAGAGCTGCTCCCGGTTGCCGGTCATCGGACTGTGTCCGCCCGCATCGCCTCCTACCCCGTGGCGGAGGGAGCGCGATGACGGAGACCCTCCTCGAAGTGCGCGATCTGTCAGTATCGTTCAAGGGCATCAAGGCGCTCACCAGCCTTTCCTTCTCGGTGGCGGATGGCGAGATCTGCGCGCTCATCGGGCCCAATGGCGCGGGCAAGAGCTCCATGTTGAACGTGATCAGCGGCGTTTATGGCGCAGAAACAGGAGACGTCATCTTCGCCGGAGAGCGGCTGCGGCGCCGGAATCCGCATGACGCCGCGCGGCGTGGCATCGCGCGCACCTTTCAGAACAACGCCCTGTTCAGCCGCCTCACCGTGCTGGACAATGTTCTGGCCGGCCTCACGATTTCCGGCCGTTCCAGCATCATAGAGAATGCGCTGGGCGTCGGCCGCGCAGGACCTGAGGCACACCGCTTTCATGACCTTGCCGAGGACGTGATCGCGTTCCTCGAAATCGAAGCCTATCGCGATACGGTGGTGGGCCGTCTGCCCTATGGCCTCCAGAAGCGGGTGGAGCTAGCTCGCGCCCTCGTGTCCCGGCCCCGGCTTCTGCTCTTGGACGAGCCTATGGCAGGCATGAACCATGATGAGAAGCGTGAGATCTCCCGCTTCGTCCTGGACATCAATCATGAGCTGAACACGACCGTGATCCTCATAGAGCATGATATCGGCGTGGTGATGGGGCTGTCGCATCACGTGGTCGTGCTCGACTACGGCCGCAAGATCGGAGACGGACCACCCGCAGAAGTTCGCCGGAACCCCGAGGTAATCTCCGCCTATCTCGGCACCAGGCACTGAGGCGCCCATGTCATTTTTTATTGAAACACTCATCGGCGGACTGCTGGCAGGCGTCATGTATTCGCTCGTCGCCATCGGATTCGTGCTGATCTACAAGGCGTCGGGCGTCTTCAACTTCGCGCAGGGCGCCATGGTCCTCTTCGCCGCGCTCACCTTCGTGACGCTGCGCGATGCCGGGTGGAACTTCTTCACGGCGTTTCTCATCACCCTCGTCATCGTCGTGGCCGGCGCGATCGCAATCGAGCGCCTGGTGCTGCGGCCCCTGGTCGGCCAGTCCGACCTGACCCTCTTCATGGCAACACTCGGACTCTCCTTCGTCATCGAAGGCCTTGCGCAGCTCCTGATGGGCGCCAGCGTTCACGAACTCAATCTCGGTATTGATGATCTGCCCATCGAATTCGGCTCCGTCATGGTCAGCCAGTTCGATCTCGTCGCCGCCGCAACGGCGGGCACGCTCGTCATCATCCTGTCGCTCTTCTTCAACTTCACGCGCACCGGCATTTCGCTCCGCGCCATCGCAGATGATGCGCAGGCAGCACAATCGATCGGCATCAGGCTGCCCGTGCTGTGGCGGGTGGTCTGGGGCGTTGCGGGCTTCGTGGCGCTGGTGGCAGGCCTTCTGTGGGGCGCGCGCCAGGGCGTGCAGTTCTCGCTCACGCTCGTCGTCCTCAAGGCACTTCCCGTTCTCATCATCGGCGGCTTCACCTCCATTGGCGGCGCCATCGCAGGCGGGCTCATCATCGGTGCCTCCGAAAGTCTCGCCGAGATCTATCTGGGCGACATTCTGGGGGGCTCGGTCTCAACCTGGTTTGCCTATGTCGTCGCACTCGTCTTTCTGCTGGTGCGCCCGTCCGGTCTCTTCGGCGAAGCCAAGATCGAAAGGGTCTGAACCATGTCACTTGCAATCACCGCCGCCGCAACGCCTCCGCTGCAGGGCATAAGCCTCCGGCGGCCGCTTCCCGGCACACTGCTTGTTGCAGCTGCTTTCGCATTGCTCCTTTTGGGAGCAGGGCTCGTGGTGGATGACTACTGGTATAACGCGATCCTGATTCCGTTCCTGATCATGTCGCTGGCGGGCCTGGGCCTCAACCTGCTCACCGGCTATGCGGGGCAGGCCTCGCTTGGCACGGGCGCCTTCATGGCGGTGGGCGCCTACGCCACCTACAATCTGCTGCTCCGCCTTCCGGAGCTTTCCCTTCCCGCAAGCCTGCTTCTGGGCGGCATCATCGCCGGTGCCACGGGCGTGATCTTCGGTCTTCCGAGCCTGCGGATCCGCGGCTTCTATCTGACGGCCTCAACCCTCGCGGCGCAGTTTCTCATCCCCTGGATCTTCAACCAATACGGCTGGTTCTCGAACAACACCACCTCGGGCGCCATCTCCGCGCCGAAGCTGCAATTCCTCGGGCTCGATCTGTCGTCGCCGCAAGGCCGCTACTACCTGACTGTCGTCACCGTACTTCTGCTGACGGCCGCATCCTGGAAACTGATGAAGAGCCAGACCGGCCGGAACTGGATGGCGATCCGCGACATGGAAACAGCGGCCGCCGTCGCCGGAATTCCTGTTGCTGCCAACAAGCTCTGGGCCTTTGCGATCTCTTCCTTCATCATCGGAATATCGGGTGCGCTCTGGGCCTTTGCCTATCTCGGCACCGTCGATTCCCGCTCCTTCGATCTCGATCGCTCCTTCACCGTTCTCTTCATCATCATCATCGGCGGAATGGGTTCCATCGGTGGCGCCTTCATCGGCTCGGCCTTCGTCATCCTGTTTCCAATTCTGCTCAGCAACATCTCGGGCACCTTCTTTGCAGGCCTAATCGATGCCGGCCAGCTTGAGAACATCCAGAAGATCCTGTTCGGGCTGCTCATTGTCTACTTCCTGATCAAGGAACCGCGGGGCCTGCTGGCTCTCTTCACGACATTCAAAAATCGCCTGCATAGCTGGCCGCTAAAGCCGTGATGCAGGGTGGAGGCACGTCAATCATGAAACGCAACAAGGAGAACGACAGCATGAAGAAGGCATCACTGAAAGCAGCCGTGGCATTTGCCGTGGCGCTCCTCGCGGGGGCATCGCTGCCTGCGCCATCCTGGGCGGATGGTCCAAAGGAACAATATTTCCCGCTCGCCACCTTCCGCGTGGGCGCCTACGCCTCGTCTGGAATTCCCGTGTGGAACGGCGAGATCGACTATTTCCGTTACATCAATGATATCGAAGGCGGCATCAACGGCGTCAAGCTGTTCTGGGATGAATGCGAGACCGAATGGGAAGTCGAGAAGGGCGTTGAATGCTACGAACGTGTGAAGGCCGGCAAGGATGGCTCTCCCGTTCCCATCTTCCTGCCGCATGGCGATCCGATCTCGAAGGCACTTACGGAGAAATCCGTGGCGGACAAGATTCCGATCATGACCATTGCCTATGGCCGAACGGAGTCTCTTGACGGCCGCGTCTTCCCCTATTCCTTCCCGACGCTCTTCACCTTCTGGTCAGAGGCGTCATCGGTGGTGAATTACATCGCGGAACTTCAGGGCGGAAAGGACAAGCTGAAGGGCGTCAAGATCGCCACGGTCTATCATGACAGCCCCTACGGCAAGGAAACCCAGTTCATCCTGGATTATCTCTCGAAGGAATATGGCTTCGAGAACATTCAGATTCCCGTTCCGCATCCCGGCAATGATCAATCGGCCCAGTGGGCGAAGATCCGCCAGTTGAAGCCTGATTACGTCTTCCTGCGCGGCTGGGGGGTGATGACGCCGGTTGCCATCAAGACGGCCGCCAAGACCGGCTTCCCGGTTGACCATATCATCGGCGGCATCTGGTCCGGCTCCGAGGAGGACGTGCGTCCCGCTGGCGCCGTCGGCAAGGGCTACAAGGCAGTCACACCCTTCCCCGCCGGCGCTGACTTCGAGATCCTGAAGCGGATCAAGGAGAACATCGTCGACAAGGGCAAGAGCGACCTGCAGGACCCAAAGAGTTTTGGTTCCGTCTACTACAACTCGGGCGTAATCGAAGCGATCATCGCGGTTGAAGCCATCCGCACGGCCCAGGCCAAGTTCGGCAACCGCCCGATCACCGGCGAAGAGGCGCAGTGGGGCCTCGAGCACCTGAAGCTGGATGAGGCCCGCCTCAAGGAGATCGGTGCCGATGGCCTGGTGCAGCCGCTCGAACTCTCCATCAAGGACCATGAAGGCGGTGGTGCGGGCAAGATCATCCAGTGGGATGGCGAGAAGTTCAACGTCGTCAGCAATGGCTGGGTCAGATCCGACCGCGAGATCCTTCTGCCGCTCATCTATGAGCGTGCGGCAGCCTACGCCAAGGAAAAGGGCATCACCCCGCGAGAGGACGTGACCAACTGACACGAATGGGCCGGCTGCCTTCGGGCGGCCGGCCTTGCACGTGCCTGTACCAGTAAGAGAAGGATGTGCCGCCATGCGGTTCGGATATTGGATGCCTCTTGGAAGCGGAGGTTTCGTCATCAGCGATCTGCCGCAGCGGACGGACTGGACACTGGATTACAATGCCAAGCTTGCACGCGAGGCGGAGCAGCTCGGCTTCGAATATGGCCTGTCGCCCGCACGCTTCATTGCCAGCCATGGCTGGGAACTGCAGCAGGAAGCCATCACCTGCACGGCAGTGCTCGCAGGCAAGACGGAAAAGCTGAAGCTCATCGCCGCCGTTCACACCGGATTCTGGCATCCGGCCATGATCGCCAAAATGGGCTCCACCATCGACGTCTATTCCAACGGTCGTTTCGCCATCAATATCCTGTCCGGCTGGTTCAGGGATGAGTTCCGCATCTTCGGTGAACCCTGGCTTGATCATGATGAGCGCTACCGGCGGTCTGAGGAATTCATCCAGGTGCTGAAGGGCCTCTGGACCCAGAACCCCTACCGCTTCGCCGGTGATTTCTATCGCATCAATGATGGCTGGCTGAAGCCGCTGCCGGTCTCGAAGCCGCATCCGGAAATCTTCCAGGGCGGCAATTCCAAGGCTGCGCGCCGCATGGCAGCGCTTTATTCGGACTGGTATTTCCTGAATGGCAACACCGTCGAAGGCGTCAAGCAGCAGATTGAAGAAGTCCGTGCGCTTGCAGCCAAGGCCGGCCGCACGGTGAAATTCGGCCTTAATGGCTTCGTCATCCAGCGCAACACCGAACGCGAGGCGCTCGAGCAGCTCGAACAGATCATCGCCCACGCGGACCCGGCCATCGTCAAGGCTTTCGGAGACCAGGTGAGGGAGGCGGGCCAGTCCACCAAGGACAAGATCGGCATGTGGGTCGATTCCGACAATGCCAATCTCGTGCAGCCCAATGATGGCTTCAAGACGCGGCTGTTTGGACCCCCGGAACTGATCGCGGAGCGCATTCGCGAATATGAAGCTGTGGGTGTCGATCTCATCCTCACCGCCTTCCTGCACTTCACGGATGAATTGCCGGCTTTCGGGCGCGAGGTGATCCCGCTTCTGCAAGGCTCGAACGCGGTGCGGCCACCACAGCACGTCGCAGCAGAATAGCTTACCGAAAGAAAACTGGAATGCCGCAAGCCTCATTTCTCGTCGTCGACAATATCGAAGCGGTTTACTCTGATGTCATCCTCGCACTGCGTGGGGTCTCCTTGCGTGTGGAGGAGGGGCAGATCGTAGCACTGCTGGGTGCAAATGGTGCGGGCAAATCGACCACGCTCAAGGCCATTTCGAATCTCATCCGCACGGAACGCGGGCGGGTCAGCAAGGGCAGCATCCTCTGGCGGGACTCCAGCATCCTCGGGCGCGATCCGGCCGGACTCGCGGCGGATGGGCTGGTGCAGGTTCTGGAGGGCCGCCACGTCTTCCCGCAACTCACCGTGGAGCAGAATCTGATAACGGGCGGCTATGTGCGCGGCCTCTCCCGCACTGAAATCGCCGCTGAACTCGAGAAGATTTACAGCTGGTTTCCCCGTCTCAAGGTCAGGCGCAGTTCGCGCGCGGGCCTCACCTCCGGTGGAGAACAGCAAATGGTCGCAATCGGCCGCGCGCTGATGACCAGACCAACACTCGTGCTGCTGGACGAGCCGTCAATGGGGCTGGCGCCGATCCTGGTGGAGGAGATCTTCGACATCATAAGGAAGCTCAACAAGGAAACAGGCGTCAGCTTTCTGTTGGCGGAGCAGAACGCCAACCTGGCCCTGCAATGCGCCGATGACGCCTATGTTCTGGAGAATGGCCGCGTCGTCGCCTCCGGTCCCGCGGCCGTTCTCGCGGAAAGAGATGAGATCAAGGACATCTATCTCGGTTCGTCCGCCGGCGCTGAAGGCATCGTCACACATTAGGGCACGCACATATGTCTGATTTTCCGATCAACCCCATTTCCGTCCAGTGGGGTACCGGCCCCACGCGGCGCTTCGCCTCACTCGCTGCCCGGTTTCGCCCCTCCTTCTCGCGCATTGCGGAAGGTGCGGTGGAGCGTGAGGTTACACGCACGCTTCCCTTTGAACAGATTGGCTGGCTGAAGGAGCTGCGCTTCGGCGCCCTCCGCCTGCCCGAGCAGGATGGCGGCTACGGTGCCACGCTGGAGGAGTTCTTTGAACTGCTGGCGGAACTGGCAGCGGCGGATTCGAACCTTGCGCAAATCCTGCGCGCGCATTTTGGCTTCGTGGAGGATCTTGTTGGCTCTCCCGATCCCGCCCGGCGTGCGCTGTGGAACCCACGTATCGCCAAGGGTGATCTACTTGGCGGGGCCTTCACGGAGCGTGGCACCAAGGCCGGCATCTTCGCCACCTCCATCGTGCCGGATGGCGACGGCTGGCTTGCCAATGGCCGCAAATACTACAGCACCGGCTCGCTTTTCGCGGACTGGATCGAGCTGGTGGGCACCGGCCCCGATCAGAAGGTCGTCATCGCGGCGGTTCCCACCTCTGCCGCGGGGCTCACCCAGGAAGATGATTGGGACGGCTTCGGACAGAGGCTGACGGGAAGCGGAACATCGATCTATGAGAATGTGAGATTGCCGGCAGATGCGGTGCAGCCGGCGGAGGGCAGGTTCCAGTACCAGGCCGCCTTCTACCAGACGGTCCATCTCGCAACCCTCACCGGCATCGCGCGCGCTGCGGCGGTGGATGTCTCGGAGCGCCTCGCGCGGCGCACCCGCACCTTCACCCACGCGACGAATCGGATCCCCCGGCAGGACGCGCAGCTCCTTCAAACAATCGGCCAGGTTCATGCCGCGGCCTATGCGGCCGGGGCCATCACACAGCGTGTCGCCCAGGCGCTACAGCGGGCCTATGAAGCCGCGCAAGGAACCGATGGTGAGGTGCTCCGCCAGGCCAATCTCGCGGCGGAGATAGAGGCAGCCGAAGGCCAGGTGTCGCTCCTTCCGCTGGTGCTGCGCGCAACCACGGATCTCTTCGACGCGCTGGCCGCCTCCGCAACCAGCCGCAAGGATGCGCTCGACCGGCATTGGCGCAATGCCCGCACCATCTCCTCGCACAATCCGGCCGTCTACAAGGCCCGTGTGATTGGCGATTTCGCGGTGAACCGCACCGAGCCTCCCTACATGTGGCTCCCCGGTGAAAGCTAAGGAGAATTCAAAGAGTCTCAGTTCTCACCTGAGAAAAACTGACGACCGGTCCAGGATCCGGGGAGGTAAGGTTCACTAATGACGTCGAGTGCAGGAACAGGAACGTTACCTATGAATGACTATCCCGCCAAGCCGGCCGTGCCGCCTTTGGTCACCGGCCTCAAAGGTGCGATGCGCTTTCTCACAGGTGGCGTATCGGTGATCACCGCCGGCATTGGAGAGGATGTGACGGGCCTCACCGTCACCACGGCCCATTCGTTGTCCATGGATCCGCCGGTGATGATCATCAGCGTGAACCGCAACTCCTCAGGCTATGCGGCCATCAGCAAGCACCGGCATTTCTGCGTGAACATTCTGTCCGCCGAGCAGCGCGATGTGGCGGAGCGTTTCAGTGGCTTCGGCGGCATCAAGGGGCGCGAGCGCTATCAAGGCAGCACATGGTCCGCCCTGGCGACCGGTGCTCTCGCCCTCGATGGCGCGCTCGCCTCCGTCGATTGCGAGGTCACGGACGTGATCAACCGCTACAGCCACGGCCTCTTCCTTGGCGAAGTCCGGCAGGTCCGCCTGGCGGATGCAAGTGCCGCACAGCTCGTCTACCGCAACGGCGCCTACGGCATTCACCCATAGCGCCCGGAGATATCGGACATGACCACACACATAAGCACGGCAGCACCGGCGCAGGCCGCGCCTGATTTCAATCGCCACCCGCAAGCGCGCGTCCTGACGTCGGAGGCAGAGGCGATCGAAACCGCCCATATTCTCGCCGCTGAATTCGCCAAGGGCGCTGCTGAGCGGGATCGAGATAGGCAGTTGCCCGTCGCCGAGATCGATGCCTTTTCGGGCAGCGGGCTGTGGGCCATCACCGTTCCGAAGGCATATGGCGGCATCGACGCCTCCTACCGGACGGTCACGGAAGTCATAAGGATCATCTCCGCCGCAGATCCGAACCTGGGCCAGATCCCGCAGAACCATCTCGCGGCGCTGGATGTGATCCGCTTTTCGGCGAGCGAGGAACAGAAGAAGCTCTGGTACGGCCGCGTGCTGCAGGGCTACCGCCTCGGCAATGCATTTTCGGAAGCCAACAGCAAGCATGTCGGCGCCTTCGAAACGAAGCTGACGCGCGACGGCGGACGCTTCGTGGTGAACGGGGAGAAATTCTATGCAACGGGTGCGCTCTTCGCCCACTTCATTCACATTGGCGCCGTGGGTGAGGACGGGCGCGTCTATCTCGCCATCGTCCCGCGCGAGTCGCCGGGCCTTACCATCATCGATAGTTGGTCGTCATTCGGCCAGAAGACCACCGCCAGCGGCAATGTGCGGATCGAGAATGTGGTGGTGGAGCCCGAAGGCGTTATACCCGCACAGCTGGGTGTGGAGCAGCCCTCATCCAACGGATCGGTCTCGCAGATCATCCAGGCCGCGGTTGATGCGGGAATTGCCAAGGGTGCCCTTGATGATACGATCGCCTTCATTCGCAATTCTGCGCGCCCCTGGCTGGACAGCGGCAAGGAGCGCGCCTCCGAGGACCTGTTCACCATTGCGCAGATCGGCGATCTTGTGATCAAGCTGCACGCCGCGGAGGCACTGCTGGAGATCGCTGCAGACGCCGTGGACAGGATTGTCGCAAACCCGGCGGATGAGGATGTCTCCCGTACCTCCATTGCCGTGGCCCATGCCAAGGTGTTGACCACGGAAGCTGCCATCGCCGTCACCAACAAGCTGCATGAACTGGGCGGAACGCGCTCCACCCTGGGCAAATACAATCTGGACCGCCACTGGCGCAATGCCCGCACCCACACGCTGCATGACCCCGTCCGCTGGAAGTATTTCCACATCGGCAATTATGCATTGAACGGGGTGACACCACCCCGCCACCCCTGGAACTGAGGGTAAGACACGCCATGACCATTCACAGCCTCAAGCCACAGGCCGCCGTCACGCATGTGATTTCAAGCGACGAAGAGGCAATTGCCACGGCGCAGCGGCTGGCTGCGGAATTTGGCCAAGGCGATTCCGAGCGTGACAGGAACCGGATTTTGCCCTTTGCGCAGATGGATGCCCTCTCCCGCTCTGGCCTTCTGGGCATCACGGTGCCCCGCGCCTATGGCGGAGCGGATGTGAAGGCGGGCACGCTGGCGGAAGTCTTCGCATTGATTTCCGCCGCGGATGGATCTGTGGGTCAGATCCCGCAGAACCACTTCTTCATGATCGAAGCCATAAGGGAGCAGGGGAGCGATGCGCAGAAGGCGTTCTTCTTCCCGCGCATCCTGCAGGGTGAGCGCGTCGGCAACGCCCTGTCCGAGAGGAATTCGAAATCCGCCCATGATCACGAGACCACAATCACCAGGGCCGGAGATCATTATGTGGTGAATGGCCATAAATTCTACTCGACGGGCGTCATCTTCGCCAACTGGATTGCGGTCGTCGGCAATGATGAGACGGGGCGGAGCCTCTTGGCTTTCGTTCCCACCGGAACCCCGGGCCTGGTGATCACTGATGACTGGACGGGCCTCGGCCAGCGCGTTACTGGCTCCGGCAGCACCGTCTTCACCAATGTGCAGGTGGACCCATCCGCCGTTTTCAATTTCGGCGCGCTGTTTGAAACGCCGGGCCCCATGGGTCCTCTGGCGCAGATCATGCATGCAGGCATTCAGGCAGGTCTTGCCCGCCGGGCCCTGGCTCAGGCCAAGAGTTTCGTGGGCACATCTTCAAGGGCCTGGAAATACAGTGGTGTCGAACGCGCGGCGAATGATCCCTATACGGTTGCCGGCATCGGCGATCTTGAAGTGCGCGTTGCGGCATCGGACGCGGTGCTCGCCCGCGCCGGCCGCGTTGTTGAGGCAGCGGTCAGCGCCCCCAGTGAGGATACGGTCGCCGCAGCCTCCATCGCCGTCGCGGAGGCCAAGGCCTTGTCCACGGAAACGGCCCTTCATGTCACCAGCAAGCTCATTGAATTTGCAGGTTCCCGCGGCACGCTGGTCCAGCACAATCTGGACCGGTTCTGGCGCAACGCCCGCACCCATTCGGTTCACGATCCCGTTCGCTGGAAATACAACGCCATCGGAGATTATTTTCTCAACGGCGTGAAACCCCCGCGTCATGGCGCCATTTGAGGCGCTGGCCAACCGGGCTGGAGACCGGCGGTGGGGCGTGAGATCCGGTTCAACGCCTTCGAGATGAACTGCGTCGTCCACAACGTCCGGCGCGGCGTGGCATGGTGTTCCAGCACTTCAATCTGTTCCCGCATGTCAGCGTGCTTGAGAACTGTAACTTTGCCCGGTTCTGAGTGTGGCCTTGCGCTGAAACCTGTCCTCGACCACACTCACCAGCCGTGAGCAGCGAGCTAGGAGAGCGGGGATGGAAATACGTCAGCGTCAGGCAAACGGAATCACCGTGGTTGATATGGCGGGCCGGCTGGACAGTTCGGTGTCCGGTCAGGTGATGGATCAGCTCAATCAGATCGTGACGACAGGTGCGACCAAGCTGATCGTCAACCTGAGTGACGTAAATTACGTCAGCAGCGCCGGAATCAGAAGCCTCCTCATTGCTGCAAAATTAATCAAATCCGAAAACGGCGAAATGCGGCTGTGCCAGGCCAGCGGCCTCGTGGCAAAGATCCTGAACGAGTCAGGTTTCACCAATCTCATCCGGATCGATGACAGTGAAGACCAATCCATTGCTGCCCTCCAGTCTGTCTAGCTGACAAGGTCACATGGGGGTTACTGTGCCAGCTCATCCGGAAGGTGTGGTACCCGCAAATTTCAACGGAGGCAGATACTGTGCGCCACGCTTCACTCACACGCCGCAAGCTTCTCCTCATTGCTGCCGGAGCATCCATGGTGCGCCCGGTCCTCGCCGGTGAAGCGGATGGGCTCTCGTCTCTGCTCGCTGCGCGCTGGCAGCAGCGCTATGGCGGAAAGGCAGGGGGCCTGACCTTCTATGCCCTCACGCCCAAGGGCGAATTCTTCGCCACCACGCTGGATGGCATTACCGCGCAAAGCCACTTCCGCGGCGCCAGCACCACGAAGACCTTCACCGCCGCAGCCATCATGCTGCTCGATCAGCAGGGACGTCTCAAGATCGACGATGTGTTGACCGCCCCCATGCCGGGCAAGACCGAACCCTACCTGCCGGATACGTCGGGCTTTGCGATTCCCTACAAGGGCCAGATCACCATCCGCCAGCTCCTCAGCCACCGCGCCGGTGTCTTTGACATCGCCAACCAGCCCGTGCCTGAGGGGCTTCCGCTGCCCTATTCCGGCAAGAGCTATCTCGAATGGCAGCTGAAGCAGGATCCGAACCACAGCTTCACCGAAGATGAGCTGATCGGCGTGCTCGCCGCCACCCAGGCTTCGAACAGCAAGCCGGGGGAGAGCTACCACTATTCAGACAGCCACTTCACCATCCTCGGCAAGATCGTGGAGCGGGTGTCGGGAACCAGGCTTGACCAGTTCAACAGCCGTGAGCTGCTCGCACCCAATGGCCTGAAGAACACGCACTTCGTGGTTGATGGCCATGAAACAACGCTGCCCCCACCCGCCATATCCGGCTTCTCGCTGCAGGATGGCAAGGTCACGCCGCATGACGACTATAATTATTCTTACGATCCGGGCTCCGGCAATGTCTTCACCACGCCAGCGGACCTTACGCGCTGGATCAGGCGTCTGGTGCGGGGCGAGGCCGGCATCTCTCCGGCACAGGTCGCGCGCATGTGCGATGTCGTGCCGGATTCGCAATATGGGCTGGGCATCTCCCATAAGGTGTCGGGCAGTTTCGATCTCGGCTTTGGCCACAATGGCGGCACCGAGGGCTATCTGACCGACCTCGCTTATAATCCGGCGACGGACATGGCCTACGTGCTGGTAAGTTCCTTGATCGACTTCGATGCCCTGGTGGATGAGATCATCTGGCTCGATGCGACGGCCGCCGCGGCTCTGCAGCTGATCGCCAAGAGCTGACGCACGCCGTCAGTGGAGTTCATCGAGGGTCGCAGCGCCCGTTCCGCCTGAAACAAGTGCGGGCCATTGATGAGATCCGAAGGGAACGGAAGGCGGCAGGAAGGCTTCCATGCCGCGCGATTTCATTTCCGTGATGATCGCCTTGCGGGAGTCCGTTCCCATCAGCTCATAATCCATCACATGGTAGTTGTTGAAGAACAGGCCACCCACCGAGCGGTCTGAGATGATGCGCACCAGCGAGGTGAGCATGTCTTCCGGCGTGGTTGTGAAGGAGATGGTCTCGATCAGCATCAGGCGGTCGTTGATGGCGTCCGGGCCGAAATACTGCGCCAGCACGCTGAACAGCACATTGTTCTGCCGCGCCACATAGATGGTGTTGCTGGCCGCATAGGCCTGGTCGAAGCTGCCGCCAAGGTCTGTTTTCCAGCCGTCGAGCACCTTCATCCAGTGTGCCACCTGGGTTTCAGCTGCCCAGGCAATGGCATGGCGCAGGAAGGGCGCCTGCTTCTTGGCGAAGGCCTCCACCGAAGCAGTGGTGATGACGCCCTGGGCAAGGCTGTCTTCCATGAAGCTCACGTTGTTTTCCAGAATGGTGCGGGAGTTGGCGCGCCAGTCATCCGGCATTTCGGCAACGCCGATCCCGTCCAGCGCGCTCTTCATTTCCGTCAGATAGGACCGCATCGGCGCAACCCAGCTCTTGTTGTCCGGATTGTCCGTATACGGCAGAACCACCTCGGAAATGGCCATTGTGCTGTGGCCGAGCGACTTCATCACCTGGTAGACCTTCGGAACCGATGGCGCCTCGACCGGCGGCTGGCCCGGCTTGTAGAGAATCATGCGCCCGCCGGAGCCTGAGAACAGCGCCAGAATCACGGGGTGCTTGGCAAGTATGTTGGTGCGGAAGGCAACGCCGGCACTCTCATAGAGCGTAAACATGCTGGTGTTGAGCTGCAGGACATTGCGCGTCGCCAGCGCCTCCGGGGTGGGTGCTGGTGTCTGGCCCGAAATCGGTTCCAGATATTTGGCCAGGTCGGATGCCGAAGCAGCGGGGGCCGCGGCGATCGTGGCCGCCAGTGCAAGTCCAAAGAGCCCATGTTTCACGTGTTTCTTCCTTTTCATCTGATCTGTTGAATGGCGTTCAGGAATTTACTTCCCCTCGGGAGTACTTCATGGGCAGGCGGCACCAGTGTCGACCCAGGCCTGAACGAGCGCCTTGGCGCCCTTCTGCGTTCCGGGTGCGGGCGTGCGGCCCGCGCCGGGGTGCCAGCCCCAGCCCACGAGCGAGTCGTCCCCGATGTGAACCACCAGGTCGGCAAGCGATTTTCCGCCATTGCGCGCGGGATCACTCATCTGCACGCAGATTTCGGAAAGCGTCTTGCCCTCCCACACCATTTCCCGCGGGGCCATGAACCACGGGTCATGGCCGGGCATGCGGGCGGCATCGAAATTGGTTGCGTGGTGGCAGGCCGTGCAGCGCAGGGCGGGCAGCCCCATGCCGTCTGCCCCGCGGAACACCGGCGGCTGGTGCGGCCTTCCAGTGTCACCCTGGCGCGGGCGGTCATTCGCCGAATGGCAGTTCATGCAGCGCGGACTGGTCAGCACCTTGCCGATCTCGCCGAACAGCGCCAGAGATCGTGTCCGGGTGTCCGTGATGGCAGCAAAACTTTCAGGCGGTGCCAGATCTGAAGGAGATCCGCCAGCGGACGGCCCGGCGGGCAGGATCAAAGCTGCGGCAGCCCAGCCCATCAGCATCAGAACGAAGAACGGACTTGCACGGCGGACACGCATCAAAGGCCCCTTCAACGGAGATAGCGGCCGGCATCGGCGAGCACCACGTCGCGGACGGCCTCATGATAGCGGACATAGCCGGTGCAGCGGCAGAGGTGACCGTCGAGAGCCTCGAGGATGGTCTGCTCGAGCGTCTCCCGCGCGATGGGTTCAGCTTCAAGCCGCTCGAGAAGCACCTGGGCCTCATTCAGAAAGCCTGCTGTGCAATATCCGCACTGGAAGGCGAAATGCTTGATGAACGCCCTTTGCAGCACCGTGAGCTGTCCCTGGCTGGCGTGGCCCTCCACCGTGCGGATGCGCAAGCCGTTGAAATTCGTGGCGGGCGCAATGCAGGTAGGAGTGGTGGTGCTGGTTCCATCCGGACTGTCCACGATGACCACACAGCTCAGGCACTGGGCCGCACCGCAGCCGAATTTTGTGCCGGTCATCCCCAGCATTTCGCGCAGGAAATCATTCATCGAAAGATCGTCACGCACCTCGAGGGGCCCATGCGCCAGGCCATTGATCGTCAGCGATATGGCGGTCATGCCATCACCTCCTTCAACATGCCGGGTGTGACCGGCAAGGACCGGAAGCGATGACCCGTGGCGTCGAATATTGCGTTGAGCAGTGCGGGAACGATGGGGATCATCACCACTTCCGCCATGCCCTTTGGCGGCTCCTTGGGCGAGACCGGCGGCAGAACCTCGATCTGCAGCCGCCCGATGGGCAAGTCAGACGCACGGGCCACCAGATAATCTCCGAGGTTCCATTGTCCATTGCCAGGTCCCTCCTCGAAGGGTGGCAGGTCTTCGAGCAGCGCGTAACCGACGCCCATCGCAAACCCGCCCTGGGCCTGCCCCTCGACCAGCTCCGGCACGAGAACTTCGCCGCACTCGAACACGCTGTACGCCTGCGCGATCCTGACGGCGCCCGAGCTGCGGTCAATCTCCACCCGCACGACTGTGCCACAGGAAGAGGTGAAGGACGTTCCGATGCGATTGTAATCCGTGGGCGGAAAGAACACGAAACTCCGGTCCAGAAGCTCGAAGGCACCCTTGCCCCGTCTCACCGAAAGCGCATCGATATCTGCCGCCCAATTGAGTCCGCCCAGCGGGAAGGCCGCCTGCGCCCAGGCCCAGCGGGAGAAGGCATGGGCGATTGCCCCCGTTACGCCGCCCATTTCATGGGCCTTGGCGGCAACATCGGTCTGGGCAAGCGGCGGAAGGCCTGAAAGGATCAGCTCCTCGCCCTGCCAGAACGCCTCTTCGAACAGGAAGGCGCGCGGATCGCCCTGCGGAATGCCCCAGAGTGCGAGGGCAGCGGGCCACAGTCCGAATCGAAAGATGATCCGCGCCGCTTGTGCTGCGGCCTGGGTTCCCACATGCGCGCCCATCGATGCGGTGGTGGCCGAGCTGATTTCCGGCACCCAGCGGGGGTTCTTCGCAGCGGCGTCCTGCTCTGCCTGCGTCATCGCATAGGGGTCACCGGAGGTGACGAGGCCAAGCTCTTCGAAGCTGTCGATCCGCGCAACGGATACGGTGGCGGCAGGGCGGCCCAGTATGGTGCCGACGCGCCGCGCCAGGGCAGTGCCGATGCCATTGCCCATTTCCACGGCGTCCGCGTGAATGGTCACGGCACCATCCGGGGCAAGCTCCACCCGGCCCAGTGAGCAATCGGCCCCGGTGCCATAATCCTTGGTGCAGCAGGCAACGCCTGTTCCGACCAAGACGCCGGGTGCGGGCGGCTTGTGCGTGCCGCGGTCCCGCCAGATCGGGTTGGCTTCCAGCCTGTCCAGGATTTCCGCCGTGCGCACCGAAACAGTCCAGGGATTGCCGGTCATGCTGCGCTGGCCCGTCTTCAGCAGGTTGCTCCGCCGCAGCCCAATCGGGTCCATCTTCAGCGCGCCCGCCGCCTCATCGATGAGGGTTTCGAGCGCCGTCATGGTCTGCAGTGTGCCATAGCCCCGCATCGAGCCTGCCGGCACGCCGCGCGTATGCACGGCCACCGTCGTCACGTCCACCTTCGGAATGTCATAGATGCCGATGGCCGCCGTGGCGCCCACCACAGCAACGCTTCCTGAATAATTGGCCAATCCGCCGCCATCGAGAACATGGTCGCCCGCGAAAGCCAGGATCTTGCCGCTCGTCCGGTCCAGCGCGATCTGGGACCGCATCTGGAAGGCATGGCGCTTGATGCCGCCCTGAAACTGCTGGAACCGGTCATGGGCGAGCCGCACCGGCCGGCCCGGCAGGAACATCGCCGCCAGGGCCACGTAAAGCGGAAAGGGCGTGTGGTCACGGCCACCGAAGCCGCCGCCCACATAGGCGAAGCGGGTCTCAACCCGTTGCGGCTTGAACGCGGGCGTGGCCTTCCCCAGCAGGAAGGCAATGGCCCCCGCCGCTTCATAGGGCGATTGCACGCCGGTCAGGATATCAAGCACCTTGGTGCCGGGCTCATACCAGGCAAGCCCGCTCTCGGGCTCAAGGAACATCGGGTCAACGGATTGCGTCTGGAAGCTGCGGTCGAGCACCAGCCACTGAGGCTCCGGTGCGGCGAGCGCCGTGCGGATCTCCTGGCCCAGCTTCGCACCCTTGGAATAATCTCCGTCATCGGTGCCGGCTTTGGGCTCCCAGATCGGGCGGCCGCTGCTGTCCTCGGTGCTGGGGCTGATCCAGCCTTCCTGCAGCGGCGAATAAATGTCACGCCCGCCAGCTTCACCCGCAACGCGGGTAAATCGCAGCTGCGCGTAATTTGGTTTCTGGAGCGGCCCGGTCTCCGCGCCGAACAGCAAGAGGCTCCGGTCCCGGAAGGCGAGGCGGGCGCGGTCGTAGGAATCGAATGTCTCGAACAGCAGCAGCGCAACGGGCTGGCCAAGATAGAGGGGTGTCGTTCCCGCCGGGCAGAAGAGGTCCCCCTCATAGAAGGGCGGCGTGCGGATTTGGGCCTTGGCGATGTCCTCCGCGGTGACGATGACGGCGGGCTTCTCCGCAGCGTCGAGCTGGTCGAACGCAATTCCTTCATATATGCGGCTCGCGGAAGGCGTTCTCACCAGCAGCGCGTGAGAGGTGTTGGGCGGCCAGCCTGGCATGTCGGCGGCGCGAAAATCTGAGGCGTAGAGCTTGGCGCCCGTGACCTTTGCGATGCCGTCCACGCGGCCCAGAACAGCGCCATCGGCGGCGATGCCATTGAGCGCTTCGCGCGCGTCGAAGCCGGTGGGATCGGACAATGCCGGAAGAACTGCGCCAAAACTGGAAAGGCTGAAGCTTATGCCCGCCACTGTGGTCGACAGGAATTCACGCCGCGTCTGCCGCATCGAGCGGGTCCCCCATCCAGAATTCATAGCAGAGTGCCGTCTCCGGATCGGATTGCCCGGAGTGAGGCCGCAGTGTCGATCGGTCGTCAACTTGAACCCGCGCCCAGTTGCTTATGCTCGTGCAACAGCGGCATGCGAGGGGAATTGCGCGGGACGATAACACTGATGCAAAACTAATCAATCATTTTGCATATGTCGCGTTGAGAAGAGTCAAACCCGCCACCGCCGCACGGTATGGGAGCAGGTGGTGGCACGCCACGCACGCAGCCGGAAGATCCAGACTCTGATAGCATGTTGGAGCGGGCGATGAGAATCGAACTCACGACATGCAGCTTGGGAAGCTTCATTGTCTTGTACCAACGATTACCACCAACTGCTATAAAGCCTTGAAAACCCTATATCGTGGACCCCGCTTCTTCCTCCTATTCCTTCGATGTGCTACGTGGCGTGCTTACCCGGTGCTTACCTGGAAAACACGCTGCATGTCACTTCAGGGGGAGAACCATGCGCACGAAACTCACACGCGAGGTCATCGAAAAGCTACGGCCCACGAAAGGCGACCTGTTCATATGGGACACGATGGTAATGGGCTTCGGTGTTCGCATCAAGCCCACGGGTGCAAAAGCTTATGTGGTGCAGTACCGCCAGGGATCCGGCCGTCACTCGAAGTCAGTTCGATTGACCATCGATAGCGTGGCTTCCATCAGCCTCGACGATGCCCGGCGAGCCGCCCGAACTACGATGGGCGATGTCGCAAAAGGGGGCGATCCAAGAGCTGCCAGGCGAGCGGAAGCGGGGGTTTCCGAACGGCGGGTTGATAACGTTATCGATGCCTACGACCGAGACTTCCAGAACCGCCGCGTGTCACCGCGGCATAGAACCAACAGCATCTCTGTTCTTAGGAGAGGACTTGAAAAGTGCCTCAGACGGGACATCTCAAAGATAACACGCCAAGAATTCGTTGCCGCCATCGACGCCATTAAAACGGCGGGTGCTCAGCAATCGTTTCGTCAGCGACTTACGCCCTTGCTCAACTTCGCCGTGAATCAGGGGCTTGCTCAGCACAACGTCCTGGCAGGTTGGAAGAAGCCTCGGCGCTCAAAGAGTGTCGCACTGACCCGATCCGGCAGGTCCCTCAAGATGGAGGAGATTAAGGCCATCTGGATCGCGACAGCCACTCCGACTCCCTTCAATGGGCTTGTCAGGGTCATGCTGTTGACCGGTTTGAGAAATGCAGAAACCGCAGCACTGGACTGGCGTTGGGTGGACCTGTGCAAGGGCGCGATCACCCTGCCTCCTGAGCGGATGAAATCGGGGCGCGCTCACGCGGTGCCCATCCCGACACTGCTCATGCAGCAACTCGAGATGATGCCACGGGTACCTGGGTCGAACCTCGTCTTTCCTGTCAGATCAAAGTCAAAAACTTGGACGGTGATGTCCGGGTTCGGTCAGCTGCTCAGAAAGCTGCAGAAGGAGAGCGGGACGACGGATTGGACGCTGTATGACTTGAGGCGGACGTTTAGATCGTCCCTCGCTGAACTTGGCTTCGACCTTGATCTCTGCGAGAGGATGATTGCTCACAGCCGAGGAAATCTCGTGGAACGCTATGATCGGTCTACGCGCTGGCCTGAGAGAGTTCTTGCAGCGGAGGCCTACTCGAAGAGTATTGAAGCGTTAACTTTAGAGCAGCCCTAGTGACAAGAAACATGCAGCAATAAGATTGAGCTGGCAAGTCAGCTTCAAAGTGGCCACCAACTCAGTACAAAGGCATGGATGGTTAAGTGCGACCTACGATCTATGGGCGACCAGCGTTCCGTCATCGACTCCAATCCCAAAAACCGACTGCGCTTACTTCACGCACGGCATTCACACCTAGTGCCGCGCGTTATGCTGCGAGTACCTGACCGCGAGTTCGAACGCCAGCGCTCGTCATGAGATGGTGACGAACTTCGCACATCAATCCGATGAGCAGTGCTCCCACAAGGACAAGTTTGGCCGAACGCAGTACAAATCCGGGATGTAGGGTTGGCGTCAATCACGCGCCAGGGGTGATGCCCGTGGCTAGACCATACCATGCCGACTCCACCAGTGCCGTCGCAACGACGCCGCCAATGGTAGCTGATGCCAGCACCACCAGTCGAGGAAGGAATATCCGGTAGAAGCGTGACAAAGACGCTGGTCATCAAGGCCACCTCGCTCCTATCGATCTTGGCTTGTATGAAGAAATGCAGGAGGGCGAGAGCCGCGATGGCGTAAACGAGCCGGTGAATGCTCTTCCACCAAGGTCCGAGACGCGCCACAATTTGGTCGGTGGAGCTGGCGGCGAGAAGCGCAAGCTCCAGCAAGGCCCCGAATCCGATGGTCAGGTAATGGCGAGTGGCAATCTCGCTCACGACGAGGAAGTCACTTGAGGCTAGCCACGTATAGGGCGAGGTGCAATGCTGGCCAGAGAAAGGTGTCTACCCCGAACATGCGGCGTACCAAAGCCAGCCGAGTTCAGCGGAACAGGCTGGGGCCGGGATAATGAATCAACGCCCGCCACAGCACCCATGCGGCCGGGGCGGCCAGCAGAAATAGCGACTTCTTAAGGAGGGGAGGCGTCCGGCACCGTCGGCTATATGGGTCATGCCAATCAGGATGCCGACCAGTCCTCGGGTTGTTTTCTCGTCTTGAACCACGGGTTCGGGAACGTTGCCAAAGATGGCTGGAATACTCGACCGCTGCTACCGAAATGGCGGGAATTCAAGCAGAGGTCGCAACAATGAGCGAGGCCGTAATGTAAGAGAGGTTTCCGTTCGCCTCAGTGAGGACGAGTGGAACGCCATGCTCACGTCCGAGCAATATGCCGGATAGGCGGCCACGGCACCGAACGACTAGGTATCTGTGCACTCCGCTTCGAGAAGCGAAGTCGCCGCTTCGGCATTGGGCACTGTTGACCCGAAGAAGAATTGCAGTTAACGTTCAACTTTTCACAACTGAGTTCGGCAAGGCAATCCACTCTCTGGAGATGTGTCCCATGTCTGACGTTTCTAAAACTCTAACTCTCAAGCTAACCAATGATCAGATATCGCAAATTGAAAAATTATTTGGACAAAAGGTGGAGCAGATCCACCTTGCGCTGGAAGAATTTGGCATTGAGGGTGCGAAAGAATCCAAGATGAAAGTGCTGAAGATTAGCAATATCGCTAGAGTTGAAGTGGCCGGAATAGGAAATGTAGTGAATTAAATAGTTTCATCGTGGAATCGGAGAGCTCAAAGTCGCTGAATAAGAGCATTCGAATACGTCGTGAGCTATCTTTCTTCTCCGAAAAAGGGGCAATTTTAGTCGGAAATTACCCTCCGAACAGGATGCTTATTGAATCGCCACCGGGCTTTCTTCTCGAGCTTTTGACTTTTTTAAGTCAGCCACGTCAACTTGAGGAGGTAAAGACAAAGTTTATAGAGATAGACACTGAACTGCTCTTGGCAGTTTTAGACGATCTTGCCGCCGCCGGCCTTATCGAGGATGTGCGAGACTTAGGTCGCTACGACCGACACGATCTCTATTTTCGTCTTCTGAGTTGTGACTATGGAATAGTCACCTCACATCTTCGAAACTCTCGTGTCGGAATAGTCGGAACCGGTGGAATTGGGTCAACTACTGCTCTAATGCTCGCAGCTGCAGGCGTGGGGAGCATCACAATTTCCGATGGAGACCTCGTCGAGGAATCCAATCTTACTCGCAGCATACTATTCGACGAAATAAATATCGGCGAGAAAAAGGTTGAAGCAGCCAAGCGTCAGATACGTCGAAAGAATGCAAGCGTCAACGTCAACACAGTCGACAAAGCGATAGATGGCGTTGACTTCGTATATGAGCACTTTCGTGGCTGTGATATCCTTGTCGTGTCTGCAGACAAGCCCCAAGAGGTTCACTCGTGGGTCGACGAGGCGGCCCAAGTACTGAAAGTACCCTATATAACTCTGGGATACGTTGAGCAGTATGGATCAATCGGACCACTCTTGGTTCCGGGCACTACCGGATGCCTTAATTGCGCTCGTCTGAACCAGCAAGAGCTCGCAATGAGCAGGACCAATATCAACTTAGGCTATCAAGCCGCCTCCTATGGTCCATTGAACTTGCTTGTATCCGCTATGGGCGCGAACGAGGTAATTCGACGATTGGCAGGCCTGGAATGCCGCACCGAGGCACGCCAGCTGCTGATCGACTCCGTCACGTGTAAGGTCCATGAGCATGGCTTTACAAGAAATGCCAATTGCGCTTGCCAGCACAGGAGTTCCCGGGATGTACCTGCAACATCAGAGGTCTGGCCAGCCAACATCTTTGACGTACTCAGTCAAGAATATGCACGATCAAGAAAGAGCACTTCTCTTAATTCTATCCTTGTTGATAAGGCGATCATTGACTTAGTAGTTGGCAAGCAAGCACTCAAAGTATTGGATGTTGGTTGTGGGAATGGGGTTCTCGCAATTCAGCTTGCGGAACGCGGTCACACTGTAACAGCGATTGATAGCTCTCCTGGCATGCTCGAGCAATTCCGTCTGTCGATCCCACCGCACCTTGAAGAGCAAATTGAAATTAAGTTGGAGGAAGCGGAAACTTTCATAAGCTCAAGTGCATACGACCTGATTGTCGCATCTCTAGTCATCGATCATATTTCACAGCCAGATGTATTTCTGCAGAACATGGCGAAGTCGCTAAAGGTTGGCGGGAGACTTGCTCTAGTTATTCCACATCCATTCAAAGATTCCGGATTCTGGAGAAAAGATACTGGCAATGATAAGCAGCCGTACAATGAGTTTGTAATTCGAGATTATTTCTACGAGGGCCCGATAACCAAGAAGCGAGAAGATGAAAACGGGAACACTATAGTTGCATCGGTTCATTCATTTAAGCGCAATGTAAGTACTTATTTTCGTTATCTAACAGATGCTGGGCTGCAGGTCATCGACTGCAGTGAACCAACGGTCGATAGGAATGCGAAAATCGCTTCCGAAGTACTTCTAGCAAAAGCAACGACAGTTCCTTATTTTATGATGTTTGTCTGCGCTCCCGCGTCCAAATATGCCACATAGACACTGTAACGCTGACAGATTTGACATATCAGCGATGAGTTACCCCGACTTCGTCGGAATGACGGGTTATCCAAATCAACCACCTGGCGGAGACTGCACAATCAACTTAATCGTGAGGTTGTCAGGAATCACAGATAAGAGCTATCTCCTAGATTTGGCGTGCTCCTCCGGATTCTCTTCCATACAGCTTTATAGCAAAGTGCGCTGTTCCTTCGCTGGCGTAGATATTTCAGAAATTGCGATACGACAGGCTCGTCAAAAGTGTTTCAAGCGAAATCGAATCTCTGGCTCTTATATTGTCTGTGATGCATGCGCATTGCCGTTTCCTGATTCGGTATTCAGCCACGCTGTATGCGGTGCTAGCTTTGGCTTCATACGCAATAGAGAAGCGGCATTAAGAGAAGTCACCCGAGTTCTTGCCGCTGAAGGGATGCTGCTGCCTACCATTTTGTATTATAACACTCGCCCTCCAAAAACACTCATAAACGAGTTGGCGACTTACATTGGGTATTCTCCCAACATCTCTCACGACCTACAGTACTGGAAGGACCTATTTCTGAAGCAATACCATATTGAGGGTGAGGTCGAGATTGTCTCTGACCCGCCGGAACGCGAGCAAATTCAAACATTCATTGACGACTTCATCGAGAAGGAGCTGCCTGACAGAGTCAAGTTGAGCTGCAGCGTCCCAGATATACGACGGCGGCTTCTTAGCACCAGGCTCTTGCTCGCCGAGCATTGTCGATATCAAAGCTCTCGGCTGCTTGTGTTGAGAAAGATTGAAAGATGACGGCAAACGCATTAATGCGCAGTCAAATTGGTAGGGCACTACAGTTTATAAATCCGCCATTCTACCTATTCGATTTAGAGGTCGCCAGAAGTGCTTGCCTTGAATTTTTAGAGAACTGGAGGGACGCGTTCCCGAGGACCGATGCGGCCTACTCGTACAAGACAAATAGTTTACAGGAAATCACCAGGGTGCTGAAGGCATCTGGATGTGGCGCGGAGGTCGTATCAGCTGAAGAATTACGATGGGCGTTGGCGGATGGTCATCCGGCAACCAGTATCTATGTGAACGGCTCTGGAAAATCGCGGGATCTTCTTGATCTTGCTACTCAAGTGGGAGCAACAATCAACGTTGATAATCGATCAGAACTTGATACTCTACGCGAGTTCTCAGACCGAAATCCAAAGTTGCTCTTGAGAATATCTCACACAGTTACATCAACCCAAACATCCAGGTTTGGCTTTCCCCAAGAGGATATTGGTGATGTCTGTAGGTATGCGCGTGGTCAAAATCTCTCCGTCGGTGGATTTCACTTTCATGTGGGAGGCATCGGATGCTCTCCGGCGCGACACGTCGAGATGTTCCTCGTTGCATTGAGCAGCTGGCAACAGTTCGCTAGGCGGGAACGTAACCTGAAGATTTCGATTGGAGGAGGGTTTCCAACTTCTTGTAACGGTCAGGAAGTTGATGAACTATTCATAAAAGGATTTCTACAACTTGTCAGGCACCTCGACATTGACCCGCTCGACCTTCACCTAATTGCAGAGCCAGGCCGACGTATAGTCGAATGCGCGGGTAGTCTCGTTGTTCGAGTGATCGCGGAAAAGTTGTCCAATGGAAGAAAATTACTTCTTACCAATGGTGGGACACACCTTCTCCGCTATCGCAGCGCTCGGTCCGTCGAGTTCTTAGGGGAAACTGGCGGAGAAAGCACTTATGATGTTTACGGTAGACTATGCTATGAGAGCGACCTGCTGGCTGACGGGGTTGTTGGACCTGGGTGTGTTCCAGAGGGAACGCCGCTGATATTTTATGGTGCGGGTGCCTACGACTTCTCAATGTCCTGGACCTGGAACGATCATTTGCCGAAGGTTCTAGTGACCGACAGCCAAGAGGAGGCCACCCCAGAATTCCTGATATCCAACAAGAGATTGGATGGGAGGCAATGTTGAGAGACGAGATTTTCAAGAACGGCGCACTCGGAAAGGGAGTTCGCTTCGAATTCACAGAACGCGTGGCGGGTGTATTCGACGATATGATCTGCAGGAGCATACCTGCATACAATGAGCTTCAGCAAATACTTGTGGACTTAATCCGCAGATGTTCGACCTCTCGTCCAACGATCTACGACATTGGCTGTTCTACTGGAGAGACCATAGAACGGATAGTTCTTTCACTGCCTGAGGCAAGAGTCATAGGCGTGGATTCATCGGAGCCGATGATTGACCGAGCTCGCCACCGGCTCTACCCAACGTTCGAAGCTCGCGTCCAGCTAATATGCGACAAAGCACAGAATACTATTGAGCTTCACAAGAATTCAGCGGACGTCGTGGTGATGTCTCTGGTTCTGCAATTTATGTCTCCTGAAGATCGACCGAAGATTCTATGTGCTGTCTATCAGTGCCTTCGGCCAGGCGGGGTCCTGCTTCTCGTTGAAAAAGTCCTTCAAGAGGACGCCACCTTTGAATTCTTGATGTCTGATTGTTACGCCGACTACAAGAAACGTCAGGGATACAGCAGCGATGAGATCGAGAACAAAAAAGCTGCGCTAGCGGGGGTGCTGGTTCCGTTGCGCCAAAGTGAAAATGCCGCTCTTCTTTCTGAGGCAGGTTTTTCAGAACGGTCGACGTTCTATTCTATGCTCTGCTTTCATGGTCTTCTTGCAAGAAAGGCTGGGGAATTGAAGTAGATGCAAGACAGGTATGATATCAGATCGGCATCACTATGCCCTTTTGCAAAGGTCTGTCAGTTAGGAGTTTCGGAGGTTCTGGAGGAAGGCACTCCATTAGCAAGAGCTGTGGAAATATGTCTGTCTGGACTCCGCCAGATAGCAAGCCAAGAATCGAATTTGGATGGATTTGTCCTCCACTTGAGGACAGGTCCGTCATATTCTTTTGACCGTCTTGTGCGTGTAGCCAATACAATACTTAAGAACGCTAGTGATTGGAAAGAGTGTGCGCCCGAGGAATGGTCTAGTATTGTAAATTCTCCCCGGTGGACATTTTCCACATGTAACGAAAAGTGGTATCCGTTGGTATTCTCATCTCTGTACGACACAGAAAATAGCAGATATAGCGGTCACGCCGAGATCAGTTTCTTCTTGTTTTTGAGAGAGGCTTCATTCGACAGAATTGCGCAAAAATATGGTGGAATCATACCCGACAGAATTAGAGATTACATAAGAGCTGGATTTCAGTTCGCGGGAAAAGAGTATGATGTTGGAATTTCTCTTTCGCCGTACGAATGTCGAAAAGTTGTAAAGCCACCCGTACTGGGCGGTCAAATCGTAGAGTGGTGGAACGCCGGCTGGATAAACTCAACGTGACTCTACTTCGGTAAACTCCATCGTGGATGACTTGCGAGCGCAGCGCGCAAATGCGGTCTTAACTCGCGCAGCCATCAATGTGTAGACGGTAAGTCGACTAATTGAGCTTGTCGTGGGAGTCACCTTAAAATGTGCGGTTTTCTGGGTACCGTCTTTGCTCCGGTTTCTGACAATCTGTGGAGAAATGTAGCTGGTCTTATCGAGTACAGGGGCACAATTTGGGGGCGGGTTAGAGGCGCCAAGTTCGATTTTCTAGCACGGCGATTACCCAGAAGCGGTGATCGAACAAAGCCACAGCCGATTGTTACCTCCACCGGGTGTGTGCTGGTCTTTAATGGAGAAATATACAACGCTCCAGAACTTGCTGCGCTGATGAACATCAAACACGACGTTGATGTTTCTGACAGCTTCATCTTGGCCCATTGGCTTGAAAGCAGAGGATGGGACGGTCTCTTCCATATAATTGGTGAGTACTCGTTTGGATTTTGGAATGCCAATCAGGAGGAAGTTATTCTTGCGTGCGACCTGTTTGGCTCTCATCCACTCTTCTTTGGGCAAACTGAAGGCAGGACCTGCTTTGGGTCATCTGCGAAAGCGGTATCCATATTGCTGGGCAAGGACGGGTTGTACGACCGAAATGCGCTGTCTGACAGCTTATGGTTCGGTGTATCGCCCAAGTCGACAATCTATTCTGGGGTTTTCGCTCTCCCGCCTGGTCATTGCTTAAAGGTGGGTCGAGGGCGGAGTGTAATGAGGAAAGTTCAGAGTTGGGGCGGAACGAAGCAGGGCGACACGGGTGAATTGGTCGACGCCTTAGCGGAAGCAATCGCGCTGCGAGTTGATACTGACCGTGCTGGTCTCTTCTGGAGTGGAGGGCTAGATTCGTCTGTGTTATCTGTGCTGTGGCCTTCGAACCGTGCAAAGGCAGTCTTTCACATCAGAGAGCATGGAGAACTGCTAACCGGCGATCATGTTTGTGTCTCGCTATCTGGGACGTCATGCAGAGGCCGGATTGAAACTTTAGTCCGTACCGCAGAGAGGCCGATTACTTCTCTTACACCGCTAGGATTTCTGTTGTTATGCAATGTCGCAAGTGAACGAGGAGTTGAAAGTATACTGTCCGGAGAGGGGGCGGACGAAATCTTTGGCGGCTATCCCTACTACGGAATGGAAAGTCCGGGGCATCCGCTGCTCCTCCTCAAATTGGAACAGATACGATGGCTAGGCAGGTGGTTCGAGTTTGATCCTTTGCTCAGCACATCCGAAGAACTGCAGGTGATGTTGACTGAGGAGGATCCTTATAGGTGGCTCTCTTTTGACCGGCAGTACAGATTGCCCGGGCATCTTTCTTCGTTAAACAGTGATATCCCAAACCTACTAGCGGGCCTAGAGAGTAGGCTTCCCTATCTCGATCTTGCAATACATTCTGTTGGACCCACATGCAGACCTCTTGGAGAAAAGGAGAATCTCAAAGCAGTAGCCGCACAATGTGGAGTATCAATTCCAAGCAAAAGTGGGATTTATATTAGCCCAATGTTATTGGGTGACGAATGGATGATCTCAGCACTGGAAGTTGTTAGAGACAGTGATATGGCAGAGCACGTTGGTCTAAGCAGAGGATCCATCAACTCCATGGTAAGGTGCTTTCGAGAGAGGTCGGCAAATGTAGAAGCGCTCGAGCGCCTGTCGAGAGTTGTATTGGGTTTGTGGTCTCTTGTGGTGCTTTCGGGGGACATGCCAGTAGGTTCAGTGATCGATGATATTAGACCGCAGTGAGTCACTGTCCGAAATTTGCCTTGGCCTCCCCATAAGAGAGAGCACTTCCTCGCGCGCGAGTAGGAGGAGATAGATGGAAGATATTTGAGAGCATTCGCAGTGGCATGGTGGTGTGAGCCCATTTTACGATCCAATCGTGGGTAGAGTCTCGGCGGCATTGCTCCGCTCCCAAACCTTGGATCACCTGAGGCTGGAGTTTTCGGCCTCTTTCGCCAGTGACGGGCTGGATGCGCCGCCGGAGTTGTGCAGCTGAATCGGGACGTTCTGGCCGATCCCGCTGTGGGGTCTTTCCTCGTGTAGTATCTGCGCCAATCCTCCATCTTCGAGCGGGCATCGTCAAGACTCATGAACCAGTGCGCGTGCAGGCATTCGCTGCGGAACTTGCTGTTGAACGCCTCGATGCACGCATTATCGGTGATAACGTACAGAATCTTTCGCACTTTTCAAAACCGGCGGCTTCTTTCAAATTGAAGGAGGAAAGAGGCCATGAAGGAAGAGAACGAAGGCAGATCGATGGGGCAAGTCATCAAGATTGATGAGGCCCGGATTCGTGACCACCTCGGTGAGATGGTCCGTGGACCGGTTGAGGAGACGCTCAACGCGATGCTCGATGCCGAGGCAGACGAGCTGTGCGGGGCTGGACGCTACCAGCGCAGCGCTGATCGGATCGATACCCGGGCCGGCAGCTACGACCGGACGCTGCATACCTCAGCAGGTGAAGTGAAGCTGAAGGTTCCGAAGCTGCGCCAGCAGGTCTTTGAGACGGCCATCATTGAGCGCTACCGGCGCCGAGAGGCGTCTGTCGAGGAATCGCTGATCGAGATGTACCTTGGCCGGTGTATCTGTCAGGCGTGTGGAGGACATCACAGAGGCGCTGTGGGGCACCCGTGTGAGCCCCGCCACGGTCTCGAACCTGAACAAGAAGATCTACGCCAAGATCGATGTCTGGCGGAACCGTGCCATCACGGGCGAGCATCCCTACCTCTATCTCGATGGGATTGTGATGAAGCGCAGCTGGGCCGGTGAAGTTCGCAATGTCTCCCTGCTCGTGGCAAGTGCCGTAAATTCCGAGGGTTTCCGGGAGATCCTCGGGATTTGTGAAGGGGCCAAGGAGGACAAATCTGGCTGGTCCGCCTTCCTCCGCCACCTGGTCGAGCGCGGCCTCAAGGGCGTGAGACTGATCATTTCAGACGCTTGCCGCGGCCTCGTGGAAAGTGCCGCCGAGTATCTGCCCGACGCCCGGTGGCAGCGGTGCATGGTTCATTTTTACCGCAATGTATTCAGCCATGTTCCCGCAACCAAGGGACGAGACGTGAGCCACATGCTGAAGGCTATCCATGCTCAGGAGAACCGGGCGTCAGCCGACGACAAGGCCAAGGCTATCATCGCCGATTTGCGGCTTCTGAAGATGGGCAAGGCGGCCGATCTCGTTGAGCAATCGGTACACGAGACGCTGACCTACTATGCCTTTCCTGACATCCACTGGCACAAGATCAGGACCAACAACCCGCTGGAGCGCATCATGAGGGAGATCCGGCGCCGCACGCGCGTGGTTGGCGCATTCCCGGACGGTCAGTCCTGCCTCAACCTTGCAGCTGCCCGTCTACGGCACATTGCTGGAACGCAGTGGTCAACGAAACGGTACATGAACATGCGGCCACTGTTTCAGGCCGAGGAAAACCCAACCGAAGCCGCCGTCGCTTGAAAAAATGTGCGAAAGAATCTGGAGACTACCCGAAATTCCGGCTTTCCGGCAGAGCTCAGCGACGGGATGACCGTCCGCTCCCTGCTTCAGGATGAACGCCTTCTGGGCGTCCGTGAACTTTGATGCCTTCATCGTCTCCACTCCTCCCAGCCAGGGAGATTACAGCCGAAAACTCCAGTTCAGAATGGTCCAGTTTCTTGGGGGCAGAGCAGCTTGCAAGCACGGTGTGATTAAAGACTTGCGATCAGTCACTCAGGCCTTGTGCTACGAGGAGCCGCTGTTGCAAACTCTGGTTCTTCAATGAACCAATGATCCAATCGTGAGGCAGATGCTCCACGGGGGCTACTACAAAGGCTTCCAACGGTAGCAGCGACATTATACCAACGTAAAGTAGCCGTCTCGCATTCGCGTTCGTTGTTGTGGGGGAACTGTGGAAGTTCGCATGTTAGACTAAACGCTCAGGGAGAGGAGATCGTACGGACATGCAGGATCTCTCGCTTAAAGTCTTGCGAGGCCTTTACGCGGGTATAATGCTTTATACGGCATACTTGGCATGGTCTTCTTGGGACGTGGTCAGCCGGCTCTATGAGAACGACGGAAGCCTCAACCAACAACCTGTCTTCAGCATTCTCAAATATAATCCATTTGACCAGATAAGAGTCGATCTATGGACCGCACCGTCTTGGGTTCCGTTCAAATATGCCACGGCCGTGGTCTCCATAACAGCAGACGCATCAACTGTATCATTTGCATTCGACCCGGAAGAGCGACCAATCAAGGGTGCTACTGGCCGACAGATAAGCCTGCCAATCTATAGAGGCATTGTGGAGAACCAAACGGAACAGCAAGGGAAGTGCCAAGAGAAATACGAAACGCTCTCAAATGGAGACAGTTACGCTTCCTAACTGCAATGCCGATATTCAACTCGGTTGGCTCATATTCCGAGCCGCAGTCCTGCGAACTGTTTTTCGAACTTCCAGACTTCGGTCCATCTTCTCTGAAACAAATTTATGAGCGGGCGCAGCGGATCCTTTCTTGGAAGCGGATTTCCTTTTTCTATCCGAGTTCACTTCTCTGGATTGTTAAGAGTCCCTCAGGAGAGGTGGCGACAAACATGTCGCCTTTGGTTGACAAAGTCGACATTGATCCTGGCGTAGTGGCGGCTTTAGGCTTTGATCACGATGAGCGATGCCTTGTTGACAATACATGCGGCAATCCACCGGCAAAGAGTATCTCGCTATTGAGGGGGGATCGTCTCATTCAGCGCCTCAATGAGCTCATCCCGGAAGAGATTGCAACAGTCGCGAATTACATAAGATATCGGGACGATTATGTACTTGCTGAAATGGTCACCATCTCACCATGGAAGGTAGTCCTTATCTTTGAAGCGGCTAGGGAGGAGATCGAGATTCGACCTCCTTTTTATGATTCCTCGATTAGAAACTTGAGTGCAGTGTCCGACTTAGATTTCGAGATTTCGACGGATCCAGGAGAGGATCATGCGTTACATACGTGGGCAAAGCTTTTGTACTATAGAGTAAGAAGCGCGCCATTCGAAAGTTTCGGGGTCAAGGCTGATCTTCGATTTGCTATATTTGTGGTGCTGATTGCGGGGCTCTTTGATTTTGGATTGTGGATATGGCGTAGGTATACCAAGATGCGAATGGCCGAACCGGTGCCACCACAGTTTGATGATGACCTAAGAGATTAAGCCGCATTCGAGTATGTTGGAGTTCTCATCAAGTTGTGGGCGAGGAATGTTTAGAGCGCAAAGATCTACAATGGGGGTGAGCTGCGATAGGATGGATGGCCCTCGAAATCCCCCGCCATCGCTGGAGTAGTACTGAGAATTAGAGAGCGGCGTTTCAGTGCCACTTGCCGAAAGTACCCATACATCCACCAAGTTAGCAGGTACGCTACGTGCGGGAAAATTCCTATTGAAAATGGACTCATGGAGAATTGTCACTTTTGCCACACGAAATTCGTGTGACCGTCGCGAGCGCATGGGGGAGGTGAGGGGAACCGAGCGACGGCCGGTCGAGCGCCTCTGTCCCACTCTTACGCCGCCTTCAGCAGCAGTGTCAGCGACGCTTGCTTATCATCAGCCGTGAAGCTCACATTCCGCGCCAGCGAGCGCACGATGCGGGCTTCCAATTCGCCGTCACCACTGGCGTCCAGGACGTCAGGGTAGGCCGGCCCGCCGGTGAAGCTCGCAGTCACGTCGCCGTTTCTCTCGGAGTGCGATATCTTCACCACCAGGCCGCCGGCGCCGATGTGCGGGCGGGACAATTCCAGCACCTCCTCCACCGCCAGAAGCAGATTGTGCCGCGCGGTGAAGAACAGTAGGTGCTTGTCGCAGAACATCTCTATCTGTGAATGGATGGCGTAGAGGTCGAAATCCGCCGACCGGATATGGTGCTCGTAGCTCCGGAGCCTATTGACGAAGGCGATGGTGCGGGGCCTCTGCGGATTGTCGAAAATCTGCTCGGGCGTTCCTTCCTCGTAGATAACGCCCTCGTCCATGTAGAAGACGCGGTTGGAAACATCGCGCGCGAACTCCATTTCGTGGGTGACGATGGCCATCGTCATGCCGTCCTTGGCCAGCCGGCGAATGACCGACAGCACCTCTCCCACCATGGTGGGGTCCAAGGCCGAGGTCGGCTCGTCGAACAGGATGATCTCGGGCTTCATGGCGAGGCAGCGCGCGATCGCCACGCGCTGGCGCTGCCCTCCCGAAAGCTGGTCCGGAAAGTGGTGCCGCTTCTCGGCCAGCCCCACGAGTCGGAGGAGTTCCGTCGCCTCCTCCTCGGCAACGGCGCGCGGCGTTCCCTTGAGGTGAATGGGCGCCAGCGTGAGATTGTCCAGCGCGCTCAGGTGGGCAAACAGGTTGAAGGACTGGAACACCATGTTCATTTTCTGGCGGATCGCCGGCACGTCGGCGTTGCGCGCCAGCGTGTTGATGCCATCGATCGTCACCTTGCCGCCCGTCGGCTTGTCCAGCAGGTTCAGGCAGCGCAGGAAGGTGCTTTTGCCAGTGCCCGATGGCCCGATGATCGAGACCACTTCGCCGGCGCGGATCTCGGCGTTGACGCCGTCCAGCACGGTGTGCGTGCCGAACGTCTTGGTGAGGCCTTCGACGCGGATCATGCTGCGGATACCTTTCGCGTTTTGCGGCGCGGGTCAGTGCGGCGCTCGGCCCAGTCCATCAGCGCAATGAGCATGTAGGACATGAGGAAATAGAGAACGGCCACGAGCACCAGCGGGAAGAATGCATCGAAGGTGCGGGCCCGGATGATGTCGCTCGCCTTGGTCAGGTCAAGTACCGCGATGTAGCCGACGATGGACGTCATCTTCACGATGGAGATGACCTCGCCTTTGTAGACGGGGAGGATGCGCCGCACCATCTGCGGCAGGATCACCAGGCGGAATGTTTTCTTCCGGCTGAAGCCCATTGCGAGGCCGGCCTCGGTCTGCCCGGTCTCGATGCCCTCGATGCCGGTGCGGAAGATCTCCGCCGCATAGGCCGCGAAGTTGAGCCCGAAGGCGACGACGGCCACCAGCACCGGGCTGATGTTCACCGATGCGAAGACCACGTAGAAGATCAGCATCAGCAGCACCACGACGGGAATGCCGCGCAGCACCGAAATGAAGATCCTCGCCGGCACCTGGAGCAGGGGAGAGCGCGCCATCCGCATGAAGCACACGATACCGCCAAGTGCGGTGCCGAACAGGGTGGAAAGCACCGAGATGATAAACGTGACCTTCAGCCCCTCCCACAAGAGCAGGTAGCGCTTCTCCGCCAGAATGTTGCTCTCGATACTCTCCTTCAAGCCATCCCAGAAACCGGGTTCCGCCGTGGCGGGGCCAACACCCGCCGCCCAGTTGCGCACCATCATCACCTGTGAGTTGGCATAGTAGGGTTGGGTGAAATCCACGAACTTGCGGCGCTGGTCGGTGGCCGTCATGCCGGTCACGATCATGTCGATCTTGCCGGACTGGAGGGCCGGGATGAGGGCGAGGAATTTCATGTCATGGAACTCGACGGGCCGTTTCAGGCGCTGGGCGATGAGGCGCGCCAGGTCTCCGTCATGACCGGAGACGCGGCCGTTCTCGTCGACGAAGCTGAAGGGCTCGCGCGTGGCACTGACGCCGACGCGCAGCGGCTCGCCCGTGGCGGGAAGCGGAATGTCGATCTGCTCATAGGGGCCGGGGCCGGTCTTGAACCAGCGCCGGCTCATCGACTGGAAGGCGCCTTCGGCCTTGAGGTCCGAGATGATCTTGTCCACCGCTGTGAACAGTTCGGTGTTGCCCTTGTGGACGGCAATTGCCGTGTCCTCAATGCTC
This sequence comes from Aestuariivirga sp., assembly GCF_965227715.1. Classification (GTDB taxonomy): domain Bacteria; phylum Pseudomonadota; class Alphaproteobacteria; order Rhizobiales; family Aestuariivirgaceae; genus Aestuariivirga. Next base: position 2,162,594 of record NZ_OZ245771.1, on the reverse strand, counting down.
AGCTTTTCATCGAGAAGGCGGAGGTCCGGGTTCCGGCGCACCAGCAGAAGCGAGGTCGAGTAGGCGGTGATGATCGCATCGAGCTGGCCTGATTTCAGCGCCCCGAAGGCATCGGCGACATTGTCGAAGCTCTGGATATGCGCTTGTGGAAACTGCTGCGTCGCGATTGCCTCGCTGGTTGAGCCCGTCATAACGCCGATGCGGGCGTGCTGCGCGTCCGCCGTCTTCTCGATGACGAGAACATCCGTTTGCTTGCAACCCGGGAGGGCGACAAGGCTGAGCGTCACCGCGAAGAGCACGGCCAAGGATTTCAGTCTGTTCATGGGGTTCCCGTCACGGCTAGCTGCGCCGCCGCAGCATTATGGGGGAAGCCGTGATCGGCAAAGGCCAATCAGCGCCAATTCACGATCCATGCTTACTTTGATGAATTTTATGGTCAGGATGAAACCGGGGATTATCCATTTCTCCGGTATTCACGTTCCGCGCCGATGCGTCGCGCTCCACCTCATCCTCACGTGGGCGGAGTGGAGGCGCAGCTCCCGAAGATTCGGCGGGGTGAGAGGGCGCTCTTTGCGGGAAGGAGCATGATGTGTGCCGCTGCCTAGATGACCGAGCACACCAGCAGCACGTCGGATAGGAGGCGTGGTGCAGCGCCATCGCCTGCGTGTGTCGCCGCAAGGAAGCCGGTGATCGTCATCGCTATCGCGGGCAGGCGGATGAGGAGCGCGATCTCGCGGCATGGCAGGCTTAGCATCAAACCCCTACTTGGAATCCGGTTGGCATTTGAAGTCCCCCCGGTGGATATCGATCTTCTCATCCGGGACGCTAGATGCCGCCGTGTTTTGCCCACTATCGCCGGTCCAACGGACGGCCATCGGTTTAGGTCACTAACAAAGAGTGACAGGCGTGGAAAATAGCTTAAAAACTGATTAATTTCAAGTACTTGACGAATTTGAACAGTCGTGCTAAAATCACAGGGCCGGGCGATTGGGGTCGATTTTTGCCCCCACCCGACATTCCCACAATACACCACATGTTGAGGACTACCATGAACGGACAACCAGCGAAGGTTCTCCGTCCCACCGACGTGCGCCGGGCGATTTCGCTCGTGGCCCGGGGCCGTCACGGGACGCGGAACAAGGCAATGATTCTACTGAGCGTGAAGGCTGGCCTAAGGGCCGGTGAGATTGCCAAGCTCACTTGGGCGATGATCACCGATAGCAACGGTGACATCGGTGAGTTCATCGAACTGCCCGGGTCGGCGGCCAAGTACGGGTCCGGCCGCCGGCTGCCGCTGCAAGCCGATCTCCGGCAGACCCTCGTTCGGCTGCGGCGACGGTCCTTCGCGGGAGGGCCAGTTGATCTCGAAACGGCGGTTATCCGCTCGGAACGCGGCAGCCACATGAACCCCAAAGCGGTCGTGAACTGGTTCCACGTCCTGTATGCCGATGTCGGTCTGAAGGGCTGCTCTTCCCACTCCGGGCGGCGCACCTTCATTACCAATGCCGCCAAGCTGGTGCATAGGGCAGGGGGATCTCTACGGGACGTGCAACTCCTTGCCGGCCATCGGTCGATCCAAACCACTGAACGATACATCGAAGGCGACGGTGTCGCCCAACGCCGCCTCGTGAGACTGCTCTAGCACGCAGCTAGACCCCTGCCTGGACCGACATGATCCAGGTTCGTCTGGTCCGATGAGGGCCGACCTTTCCCACAAATCCACATCAACCACATTGAACAACGGAGTTCCGTCATGACGGACAGCGATCGCATAGCCATGCCTGAAACCGAGCTTGAGCCGTCTAAGAAGGCGGAACAGGAGCGACGGGCCAAGATCCGAGAGCTCAACGATCACTTGCGGCTGCATGCCCATGGAGGCGTGTGGCGAGTAACGGCAGGGATCGCCAGCCTGCCACCCGCAACGACCCGTCAGGTCCTGAAGGCAGTCGCCTCCTTCTCAGACTTCAACGCTGACAATGACCCCTGGGATGAGCACGACTGCGCGGTGATGGAGGTGGCGGGCGAGCGGATCATCTGGAAGATCGACTGCTACGATCGAACCCAGACCCTCCTCTCACCTGACCCGGCCAATCCCAAGGTCACCCTTCGCGTTCTCACAGTGATGCTTGGCCATGAATACTGACACCTTGACCAAGCCCGAACATCGCGAGGAACGCCGCCCAAAGGCTTCGCAAGGCCAAGCAAAGCCAAAGCGGATGCGATGGGGACCCAAACCCTCGCAATACCGGCTGAAGCCCTTCCAGCAGGGTCACCTCGACCCCCTATGTGGAGAGTACGCCATCGTGAACGCCTTAAGGCTCCTGACCAGACCGAACGACGGGCTGGACAAGCTCTTCTGGGAAGATCTGTTCGGCTACGTGATGAGCCGGGCTGACCGTCTATTCGGCATCCGGCGCATTCTCGACGACGGCACCCCGCCATGGCTGAACAAGGCCCTCCTGCCCATGGTACTGAAGCGCTTTGAAGCCGGGGCAGGGTTTTCGGTCGAGACATTAACCCTGAGCCAGGTCGGGGAAAGCAATCACAAGACCGATCCCATGGCTGCCCTTCAGGCGGCCTTAGCTGACCGAAGAGCCGCGGCCCTGGTGCTTCTGGGAGGGGGATACCATCACTGGACCGTGGTGAGGGCGGTAACGCCTCGGGCCGTGTGGCTGTTCGACAGCGACGGGTTGAAGAGCCTCCTGCGATCTGACATCGCGCCAAGCTACCTAAGGCAGGAAGGCCGGCGGTTCGTCGTGTCCCAACGGCCCATACGGGTGCTGAGGCGCCTTTAGCACCTTGCGCCGCGGCCAAGCCGACAGATTGGCCGCGGCTCTCCCCTTCCGAACCGCTCCACCCCCAGAATATCAATGACAGGAGAGTCATCCCCTATGGAGACCACGATCAATCACGCCTACGATCTCGCTTGTGCTGCAGATCTCATCAAGTGCGCCCAGGTCACGACGGACTACCAGATCCCGGCCTGTAAGCTCGCAGGGCCACTTGTCGGTGCCGTCACGAACGTCTTTCCGGGTCATTTGCTCGCGGTGTACCTGCTGACGGACGTCAGTCGCCGCCAGGTATGGAATGCCTATCTCGCCTCGCCACGCATTGCACCGCAGATGTCATCTCTTTCAGGGGGAGATGTCGCCGAGCTGCGGGCGAGTCTACTGACCTGCCGGTCAGCTGAACTCATCGAAGCTGGATACGGATCGTCGGAACGTGGGCTGATCGGGCTCTATGGAAAGCTTGGCCCGGAAGCTCTTTCGCCCGAGTTCTATGTCTCATTCCACGCGACGCTTTCGACAAACGAAGCATTGCGCCGAACGCTGTCCCATGCCCCCGCCATCGACACCAAAGCACTCTCCTTGCTCTTCTCCTTTCCCACGCAGCTGCAGTCCTACGCCCTAGCGCGTCAGCTCATCGAAATCGCCGATCCCATGCGGTTCCTCGAACTCCACGACTGTATTCAGCGGCAATGCTTCCCAGGGAAGCAAGCGCTGATGGAACGGCTTTACCGCCTCATTCGTGTTGGCAAGGGATTTCGGGCGGCCTTGAAAGACATCTACCACGCTCTGTCCTTTCCAACGCAAGTGGTCCCAGATGGGGCAAAGCTCCGCTTCATTCCCAATGGTTCAGAACTAATCAAAATCGCGGAGCGATATCGCAACTGCCTCAAAGATCACCTTTGGGATGCATTTAGCGGCGAATCCCAGTTCTACGAATGGAGTTGCCCGAGCCCTGCCATGATTTGCCTGAAGCGGCATCGGGGAAACACCTGGTGGATCTCGGCTATGAGCCTCAAGGACAACGTGGAACCCTCGAAGGAGCTTCAATGCGAAATTCGCACCCACTTTGCGCCGTACGAAATAGGTGAACGGCGCTGTATCGCCGATCTGTTTGACCAGTTTTTGGAAGAACCGACCAACATGTCACACGAGCTCGCGGTGCTGGAAGCAATGCGGCGAGGTTGAAACGCGACTTGCTTCCGCGCGATGTGGCAAATGTACACTTTTGCCACAGCTGAAAAATTCAATCCGCCTTCAAGCTGAACCATCATCTCCCCTCGGCGTGCATTCTCGCATTCGCCTGAAGCCTTGGATCTGCCGTTCGTCAGAGCGTCTTCAACTCATACAACGCTTCCTCCGAGAGCACGGGCTGAATTCAAGCGGAGCTGCTAGCGATCCGACTGCACGTTTTAGAAAATCCCATAGGTTCAACGCTCTGATTTGCCAGATCGTGCCGGCAAAACTCGAGTGGAGGACGGCAATTTCGGAACGCGAAGCTCGTGGCGAACATCGATGCGATCCCAAGGTCCCAATGAACTCAGCATGACGCTTGTGCGGCTATCAGCACTGATCCAAGTCACAACAATCCACGTGACGCCAATGACCCAGTGTCGATAGACGCAAACTATTCAACCAGTCTAGCGAAAGAACACCTTCATTTGTTAGCGTTCACAAGGGTCGAAACACCTCGGGATTCAGCGCATCGTGCGGACATCTTCCATCTAACAATTCCTTAATAGATGCCGCGACTGACTGCATATATTCAGCGTACATCTCGTCACTTACTCCAACTGCGTGGGGCGTCAGGAGTAGATTTGGAACCGCCCTAAGGGGGCTATCCGGTGGAAGTGGTTCTGTTGCAAAGACGTCAAGTGCTGCTCCGCCCAAATGCCCCGACCTTAGTGCATCGTAGAGAGCTGTTTCATCCACTACCGCACCCCGACCGGTGTTAACGAGATAACTGCCTGGTCTCATGAGGTTTAACATTTCGCTAGAAATGAGTCCCCGCGTCGTTGTATTCAGCGGGCAATTTACTGAGATAAAGTCGGCCGTCCTCATCAGCTCATCTAGCCCCACCCGCCGATCACCCGGCAAGTCTGCGACAGATGCCAACGGATCATAATACGCTATTGTCATCCCAAAACATCGCGCCCGAGTGGCCACGGCCCGCCCGATCCGCCCGTATCCAACGATCCCAAGTGTTTTCCCCTTGAGGCCAACTGCGCCATGTGCCAAGGGGGCATCCCAGTCTCCGGAAGGGTCCATGACTATGGTGCGGCGTTTGAGTAGTTGTGTCGCGAGGGCTAGAACAAGCGCGATTACCCCTGTCGCCATCGAATCTTCACCGGCCTGGACCACCCGCGTCACAAGAATGCCCTTTGCGGAAGCTGCATTGACGTCTATGTCGTCATGACCCTTGCCAAAACGGCAAACCATTCGTGTTCTTCGACCTGAGAGGATCTCGCCTCTGTCGACACCGCAATCACCTAGAACCAATATGTCGACTTGATCAGTTGTCGTCGGGACGACCAACCTATCTGAAGACATCTGAACACGTTGCACTTTGACGTTTCTGTTGTGAAGTTCGGTGGAGAAGTCGACGGCCGGGTGAATTGGCCGGCCGTCGCTGTTGATGAGATCTCCAGATATCCCAATGGTGAGCATCTACTACTCTCCTGTTCAGAGTGGCCCAGCATCATTGGGCGCTATGGTGCACTATTTGGCGTACTTTCCCGTTTGGTAGGCGTCGCTCGTCAATCCATAGCTTTCAAGGACTCGCTTGGTTTCTCCCGCTGCTACCATCTGCTCCAACTTGGCGTCAAAAGCCTCTACCAAGCTCGCACTTCCTTCCTTAGGAAATGTGAAGTAAACACCTGGCAAAGTGTCCGCGCCGAGATATTCTGGTGGCATGTAGTCGACCAATTGAAGGTCGTAGTTCGGATTTTGCTTCACAGCGTAGTCAAACGTAAAGCCCCACCAAATCCCCGCATCAACCCGTCCCGCTTTGATGTCCATCAGCATTGTGTCGCCTGTATCGTATTTCTTTATGTCGGCAAGTCCGAATCGCTCTTGAAGTTTCGTCGCCTCCATTTCCTGAGCGGAACCCCGAACAACGCCGATCGTCTTTCCCTTCAGATCTTCAAATGTCTTAATGTCATTTCGATCTTTCTGCGTGACAAGGGCGTCGACGCCATACCAAAAGGCGGTTTTATTGTAAGCGATAACTTTTGCCCGCTCTTCAGTGTGATAGAGCCCAACAATCACATCCACACGACCCGAGTTGAGCGCCGGCGCAAGCGCTGCATGCGTCAGAGGAATAGGATCCACCTCAACACCAAGCTCTTTCCCAACTGCGTTGGTAAAGTCAGCATCTATTCCCTTCCATTCGCCAGTCGATGTATCTACCCAGGATTCGGGTGGAGCGACGAACATACCGACCCGGATGTATCCTCGGGATTTGATCTCGTCTAGGAGATCCGCGGCTGACACCGAGATGGCCGTGACCGCAAGGGTCATGGCGGCGAAAAGCAATTTGGCGATTATCCTCATCTTAACTCTCCCTAAACTCAATGGTTGAAGCCAGTGGCATTCACCGTCTGGCCAGGATTATATAACGTTAAACAAAGCGCTTCATCTCCTTTCCTATGTCGACTTCCTAAACTTCAGACGCCGCAATCATAACGTCGCGGCTAAGAACTGCTCTCAGAAACTGCTTCAACCTCGGATGCTGTGGATCTTCGAAGATTTGCTCTGGAGCGCCACTTTCGATAATGTGTCCATGGTCCATAAATATTACGCGAGACGCCGTTTCTCTCGCAAAACCCATCTCGTGGGTTACGAGCAACATTGTCATTCCATCTTTTGCGAGGCGCCTTATGACTTGGAGCACCTCTCCCACGAGTTCGGGGTCAAGTGCAGACGTAATTTCATCTAGTAGTAGAACACTGGGGTTCATGGCCAATGCTCTAGCTATTGCGACGCGCTGTTTTTGACCTCCCGAGAGCTGACCGGGAAATGCATCTGCTCTATGATCAAGCCCGACCATTTTGAGGAGACGCAGCGCTTTGGAGTGGGCATCGGCCTTGCTCTCTCCCAAGACTTGAGTGGGTCCTTCCATGATATTGCCGAGCACTGAGAAATGGGTAAACAGATTAAAGTGCTGAAACACCATACCCATTCGTGATCGCACAGCACATATGTCGGTATCCGAGGTTAGTCTTTGTCCTTCAAATGTTATTTCTCCGCTCTCGGCTCTCTCGAGATGGTTCAGGCAACGAAGCAGTGTGCTCTTGCCCGAACCACTCGGACCAATGATTGCGACAACCTCGCCCTCTGCAACTGTCAAATCAATGCCCTGAAGAACAGGAGTGCTGCCAAAACTCTTAAATAGGTTCCTTATCTCGAGAATTGGTCTTGGAGAGATCGACAACGTCATCCCCCTATGCGCTCAGCCGACCAATTGATTTTGACCAATGAGAAACGATTGCTTCTCCCTCGGCGTCTATCGCTCCTGCCGGACTCCTAACGGAAGCATTCTCAACAGGAAGACCAAGTCGATCGCAGAGTAGGCGCTTTCCGTACACAAGGAAGCGGTCCAATGAATCCATCATGAAGGTGAGGAGAGGAGCCAGTCGCACATAGGCTTCATCCGCTGCCTGCCGCTCATCGCTTCTGTCGGACTTTAAACCGTTAAAGATTTTGACCAGGTAGTCAGCCAACTCCGCCCCGGGTATACATCCAGCGCAACCCGCCCGCATCGAATCTGGAAGATCTACACCATCCATGCCATTGAATACTGTAAACTTCTCATTTGTCTCTCGGAGAAGTCCGGCTACCGCGTGGGCGCTCATCTCCACCTTAAGCAGGCTTAAGTTCGCGTGCCTGCGCGCTAACTCAAGCGCTGTGGCGGCCGACACCGCGTTCCCAAGGTATTCTGGTGCAATCTGAAGTCCTGTGGGTAGATCTACTTTCTCGAGCACGGAAGAAAAGTAGCCAGCAAGGGACGCTTCCGATACTCCAGTGACCGGAGGCGGCTGGAGCACAAGCCATTGAGCCCCGCAAGACCGGGCTTGCTTAGCAAGCGCAACCTGCTCAGCGATGTTTGGACCTGGTATCGTAACGGAAAGCGGAAGCCGACCGCCAAGATCCTCTGAAACCCACTCAAGAAGCAGTTGCCGCTCGGCAAGACTAAGCTTGTTCGACTCAGTGGCTAGCCCAAGGACTGCGATGCCGTGAGAGCCGATGTCGACCATTGCATTCAGTTGGCGGCGCATTGCCTCTCGATCAAGAGATCCGTCGGGTGCGAACAATGCGAATAGCATTGGGTAAACCCCATGAAACTGATGATCCCGCCGGCCATTCAAATCCATCTCAAGACCCCTGTATGTCTGTGTAACGATAAACAATCATCCCTAGTGCACTCTGTCAATGGTTTATAGGGCTTTAGAGGGAGTTGCCCCTTTGAAGCCGAACGGGCATCACGATGTCGCGCCTGAGAAATCGGCCCTTCTCCATTCGAGCTAAGATTTCACGTCCACCCAGTTCTCCCATTTCGTAGGCGGGAGACTTCATCGTTGTAAGGGTAGGTCGCGCATATCTCGCAAAATCAAATGCGTTGAAACCGGTCACTTTAATATCCTCTGGGATCCGGATACCTTGGTCCAGCAACCAACATTGCGCTGCAATGGCAATCTGATCATTTCCAGCAAGCACTGCGTCCGGGACGCCGTGTCTAGCTATGTAGGAGGCTAGCGTGACTTGCACGCTTTCGAAGTCACCATTTGGTGCCTGAAGTACAGTGAGTGAAGTCGCAGGCCAGCGACGTATGCTTGATCTTATTCCTCTTTCTCGAGCTTCTAACGCTGGCCAGGGATGAGCGAGTGTCAGATAAACGACCTTTCTCGCACCACTTTCAGCCACCATGTTCGCGAGTATTCGTCCTCCAACTGCATCATCCTGTCGAATGCTCAAAACGCTCTTGTTCTCTGCATCGAGCTTATCCTGAAAAACGATCAGTGGTTCACTGTGCTTCGATAGCTCTTCATAAACGGCCCTTCGTTCTGTTCGAGTCCCAGAACAGAATATGCATAGCCCGTCGACCAGGCTTTGCCGCAGCATCATTATATTAGATAGTTCTCTTAGCGGAGTTCCCTGCAGAAGCAGACCGTAGCCATTGAGGTTTAAGAAATTGCTCAAACCGGCGACCAGATTAGTTGTGTAAGCGTCAGCAATGAATGTAGGACTGGGATCAACGATGATCATTCCCACAGCAAACCTTCTGGCCAACCTGAGCGATTTGCCCGACAAGTTCGTTCGGTACCCCAAACTACTAACGGCCTGCTCGACGCGTTTTCGGGTCTCCTCGGTGGCATGTTGGAATTTACCGTTGATGACGTTCGAGACTGTCATCACGGACACTCCAGACTTCTTTGCAACGTCTTTGAGAGTAACACGTTTGAGCGTCAACATTTCCATTACCCTAAGCGGTCACCGCCCCTGATGACGATGGCTGCGTTTCTCCAACCTGCGAACAAAGAACGAGAGTGGAACGCAGATCATGAGGTATATAACGCCGGTAATGGCGTAAACATCCATACTTCGAAACGTCTGGCTCGCCACATCATATGCCCGATACATTATTTCTGGCACCGAAATAGTGAGAGCCAAAGAGGTATCTTTGATCAGTGCGATTAGGAAATTGGTGAGTGGCGGAATGACCAGTTGGAGCGCTTGGGGGAGAACAATGCGCCGCATAATCTGCGGATCTCGCATACCTATTGACTTAGCCGCCTCAATCTGGCCCCGATCAACCGACTCAATGCCGGCGCGGAAGATTTCAGCGACATATGCGCCGCCAATCACTCCAAGAGTGATAGTTGCCGCTGGAATTGGATCGAGTCGAATACCCCATGAGGTTAAGCCGAAATACACGATGAATAATTGGAGAAGGGCGGGTGTACCCCTTATGAGTTCCACGTAAAAAAGTGCCAACCCTCTTACCAAGCGACGTTTAGCTAGGCCCATAAGCGCAATTGCCAAACCAAGAGGAAGGCTAACTGCCAGGGAAAAGACCGTCAATTTGAACGTGACAACCGCACCTGTCAGAATGTATGGCGTGTACTTGGTGGCGAGCTCTAGAAAACTATCCATTGCAATTGCTCACTTATCGGTTTAACGTTATACAAGCACGACTAGGGTGTTCCCGCAATGGGTTTTCCCGTCATGAAACTAGATGCTTGTGGCGTGTATATCGTTAAATTGAATGACGCTTCGAGCCCGGGATAGAAGTCCGCGCTGAGCATTCTAAATTCGTGATTCGTAAGGAATTCGAAGAGATGAGTAGCCGATCGTCACACTGGTTCCGTGGTTCATCGAAATCAAACATCGTGCATCGAAGCTGGATGTTGGGTCAGGGTATTCCGCCCGACAGGCTTGATGGTCGTCCCGTCATTGGAATCTGCAACACTTGGTCGGAGTTGACACCTTGTAATGCTCATCTTCGCGAACTGGCGGAGTTTGTAAAGCGGGGCGTCTTTGAGGCAGGCGGCCTTCCAGTCGAGTTCCCGGTCACATCGCTTGGAGAGTCGAACATGAGACCAAGCGCGATGCTTTACCGCAATCTTGTCAGCATGGACGTTGAATCGACTATTAACGCAAATCCCATTGACGGGGTGGTATTGCTCGCAGGTTGCGACAAGACCACACCAGCCCTACTAATGGGCGCCGCAAGTGCAGATCTTCCGACACTTGTTGTATCTGCCGGTCCAATGCTCGTTGGCACTTATGGCGGAAGCAGAGTGGGTTCAGGCACTGACCTGTATCGAATGAGCGAAGAGATACGGGCTGGAACGCGATCCTATAAGGATTTGGATGCTGCCGCGGGCGCGACGAATCGCACCGTTGGAACGTGTAATTCGATGGGGACGGCGTCTACTATGGCGTGTCTTGTGGAGGCTATGGGACTAGCGCTTCCCGGAAACGGAACCATACCTGCGGTCGACGCGCGGCGTCGAGTACTTGCGCAAAACTCTGGTGTCGAGATTGTGGGTCTGGTGAAGCGAGGCGTGAAGCTCTCGGATCTGCTTACCCTCGGTTCTCTCCATAACGCCATCCGGGTATCTTCCGCAATTGGTGGCTCGACCAACGCCGTCATCCATCTGCAAGCCGTCGCTGGTCGTCTCGACATTCCCCTTCGCCTGGAAGACTGGGACCGGCTCAGCAGGGGTGTGCCAAACATCGTCGACCTTCTTCCATCGGGGCAAGGGCTGATGGACGATTTCTTCGCTGCTGGCGGCCTTCAGCCAGTGCTTAAAAGTTTAGTATTGGCTGGACTGATTGACGGTGACTTGCCGACTTTAACAGGTAGAACGCTGTTTGAGGCATGTGAGTTGAGCGATAGAGTCAATGAGGGAGTTATAAGGACTCTGCTTGATCCCGTTGCCCGTGAAGGGGGGGTTGCTGTGTTACGAGGCAACCTCGCACCTGACGGCGCGCTTCTGAAGCTATCGGCCGCATCGCCAATCTTTAACAAGCACCGTGGTCGGGCAATCGTGTTTGATGGGATTGACGACTACTACCGACGGATAGACGAGGATGGTCTTGATGTCACCCCTTCCTCTGTACTCGTTTTGCGCAATTGTGGACCACGTGGCTATCCTGGTATGCCTGAGGTAGCAAACATTGGACTTCCCCGGAAAATTCTCGCCATGGGCATTCGAGATATGGTGCGCATCTCTGACGCGCGAATGAGCGGGACGGCCTATGGCACAGTAATTCTCCACGTCTCTCCGGAGGCCGCAATCGGTGGGCCCCTAGGAATGGTACGCGACGGGGATGTCGTGGAGTTGGATGTCGAGCTTCGGGAGCTTAGACTAGCTGTGGACGAGCCTATTCTATCTGCACGGATGCTTGAATGGCGGAAGCCGCATAGTAGTGTTTCTGGCTACGAGGGTCTCTTCGTTGAACACGTGATGCAGGCGCATGAAGGATGTGACTTCCCATTTTTGCGTGGAAAGCGATCAGCGGGACTGCCAGCTCAGTATCTCTAATTCCATCCGGCGAGTCTGTTAGAGGAATTCCTGATTCCAGCAATCTGCTGTTGCCGTGATTGCGAAGAGACATGTTGACCGCAAGTATCGCTTAGTCAATGCTTCCCTGTTGCTCCAGACACCAGTAATGCGGTCGAGTAGATCGCGGGCGCGAAAGCGTATGTGCCCGGTGTCGACGATCGGCCGACGATTTGTGGTGCTGTACGATTGAGGCATACCCTGACTGGCAGAGCAGCGCCGGGTCTGCAACGCAGTCATAGTGCGGACTGGTCCCCTCCCGAGACCCACAATGCGACATCGACCTTGGTCGCTTCACCTTTCTGGAATTCGCAGATTGAATTGCCCCGGAACATGATCCGGACGCGGTCGCACAGCCCGATTGTTTCCTCGATTTCCGACGAGGTAAACAGCAGGGCCATACCGCCCGCTGCAAGTTCGGCGCAGAGTTGATATATCTCGGCCTTGGCCCCAACGTCCACGCCGCGGGTAGGATCGTTCAGCAGCAACACAGTCGGGCCAGTTGCCATCCATTTGGCAAGTACGACTTTCTGCTGGTTGCCGCCGCTGAGGTTGACGACCCGTTTGTCCACGCTATCTGTGACGATGTTCAAGCGTTTGACGTAGTCACGGGCCATTTTCCCTTCGGCCTTGCGGTCAATTACTCCCAAAGCGAAGAGCAGCTGGTCGAGAATCGGCAAGCTCACATTGTGTCGAATCGACCACGAGGTCAGAAGGCCCTCGTCGCGGCGATTGGCCGGGACCAGCGCAAGCCTCTGTTTTATCGCTTGAAATGGCGAAGTTGGGGTCGGGCGGCCGTCGGAGTATATGATCGATCCGGACGTTGCAGTTCGAAGCCCGAACAGGATATCGAAAATGTCATCTATGCCGGAGCCTTCAAGCCCTGCGAACCCGAGGATCTCGCCGGCGCGGAGTTCGAAACTTACGTCCTTCAGGGCTGGCTCAGCTGCAAGGTTCCTTACGCTCAATACAACTGGTGTGTCGCCCGGCACTGCAGGGCGAGCAGGAAACGATTCCTCAATCCGCCGGCCTACCATCTCGGTGATTATCTTTGGGATGGTGGTTTTGCCGGTCGCCCAGGTGCCCTGGCATTGCCCATCTCGAATGACAGTGATGCGATCGCAAATCGAGAATACTTCCTCGAGCCGGTGCGAGACGTAGATGATCGTAAGACCACGATCGCGCAAACTGCGCAGGATTTCGAAAAGCCGCTCAGATTCGTAAGCATTCAGGGCGGAATTTGGCTCGTCCATTATGATAATGTCGGACTTCAGGTGGAAGGTTCTGGCGATTTCGACGAGTTGCCGCTCTCCAACCGCAAGGGACCCGACCGTCCGTGATGGATCGAGGTCTACGCCCATGTCCGTGAGCACCTGACGGGCTTCATGGTTCATCTCACGATTGTTAAGGATGCCGAGTGTCGATCTCTCGCGATTAGCGAAGATGTTGGCGGTGATCGAAAGATCCGGAAATAGTGCAAGTTCCTGGGATACGATGCTGACACCAGCTTGGCGGGCCTGCAGGGGAGAGTTCAGCGAGACGGCTTCGTTGCGAAGAAATATCTGGCCGGTGTCGGGCTGATAGATGCCAGCCATGATTTTCATGAGGGTGGATTTGCCTGCGCCGTTTTCTCCAACGAGAGCGTGGATCTCGCCCTTGGCAATCGCCACCGAAACATCGCGTAACGCATTGACCCCGCCAAACCGCTTGCTGATGTGTTCGACGCGGATCATATCTGCATTAGCGGTAGTTGCGGATGTCATCTGGCTGATCACGATCTACCTTGTTAGCTCTCCCTCCCCGCAGGGGAGGGAGAGTTTCGTTGATGGTCATACTTACTTGGGAGGCTGCTTCAGATCATCATAGGGACGTGCACCTTTGGCCAAATCGGCAAAGTGTTCGGCCATATACTTTGCGTAGAATGTCTTCTGGACGGCAGCATCACCCTCCCGTGGCCTGAATTCTTCGACGTTAGCCGCGGTTACGATATCTGTTGGCACTTCCAGCCAGCCCGTGATTTTCTTGCCGGACTTGAGTTCCTCAACCAGTGCACGAACCGGCAGGTAACCTTGCAGATAGGGCTGCTGACCGGCGGATACGCCGATGAATCCTTTCGATATCGCCTCAAGGGTGGGTGTCTCGAGATCATATCCGGCCCCGAGCCACCCGAAGCCACCGCGTTCCTTGACCTGGCCAATATTGGGCGGATCCAGCGAACAGAGTCCTACCATGGCTACTGCATCGGGATTGGCCGTCGCTAGACTGTCCCAAATATTGTAGTTCTCGGTGTTGTCGAGCTTCGTGTCCCGGTCCTCGGTTAATGTATAACCTGCGGGGTCCAGGACAGAGTGAAGACCCTTGGAGCGTGCGTCCAATACCGGGTTGCCGGGGAAGCATGAGCCGATCACGATCTTCCCTGCTTTGGCGTCCTTGGCAGTCAGTTGTTTGAGAATTTCTTGCCCCAGCAGAACACCGGACTTGTATTCATCCTGGCCCACCCAAAGGTCGAGCTTGGAATTGATCGCGATGTTGTTTGAAGCGGCAAGAGGGATCCCTGCTTCAGCCGCGGTCTGGATCACTGTGTTCCATGGGTCGCCGCCGTTCGGGATGAGGGCGATGGCGTCATACTTGGCTTGAATCGCAGATTCCATGAAGGCGATGTGGGTTGGAACGTCGAAACCGGCCTCGCCAAAGACGTCGACCGTAACGCCGAGATCGGCGCCCGCATCCAAGGCGCCTTCCTTGATTGTCTGGGTGAAGTCGTTCAGGCCGTGCAGAACGTACGCGATCCGGAGCTTCTTGTCCTGGGCGGCCGTTGGGTCGGCCGATATCTGCATCGCAGTCAGCAACGCCGTGGCGAGGACGGCGAGCCTGAAAATCAATTTGGGTCTCATGCGTAATCCTCCTAGCTTATGTATTCTGTGTTCGTCATCTCATTCACGTCGGCTGCGTGTTTCAGCTTGTCATGCATGGTCCTCCCTGGATAAACCAAACGGCGAGTGTCTCTGGCAAACCATTCTCTGTCCTTCTCGTGTAGATCATCTCCTCTCGATTGCATTCCTTCAGTACGGCACGCGGGTGAACGGCTAGCTTGGGCGACGTTTGATCAGATAGTCGAGTGCGACGGCAAGAATGATGACAGATCCGGTCGAGACTGTGGCCCAAGCAGTGTCGATGCCAAGCAGCACCAGGCCGTTCTGGATCAGCCAGACGATTATGGCCCCAACGACCGCACCGATCACTGACCCCGAACCTCCGGTGAGCGCTGTTCCGCCGATGATGGTCGCGGCGATCACATATAGTTCCTGTCCTGGTCCACTCGCCGGATTGCCGCCGCGCTGAAAGGCAAGCAGCATGACTGCCGCGATGCCGACAATGAATCCCATCAGCCCCATGACCATGATCCGATATCGATTTACCCGAATACCGGCATAGTGCGCAGCTTGGCGATTACTCCCGATGGCCTGGACGCGGCGGCCGAATGCGGTGTGGTTAAACAGGAACCAGCCGAAGATGGCGACGCCGAACATGGCCCAGACGCTCATCCAAATGCCGAGGAAGCGCGCGCCCAGAACACTGAAAAACCAACCTGTCTGGTCGTATCCGGACACAGGCGACCCTCCAGACACGAATAGACCGAGGCCACGGTAGATGCTGAGCGTGCCTAGTGTGATGATGATTGTTGGAATCCGCAGTGCAACCGCGAGAATACCGTTGACCAGCCCACATGCCGTCGCCAGGAGAATCCCGGCAGGGATGATGAGAACGGGGTGATATCCCTCACGGAACATGACAGACATTGTGACGGAGGTGAACATGAGCAGAGCGCCGACCGACAGGTCGATATCTCCCATTGAAATCACGAAGACCATCCCGACCGCCATGATTCCGATATAGGAAGACTGGCGGAGGACGGAGACCAGATTATTCTGGGTCATGAAGGTGTCGGTCGTGAGAGTTAGGAACAGGCAGAGTCCGAGCATCGCGGCTATAACTCCGAATCCTTCGAAGCCGGTAATCGCACGCAATGTCGATTTCGTCCCTTCGCCCCGAGACGAGCTCACGGATGCTGCCCTTCGCGGGTCGCCGCATCGTTCATGGATTTCCGCCCATTAAACAGGCCCCGGACAGTTTTCTTGCGAGAGAGGTCAATTTTAAGCATTCTATCTCCACAACAATGACTTAGTCACCACCTACTGATGCCGCAAAGTAGGATCATCGAACTGACCAAGTGAATGCGCTCCCGCCTCAGACGTTTTGCTGATTGCCACAATCGAAATGCCACAAGGTGGGATAATGTTTTGGACCTCAGCTATAAAGTGTCAACCGAGACTTTTCGTGTGGCAGCGACCTGTATCTTTGTGGAACAATTTCCGCGAGGCGAAGCAGCATCTCGGTGGTGGCATGGGGCTTCGGTGCCGGGAGATGATCATCTCAAAAGTAAAGTGCGCTGTTCTTCCCAGGACATAGGCAATGGACAGCATCGCTTCAGTCTGGCCGTTGTCATAGACTGGGGTTGCCGCCCCTCAATGATCGCTTCAACAATGTCAGGCGCCAGAAATGCAAGCCTGATCCTGTCAGATATGAGCGTCGGGCTGCAGCTCTCGGCCTTGGCCAAATCCAGGACCGTCGCAAACCGGCCCGACGACAGTGCGTTGAACCACCGGATGGCCCGCAAGATCTCCTGAACAAGGCGGTGATCGGGTTCCACGCGGCCATCAGCGCTTTCCAGGACATTCTTGACCTCGTTTCCGCAACGGATGGGATGTCCCTCGATGGAGGCCTCGAGCGGCGTTACAGCAAGTGCGGTCCCCATCCTTGACGATATCAGGTCTAGGCGTTGGGTCAGCCAAGGGCGGCTGAAGATCAAGTGGATGGTGTTCTTGCTCAGTGCAATGTGGCGGAGCAGCTTCCGGACAGTCCCGGTGTTCTTCACAAGTTGCCTATCAAGGTCGTCCGCCAAGGCCTTTGAGTTCCGGAAGGTCGCCAGGCTCATACGCCCGCTTGCCACGTTTTCACCAACCCATTCACGGTCCCGGAAACGAGCGGCCAGTTCGCTGATAATGAACTTGTCAATTGCTGGTGCCGACACCCTTATCCTGGTGGCACCGTCCCTCCGATGCCGTCTCGAAGCCAGTGACATGGAAATGTAGTAGTTGTACTTCCTTCCATTCTTTACAGTGTGGTGAGTGTAGAGGGGTTCGCCTGAGATATCGAAGATGATCCCTCTTAGCAGAGACGGATAGGCCTTTGCGCGACGCATCTTCTCGCTGGCGGAGACTTCCTTGGCGAGTGTCTGCACAGCGTCGAAGAGAGGACGGTCAATGATAGCCTCGTGCCGGCCATTATAAACCTTCTGTTTGTGACGGATCATGCCAGCGTAGAGGGGATTGGTCAGGATCCTGTGCAGGGGATGCCAGGTGAATGGCACACCGCCGTAAACACGTCCGTCCTTCATGATCCTTTGTTTCGAGACGACGCCCGACTTCTGCATGTCCTTGCGGAGCTCGGCCATAGACCTGAGTTCCAGAAAGCGTCGGTATATGTGTCGAATGACCCCGGCCTCCCGTGGGTTCACGATCAGTTTCTTGGCGGGCGCGTCGTATCCGAGGGCTGGGTTTCCGCCCATCCAGATGCCAATACGGGTGGAGGACGCCCGCTTATCGCGTATGCGATCACCGGCCACTTCGCGTTCGAACTGAGCGAAGGTGAGCAGGATGTTCAGTGTGAGCCTGCCCATGGAAGATGCGGTATTGAACTGCTGAGTGACGGCAACAAACGACGCCTTGTTGTTCTCGAGGATCTCTGAAAGCTTCGCAAAGTCACGAAGCGAACGCGTGAGCCGGTCGATCTTGTAGATGACGATGATGTCTACCTCTCCGGCAGCCACGTCAGATAGCAGGTCCGCAAGTGCCGGGCGTTCGAGACTGCCCCCCGAGAATCCGCCGTCGTCATAGGCTTTCCGCGACCGAACCCAGCCCTCGTGCTTCTGGCTCAGAATGAAAGCGGCACAAGCGTCGCGCTGGGCAGCAAGTGAGTTGTAGTCCTGGGCTAGTCCTTCGTCTGAAGATGTCCTGGTATAGATCGCACAGCGGCGCGTGAGTGCGTCAGCCATTGAGACCCATCCGTCTCTTTGCTCTCAAGCCGAAAAAGACTGCTCCGGACCGGGGTGTTCCCGTGATCTTTCGGGCGACGGCGCTCAGTGACTTGAAGACTTGGCCCACGTAGACGAAGCGGCCATAGTCGATGGCCTGAACTTCGTGGATCTTGCCTCTGTACTCACGCAGAAGCTTGGTGCCGGGTTTCATGCGCTGAGCATAGCCGTAGCCCTTCTGCTCGATCTGATCCGACTGCAGTGAGGCTAGGTGGCGGATCGCGTCGCACCGGTCGGAGGCCTCAAATTCCAGCTCCTGTATCCGGTAGCCGATCGCCAGGCGGAGCAGCTTGCTGCTCATGTTGATTTCAACGTCACGGTTGAAATGCAGGTACCACTGCTCTCTGAGTTCAACGATATCCAGAAGCGGAAGGCGCTTCAGAAGCTTCTCGGCCTTCTCCATATAGCCTCCCTCTGGCAAAACAGCGGGAATGGTCCTTCAGCTCCAGGACCAATGGTCAGGTAGTAACCTTACGCTCTTAGCTATCCCAGCGCAGCCACTGAATGGGGCGGTCTCCCTTTTCGGCCGCCGTCCTCGCGACGATTGAGGCGAGTTCCTCTACAGTGTAGTTTGAGAAGGCAGCGCTCAGTGCCTCGGCCATCCACCGGATGTCCTTTTCGGTCAGTATGCCTGACGGTTTACCCAGCATGGCGTTGATCGCCACTTTCAGGGTCTCGATATCCAGCGTCGATGTCATTGCCCCACACTAAGAGTGGGCGCTGCCGAAAACAACCAGTCACCAGGGAGGAGCTGAATGTTCACGCACCGTTACACTGAGGTCGAACTAGCCGACCGTCAGTTCAGAAGGTCGATCCCGCCCAAGTGGGAGGTCTACTATCTGCTGCTGGCCAGAGGCCGGTGCTTCGGCTACCGGCGCACGCCCAAGTGTGGGGGGCGCTGGGTGGCCAGGTTGCGGGTAACTGTCGGTTGTTTCTATCGCGAATACAATATGGGCCTGGCTGACGATACCCGTGCCGCTGATGGCAAGAAGGTCCTCACCTTCGCGCAGGCCAAGCAGAAGGCATTGGAGTGGTTCGACTCGCCCGAGAACCTTCCCATCCGGGGGTGGAAGCCCAGGAGCGCGGATGGCGGTCTGACCTCATCGCCTGCCCGGTAGGTGACCGCTATACGATAACTCACGCGATGCAGGAATATTGCCAGTGGAAGAAGGACTTCGGCGCCAGGCAAAGCTTCCACGCAGCCGTTTCCCGGGCGAACGTCTACACAATCCCTCTTCTGGGACATATCCCGTGCGAAGACTTGACCCCCCAACATTGCAGGTCGTTGCTTCTCTACATTGAAGCATCCGTCCTTCGACGTGCGGGTGGTACTAGCCTCACTCAGGTCGATCCCCGCACGCTCGATCCGGAGGTGCGCCGCAAGCGGCGGATCACTGCCAACAACACCTTCACGGACTTGCGAGCAGCGCTCAACATGGCCTTCGGGGACGGCAAGATCAGGAGCAACGCCGGCTGGAGGAACGTTAAGATATTCCGGAGGGTGAACAAGGCACGCACCGACATTCTGACTTGGGTTCAAGCCAAAAGGCTCGTGGATCTTGCGACGTCTGAGTTCAAACGGCTCATTCTCGGGGCACTCTACACCGGATGCCGTCTCAGCGAGCTTTTCCAGATGAGGGTCGGTGATATCGACGCCAATCGCGCCGCGATCTACGTCCGGCCGGTCAAATGCTATCGTGGGCGTACGATCGCTCTACCGGACGAAGGCTATGAGTTCTTTAAGGCTCTTGCCGAAGGACACGACAACGACAGTCCCCTTATCCGCCGGAACCGCGGCTGGCCATGGACCACCGGATACGTTGCAGATAACTTCAAGCTCCTTGGCGAGAAGGTCGGGTTGCCGAAGAGCTTCGTCTTCCACTGTCTGCGCCACACCTATGCGTCCCTCTTGCTCAGAGCAAATACGCCCCCCATCGTCGTCGCCCGGCAACTGGGGCACCTGAACATCGAAACCACCTTGCGGATGTATGCGCATGTGACCGACGACTTTATGGATCATGAGTTCCGAAGCAGATACAAGCCGGGGTTCTTGACGGCGCCCGATTTGTTTTCATCGCCTTGAGGGCGTGTCGCCAGTCAAACGTTATGCGAACAAAAGAAGCGCCATTGGCCTGCCGATTCCATGCTCCACATCCGCTCCCTTCATACTGCACATCGCAGTTGAAATGCGCGGTCCAAAGAGGCATTGATGCGCTCGCTGCTATGCAGGCGGATGCGACTTAGTTGCTCCCCGTTCGTTGCCCGTCTCGACAGACCCGCGGCTGGTTAGGATGTTATCTACCTATCGCTGCGAGACTGCGTGACTTTGCATCGATGCAGCCGCCGACTGTTTGATGGAGAAAGCGCAGCGATGGGACGTGTGACAACGGTTGAAACGCTCCGCGGAGACATCCAGGTCTATTCAGATTGCCGAGTGGAAGTATATTCCGTGGAGCGCGAGTATGCCGAAGTCGAACCTAATTATCTCCGGCCGTCCGATTTTACGCCCGAGCAGTGGAAAGCACTGACGCTCGACGAGCGCTTCATTTCCGTGTGGGTCGACAGGCGCATCCTGGAGGAACGTGCAGAAGAACTCGAACGAAAACACAGCGAACACCAAGTGCTTCTTCTCGTGTGTTGCGTGGTCATTCTCGTGCTTCTCGTGGCATTGGCAATACTGTCGGTACGGTGAGCACGCGCGGCAGGTATCGTGTCCCGCAGGGAAGAGATTTTTAAATAAAACCCAAAAGCCTGCTCTGCCAATCGCTTAGGCCTTGGGCTGCAGAGAAGGCCATATTCCGCGCGAAGTTCGATGCCGGGCCGGTGTGGGTCGAGGATCTGCATGGACGTATAATTTCATTTGAACGCTCGATGGCTCGTTTCCACTGGAATTCTCCAGTGCCGTGTCCGGAATAACAGCAATCCAGGAGGGCGTCCGACTACCGTCTCACGCAATTGCGATATGAATAATTGTAGTACACGTTCCAGCGATTGGTGGATGCAAAAAGGCCCACTCCGCCGCCGATGAGCGCACCGCGCCCTGCATTCCGCCCGGTGTTTCGGCGGCTTTGGCTAGCAACTGCTCCAATGGCAGCTCCGCCCGCCGCGCCCCTTGCCGTGGTGCGCCTGGTATTGCGGTCGGCATAGCGGCGAGCCTCTTGTGAGCATTGCCTGCTGCGCTGGGCCGAAACGTTTGCGGATGCTTCAGTGGTGAATGAGACGTCAGGGGGCGCAAACGCTGCAAAAGCCACCAGGACTGATCCAATGATAGAAATCCGCTTGAGCACGGTGAACATGGTCGACCTCTGGATTTCTGAATCGCCAAAGCGTTAATATTATTCGTGCTCACGCGCTAGAGATAAGGGCATTCTCATCCCCATGAGTTACTCGTAATTTGATCTTTTGATGCAACGCTAGGGCGGTTGCATGGCCCAAGGAATGCCACCCCGACCCATCTCGAAACCCACCTTGTAAAGCGCCCTCATGAAGTTCGGATCGAAAGGCGCCGGTTCCTTCATCGTGAAGCTCTCTGGCACCCAGATAGCCTTGAAGAGAATTCCGTCACGTTGCGCATTGGCGTACATGCGGTACAGGTCACCCACCCCTTGGGACATGATAAGCGTGCTAATCGACCTACCCACGATCGAAGAGAGCCTTGGATTAACCATCGTATATTGCGGTACTGCTCTGCCGTTGCGAATTAGAAACAGGGTCCGTTTGACGCCCTGGTGCTGCAGCCGGGTGTCCCGCATCTTCACCGAGAAATTGGATGGGAACAAAAACGCCTGATTGGATGTGCCACCATCGACGTGCATTTCGTCGAAGGTCCTGCCATCAGCGACCACGGTGATATTTACCGGTGGAAAGACGCCAGGGATTGATGAAGAAGCAACGAGTATTTCCTGGATCAGCTTCTTGCGCCCTGGGACTCGGCTTGCTGCGATAGCCCCTATATCCCACACGACGGGGCGGCCAGCGTCGAGGTTGGTCGTGCCGACGAGCAACCTTCGCCCCTGGCTGTTCGCCCTCGCGATGTCGGCTACCATCTCGTCGGTTACGTAGCGAGCGACGAGGTTGCGGAGGGGCGTGTTGTCGGCGGCCGATACTGAACCGAGTATCCTGAGAACATGTCTTCTTCGGAAGACGTCCTCACCCGAAATCTCGGTATATGCCTCAGTGAGCCTATCGTCATATGACGGCCCCAAAAACGCGAAGGGCGCGATGAGGGACCCGGTCGAAACGCCCGTCACGACCGAGAATTCGGGACGCGTTCCTGCCTGTGTCCAGCCGGCGAGAAGGCCTGCGCCGAAGGCGCCGTTGCTGCTCCCGCCCGACACGGCCAGAAAATTCCGTGTAGCGGACGAGTTCCCATCGACCCTCTGCTGGTCGGCAATCTCGTTCAGCGCGGCGCTTGTCAGAGCGTCGCCGTCATCACCCCAGTAGCGGATCCGGCCATAACCCGGGAGTTCAGTGCGGCTGATCAGCGGCTCCGGCACCGGCTCGCGCAGCGAATCGATCGTAGGCCCTGCACACGCAGCGAGCGCCAATCCCAGAAGGACGACGAATTGGTATCGGATAAAACGCAACGCAGCATGCACCCCCACTTGCCTGGCTGTTATATTCTGGGATCTTCAGGCATGGAAACAATAAAGTGGTGCCCATGCGTATGCTCGCTCCGCTGATAAGAGTAGCTGACGCGGAACAATTTCTCTCTTTTGAACGCAAGAAATTCGCGTTGAAGTTTGCCGCTGATGCCAGAGTGCGAGCGTTCGCCACAAAACTGGTCGTCTGCCACGCAATTCTATTGGAAGATCGCCGATGACCTAAGCGGCTCCCTGTAACTAATCATAGTTGTATGGTGCCCGATTTATTTCGATGACGTTTCGCTCGGGATCCATCAGGAATACCTGGGGGAATCCGGCCATTCCGGTTCTCTTGAGAATGAGGCGTTTCGGGTGGTCGCCTTCAAAGGTCTCATCGTATCCATGGCTCTTCAGCGTCGCGACGGCCGCTTCGAAATCTTCCACCCTCAACGCGAAGTGAACATCGTCATTATCCACCGACTTCGCGGTACGGAAGTTCGCATGAGCATGGGCCGTGAGATGTATCTGGAGCGGCCCGACGGCGTACCAAACACCCTCGATCGGGAAAGGCGGTCTGGGTACGCGCCGCAGGCCCAGGACCGTCTCGTAGAACTCAGTGGAAACGGCAAGGTTGCTGGTGGGCACCGACACGTGGTGAAGAGCGAGTTCAAACATGGGCACTAGTCTCCGCAAGATCACCCAGTACGATCATGGCAAACCTCCAACGTAGCCGCAACGTTGCTTCAACAAGGTTGCCGAAACTGAAGCGCAGATAACTTGCTAGCCTATCGTAACCTGGCGGACAACGGAGAGCATTGCAAGAGTTGGGCATGGACATTTCATACCGTCGACCCAATCACAGCTGCTCTCGTTAGTGCTCGTGCTGTGGCACGAGCCTCTGCGCTGGGGCTCCGCAGCAGGCATTTGATGTTCATTTCGGCATATGTATCGCGACGAGTAAGTGAGGCGAGGAGGGCAACTATGTCGGATTACTGCGTATGGCGGCCTGGCCGATAACCCGCACTTGCCCACACGAAACTGTTGGCGGAGTGCCGCTTGCATCCAGAGCATTGCTGCGGGGACCGTAGAAGAGGGTGCGAGTTAACGATCGGGCTTCGGCAACTGCGCTGCGCGATAGTAGCTACCGGGCGCCGGAGTTTCAGGCAAGCTGCCGAGGCGCTCAATTTCAGACAGTCGACACTCTTGCGGATCGGCGGTTACAGGCACATCGGGCGGCCATGCAACGGTTGCCGTTCCCTTTCTCTGGTCAGCGCTTCACCATCTCTGTCCGCCAAGCGCTGACCCCAAGCCGTGCTGCTATCGCGGCAGCGGGCCGAGAATGGCGATGTTGTGCCGTTCAGCGGCCGCCAGCAGCAGCGCCATATCGGGAGCAGCCGGCGGCGTGTCGCACGGAACGCTCGTCTCGGCGATGAAATCGGCAAAGTCGCCTCCTGTTGTCATCAGAAGGATTCGTGCCGCCGAGCCGCCTTCGATGCGAAATCCGTGCGGAATGTTTCGCGGACCGAAGGCGAAGTCACCTGCCCGAAGCAGCATGCGGCTGTCTTCGAAGATCACCGACATCTGGCCATCGAGGACGTAGAAGGACTCATCCTCGGATCTGTGCACATGCCAGGGCGATTCGAAGCCAGTGGGTATGATCTGCTCGATCAGACTGAAGCGGCCATTGGTCAATTCCCGGTGTGCCTTGATCCAGGTCGGGAGACCGAGAAACCGGACTTCGCCGGCGCCGGTGGGGGAGGGCGTGGTCGTGGCAACGGAAGCAATATCGTTCATGGCGAGGTCCTCACTGGAATCTGGTGGCGCATTCGGGTATATTAGCGGAATAACAATTTCACGAAATATAGATATCGTCAATATGGAAGACCGAGCATCGCGGCGCAGCTATCGAATGACGGACCGTGCCAAGACCCAGGCCGAGACGCGGGACCGCATCGTGAGTGCGACGATCCAGCTCCATGACGAGAAGGGCGTTGCGGCAACGTCCTTTGTGGACATTGCCAGACATGCCGACCTCGGCGCGGCAACGGTCTATCGCCACTTTCCCAGCTTGGGATCACTGGTCGCGGCCTGCGGCGCGCATGTCTGGAAGGAGATGGATCCGCCGGTGCCCGAACGGGCATCAGAGATATTCAAGGACATTATCGACACGGAGGATCGTCTTCAGTGCCTTGTCGACGAGGTAGACCGATTCTACCGGCGTGGAGCGCTTCGGCTCCGGGCGGCCTATGCCGATAGACATCTCATCCCCGAACTGGACGCATTTCTGGGTGCCGTGGAGGCGGGCGTTGCCGCGCTTGTTCGTGAAGCCGTCAAGGGCGAATCTCTGTCCGACGCCGTGCTTCAGCTTGTGATCGTACTGATGGATTTTCCGGTGTGGACCTCGATGCAGACGGTAGCGGGCGACGACCTGGAGCGCCGACGGCTTGTCACCAGGCTGCTCGGCTGCGCCATCCGCTCGGGCCGGTGATCAGACGATCAACAGTTACAGCATCGATAGGAATGGTGCCTATCGCATGAAAATATCGGTTCAATGCTGTGAGAACCAACGCACCTATCAATGCGGCTTTAGAAAAGAACTCGCGCACACGCTGTCGCATCTCGTCCAAAAACGTGATCAACGGTTCGTGACTGCGGTATACCTGGATCACTGCTTCGGTGAATGAAGGGCAGCGGCAGTAGAACTAACTTTATTTAGTCAAGATAGGAATCCATGCCACCCTTAAGAGCACAAATGGCCGAGACGATCGTCACCTTGCCACATTCTGCCGCCTTCGCAATCACCGCACTCCCGGCGTTAAACTGAGCGGCGGTACGCTTTGCGCTCTCCTTGGTCGTGTTGGTCACGAAGTCTCCAGCCTGATTTCCGACCGCTGGGGCTGCTGGATTGTGGCTATGCATTTCATCTATCCGGCGCAGCTCAATCCCATTGTGGAAACTTGCGGCGGACCAGAGACGCCGCCGCAGGTGACGTATTGTGGATGAAAGTAGTATGTCGAGACGCAAGGCCAGTTCAAGCGCGAATCTTGTGTCACCATCTCGAAGACCCAATTTGAAGAGGTCCCTAATCCGCTCCACTCGATCGGCTGTTGACGAGACGGATACGACTGCGCCCGCTCACTGCATAGAGCCGGGTGGCAACCTGAGCGGAGTCCATTTCAAGGCACCCACAAAGATACTAACCGGCGGCGCTAAGGAGTCCTGCCGCCCCCGCCACGCATACGCCGGGGAAAAATCGTTGATGCCTCGAAACCCTTGTCTTCAACTATCCGATGACAGTTGGGCGCTGAAACTGAAAACCTAGCCTTGAAGTTTGTGGAATAATTGACTCAGAGCTGCTATCGCATGCGGATGAAAAAATCCGACACCTTTACTGAACGCCGACAGGAAGCCGAAGCCGCCAAGGCCCGCCAGTTAGACAAATTCAAAGCGCGGTCTGACGTTGACAGTGAGGAGGCCGCGAAGCGCGCTGCGGCGCGGCAGGAGCAGAGTACTGCCCAGGCCGAGCGCAAGGCGACGGCAGCACGCCAGAAGGGCGTACAGGCGGCCAGACTCCAACTGGAAGCGGATGCTGCCGAGGTCATTCGGCAGCAGATCGCGGAAGAAGTCGGGATCGCCGCCGAACAGCAGAATGCGAAAGCTGCTGCGGACATGGCGGCAAAGGAAACGCTCGATGAAGCTGCCCGCAAGACTAAGCGCGATGCGCGATATACCAGTCGGAAGGCACGGCGTTAATACACTGACAAGAGTATCGAGAGTGAGTGAAAGATCTGCAGCTGTGCGTGTGGTTAGTCGCACGGAGCATGTAGAGTACGCGCGTGTCGCCTAAGAGATCGTTCGGTGTGGCGACGATGTGGCTTTTGACCACTTTTGCCATGTATCCGGATTGTAGTGATGAAGCAGCCGGCTCGCAGTGCTTTTGAAAATCATCTCACGAACAGGCCCGAAGTTTGGCTTTCGGATGAATGAAAGCCATCTGACGAAGTCGGCGAGAATCTCCAGATTGATTACGAGCCTCGGACAGTATAAAAAAGCATTCCTGATTAAGACGTAGGGGGTGCGGAATGAAGGGTCGCTCGTCCCAGAAACGTTCGGCGATGTCGCTGGCGATGGCGAAAGCCAAGGCGAATGCGAAGGCGAGGAAAAAGACCTCAAAGATCACGCGCGCCACATCGGCCACAGCGACAAGGAAACCTCCCGGAAAATCGGTCGCGGGGAATGCAAGAAGGCGTCCTGCAGTAGTCAAGAGAAGAGCAACTGCGGCAAAGTCAACTAGGCGCAGTGTGCTGGAAGAAATCAAGAATGATGTTACCACTCTAAGCCGGGAGATTGCGGCCCTTGCAACTGAAGTGAAATCCCTGAATGAATGGAAGCGTTCATTCACGAACACAGCAGAGGACAGTGATTCAAACCATCGCCAAATCACTGTCTCCATGTGGAAGCAAGGCCCTGCAGGATTCGGGAAAGTGAATCTCTCCGGGGCCGGTCCTCAGTCGAGTTTTGAGGGACGACTTAGAAAACTAGAGGACAAAGCTGAGGAATTCGCTCGCCAAATAACAAATGCATTAATTATAGTAAACAGATTTGAGAATAAGATGGGCGGAGGCTCACCAAGAGACTCAGGGTCCTTAGGGTCAGCCATGGGTAGAATCGAAAACAACCGAAGCCCAATCGATGCAAATGCTGCGGGTATTCTCAAGAGCAAATGAAATCAGCCGTTGCCCACGCGACGTGGCCTAGTGGGACCACATTTCCCCATTCACCAGAGTCTTGCGCGAGGCGGACCCGGCGGGTCGGGGCATGGTCCAGTTGAACTGGAGGTAGCGGGAATTTGGCTCAATGTGGCCTTTGCTGAGTATTGCCACTGGACGGTTTCTTCCCTTGTGTTTAGGCCTCAGACTTTCTCCAACAGTATGGCGCAGCCCCCATTTTCGCGCGCAGCTTTCGAAAACCAATACCTGCGACCGTTCCGCGGGTTCGAATCCTTCTCGCTCCGCCACTTTACCGGTGCGAGCTCCCACATAGCCCCCATGAGCTCCACAATTCCTCTTGGTTTCACAAGGGTTTGGCAGGGGCGCCCGTACTTCTGAGATCGCCGGAAGGCAGAGGGACGGTCTCAGAGGCGCTTCCGTCTCATTCCGACCGGACTTCGGTTGAATCAGTGCGGTCGAAAAATATTGTGTTGGATCAGGTGGTTAAATCTATTGAGCCTCCGAACTTTTGTGCGCGGCGCTTTCGTAACCTGATGGGATTACAAATCACGTTTCCGCAGGTCCGGTTGGCAAAGGGTCTAGGATGAAAGTTGGGTCTAAAGACATCAAGGCCAATCCGCCGCCAGGCGCCGTACCAATTAACCTAGCCTAATGAATAGAGGATATCGTACTGAGGGTACCGAGGCTTTGCGCCAGCCAAGAACTCTATAAAGATGTATTCTACCATCCAAAGTCTTGTGTAGTATGCCAAACATCGTTGGTTTGGGAGGTGGATTTGGAGGTAGCCGAGCAATTCGAGCGTCCACGTTGGCTACGTGATTTACTCCGCTTTCTACCGTTAAAATCACAATTCCTATTGTCCGGAAACATTAGGGATCTGCAGCTATCTGAACTTTTGGCGGGAAAGATTGCCCCAGTCAGCCTGTCGTCGGCTGTTGCGAGCGAACTTAGAGCATATGGTTACGGCCAAATCGTCACCTATGATCCAATCACGGGTTTTCGTGTCGCTCAATCTTTGGGGGAGACGTCGGCCACAAATAGCGAACTACTTCAACAACTTGGTCTCACCGTGGGGCCTGATGGAAGTTGCCCTGCAGGCTTGGAACTCTTTGGTGAAGTCCTACCCCGGATAGTAAACTGGAATGCCGGAGCACCCCTTGCTCTAATCGCTGATTTCGCTTCCAGGCTAATCGTGCGTAGTGAAACGCTGTCACCGGGTGAGCATCACACCTTCAGTCGGGCATTGGTCCTTTCTCAGCAAGCCAGGGCCCGTCCTCACGGCAGTCCCCCCCGCCCATTCTTTAACTCAGTCATTTGGGTAGTGGACAAGGAAGGCGATCTCCCGGATTGGCTTGTTATCGACAATCCCAAGCTACGACACATCCCGGTATCTAAGCCCGACAACAAGGTTCGCAGGCATCTAGCTGCTGCTCTCATCCGAACATTGGAGGGCGCCTCAAGTGCGACGCCGGAGAAGCGGGAGGAAGCCCTACGGTCACTAGTAGATCAAACAGAAGGCCTCCTGCTCGCGGACATGGCATCGATCGCTCAGTTAGGACGATCGGAGGGTCTGGATCTCTCGAGAGTAGCAGATGCGGTTCGCCGCTATAAAGTTGGAGTGACCGAGGATCCTTGGACAAGAATAGATCGAGATAAGATCCAGGCCGGAGAGGCATACCTACGAAATCGGGTAAAAGGTCAGGATCTGGCAATAACTCACGTCCTCGACATTACCAAGCGAGCTGTAACAGGTGTCGGAGCATCACGCCGCGGCAGTCGCCCTCGCGGAGTTGCGTTCTTGGCTGGTCCTACGGGTGTGGGAAAAACAGAACTTGCGAAGTCACTTACCAGCCTCCTCTTCGGAGACGAGTCTGCGTATGTGCGATTTGACATGTCAGAGTTCTCGGCGGAACACTCTGATCAAAGGCTTATCGGCGCGCCTCCTGGCTACGTTGGATACGACGTCGGTGGAGAGCTCACAAACGCCATTCGCGAAAAGCCATTCTGCGTTCTTCTGTTTGATGAAATCGAGAAGGCTCACCCCCGAATACTAGATAAGTTTCTTCAAGTCCTAGATGATGGAGTCCTAACCTCAGGTCGAGGGGATCGTGTTTACTTCTCTGAGACGTTCATAATCTTTACTTCGAACCTTGGAATTTATCGCTCCGAACCTGACGGTACTCGTGTTGCCAATGTCAGCAGTTCTGATTCCTATGATGAGGTTCGGCGGCGAGTTAAAACAGAAATTGAGAGACATTTCAAAATAGCGCTGAACCGGCCGGAAATTCTAAACCGGATTGGCGACAACATTCTCGTTTTTGACTTCATAAGGGGTGCGATTGCTGAAGAAATATTTGACGGAATGCTGCGTTCCGTCACTCAAGACATTTTTCACTCCCAAGGAATCGAAATTGAAATTTCTACTTCGGCTCGAACAACCCTGAAGGAGCTCTGTTTGTCTGATCTCTCAAATGGAGGTCGCGGCATACGCAACAAGGTTGAGTTGCACCTAATAAATCCCTTAGCACGCGCACTTTTCGATACTCGGGCGGAGCGAGGCACAAATCATCGTATTGATCGGTTGTCTTCGAGTAGCGCAGGCGTCACGGAGCTAGCGCTGACTGGAGTGAAGAGTTCTGCTTGATGGAAGCCAATGTCTTGCACTTATCTCGCGTTCACTTCCCGGTTACCACTCTCGGGCCGGGTAACCGCATAGGTATCTGGTTTCAAGGCTGCTCCATAAGATGTGTTGGATGTATCTCTCTGGATACATGGGATCTTAATCGCGGGAAAACTACTGTTGAAGAAGTTTTACGTATTGTGTCTCCTTGGGCGAGCAACGCTGACGGCGTAACTATTTCGGGAGGGGAGCCGTTTGATCAACCGGACGCTCTTTTGAATCTCTTAGCCCAAATACGACTCATTCATTCTGGTGATGTTCTCGTCTATTCGGGTCATCCCTTGGAAAGTTTGCCGCTGTCACGTTTTGACGGGCTAATTGACGCAATTATCAGTGACCCCTTCCTTCTTTCTGCGCCGCAGACCATCGGACTTCGCGGAAGTGACAACCAGCGTCTATTCAGGCTCACGGAACTCGGGAACAAGCGGTTCTCAGAGGCCGCTGTGAGCGAAGCTCAAGTTGCGCAACGCATTGACATCTTGTTTGACGATGAAAGTGGCGAAGTCTTTCTTGCCGGTATTCCAAGGCGCGATGACCTAACTCGACTTAAGGATCTTCTGGAAGTAGCAGGACATCGCGCCCTGACTACCGAAGATACAAAGAGGCGCTTATGAATTCGGGCCAACTTATTCGACATTGCCCCAATTGTGGATCGGAGAGGCCGATTACTGAGCTGCTCTGTGAGAACAATTTCAATGGATCTGTCTGCAGTTGGCCCTTGGCCGACGTAGAAATATTAGACCTAAGTGTTTCCGCAAAATCGGCTGCCAGCAAGAGCCAAACGAAGGTGGACCGCCGGTGCACTTCTGGCCACTCAATGGCGCTGGGCGACCAAATTTGCATGATTTGTGGCGCGGATGCGGTCGAGCAAGAGGCAAACGCGGCCACCACAGAATCAGTCACCCAGGTAGAGACCACAGTAACTTTCGATGGCCCAACTAGGATAGGACAGTGGGAGCTACGGCGTCGACACCCAGACCTGCCGGCCGATCTGCCATTCGAGCGTTTTGACGCATCTGATAGTACCAGGCAAGCTCTTCTTACGCTATATCGACTGGGTTCGGAGCCCGATCCAGCGGTGCATGATGTTCTCAAGCGCATGCCACTCGATCATATACCGGAGTTAATTGAAACCGGGCGTTATCAAGGGCGGGCATATGAGGTCACTGAACAAATAGCAGGTGGACGGCTCGGAGATCTCCCTTTTGCGGGCTCGGAAGCGCCCGATCGCATTCGGCGCATTGTAGATGAGTTGGGTCGGGCTTTGGCTAGCTTCTCAGAAGTGGGCCTCCGCCATCGCGATCTCAATCCAACAAACATTGAGTACCGAACGCTCGATCCTCTTGATCTTGTGATCACCGGCTTTGGATCAGCCAGGTTATCCGATTTTGATCTAGAGGCCATCGCCCCCCTCGAGCTAACGCGCTACTCCGCTCCCGAAGCAATAGTAGGAGCCGTGAGTGCCGCATCTGATTGGTGGTCTCTTGGAATGATCCTCCTTGAGCAGGCAACATCAGGTCAATGTTTCAACGGCGTCAATGATAGGGCCTTTCGGTTACATGTGGTTACCCGAGGTGTGGATATTCCGGAAGAGGTCGAGCCAGAGCTTAAGGTTCTTCTGAATGGGTTGCTCACCCGCGATCCGCTTAGGCGTTGGTCAACAAGTGAAGTGAGGGCATGGCTAGCGGGCGATTTCGATTTAACTGCTGATGCACCAAAAGTGTCCTCTGGGGCGTCCGGTCCATCCCTGGGGTTGAACGGTCGTAGCTACAACCGCCCTGAAACGTTCGCGTTGGCAGCAGCTGAGGAAGCCAACTGGGATCAAGCGAGAGAGCTAGTCCTTCGAGGATCTGTCACCACTTGGCTGGATGAGCAGAATGCAGATACCAAAGTAATTGCTGAGGTTCGTCGCATTTCTCAGGACGAAAGCCTGAGAGAGGATTTTCGCCATGCGGTATCGTTGATGGCTCTCAATCCCTCTCTCCCTCTCGTAATGAGAGGAGAAATCGTTACGCCTGCGTGGCTTCTTGCGAATCCTGATACTGCTTACGAGGTCATCAAAGGTTCTCTAACGCGGCATCTGGAACGGATGCAGCGTGAAGCATGGATTGTGCGCCTAGGTGCTCGCTCGGAGACTGTCAGAGAGAGAGCCAAGTTACTGGAAGTGCAATTGGACGAGGAGAGGTTAAGAATTCTTCTTCTCGCAACGTCACGGGCAAATCTTGAGGCAGAACGAGAGTCTCTAAGGCAGGTGTATCCCGACACACCGCATGCCGGACTGGCATCAATTATGGAAAGAAGTCGCATATCAGACGAAGATCTGATTGTTCTTCTTGGAGCCAGTGTTGAGCAGTTTACACCACTAGGTCAGTTAGTATCCTCGGCGGAGGAGTTAGCGGGGCGGCTTCAGATTGAATTGAAGTCAGACGACACAAGCTCTCTATTTACCACCTCCCGGCGGGAGATATTTAATCTGGTCGAGGCAAGGATAGCGAATTTTGCGCGCTGCGGCGTCGAGCGAATTGACGAGTGGGCGGATACATTTCGGCTCGAACGCCGTATGGCATTGCCCCGCGCTGCGGTTCTACTCTCAGTGCCGACCCCGCAATGGTTGGAGCCGCCTAAGCAGCAGTACGTGTCGACACTTCTTTCGCATTTCGAGAAGCGGGTGTCGGGCGCCGTCTCCAGAGGCCCATTAGCGCGATTCTCTATCGGCAAGACGACGCCAAGGCTCGATCTCATGGAGTTGGGAACCGGTCTCCGACCAGCCGAGGCAATACTAAATCATGTACTCACCAGAACTGAGGTGCCCGTTCAGTTGGATCCCGCCGGATATATGGCTGAAGAAGGTCGAGAAGGCCGGCTCCGTCGACTCATAAACCATGCGGCGACCTTCAGGAGAGACACCGGTCTTGATGGGCGCACGTTGGGCTTCCCGTTCTTGTCAAAGAGAGAAGCCAAAGCAGATGGGAGTTCAGAGGCACGCCCCAGGCTAACGCCGGTGTTGCTGTGGCCAGTCGTTATCGACTTTCCACCGGGTTCGTCAGTAGTGAGCATGGCGTTTGATCGTGAGCGAGAGGAGGTGCGGCTCAACCCCGCATTGGAAAGCATCATTGGAGCCCAGGAGTTCCAGAAGTGGAGAGCTGCAAGAGATGAATTGCTGGGTCGATCTGCAATCAAAGTCGCGGACGTTCTTGATACATTCGCCACGTTTGTTATTTCCAATGCCAGAACGCTGGGGAAATTACCTTCAAAAGATAAGAAGGTCGCAATTGGCTCGGCGGAGTTAATAGCCGCCGCCGCGATTTTTAATGCTGAGTTTACGGGGCAGTCTCTGGCGGAGGACTTGCGACAGATGACGAGAATGCCGCCAGCTGGCTCGGCACTTGAAGCGGCGATCAGGGTCTCAAGTGAGCCGCCCTCCTCTGAGAAGACGCAAAACAGACCAGAGACGGAAAATTTTACGGTCGCTGAAAGCGATCCCTCTCAAAGCGCCGCTGTTCAGCAGGCGAGAGCTTCGGTGGGATTGCTTGTTGAGGGGCCGCCTGGAACAGGTAAGAGCCAAACGATTGTAAATGTCGTGTCAGATGCAGTTGGGCGAGGAGAATCCGTTCTCGTAATTTGCCAGAAGCAGGCAGCGCTCAAGGTAGTTCATAAGCGCCTCGCAGCTGAAAAGTTGGAGGAACGGGTCTTTATGGTCTCGGATGCAAACCGTGACCGAGAGACTATTCTAAAGAGTCTCCGTGATCAGATATCTAGCGTCCATGGGGGGCAACAATCGGACCTCACAGCACTCCGCCGCAGGCGGGAGGACGTAGCTGCAAGAATCGAAAAGCTTGAAGCCGAGATCGATAGACAGCATCAGTCAATCTACAGTCCCCATCCGCGGACAGGGCTGCATTATCGTACAGTGGTGTCCGAGCTGATTGGCATAGACACCCAAAAGTATGTAAACGCACCCGGACTAAGAGGCGTTCTAGTGGACTTGTCACCGACTGAGTTGTCGGGATTAGAAGAAGAGGTATCGGCGGTTGGCAATCTTTGGCTGGCCGCCTCATACGAGAGCAGTCCACTTAGCGTGCTTAAGCCTTTCGCGGCGGATGCGGCTGTCAAAGAAGTGTTCGTGAGGGCTATTGCAGCATTTCACGCCGCAGAGAAGAACCGCGAGGCGATACTGTCCTACACGGACGGCGCTCTAGAAGTAGATGATCCGACGCCCAGCAAGGAATGGCTCTCCAAGGAAGGCCAGCTGCTAGAGAAAATGCCGGAGGCCGTAAGGCAGGGCATCGCAGAGTGGCTCCAATTGTTCATGAACGGTGAAAGTCTGCCTCGGGGACTTGTCGCCATCAATGCTGTCAAGTTGGCAAAAAATCAGCTCAATTCTCTGGAGCGAAGGGATCACGTAGAGACTCTGTACGGGTTCCTAGTGAAGGAGACGGATGACCAGCTAATCCAACTGTGTGCAGACGCAAAGCGAACCCTGCAAAAGGCCTCACTCTTTGCTCGGTTAAACCCAGGTCGTTGGTCGGCCCGTCGTCGCACCCGAACGGCATTGGAGAGTTGTGGAGAAGTGGATAGGGCGCCTCAGATGGAGGCTCTTCTCAAGGCAGCACAGCTGGAGTTGGATCTGCGGCCGATAAGACGGTCAATGGAGGCTGTACGACGGCTGTTCGGATCGGAGGGCTATCAAACAGCTCCTGCAATTGATGACCTAAAGCATGATGTATCGGAGATACTTGACGTCCTCATCCCGGTTTCCGTGGCCTCGGAAGCAGTTCAGAATTGTCCCTTCAAGGCCGAGGCAGTCGCAGCGGGTCTGTCGGGTCAAGAGGCTTCATTTAAGAATCTCTTCGAGCGCATGAAAGGGGCACTTGTTCGCTTTGAGGCTCGCGTAACAAGTAGGCAGTCAATTGAACCACTTGAGGCTTGGATCGAGCCTGGGACAACCGAGAATTGTATCAATCAGATATATAACAATCGATCAAACACACTATTGCTGGATGGCCTCATATCAAGACTGGAGACCCTTGAAGCTTACCAGAGGTTCAGGACCAGAACGACCCATCTGGCTCCGGTTACACTCAAAGCGTTGAGCATTCTTAGAGAGAGGGAGGTCGATCTTCGCGGATTTGAAGGGACAAAGCTATCGCATGTCATGCGTGCAACAGTACGTCGGGAAGGCTGCCTAGCTTGGAAGGGCGAGATGGAAACGTCTAATCCTGATCTTTTGATTGAGCATGATGAGATATCACGAAAGGTCCTTTTGCTAGCATCGCTCGATGACGAAATGCGCGACTTAAATAGAAGCCTTCTACGCAGAGACATAGACCCGGGAAAAATTGGTAGTGCAAACGCTTGGGACGACATTACCAGATTGAGAGGACCACGAGCTCGGCGTCTTCGGGAAATCTTGGATCAGGGTAAGGATATTGGACTTATGCATCTTAGGCCCGTTTGGCTGATGAACCCAGATGTTGCGAGCCGTATACTCCCACTGAAGAAGGCGCTCTTCGACCTCGTCATTTTTGACGAGGCATCCCAGATGCCCGTTGAGCATGCCGTGCCTTCGCTATTCCGGTCTTCAAGGGCATTTGTAGCAGGTGACGAAAAGCAAATGCCGCCCTCTAACTTCTTCTCTGGACGTTTGGAGGACGATGATGAGGACATCGCAGACATCGAGTCGTTTGATGATGGGGCAACCGAGGCTGAGCGAGCGGCTCAAGAAGACAAGTGGAATCGACGGGAAGTGAAGGACTGTCCAGATCTGTTGCAGCTCGCTCGAGGTGTATTTCCTTCTGCAATGCTGCAAATACACTATCGATCACGATACCGAGAGTTGATCGGCTATTCAAATTCAGCGTTCTACAAAGGTGAGTTGAGCGTGCCAGCTAGGCACCCTGATAATGAGGTTAGGAGAGCGCGACCGATTGAGGTTCTCAGAGTGGATGGCGTCTACGAAGATCAGACTAACGAAGGCGAAGCGTCAGCTGTCGTAACCTGGCTTTCCGATTTGTGGTCACGAGACGCGCAACCCCCGAGCGTCGGAATTGTTACATTCAATCGCAAACAGGCGGATCTTATTGAAGAACTCGTAGAAAAGCGCGCAGAGGAAGATTCTGCATTCTTGCGATCGTTTAGTCGGGAGCGCGATCGAGTGCAGTCTGGGGAAGACATGGGGTTCTTCGTCAAGAATGTCGAGAATGTGCAAGGCGATGAGCGCGATATTATTGTGTTTTCGACGACATTTGGTCGGGACAAACATGGTACATTCAGAAGGTTTTTTGGAGTTCTTGGGCAAACTGGCGGTGAACGTAGGTTGAACGTCGCGGTTACGCGCGCCAGAGAGAAAGTCGTTTTGGTGACATCAATGCCAATTGGTGATGTGTCTGACTGGGCGACAAGTGGGCGCATGCCTAACAAGCCGCGGGATTACCTACAGGCGTATTTGCAATATGCCGAGAGAATGAGCAGTGGAGATTTGGAAGGTGCTCGAGGTGTCTCTGTCAGGTCCGGTGGCCGAATGTCAGGGCAAAAGCCTGCCCGCTCCGTTAGTGACGACAGCTTCAAGGCGTCTGTTGCGGAGTTTGTGCGAGAGTTAGGTTATGAGCCAGTAGCGTCGTCCGAAGATGATGCATTCGGTATGGACTTTGCCATTGAGGACAGACGAACAGGGTTGTTCGGCTTTGGCATAGAGTGCGACGCGCCCAGGCACCCTCTGCTCTCAAAGGCGCGAGCCAGAGAAATCTGGAGGCCTCGAGTGTTGAGCAAGGCAATCCCTGTAGTACACCGGGTTTCGTCAACTGCGTGGTATCATAGACCTACTCATGAGCGAGAGCGCTTGCGGACTTCTTTGCGATCTGCGCTGGGCTGAGGAGGGGACATGTCAGGACCAAAAGTTGTTAGGATTGTTACACGAGAAGAAGTTGAAGCCCTCTGTCGTCAGGCGATAGGAGGCGCTGAGGCAGCAGCGGAAGAACTGCGGCGCATGCATGAACGCATGGGAACCTGGAACGATAAAGCCGCCTCTGACATTCATAGTAGTCTCGAGCAGTTGCGAATTCTGTTGAGAGCCGGCCAGTATTTGGAAGTGCAAAAGCAGGCGCCTCTTTCGTCGACGTTTATGAGATCTGAGGCGGAACGACTATCTCGAGAAGCTCTTACTGCGGCTGAGATACTCCAGAAACGGCGGCGACACCTCATAGAGTCTGCAAAGTCGGTTATTCTTGTGTTGGAAAGGCAAGGAATCGCCGTGTCTGGAGAACTTCGGGCGGTTATGAGCCTGGCCGTAGCGGCTAGTAGCGATGATATTCAGGCTCTGCGCAAGATTGTTTCTGAGGGAATGAAGAGTGCTCGTTCTGAGGCAACAGGTTCCGCAGGCACTTCAGAGAAGGGGCGGGAGTTGGCTTTGCGCCTTCAAGATCCGTCTAATGGCGTTAGCTTGGAGGAATGGCTCAATGATAATCGTGTTCCAAGTGCCGCAGAGAAGAGACTGGATGCAGCTTTAGCCTCGGTTGAGGTGTTCTGTTCGCCGGAGGAGGTGCGAGATTTCAGGAAGCGGACGGAGGCCATTTTAAAAGCGCCAGCAGCATCGATCGATCCGCAGGTGGACTCTTTGGTGTTGGAGGCATCAAATGCCGCTCAGCGCGCGCGGAAGAATGCACTTGCTGCGTCTCGATTGCGCGAGTTGTCATCTGAACTGCGTGCATTGGGCACTTCGTCTGCCCTTCAGTTTGCCGACGATTTGCTGGAAGCAGTGCAAGATGGGCAAGTTGAGCGTTATGAACAGGCGTTGGAACGGGGGCAAAGCGTCATTCGAGATGAGTTAGCTGCCATAGCTGCCGACGCGAGGAGAAGAGCTGTTCTCGCGGGTCTGGCTTCTCTAGGATACGAGGTAAGAGAAGGCATGGTTGCTGCCTGGGTGCGAGATGGCCGAGTGATAGTCCGTAAGGTGGGAACAGTGGATTACGGAGTAGAACTGGGTGCCCCGCAGGATGCTTCCCGGTTGCAGGTGCGACTGGTTGGGTCCGACGCGCCACAAATGCCGCGCAGTAGCTCTCGTGATCGTGACCAAGAGGTGGCTTGGTGTTCCGACTTCTCGCAATTGAAGGAAATGTTGAAGAAATCTGGCAGTGAAATGACAGTACAACGGGCTCTTGAGCCGGGTGCCGAGCTTGTAAAGACAGTGCATTTCGACGTTGCAAGAGGTGCAGAAGTCGATCAGCAATTTGGTGAGAAAGGGCAGCGTCGCAGTTCTACGTGAAGCCTTGTTGCTTTTGGGACTTGACTGGTTGGAATTCAGCGGCGCTCCCGACGTCTTCGTCCCGCCACCCTTGGAGGCCGCGGCTGATTGTCAAGGCGATGGCGTCGGACGATTGAGGGGTCAGGGTGCTCGATCGTTTGGCCGGGCGAATGATGGCCAACCCTCTCTCTCGCCGCCGCGTGGTTGGCTGATGACGTGACCGAAGAAGGTCGCTCTTCCGCGTGTTCCCGCTACCGTGATTAAAGGTGAGGTGACTGGCTTACTTGTCGGTGAGAATGTCGGTCCCATGATCCTAATCCATGACCGCGCGGGCCGCTTCTCTGCTCTCAAAGCTTTTGCACTGGTTGTCCTTCTCGCTCCGGCCCTATGGCTGCTGTGGCGGGCGCTGACGCATGATCTGGGGCCGCTGGCATTCACAGAAGCAATCCATGTCTCTGGATAGTGGTCGGTGTGCTTCCTGCTGGTGACGCTCGCTCACGCCGATGCGGCGCCTCATTCGCTGGAATAAGTTGGCGTTGGGGAGGCGCATGTTCGGCGTCGGCACCTTCCTTTGGGCGGGCGTGCATCTCGCTCTCTACCTGGCGAGCGTCAAATTCGACCTCGTCTTCTCGGGCAGCGAGATCATCCATCGCGCCTATCTCACAATCGGCTTTGCGGCGCTCAGCGGCCTTGCAGTGCTCGCATCCACCTCCACGGACACATCGATCAGTCGCCTCGGCAGATGGTGGAAGCGACTACATCGCTGGACATACCGCATCGCCGCGCTGGCCATTCTGCATTTCTTTATGCAATCGAAGATCGATACGTCGGAAGCAACTCTCATGGCTGGGCTGTTCC
Organism: Aestuariivirga sp.; assembly: GCF_965227715.1. Lineage (GTDB taxonomy): Bacteria > Pseudomonadota > Alphaproteobacteria > Rhizobiales > Aestuariivirgaceae > Aestuariivirga. The sequence goes on along the minus strand of NZ_OZ245771.1, from coordinate 2,123,496 downwards.
TGACCCCGATGCTCTCGTCCTGGACGGCAACGAACTCCCTGTTCTGCTCAATGCGAGCTTCGAGGGTTTTGATCTCTTCGATGAACGAATTCGGCGTGAAGTAGCTCACAGGACTTGAGTAGATTGTTAGCTCATAGGACTCAGTCATAAAGATAGTGGAATTGAGCACCAAACAGGTGGCGTGGGCATACGAGAGTTCGGTCGTGCTATCTATTAGGCAAGTGTAGAGAGGGTAAAGCTTCGCGCCCTGTTACCAAGCCCAGCTGCCCCCCGCGATTCCCGCCATGCAGCAGTCGTTCGGCAATGCAGCAATGCCCCGGAGCGCCGGCAGCCACGCAGCCGATAGGGGAAAGAGCGATCAACCTCCGACCTTACCCATTGATGTCAACCGGACCTTAGGGCAGAGTTCGTGCAACAATGGGGGAGACAATGGAGAAACTACCAAAGCGATTTGTTGAGCGGGTGGCAAAATCACTCAAGCAATACCAGCACATAACCGAAGCGCAGCGGAAACGAGACGTGTCCGAAGCGGACACGGTCACAGTCGTTAAGGACATTCTCGCCGATATCTTTGGCTATGACAAATACGCCGAGTTGACTAGCGAACATCAAATCCGAGGCACATTCTGTGACCTAGCCATTCGGGTTGACGGAAAAATCCGTTTTCTTGTGGAAGTTAAGGCCGCCGCTTTGGACCTAAACGACAATCACCTCCGGCAGGCGTTGAACTATGGCGCCAACCAAGGGATCGAGTGGCTCGTTCTTACAAATGGGGTGGATTGGCAGCTCCATAAAGTCATATTTGGCCAGCCTATCGACAAGGAGGAGGTCGCCCGCTTCAACCTCGGGGCTATCAGCGCGCAGCGGCAGGACGACTTACAGATTCTCTATCTTCTGGCACGGGAAGGTACCTCAGGGGACGTGTTGAACTCTTTCCACCAGCGATCTCAGCTGGTGAACAAATTCATGGTCGCGCAGTATGTCCTCTCTGAGGGGGTCTCCGCACTCATCCGTCGAGACCTGAGGCGGCATTTCCCGGACCTGAAGGTCAGCCCCGAACAGATCCAAGAACTGCTGTGCAACGAGGTACTGAAGCGAGAAGTCCTGGAAGGCGACAAGGTCAAAGAAGCCCAAAGTCGTATTAAGAGGGCAGCAAACAAGCTGGCAAAGCAGGCGGAGAAGGATGCTGCGGTGGTGTCTGCCGGAGATACCGCCAGTGAATAACCGGAGCGCGGGCTCATTGCGTGTGCTGCCAACTGTGATCTGCGGGAAAGCTGCATCAGCAACCGGTTGAGAGGGGCAATGAAGACTTAGCGGCCGTTAAATACCGCACGTCTGGCCACGGAATTCTTGCCGCTTTGCCTGCGCTCTATGGAGGGCAGGTGCACGGTTGGATTTTCGGATTTGCTGTGTTTGCCATCCTCCTGGTGACATTTGCGGCACTTGGTTGGGCTGTCGTGTTCCGCCGGGTAGGGCCACACCACGCGGCCTGGCATCGCGGAATAATTCTGGCAGTTGCGTTCGAGGGGATAGGACTGAGCGCGCTTGAGTTCGGCAGATACTAGGAGATGCTTTGGCGATGCGGTGGAGAAGGGAACCCGCAACACCTGTGGTGGAGAACGTCATTCCCTAGGCGGCACATCGTTCGCCACCCGCTTACGAGGGCGTGACGAAGGCGATGATAGTGCCCGTGAGGAGACCTTGGAGCCCCTCGCAAGATCTACAGCTTCGAGATCGTCGAAGAAGTAATAAAATTCGCCAACAATACTGATTTTGCCTTGGCAACCCACTTCTTTGCGATCGCCCACTTCGTGGGCGCTTTTAAAATGATAGTAGCGGACATGATTTGCGGCCGAATCCACTCGTACGGCTGAGTTGAATCCGAAATGACAAAGTACCTATTCAATCACTTCTCTATCGCCGATCGTTGCGGACTTCCGTGAAATACCAGTTCTCTTTCTCTCTCTCCAGGGCCGGCAATGAACTTCCTAAGTCCGACTCTCATCTTCCAAACTAGTACATTCAGGGAGCCGCTGAGGTTCAGCGCCGGGGGAGCGATCTGTGGGAGTGTGGCGATGGGCGCAGTAGTTATTCGCAATCTCGGCAAATGCGACGGAGGTTCGCTCAAACATCCCTCCCTTGCCAATGAAGAGTGCCCGGTGCCGTGCGGTCTTCCGGATGGATGACTTCATCGGCTCCGGCAGTCACTCAAGCGGATTTTGGATGCGAACTGGAGAAACGCCGCTATTCCGCGCCGCGCATTGTCTTGGACCTATGAGCTCTTTACCAGCTTCCCCCTACTGCGTTGTACAATGGTGAAAAGTCGAAAATTACCGTGGACTATCCAAAAAATTCACGAGTAGTTGGCTTGATCAACCGCTGAAGGTCGGAGTACAGAACAACGAGGCAGCAATGGGGCAGGGTTGGAATGAAAAAGGCCACCGGCAAGAAGGATGGAGACTTCTTCACAAAGAGGCTAGACCCAACTGCTTCGTTACACTGCATTATTGAAATGCGAGCAGAGAACTACTCATTCGAGCGCTACGTCGAATTCTGGCGGCTTCTATCACATGAATTATTCGATGGAGATGCGGAGGCAACGAACCTTGTGTATCTTCTATCGGCTTCCAGAGTGTTGGGGTATTTAGACTCAGGCAAATGTCTTGTGTCCCACGAAAGAATATCAGAATCAAAGTCGTACCTTCTGGCGAATGTTCTTTCTCTAGAAAATGCCACTCGAGGGATGCAGCTTCTCACGAACTACTTTCCCTTCTGGGATAATCTTTTTGAAGTAATGGAGTCCGCCACAATTGGGACCGCTATAATAGACGAACTGATCGATTTGGAGAAGACGGAACGCAAGAGTCACAATTCTCGTCCCAGCCTCACCAAGGCGATTGCGGCCGCAAGGGAACACAAAGAATTTGGGGGGCAATGGAGTGTGTCCTCCTGGAAGGGTCTCTGGAGAGATTACGCCACCGACCTTCCGTTGTCGTGGGCCATTTGGGAAGCCAATCTGGACATTCGCGGCCTCTGCGGAGAGAGTTGCGATTCTGTTGAACGTTTCCAGGACCTCTTGGCAGAAAATCCGGAATGCTTGCTGCGCCTTCTAGGCCTGGCCAAAACCGCTCAGCTGACGCTGCTCAGACTCGTTGACAAGGCCTCTCTGTCCAACAAGAAATTTCTTCGTTTCCCAGCAGAGCTCCCCACAGTATTGCTGCCAGAAAAGAGAAGAACAAAGAACTTTTATGAGCTGGAATCGATGTACGGCCCAAGGGACGCGCAGGGGGGATAATTTCGATCTAACAGGGTCAAGATGAGAATGATCCGATTCACCAGCATTTTGAGGCTGCGATAGGTGCGCCAAACCCATCATCTTCACCTGGTCATCAAGACACAGGAGAAGATCATGCAGAACATCACCCAAAAAATCGCTAAGAACGACCGCGCAACGGCTGTTGCTGCCGGCCTGATTTTTCTTACGGAAAGTCAGCTCGCTGAGCGCTGGCAGGTCTCCGTAAAGAAGTTGCAGGCTGACCGCGGGAACCGCTGCGGAGTGCCTTTCGTAAAAATCGGCCGATCCGTCCGCTATCGGCTCGCGGAGGTGCTCGCCTTCGAGGAACTCCACATGTTCCTTCCCACGGGCGCTGTCCACTAGTCCTCCCACCTATTGGGCGGGGGTTGTCGAGCGGCATCCCCCCGCCATCCGGAGAGCGGCTCAATACCTGCCTAAACCTCTCACCAATTGAAAACACTATAACCTGGAAGGACACATAAATGTCTCGTTACGATACATTTGAATATGAAGACATATCCCCCGAGTCTAAGAGCAATATTCGTGCCATCGCTCAACTAAGCAATCAGGAAGTCGAGGAACTCTTAGATTTAGTGAAAAAGAATGTCGCGCGCGGCAATAGGCGATACCTCGAGGCTCTTAGCCATGTCTATGAGCTATTGGCCAAGGCAATGTGTGATCGCTTCGTCCGAAATGCTCTGAAGCGCCACATGACGGACCTCCGGGAGTGGAAAACGAGCGCAAAGCTAGTTAACTGTGTGGTCCGGAATATTATGGGCGTTTCCCGTCAAATGGCTAGCAAGTACGCTGCTGTTTTCGACTGCGCGTTCGAACAAAACATAGTCCCATCGGAGTTAATCGCATTTGTGAAGGACAACGGTGGAATTGAGAAGATCTATATTGGTGTCGCTAAGAGACGAAAAATCAAGTCAGGAGCTGGTGAGCGGCCGTTGTTGTCAAAAGCTAAGAGTAAGTCAAAAAAGTTTGAAACTCCTGCACAGCACGAAGTTGGGTTGACAACAGTTTCAGCGGACCTAGAGCAAGGCCCACGGAAGCGAGTTTTTGAGAATGAACACCCTGTTGCATCCATCGGCGATGTTGTTTCATTCGGATCTAGGAAGGGTGTGCAGGTTTCCAGCACGGCAGACGAGTGGATGGTCGAGGTGTGCAATACCATGAGACTGCTTGGTGATCTGGCCGTGAAGGAGAGAACGCCAAAACTTATTTTGATTGGATTCCGAGCCTCTAAACACGGCACAATCTCGGTCAAACTGTCGATCGCCAATTGCAAGTGGAAAGAGGCATTGAAGACTCTCTAAAGACTCTTCAATGCCTGATTTCGTTGAATTCGCAAAGGGGGGGTGGACCAGCCCCCCTTATGTTACCTAGTACTTTTCATCAAAAACATCGATCTCAGGCTTCGTTCAGGGCCTTCGCGCCAACTTTGAAGACATTTCGCAATGCCTAATTTCGAGTTGGCGATCAATGAAATCATCAAACAGCAGAAACAGGAACATAGAGATGAGTAGGATCGCTGAGATCTTAGAGAAGCAGATTGATGTCGACCACAGCCCAAAGCTGAAGGCATGGGAGGCAGGTGATGAAGATACTGCAAGAAACCCTACACCAGGCGTAGCGGAGCAGCATCGACGCATAGAGTACGCCCTCGAGAAGCTATTTGGGGAGATTGAGGGCCGAGAACCTTCCGAACGCGAGTTGGCATCTGTCATGGAGAGGTTTGGACGGAGTGCAGGCAAGCATCTCTTGGCCACGAATCCGTACGCGAAGAAGCTGTTCGCGGGGCACCTTTTCCGCGCCTTTCAGGAGCTGGCAGTTGACGAAGAGTGCTATGCCGTGACGGTCTATCACCCCGATCTGGAGGTGCCCACCCCGATTGGCGTCAGCTGTGAAGAAGAGAATGCGGGTGAAGAGTTGAAGTTGGTCGAGAAGGATGCGCGACGCGAGTTTAGGCGTCTACTGAGCGGCTTCTCGTTCCTTGCGATTTTCGATTTTTCGTTGGTTCGCGAGCCGAGAAATGAAGCCTCCGGTCCCCATGACGCAAAGTTCAGTGGGCTGCCTCATCATCACGCTATCGTTTTTGGAGAGAAGGCCAAGATCGAGGCGGCGGTGAAGAGACGCTTGAAAGACCCCAATGGGGGACGCGGAGGTTCCAAGGTCTACAAGATCACCACTGTTCTGAATCTGCGTGGTTGGCTTGGATACATGTGCAAGGATCCGCGTTGCACCTATCGCCTTATTGACTGGGGGAAGGATAGGAAGATGAGGCGCGAGCGTATGTACGCCCCTCAGCAGACTTATCTTTTGCATTTCTACGGAAGAATAACAAAGCCGGAGCTATGCATGGGGTCCGGCCTTGGACTGGAAATCGTTCAGAGGGCAGTTGAGACGGCGGGCGGCAGTCGGAGGCCGAACCATTAGTAACTATTGGCGAGGCTGTCTTCGGACTTTTGCTGCGAGACCCGGTAGACTTAGGAAGCGGGACGGGCCTGAGGTGCCTGTCCCGATGTCTTCATGTTCTGGGCGGATATACGACATATAGAGATGCTGCCTTGCCCTGGTAACCGCCACATAAAGCATCCTGCGCTCCTCGGCAATGTCATCGGGAGACTGGCTCCTGGCGTGCGGAACCTGATTCTCTTGAAGCCGGGGAAGGTAGACGACATCCCATTCCAGACCCTTGGCACCGTGGATCGTGCTGAGGGTCAGACGGTCGGTTGCGGTATCGGCACGCTCGTTCTGCTGCTCGAGGGCTAGGATGGCTACGAATTCGGGGAGGTCGGCAGATGCGCTTGCCTGAGCCTGCAGTGCTTCCAACTGCCGCGTGATTTCCTTCACCTGTTCCGGCGATAACTTTCTCTTAAGGACGAAGGCTCCCATTGTTTCTAGGACGTTCTCGACAGCCCTACCTAGATCGTTGGCCTTTCTGGCTGTCTTAAGCGCAACAGCGAGTTTGGCAGCGTCGGGATGTCGGGAGGTGATTTCGTCACGGATTATTCCATGAAAATCCTTACGGGTTGGAGCCGTTGATGCCTTCTTCGTGATTAGCTCTGCGCGCTTCTTGCCGATTCCGGGGATCACCTGCAGCAGTTGTCGAAGGGCGAGGGTGTCTTTGCGGTTTGCGGCAACACGAAAAACTGCTGTGACATTTTCGACGATTGCGTCCGATTTGGTCCTTTTCCCTCCGACCTGGTGAACTTCAATCTCTCTTTCGACCAGCGCGGACTTGAGTGCCACAAAGTAGTTTGACGTGCGGCAGAGGATGGCCTGATCGGCTAGGGGAATGCCCTCGGCGAAGTGCTGCTCGATAAGGTCACAGATATCCTCGATTTCGGCGTCAGCACTGGGATAAGCGGTTAGCCTTGGTTTCTTGGATTTCGGTGCATCCTTGGAGGCCTTCGCTGGAGAACGCTTGGTCAGGGTGCGGTCGTCGAACACATTTCCAACCGCCACGATTTTGGGGCTGGACCGATGGTTGGTGCCCAGTTCGAATGAAACGACGCCTGGTGCCGATTGGATCGATTCCCAATTTTCGAACCGCGCACCCCGAAATCCGTAGATGCTCTGCCCTGGATCGCCGACTACCATAAGGCTCCGATCAACCGCCTTGGCCGGAGAACCGAACAGCAGCTTGATGAGTCGGAGTTGCATTCCATTGATGTCCTGGAACTCGTCAACCATAATGTGCCGGTGCTGCTGCTGGAGACTGCCACGCACACCTTTGTGTTGTTTGAGCAACTTCACTGCGAGGCTGAGAAGATCATCGAAATCGACTAGCCCACTCTCATGCTTCATCCGCCGGTAACGTTGCGCAAATTCTTTCAGGACGGTACTTGAGCGGGCCCGCCCCGGGTGCAGCTTGTTCATCTCCTCCGCGAAGTTGCATCCGGTATTGCGACTGAAACTCAACGCCGCCAGCAAATGCCCTGCCTTCGGGATCGCCGCGTAACCATCACTCTTCATCGCCACGCAGATTTCCTTTGCGAGCTCGCTCGAGACAGCGGGTGTGGCCACCGTAAAGCTTTTCGGTAAGCCGGACTTCGTTGGGTACTGCCGCAGTATTCGGTGACACAGCGAGTGGATCGTGCCGACGACTATTTCCTGAGCCGAGGGGTTGGCGATTCGGGTTCTGATCTCATCCGCTGCCTTTTTCGTGTGCGAGAGGACGAGAATCTCGCTTGGGTGAACCTTGGAGTTGAGAAGTTGCGATATTCGCCTCTCGAGAACCCGTGTCTTGCCACTGCCTGCTGCCGCCTTCACGAGAGCAATGCCTTGTCCGAAGTTTATAGCTTTCTGTTGTTGGAGGTCCGGTTCGTCCGACTTTTCATCCATGCCCATCCCCCTACTTGAAGTAATCTGCCTACCTCAGTCACTTTACAGGGAAGTTAGGTGACCTCACATCTTCGATCAGCTGAGTCCGCGAACACGCTGGGAGGGTCGTGGGGGGGGGACACAATGGTTTGATGCGTGACGTTCGAAGGCACCGCATGCGTCGTCTTTGCGAGGAGCTTCGTCCATTCTTCTGGGTTCTCGGCTATCACTTGGCGCAATTGGTGCATTCGTAGTATGATTCACGCATCTTCAGGTCAAACAACGAGAGTTAGTCCGTATCTAAAGGAAATGCTGATGGGCCGACCGGCACACTACAGCCTCGACATTGTCGCCCGGTGCCGAACGCTAATTGAACGGTTGGAACCCCTCGTCCAAAGTGGACTTGGGGGTGATTACTTACACGGCGGTCCTCTGACCACTACTTTCCTGCTAGCCATGGCGGCGCCCATGATAGGCCTTCCCATTGAACGCATCTTCAAGGCCAAGGAAGGTGATCTTGTTGCCGATGACAGTTCGCTGAACGAAGGCTTGAAGGAGGAGGTTGTCCGCATACTGGACGGCAAGTTACGGTTTGCCGATGCGCCATTCGCCCAAGGCATCGATTGGCGGCTGATTCGCGACGTCCCGCCGTTCAATGTCGCTGTCTGGGATGCTGCTCAACACTTTGATGCTCTCTCTAGCGACGATGCCCGTGCGACCGCAAGCCAGACCCCGGCCGATTTCATGATGCGGCACGTCCGTAACGCTCTGGCGCATGGCGGCATCGTCTATCTCGACAGTCAGGGTCGGATGGGTGACAGGCACGCCGAAATGCTGGGCTTTGTGAGCGCAAGGAAAGAGCGGAACACCCAGAAGATCATCGGTCTGCATGTATCGCGCGTCAGCGAAACCGACTTCCGCCGATTTTTGTTCGCCTGGGCGGACTGGATCGCGGCATCTGGCATGGCAAACGAGTTGAACGAGAGCCCGCCCCTGGCCGCCTGAACATTCACTCAGTACTCCCATCGTGTATTGTCATCGGCGCTTGAACAATGCGCAGTCGACCAATTCAGGGCGGCTTCGACTTGTGCGGAAGTTGCGATGATCTCATGCCGTGCTTACCCGGTGCTTACCTGAATTTCCGGATGATCAGCTAAGTGTTGGAGCGGGCGATGAGAATCGAACTCACGACATGCAGCTTGGGAAGCTGCCGTTCTACCACTGAACTACGCCCGCAATGCGGGAAAGATTAGCGGAGGCGGGGCGGGGCGGCAAGGGGCTCAATCCGTCTGCCAGTCAGGCGTCCGGGTTTGGCTGGTCAGCGTCACCTGTCCGTCGACGATCGTTGCCACCACGCCGATATCCTTGATCTTCATGGGCGCCACATCGCGCGGGTCGGTCTCCAGCACCGCGAAATCGGCGAATTTACCGGCTTCGATGCTGCCGATCCGGTCATTGACGCCCAGCGCATAGGCCGCATCGATCGTCACCATGCGCATCGCCTGGTCAACATCGACCACGCGCTCATGCGGCGCATGAACCTTGGAGGACAGCTCGCCGATGCGGTTGACCGCAGTCCACACTTCCATCAGCGGGCTCGGAACGCCCACGGGCGTATCCGAGTGCAGCGCCACCACGATGTCCTGGTCGATAAGGGACTGCATGCGTGCGGCGAGAGACGCGCGGTCGGTGCCGATCTGGTCGGCGTTGAGGTCCGCCCGCTGCGACACATAATAGGGATTGGTGCTGACGAGTGCGCCCAGCGCCTTCAGCTGCCGTGCCTGCGCCGTGGAGGAAATGCCGAAATGCTCAAACGAGAAGCGGTGATCGAAGCGCGGCTTCTCCGCCTGCAGCTCCGCCAGCGCATCGAGCGTCACCTGATTGCCGCCCGAGCCATTGGAATGCACGTGAATCTGAAAACCCGCATTCCACCAGGGCCGCATGGTGTCGACGAACTCCTGCTTCGAATGGAACATGAACAGTCCCTTGTAGCGCTCCGCATCGATGTAGGAGGGCCACTGCAGCTGCATGCCGAGGCTCACGAAGGCATCGTCCGCAAAGAACTTCACGCCATTGAACATCTCATGCTCGTTGCTCTCGGCACGAAGCTTGATGGCCTGGCTGACGGCATCCTTTCCGTAAGTTTCCTGAAAAGTGACGCCATCAACCACATGAACCACCCGCGCAATCGCGCCGGGCCGCCCGAAATAGGCCTGAACCAGCTCCTGCTCGAGCTTGAGGTTCACGCCGCCGTAAAACAGGTCGCCTGTCGTGGTCACGCCCGCCTGCTGCATCAGTGCCCCCAGATAGCGCAGCGCCTTCAAGCCTTCGCGCGGGGTCAGCACATCGGAGAGGGGTTTCAGCATCACAAGCTTTGCCGCCTCCGTGCCGAGGAACTGCCCATTGGAACTGCCGTCCGCGTTGCGCCCGGCGCCGACGGTGCTGGCCAGCTGATCCTCGGTCACATTCGCGTAGGCGATGGCCGCCGAATTCGCGAACACATAATGCTCGGATGCATCCCAGACGAGAATGGGGTTGGTCGTCGAAATCTTGTCCAGCTCTTCGCGTGTGAGGAAGCGGCCACCCATCGCCACCACGTCATAGCCCCAGGTCATGATGGTTTCAGTCGGCGATTTCGCCGCCGCCACATACCTCTCGAGCGCCGCCATCGCCTCTTCCGGCGTCCTCACCCCCGGGAAATCTTTTCCATAGGGGTTGCGCAGAGGAAAAAAGCTCAGGGGCGGGCGGCTCACCGCAATCGCACCCATCACCGGGTGCCCGTGGGCTTCAACGAAGCCGGGGTAGATGACCTTGTCCTTGAAGCGGTCGTCGATGGTGTAGGGGAAGCGCTTCAGCCAGGGATCGAGATCGGCAAGGCTGCCCACGGAGAGAATGCGCCCGTCCTTCACCGCAACGGCCGTGCCTTCGGGCCAGCCGGGGTCCATGGTCACGATGCGCTTTGCCGTAAACACGGTAATGCCCGGCGTGCTCAGCGCCGGCTTGTCCATCAGGGATGGCGGCAGCGGATCGAGCAGCGGCCTGGACGAATCGAGTGGCTTCTCGGGGCCTGCGTCGCTCTCATCTCCTTCCACGGAATCGCGGAAGATCTGTTCGTTCAGCGCCAGCCTGTCATTGAGCGCAATGGCCTCGCGGAACAGCGGCGCAAGCTCCGTCACGCAATAGGTGCCCCAGCTTTCGGGTGCGCCGGATGGCGTCAGGTGATTGGCGCCGATGCGCGAAAGACGCTCGCCATGCGCCAGGGCAGGCACAGTGGCCGCCGCACCGAGCAAAGTGGCGGCCAGCAGCGCCGGCGCGAGTGTGTGATGCCGCATGTATTGGTTCCGCCCTTGATGCACTTCTGCACAGAGTAACATGTGTGCATGTCTTGCCAACAGCGAAACGGCGGAGCATCGCTGCTCCGCCTGGGCCAATCCTATTTATGGCAGTTGGTGCCAGCAGAACAGTCCGAACGCGGTTTTGAACGATCGGCCGAAGCAACTTTGCTGTCGTCGCCAAGATCATGGTTCGCCGGGTCGTCAGTGCCGGTGTGGCGGCGGCGGCGGCCCGAAACGTCACTGCTGGAGCGGTGGTCTTCGGATCTGTGGCCGCTGGAGCTATGATTGCTCTCGTGATTGCTCTCGTGGTTACTCTCATGACTGCCGTCATCCGAACCCTTGCGGTCCGCCCATGCCGGAGTCATCTTGACTGCAAGCGCGGACGCGAAGACTGCGGCAGTGCCGGCGCCAAGCGTCAGAAACAGTCGTCTGCGATTCATGATGTCCTCATTACCCGTGATGTTGTTTGCCGCTTCAAGCGTCGGCAGTGGGGTTACGCAGGCAAACGCAAATCTATTCCCTTGAAAGTTGCATCATTCATCAAATGGGGAGCACGGCCTGGCGAAGCCGCGGCCTGAACGTTTGCAGAAATCACGAGGCGGAGTGTTCCCGGAAGACCTCTCCGCCTCAGCGGCTCTTGATATCGAAAGCCTTGAAGTGCTTGGAGAGCTTCAGCCCCTGGCGCTGGTAATTGGAGCCGATGCCCTGGCCATAAACCAGCTCCGGCGCTTCCGTCAGCGGCTCATAGACCAGCCGCCCGATGATCTGGCCGTCCTCGAGGATGAAGGGCACCTCGTGGCTGCGCACTTCGAGAACGGCGCGCGCCCCTTCGCCATGGCCGGAGCTGTGGCCGAAGCCGGGGTCGAAGAAGCCTGCGTAATGCACGCGGAATTCGCCGACGAGCGGGTTGAACGGCACCATCTCGGCCGCAAAGGCGGGGGGCACGCGCACAGCTTCCTTGGAGGCCAGAATATAGAACTGGTCCGGATCCAGCACGAGGGAACCGCGCTGCCAGATCGGCTCCCAATAGTCGAGCACGTCAAGCGCGCCCTTTGCGTCCACGTCAATCAGCCCAGCGTGGCGCTTGGCGCGAAACCCAACGGGCCCCTGCGCCTCGAGAGTCGAGAGGTCAACAGAGAGCGCGAGCCCATTGTCGATGTTGGCCTCTCCGAAGGAGATCAGCCCTTCCTTCTCATGCAGCGTGCGGATCAGCTGGTCGGTTGCAAGCGATGCGCCCTGCCGGAAGCGGATCTGTGACAGGCGTGAGCCTTCGCGCACCAGGATGGGGAATGTGCGGGGTGAGATTTCGGCATAGAGCGGGCCTTCATAGCCCTCCGGCACCGTGTCGAATTCCTGCGCATAATCGGTGATGACGCGGGTGAAAATATCTAGCCGCCCGGTGGAGCTCTTGGGGTTGGCCGCAGCGGCCACGCCCGGGGGCAGCGCCAGCTGTTCCTGCAGCGGCACGATATAGACGCAGCCCGTCTCCAGCACGGCGCCTTCGGACAATGGCATCCTGTGCAGCGCCAGTTCCTTCACCCGCTCGGCCACGGTGGAGCGTTTGCCCGGCAGGAAAGAGGCGCGCACGCGGTAAGCCCAGCTGCCAAGCCGCAGGTCCAGGCTGGCGGGCTGGATCTGGTCCGGGTCGGCCGGCCGGGCAAGCCGGATCAGCCCCTCTTCGCAATAGCGGGCGATGGTGCGGGCGGGCAAGATGCCCTGGCGGTCCTGAGAGTTCCCCATGGGCATCACATGGCTGAAATGCCTTGGCCTTGGCAAGTGTCTTCGCTGTGGAAAACTTGGGGGTTTGCGCTAGACTGCTCCCATGTATGAACGTGTCACCATGGGCGTGAAGGTCATCGTCCGCCCGCAATATCTGGACGGGCAGTCGAAGCCGGATGAGGGCCATTATGTCTGGGCCTATTCCATCACCATTGAAAATCATGGCCGCGAGACCGTAACGCTCCGCACCCGCTACTGGAAAATCACCGATGCGACGGGCCATGTGCAGGAGGTGCGCGGCGCGGGCGTCGTGGGTGAGCAGCCCACGCTCAAGCCGGGTGATACCTACAGCTATACATCTGGCTGCCCGCTGAAAACGTCGTCCGGCTTCATGGCGGGCGCCTATCAGATGCAGCTCACCTCCGGCGAATTCATCAATGTGGAAATTCCCGCCTTCTCCCTCGACAGCCCGCACGAAAAACACGCAATCAACTGAAGCATCATGACAGGCCAGATCTATTCGACGGAAGAGATGCTGAAGCATCTCATCAGCTTCGACACCACCAGCCGCGACGGCAATATTCCGTTGATCGAATTCGTTGAGGATTATCTCGATGGCTGGGGCATTCCGCATTTCCGCGTGGATTATGAGGCGAACCGCAAGACCAATCTCTTCGCCACCATTGGCCCGGCAATCGCGGGCGGCATCGTGCTCTCGGGCCACACCGATGTGGTGCCGGTCGATGGCCAGCCCTGGACGAGTGATCCCTTCCACCTGACGGAGCGTGGCGGCCGCCTCTTCGGCCGCGGCACCTGTGACATGAAGGGCTTCCTCGCCGTGTGCCTGGCCGAAGTGCCGAATTTCCTGAAGGCCGGGCTCAAATCCCCCATTCACCTGGCGCTCTCCTGTGATGAGGAGGTGGGCTGCAAGGGTGTCCGCCCGCTTGTGGCGCATATGCGGGACAATCTGCCGAAGCCGCGTGCCGTCATCGTGGGGGAGCCCACTTCCATGAAGGTGGTGAACGCCCACAAGAGTGCCGTCACATTCTCCACGGAAGTGACGGGCCACGAGGCCCACTCGAGCCTCACGCACCACGGCGTCAACGCCATTCTGGTGGCGGGTGAGCTTCTCTCCGAGATGAGCCGCATCCGGGAGGACATGATTGCGGTGGGCGATCCGACCCGGCGTTTCGATCCGCCCTATTCCACCATCCACGTGGGTGTCATCGAAGGTGGCACCGCCAAGAACATCATTCCCCGCCGCTGCACCTTCCAGTGGGAAACGCGCCTTCTCCCCACCGCGGACCCCGATTACGTGCCGCACCGCTTCAACAGCTTCGCACAGCGGCTGGAACCGGCAATGAAGCAGGTGGCGCCCGAAACCGGCATCGCCACTGCGGCCGTCAACAGCGTTCCAGGCCTTGCTCCCGAGAAGGACAGCCCGGCCGAGCACCTGGCGCTCCATCTGGCCGGCGCCAATTCCACCCATGCGGTCAGCTACTGCACCGAGGCCGGCCTCTTCCAGCAAATTGGCATCCCGGCCGTCATCTGCGGCCCCGGCTCCATCGAGCAGGCCCACAAGCCGGATGAATACATAGACACATCCGAACTGCGCAAATGCGAGGCCTTTATGGGAAAGCTCGCACAGCAACTGGTATAGACTGTTCATTCCCCCTGACTAGCAGTTCTAGGAATAAAAGTCAAGGATAAAATTCACAATCCTTCCCTTCTCCCATCCCTGCGGCACGGGAGAAGGGGATGGCCTCCCTACTGCAGCAGGCGCGGAATCTCCTCGTTGAACTCCTTCTCGAACACCTTCTTCTCGCCCTCATAGGCCTCGATCCGCCCCCACACGATCCAGTGCCGCTCCGTCGCGGTCAGCCGGCCGAAGGTTTCGGTGCGGATGTGCCAGTCGCCGCGGCGGCGCATCTCCGTCCAGTGGGTTTCCATCCGGGCGGACAGCGGGTCGTCCGGCATGATCGAATAGGTCTCGCGGCCCCGGCCGCCGATCACCAGCCCATGCGGGTGCAGTTCCTGCTCGCCGAAATCATCGACGATCTCGATCCGCATTTCGCCGGTCTCGGGGTCGGTCGTGGTTTCGCGCTTGTTCCAGGCGGGCTTGATCTCGGTCGTCTCCGCCGGTGCCGCAGCCTCGGGGCCCTGCCAGGACAGCGGCGCCTCGCCCGCCACATCCTTGCGGAGCGGCAGGTGAAGCTGGGACTTTCCGGCATAGACGGTCAGCGTCACCGGCTCAGGTGCCGGCCACATCATGGGGAAGTAGCTGGTCGAAATCGAAACCCGCAGCCGGTGGCCCTTGGGCACCCGCCAGGCAATGTCATCGAGCTTGATCTTCATCCGGTAATGCTTGCCGGGCTCGAGTGGCATGGGGTTTTCCCGGCTGTCCCGCATGCACAGGTTCTGCAGGTGATAGGTGATGCGTGAAACCTCGCCCGTGGGCCACACATCATTGAGCCGCACCGCAATATGCGCCACGGGCCTGTCCACCGAGAACTCGAGGTCAATCGCCGGCTGGCCCACAATGTCGATGTCGTTCAACAGATAGGGCGTCTCGAAGGTAATCGAATCGGCATCGTCCTTCGCCTGGTCGCCGGGAAACTCAGGCCCGAGCCAGATGATGCAATATTCGCCCCCATCAGCCCCTGTCGTCTGTTTGGAGCAGATGCTGAGCGGCGTTTCCGCGCCCGCCGTGGGCCCGATACCAGTGGCGTTCAGCCACCATTTCTTGGTGTCGATATGGCCGAAGCCCCAGAAACTGTCGCCAATCCAGCGCCCGTTGATCCGCTCGGGGAAGGAGCCGGGCTTCCACGGCTCCATCACGTAATAGCGATAATCCGGGTCGCGCGAAATGCCGGTCGAGGTGCCCTTCAGCCACTGGTCCCACCAGCGCAGGCACTCCTGCAGGAAGCCGATGCGCGGTTCCGGCACGGCGAAATGGGGATACTTATGCGCCCACGGCCCGATGATCGCTTTGCGAGTGGTGCGCAGTCCCTTCATCAGGCGCGGCACGGCGTTGGAATAGGCGTCGTTCCAGCCGCCCACCACCAGTGTGGGCGCCTCGACGGCGGCAAAATTCTCGCACACCGAGCCGTGCTTCCAATAATCGTCGCGGTGCGGGTGGGAGAGCCAGGGAATGATGAGGAAGGGCTCATTCTCCAGCCGCTCCATCCACATCTCGCGCCAGCGCTCGCCCACGATCAAGGGGTCGGGCGGGCGCGAGGAATAGGCAAGCATGGTGGCGGCCCAGCCCAGCATCTCGTTGATGACGGTGCCACCCTTGTAGTGCACGTCATCCTCATAACGGTCATCGGTGGAGCAGATGGTGACGATGGCTTTCAGGGCAGGAGGTTTCAGCGCCGCCACCTGCAGCGCGTTGAAGCCGCCCCAGGAAATGCCGAACATGCCGACCTTGCCGTTGCACCACGGCTGCGCTGCCAGCCAGGCAATCACCTCGAGCGCGTCGTTCTGTTCCTGCAGCGCATATTCATCCGCCATCAGCCCATCTGAATCGCCATTGCCCCGCATGTCGACGCGGATCGCGGCATAGCCGTGCCCGGCAAAGTAAGGGTGGGTCAGCGCGTCGCGCACATGGGTTCCGTCGCGCTTGCGGTAGGGCAGATATTCGAGAAGGGCGGGAACGGGGTTCTCCTCCGCATCCTCGGGGATCCACATGCGCGCCGCGAGTTTCGTCCCGTCAGACAGCGGAATCCACAGATTCTCGATTTCCTTCACGCTGCGCGGAAACGCGGTGATCGTGGTGATGGTCATGGGGCACGTCCTCTCAAATGGGCAGAACGCCGCGCAGCGCGAGGCTCGCGCAGGCGGCGGTGATGGCGTCGAAGCTTTGCCGCGCCGGCACACTCATGTGGCGGGCGCGCAAGAAGGCGTGGACCAGCAGCGGCTCGTCCCGGACGAAGGCAGCTACGCCGGCCTTCTGCAGGCGGCCCACATAGTCGAAACAATCGTCATGCAGCGGGTCAAGGCCTGCCGCCACCAGGAAGGCGGGCGGCAGCCCCGCATAATCCGTGGCCGCCAGGGGCTCCGCATAGGGGTGGCCGCCCCCCTTGTAGACATCGCGGTAGTATTGAACGTCGCGTGCCGAAAGCCCCGGCGCATGCGCCTGGCTCACATAGGAGCCGCGCGTCATGTCTCCGCCGAGGCCGGGGTAAATCAGCACCTGGCCGCGAAGCGGGGGGCCTTTCGCATCGCGCGATTTGAGGGCGAGCGCCGCCGCCAGGTTACCGCCCGCGCTGTCTCCGCCGAGGATGATGGCGCCGTGCTCCGCCGCCACTGCCCGCAATACGGCCCAGCCATCATCGAGCGCTGCCGGAAACACATGCTCGGGCGCCAGCCGGTAATCGACGGCAATCACCTGGATCTTCGCACCGTCACAAATCTCCGCGCAAACATCGTCATGGCTGTCGAGCCCGCCCAGAACGAAGCCCCCGCCATGGAAATAGATCATGACCGGCGCTTCTTCCGCCCCAAGCCTCTGGTAGTGGCGGCAGGCAACGCCACCGAGGCTCACATCCTCGGTACGAACCGCCTCCGGCCGGGCTTTGCGGAAATGCGCGCAATAGCGGTCATAGAAGGCGCGCTGCTCCGCCATGGTGAAGGTCACGGCGTCCGGCGGGTAAAACCGCGCCCCCGCGATCAGGAAGTCCCGGATGCCCGGGTCTTCGAGGCCCGCATATTTCTTTTCGATGTCGTCCAAGATTTTTCGCTGTGTGACGTCCGGCACAGAAGCGGCCGCGCCGCACGTTACAACGGGGATCACCGAAAGCAAGATGAACGCCGGGCAGACCGGCGGCAAAACGGGATCAAAGGGAAAACGGTCATGAACAAGCTCTTCACCTCTATCGCCTCCGCCCTCCTCGGCATGGGCCTCCTCGCAACTGCAGCCTGCGCCGGCCAGGTGGCCCCCAGCCAGCAGGATGGCCCCTTCCAGGGCGTCGTCATCGTCCCCACCTCGGCAAGCCCCGCCGAGGCGTCGGGCGCGGCCCAGGACTTCAAGCGCGGCAAGCTGGTCGATTTCTCGGCCGCTGCGCGCGAAGGTGACATCATCATCAACACCAAGCAGAACCGGCTCTATTTCGTGCTGGGTGATGGCAAGGCCATGATGTACCGCGTCGCCACCGCCAAGAAGGGCTTCGAATGGCGCGGCTCCCACCAGGTGTCCAGCATGGTGAAGTGGCCGGATTGGCGCCCCCCGCAGGAAATGCGCAAGCGCCGCCCCGAGCTTCCCGCCTATATGGCAGGTGGCCCCGACAATCCGCTGGGCGCCCGCGCGATCTATCTCGGCTCTTCGATCTACCGCATCCACGGCACCAATGAGCCGTCCTCCATCGGCAAGGCCGCCTCCTCGGGTTGCATCCGCATGCTGAACGAGGATGTGAGCGAGCTCTACCGCCATGTGAAGATCGGTGCCCGCGTCACGGTGATGTGAGTCCGCGATTGCAATTTTGTCCCCAAGCCTCTGGCCCCGCATGCGGGGCCTTTTCTTTGTCGCTGTGATTTTCAGCACAGTGCGCCGGATCCGCTGCGGTTATGACCCCCGCCAGACGGAAAGATAGCAACCAAAGGAACGACACTGATGCAAGATGCAAGCGCCACGGCCTGGCCGAAGAAGACGCGTGAACTCCACAACCACCACATGGATTCGACCGTGTGGAACGATTTCCCATTCCGCGAGGGTGATACGATCATCGCCACCTGGGGCAAGTCCGGCACCACCTGGATGCAGCAGATTGTCTCGCAGTTGATCTTCGAGGGTGCGGAGGGGATCGACCTTCCCGCCCTCTCGCCCTGGCTCGACCTGCGCATCATGCCGAAGGAGGCGATCGAGGCGGTGAAGAACCAGCCGCACCGCCGCGTCATCAAGACTCACCTTCCCGCCGAAGCCATGGTGATCTCGCCAAAGGCCAAATACATCTACATCGCACGCGACGGGCGGGACGCCGTCTGGAGCGCTTACAATCACATGGCCAATTTCAAGCCGGAGGTGTTCGGCCTCTTCAACAACACGCCGGGCCGCGTCGGACCCGAGTTGAAGCCACCCCCGGCCTCCGTCCACCAGTTCTATCGCGAATGGTTCGAGAAGGACGGCTACCCGCTGTGGTCCTTCTGGGAGAACATCCGCAGTTGGTGGAACCTCCGGCATCTGCCCAATGTCCTGCTCATCCACTTTAACGACATGAAACGCGATCTGCCGGGCACGGTGCGGCAGGTGGCGAATTTCCTCGAACTGGAACGGGATGAGAAGATCACCGCCAAGGTCGTGGAGCATGCCAGCTTCGACTGGATGAAGCGTCACGCCCACCTTGCCGCGCCGATGGGCGGCGCGATCTGGGAAGGCGGGGCCACCACCTTCATCAACAAGGGCACCAATGGCCGCTGGCAGGGTACGCTCACTCCTGCCGACATCCGCGCCTATGATGCCCGCGCCATGGCTGAACTGGGCCCCGACTGCGCCGCCTGGCTGGAAGCTGGTCGCTTCTCCCGCGCTGTGGCCTGAAGGCTCTACGCCACGCCCCCCTCCGTGCCTCCTTTCCTCCGCCCAGGGCGGGGAAAGGGGGTATGGGCACGCATGGCGCCACGCGGGGGCATGGCATTTCCACCTCGCCCCGCGGGCGCTAGACTGCGGCGGATCAGATGGAGCAGAATCGCCGATGACGAGAAGTTTCAACCAGCCGCTCGGCGGCAATGACATGCCGCGCTTTGCCGGCCCCGCCACCATGATGCGGCTTCCCACGCAATCCACCGCGGAAGGCCTCGACGTGTGCTTCGTGGGCGTGCCGATTGACATCGGGTCCTCCAACCGTTCCGGCACGCGCCATGGGCCGCGGCAGATCAGGGCGGAGTCCTGCATGATCCGCCCCTACAACATGGCAACCCGCGCCAAGCCCTTCGAGTCGCTGCAGGTGGCGGATATCGGCGATGTCGCCATCAACACCTTCGATCTGAAGAAGACCGTCGGCATCATCGAGAAAGCCTATGATGCAATTCTGGGCGCCGGGTGCACGCCGCTCACCCTGGGGGGCGATCACACGCTGACACTTCCCATCCTCCGCGCCATGAAGAAGAAGCATGGGCCGGTGGCACTGATCCACGTCGATGCCCATGCCGACATCAATGACGAAATGTTCGGTGAGAAGATCGCCCATGGCACCCCCTTCCGCCGCGCGGTGGAGGAGGGGCTCCTGGCCTGTGACAAGGTCTATCAGATCGGGCTTCGCGGTTCGGGCTACAGCCCGGAGGATTTCGATTGGCCGCGGAAGCAGGGCTTTACGGTGATCGAGGCCGAGCAGTGCTGGTACAAATCACTGGCGCCGCTGATGGCGGAGGTGCGGGCGAAGATCGGAGATCACCCGGTCTACCTCACCTATGACATTGACAGCCTGGACCCCGCCTTCGCGCCCGGCACCGGCACGGTGGAGGTGGGCGGCCTCTCAACCTGGCAGGCGCTCGAAATCATCCGCGGCTGCCGCGGCCTCAATCTTGTGGGAGGCGACCTGGTCGAGGTCTCGCCACCGCTGGACCCCGTTGGCAACACAGCACTCATCGGCGCCAACTTCCTGTTCGAGATGCTCTGCGTGTTGCCGGGCGTTCAATATGGCTGAAGCGCCCCTTCGTGGGCGAGGTGGCGCACCGCGGCCGTGATGGCCTGAAATCCTGCCATCGCGGCGCGGCTCTGGTGGCGCGAGCGCCAGTAGGAATGCGCCAGGGCCGGCTCTTCACGGAGTTGCACGGGAACGCCGGCCGTCTTCAGCCTGTCATGAAAGATCACGCCGTCGTCATGAAGCGGGTCGTGGCCGGCAACGGTGATGAAGCAGGGCGGCAGTCCGCTCACGTCCGGCGCGATGTTGGGAACGCCTTCGGGGTCCCTCCAGCCCGGAGAGCCTTCAGGACCCAGAAGTGCCGTGAGGCAGTCAAACATCTCTTCCCGGCTCAGCGCGGGTGATTGCGCGTGGCGCCGGTAGGACTCTGTCTCGAAATCGGCCCCCAGAGCGGGGTTGATGAGAACGAGGCCGCGCAGTGGGCCCCCGCCTTCCCGCTTCAGCCGCAGGGCAAGGCCTGCGGCCACCTGGCCCCCCGCACTGTCCCCCGCGGCGATGATATGGGTGGGGTCGATGCCAATGGCGCGCCCTGAGCTCCGCATCCAGTCCAGCACGCGGTGGGCGTCATCAACTTGCGCCGGGTGCGGGTGTTCGGGCGCCAGCCGGTAGTCGAAGCAGACGACCACCACATCCGCTCCGTCCGCCAGTTCGGCGCAGAGGTCGTCATGCGTTTCGCAGGATCCCATCGTCCAGCCGCCGCCATGGGCATAGAGAACGCCGGGCTTGGGCTCCTCCCCCGGCGGGCGGTAGATACGCACATGAATCCCGTCGGGCGTCAGGTCTTCCACCATCAGATGCGGCGGCCTGCGGGCGCGCTCGCGGATGCAGTGTGCTTCCCATGCCAGGCGCTGCCGTTCCAAGGGCCATGCGGGGTCCCATGGCTCTGCCTGGGCGGCCAGCGCTTCGAAATGGCGCTGCGTTTCGGCATCGAAGGGCGTGCTGCTCATGAGGCTAGGCTCCCGGAAGCTAATCTGTCATATGAGCCTGCAATCCTGCAGCAATGCAGCTGCTTCGTCCATTGATCCAAACCCTCTGGCCCCAAGGCAACCGGCCCATGGCTCCTGAGCCCATTCCCGCCGCCGCAGATGTGGTGCACGCGCTGCCCGACCCGGCACTCGTGGTCGATGCGGCAGGCGTGGTCGTGCTGGCCAATGCCGAGGCCGTGCACATGCTGGAGGCAGACCCCCGCGGCCGCCACCTGTCCGCCTCGATCCGCGTTCCGGCCGTTCTCGAGGCCGTCACCGCCGCGGCCTGCGGCGAAGGCGGCGCCAGCGTGGATTATGAATTGCGCGTGCCGATGCCGCGGAGCTTCCGCGCCCATGTCTCGTGCCTGGGGCCCGCCAAGGGTGCTCTCATCGTGCTGCGGGATTTGACGCGCGAACAGCAGATCGAGCGGATGCGCGCCGATTTCGTGGCCAATGCCAGCCACGAACTCAGAACGCCTCTTGCAGCGCTTTCGGGCTTTCTCGAAACCATTCTGGGTGCTGCGAAGAATGACCCGAAGGCCCAGGAGAAATTCCTCGGCCTGATGCGCAGCCAGGCCGAGCGCATGCGGCGGCTGATCGATGATCTCCTGTCGCTCTCCCGCATCGAAATGAATGAGCATCTCCGCCCCTCGGACGAGGTGGACCTGAACCAGGCCGCAGGCCATGTGCGCGACGTGCTTTCCGGCATGGCGAAGGAACAGGGCTGCGAACTGCAACTCGTCAGCGATGGCCCGCTCATGGTGGCCGGGAGCCGGGATGAACTCGTACAGGTGGTGCAGAACCTGGTCGAGAACGCGCTCAAATATGCAGGCTCCGGCAAGCTGGTTGAAATCATCGTGCAGCGCAGCGGCAACTGGGCGGAGGTCAGCGTGAAAGACCACGGCCCCGGCATTGCCGAGGAGCATATTCCGCGCCTCACCGAACGCTTCTATCGCGTCAATGTGCAGGAGAGCCGGTCCCGCGGCGGAACGGGTCTTGGCCTTGCCATCGTCAAGCACATCATCAACCGCCACCGCGGCAAACTTGCCATCACCTCGGAACTGGGCAAGGGCAGCACCTTCACCATGAAGCTTCCGGCCAAGTCCTCCTGAATGCCGTCATCCCCGCGAAGGCGGGGATCCAGCCTCCTTGCAGCGGGAGAAGCGGGATTCCGGCCTTCGCCGGGATGACGGTTGCATAATATTCATTACATTTCATAATCTTACGCCGTCACAAAAGTGTAATCCAAAGGTCACATAAGCGTTTTGTGGCGACCCTAGTTTCCGCCTGCCTCAGACAGGAGAGACACAACAATGAAGCGCATTCTTCTCACCGCCAGCCTCGTGGCGCTGACTGCCGTCCCCGCCTTCGCGGCGCGTGACCAGATCCGCATCGTCGGGTCCTCGACGGTTTATCCCTTCACCACCGCCGTAGCCGAGCAGTTCGGCAAGGCCTCCGGCATGAAGACGCCGGTCGTTGAATCAACCGGCACCGGCGGCGGCATGAAGCTGTTCTGCGCTGGTGTGGGCGAAGACACGCCGGACTTCACCAACGCTTCCCGCACCATCAAGAAGTCCGAGTTCGATGATTGCGTGAAGAATGGCGTTACCGAAGTGGTCGAGATCAAGGTTGGCTTCGATGGCCTCTCGGTCGCCCAGTCCAAGGAAGCGCCGGAAGCTGCCCTGACCAAGCAGCAGCTGTTCCAGGCGCTCGCCAAGAACATCCCCGACAAGGATGGCAAGCTGATCCCGAATCCCAACAAGAACTGGAGCGACATCGACCCGTCGCTGCCCAATGTGAAGATCGAAGTGCTGGGCCCGCCGCCCACCTCCGGCACGCGTGACAGCTTCGCTGAGCTGGTGATGGAAGCAGGCGCGCTGAAGTATCCGAGCCTGGCCGACCTCAAGAAAGCGGACGCCAAGGCGTTCGAAGCGGTGTGGAAGTCGATCCGTGAGGACGGCGCCTATGTCGAAGCCGGCGAGAACGACAATCTGATCGTCCAGAAGCTTCAGGCCAACCCGACCGCGCTCGGCATCTTCGGCTATTCCTTCGTCGAGCAGAACGGCAACGCCATCAAGGACATTGCCATCGACGGCGTGAAGGCCACCTATGAGTCGATTGCCGACGGGTCCTACAAGGTGTCCCGCCCGCTCTTCATCTATGTGAAGAAGCAGCATGTGGACCAGATCCCCGGCATGAAGGAATTCATCGCCGAATACGTGTCTGACAAGGCGCTGGGCGAAGATGGCTACCTCTCGGAGAAGGGCCTCGTGACGCTTCCGGGTGAGCAGGCCGAGAAAACCCGTGCAATTGCCACAAGCCTCGAGCCCCTGTCGGGCGACACGCTGAAGTAATTGCACTTGCGAAGGGATCGGGGGGACCGCGGATGAACCGGCCCCCTGGTCCTGAACTGTTTTGACGGTGTGAAAGAAGGAACGCCCGGCATGTTTCTCTGGACTGTTCTGCTGGTGCTGCTCCTGGCCGCTGTGGCTTATGCGGCGGGCCAAAGGCGGGCCTCAGCGCTGGTGACCCCGGCCGGCACGCGCCTGCATTCGCTTCCGTCCTATCATGGCCTTCTCCTTGGCGCCGGTGCGCTGCTGGGGGGCCTTGCGCTGGCGATTGCCGGCTCTCTTGCCTTCGGTGTGCAATCCCCCTGGACGGCCGTGGCCGCGGTGATTGGCGCGCTCATCGCAGCTGTTCCGCTCTATGGCAGAACCGCAGTCGATTTCCGCGCCCGCAACCTGTTCGAGCGGGTGACGATGGCGGTGCTGATTGCCTGCTCCGCCGTGGCCGTGCTCACCACCATCGGCATCGTCTTCTCGGTGCTCTTTGAAACACTGATTTTCTTCCGCTCAGTCTCCCCCATTGAATTCCTCTTCGGCACGCACTGGTCGCCCAATGGCACGCCTGCCTCCTTCGGTTTCGTGCCGCTGCTCGCCGGCACGCTGCTGATCACGGTGATTGCGATCGGCGTTGCGGGTCCCTTAGGACTTCTCTCGGCCGTCTACATGGCGGAATATGCCTCGCCCCGGCTCCGCAACGTGCTGAAGCCGGTGCTCGAGATCCTGGCTGGCATCCCAACCGTGGTGCTGGGCTTCTTCGCGGCGCTCACCGTGGCTCCGCTGATCCGCACGGGCGGCGAATCGCTGGGCCTCAACGTCGCCTCCGAATCGGCGCTGGCCGCAGGCCTCGTGATGGGCATGATGATCGTGCCGCTGATCTCGTCCCTCTCGGATGACATCATCAACGCCGTGCCGCAGGCCCTGCGGGATGGCTCCTATGCGATGGGCGCGACCAAATCCGAAACCATCAAGAAGGTGGTGCTGCCCGCGGCCTTGCCGGGCATCGTCTCAGCCTTCATGCTCGCCATCTCCCGCGCCGTGGGCGAGACGATGATCGTCGTCATGGCGGCCGGCCTTGCGGCCAACCTCACTGCCAATCCCCTCGCCGCCGTCACCACCATCACAGTGCAGATCGCAACGCTGCTGGTGGGCGACCAGGAGTTCAACTCCCCCAAGACGCTCTCTGCCTTCGCGCTGGGCTTCGTCCTGTTCTTCTTCACGCTCATGCTCAACTACATCGCACTCCGCATTGTGCAGAAATACCGGGAACAGTATGACTGAGCCTCGCTCGGACCTCGTGCGCAAGCGCTACGCCGCGGAACGCCGCTTCCGCTTCTATGGCGCGGCAGCCCTGGGCCTTACCGCGCTCTTCCTCGCCTTCCTGCTGATCGACATCGTGTCGAAGGGCATCCCCGCCTTCACCGAGCACACGGTGAAGCTGGAGGTGACCATCGATCCATCGGAAGTGGACGCCGCAAAGCCTGCGGCCGGCAATTACGACAAGCTGGTCAAGGATGCGTTCCGCAGCCTGTTCCCGGACGTGTCCGGCCGGGCGGACCGCAAGGCGCTGACCTCGCTCGTCTCCTCCGGCGCCGCCGATGATTTGCGCAGCATCGTGGTGGCGGACCCCGCCCTCATCGGCCGCACCGTCACCTTCCCGGCGCTGTTGGGCGATGATGCCGATCTCTATCTGAAAGGCCTGCAGACCGGCCTTGCAACCACGCCCGGCAAGACGCTCCTCCATGTGGTGCCGCTCGAAGGGGAAGAGGGTGCCTATCTCCTGACCGGCGATACGCCCGAGCAGCCCTTGGGCCTGGCTCCGGGCGAAGTCATCCGTTTCAAGAGCGGCGTGCTCCGCGTCACCAAGGTGGAGAACGGCTATGTGACGGCAGAGGCCCTGCTGCCGCCCGCCCCCACCCAGCAGACGCTGGACCCCGGCCACTGGGAACGTCTCACCTTCTCGGTCCCTGAAGCCAACCGCCGCATCGGCGACCGCCAGGCGCTCTGGCTGGAGCAGCTTGAAACCCAGGGCCGCGTCGAAACCGGCATTGCCTGGCGCTTCTTCACCGCGGGCGACTCGCGTGAGCCGGAACTCGCAGGCATTCGCGGCGCGCTGATTGGCTCTCTCCTGACCGTTGCCGTGGCGCTGGCGCTCGCGCTGCCGCTGGGCATTGCGGCTGCCGTCTATCTGGAACAGTTCGCGCCCAAGAACCGCTGGACGGATGTGATCGAGGTGAACATCAACAATCTCGCCGCCGTGCCCTCGATCATCTTCGGCCTTCTGGGCCTTGCGGTGTTCCTCAACTTCTTCGGCCTGCCGCGCTCCGCACCCGTAGTGGGTGGCCTGGTGCTGGCACTTCTCGTGCTGCCCACCATCATCATCGCCTCGCGTGCCGCGCTCAAAGCCGTGCCGCCGTCGATTGCCGAAGCGGCCTTGGGCGTTGGTGCCTCGCATCAGCAGGCGGTGTTCCACCACGTGCTGCCACTTGCCCTTCCCGGCATCATGACCGGCACCATCCTGGGGCTCGCGCGCGCCTTCGGTGAAACCGCACCTCTGCTGATGATCGGCATGGTGGCCTTCATCGCCGATATTCCGCATGGCTTCACCAGTGCCGCAACCGTGCTTCCCGTGCAGGTATTCCTGTGGTCGGATCTGCCGGAGATTGCCTTCAAGGCGAAAACCGCCGGGGCCATCATCGTGCTGCTGGTCGTTCTCTTCACTCTCAACGCCGCTGCCATCTGGCTGCGCAAGCGCTTCGAACGGCGCTGGTAGGATATGCAAGGATCATGGACATGAACGCCCCCCTTCGCTTCGAAACCCTCATCACCCCCGAAAACCCGCGCGCGCTCGCGAGTGGCAAGATGAAGATTCAGGCCCGCGAGGTCGATGTCTATTATGGCGAGAAGCACGCCATCAAATCGCTCTCGATCGACATTCCGGACCGCGCCGTCTCGGCCTTCATCGGACCTTCTGGCTGCGGCAAGTCCACCTTCCTGCGCTCCATCAACCGCATGAACGACACCATCCCCTCATGCCGCGTGACGGGAAACATCCTGATCGACGGTCAGAATATCTATGATCCGAAGCTGGACGTGGTGCAGCTGCGCGCCCGCGTCGGCATGGTGTTCCAGAAGCCGAACCCCTTCCCCAAATCGATCTATGAGAATGTGGCCTATGGCCCGAAAATCCACGGCTTCGCCAAGGGCAAACCCGATCTGGACCAGATCGTGGAGCAGAGCCTGCGCAAGGCCGGCCTCTGGGAGGAGGTGAAGGACCGCCTCACGCATTCCGGCACCAGCCTGTCCGGTGGCCAGCAGCAGCGCCTCTGCATCGCGCGCGCCATTGCGGTGAACCCGGAGGTGATCCTGATGGACGAGCCGTGCTCTGCCCTGGACCCCATCGCCACGGCGCGGATCGAGGAGCTCATCGGCGAGCTTCGCCAGAACTACTGCATCGTCATCGTCACCCATTCCATGCAGCAGGCAGCGCGCGTCTCCCAGCTCACGGCCTTCTTCCATCTTGGCACGCTCGTCGAATATGGTGACACCGACGAGATGTTCACGGCACCCCAGGAAAAGCGCACGCAGGATTATATCACGGGCCGCTTCGGCTGAGCCCTCGGAGAACTGACATGTCGGACCATATCGTGAAGGCCTATGACGAGGATCTGTCCCAGCTCAAGATGATGCTGGCGCAGATGGGCGGCCTGGTGGAGCAGCAGCTCGATGACGCCATCGACGCGCTGTCGCGCCGGGACACCACACTCGCCGACCGGGTGATCCAGAATGACGAGCGCGTGGACGTGCTGGAGCATCAGGTGGAGGAGAAGGCGATCGCCACCATCGCCAAGCGCCAGCCCATGGCGCGCGACCTGCGCGAAATCATGGTGGCAATCCGCGTTGCCTCCGATCTCGAACGCATCGGGGACCTTGCCAAGAACACGGCAAAGCGCACCCATGCCATGTCGGATCAGCTGCCGCGGAAGCTGATGTCAGGCGTGACGCGCATGGGCCGCCTCGCGCAGTCCGAACTCAAGAACATTCTCGATGCCTATTCGCGCTCCGATGCCTTTCTCGCCATGGAAGTCTGGCGCTCGGACGAGGATCTGGATGCGCTCTATAATTCGATCTTCCGCGAGCTTCTGACCTATATGATGGAAGATCCGCGCAACATCAGCCTCTGCACGCATCTGCTGTTCGGCGCCAAGAACATGGAGCGGATCGGCGACCACGCGACGAACATCGCGGAGAACATCCATTATCTCGTGCATGGCAAGCCCCTGGCCGAGGGCCGTCCCAAGAAGGACGTGACCAGCTCGCTCCGCATCGATCCCGAAAGGCCAGATGAGACATGAGTGCATCGATCCTGGTCGTTGAAGACGAGGAGCCGATCCAGATCCTCCTCAGCTACAACCTCGAGTCCGAGGGTTACCGGGTGCGCCACACCGCGGATGGCGAGGACGTGGCCCCGCTCATCGGTGAGGAGCGCCCCGACCTGATCCTGCTGGACTGGATGCTGCCCGGCATGTCGGGAATCGAAGTCTGCAGGCTGCTTCGGGCCAAGCCCGAAACGCGTGACATTCCGATCATCATGCTGACCGCCCGCAGCGAGGAGGCCGAACGCGTGCGGGGCCTCGCCACCGGCGCTGACGACTATATGGTGAAGCCTTTCTCCGTGCCGGAGCTTCTGGCCCGCATCCGCACCATTCTGCGGCGTGCGAGGCCCGAGGCCGTGGCGGACCAGCTGAAAGCCGGTGAACTTTCGCTCGACCGCAAAACCAGGCGGGTGACCCGCGCGGCGCGCGACATCAACCTCTCGCCCACCGAGTTCCGCCTGCTCGAACATTTGATGCAGAACCCGGGCCGCGTCTATTCCCGCGCCCAGCTCCTGGACACCGTGTGGGGCCATGATGTTTATGTGGACGAGCGCACGGTGGACGTCCATGTGGGCCGCCTGCGGAAATCCTTGAGCCGTGGCCGTGAGCTTGACCCCATCCGCACTGTGCGCGGCATGGGCTATTCCTTCGACGAGCGCTTCGGCAAGGCCGGCTGAGCCCCTCAGGCCCTGATCCGCGACCTGCGGCCGAACACATAGAGGCCAGCGCCCAAGATCATGGCGATGCCGATGAGCGTCCAGACATCCGGGACGTTGTGGAACACCAGGACGCCGAAGATCGCGGCCGAGAGGATCTGGAAATAGCTGAAGGGCGAGAGCACATTTGCCGGCGCCAGGGAAAACGCCCGCGCCAGAAAATGCTGCCCCCAGCCGAAACTCGCGCCCAGCGCCAGAAACACCAGCGCGTTCGACAGGTCAATCGCGCGCCAGTCCATCAGCGCTACCGGCAGTGAAACGGCGGTGCCGACCAGCAGCGTCCAGGCGAGCGTGGTGCCCGGGCTCTCGCCCGCTGCACCCAGCTGGCGGCTCAGCAATTGCAGCAGGGCATAGAAGACGGCCGCAAGCGCCGGAAAGATCGTATAGACCGACAGCGCATCGAGGCCCGGCCGGGCCACGAACAGCACCGCCAGAAAGCCGATGGCAACACCAACCCAGCTTGAGGCATCCACATGCTCGCCCAGCATCCAGCCCGACAGCGCCACCACGATGAACGGTCCAGCAAAGAGGATGACGGTCGCCTCCGCCAGCGGAAGGTAGCGCACCGCGAAGACCATCAACCCGCCCACGAAGACGGGCGTCAGCCCGCGGATGATCTGAAGCCCAGGCCGCTTGGTGGCGAACAGCCCTTGCAAGTTGCGGGGTCCGGTGGCGAGCAGCAGAACGGCAAGGGCCGGGGCATAGCGCGCCAGCATGATCTGGCCGAAGGACTGGCTGCCGATCAGGATCTTGCTGAAGCCATCCACCGCCCCGAAACAGCTGACCGCCGCAATGAGGAGTAAAATGCCAAGCGTGTGGTGCGTGCGTGGCTGGCCAGTCTTCATCAATTGCTTTTGAGTGGGTTTGCGTGCCGTGGCAACCCGTATTGCATACGCCGCAGCCCGATAATGTTTGAATTTGAAAGGATTGCCGCCTAAACCGCCGGTCCGTTGGCGGGCGCAGGGAACGCCGTTCCGGGAGCAGAGGCAAATGGTTTTCGATTTCTTTGGCAGCAAGAAGAAGGTGATCATCGCCATGGCGCACATCGGCGCCATGCCAGGTTCCCCCCTCTATGACGAGAAGGGCGGCATGAACAAGCTGATCGACGGTGTTGCCGCCGACATCGAGAAGCTTCAGGCAGGCGGCGTCGACGCCATCATGTTCGGCAACGAGAATGACAGGCCCTACCTGCTCAAGGCCACGCCGGAATCAACCGCCGCCATGACCGCAGTGGTGAGCGCGCTGAAGTCCATGATCAAGGTGCCCTTCGGCGTCAATTATCTGTGGGACCCGACGGCCAGCGTCGCCATTGCCGCCGCCACGGGGGCAAGCTTCGTGCGGGAAATCTTCACCGGCGTCTTCGCCTCCGACATGGGCGTCTGGGCGCCCGATGCCGCAACGCCTGCGAGGCTCAGGCGCAATCTCGGCCGCGCTGACCTGAAGCTGCTCTACAACATCAATGCCGAGTTTGCTTACTCCCTCGACGAGCGGCCGATCGAACTGCGCGCCCGCAGCGCGGTCTTCTCCTCGCTGGCGGATGCGATCCTCGTGTCGGGCCCCGTCACGGGAGAGCCCGCTGACCAGTCTCAGCTCCGCAAGGTCTGCGACACGGTGAAGGATGTGCCGGTCTTCGCCAATACGGGTGTGACAATCGACAATGTGACGGACACGCTTGCTCTCGCAAGCGGCGTCATCATCGGCACCCATTTCAAGGTGGATGGCATCACCTGGAATGCCGTTGATGAAGCCCGCGTGAAGCGCTTCATGGACAAGGTCGAAACCCTGCGCTGACGCTTCCTCAGCCGAAGGAGAGTTTGCGGTTCCGCCGGTCCTGCATGGGCTGGTAGGCCAGCCGTGCATGATATTCACAATAGGGTGAGCCATCGCGGGGGCCATGGCCGCAGAAGCAGAATTCCTCGCTGCCGGGGTCGCCGATCGGCCATTTGCAGGTCTTGTCGGAGAGGTGGAGGATCGTGACCCGGCCATCCTGCGGCAGGTCCACCAGGCGCAAGGGCTGCGGCTCTGGGATTGCGGCAGGGCGGGCGTGCACTTCGGCGCGCATCATGGGCTTGAGGGCCGAGGTGCCGGCAATCGGCAGGCTCGGCATGCCGCTGCCGCCCGCACGCGGCGCCAGGCTGGGCTCGCGCTGCTTCCTTGGCTGGCGGGGCTGTGTGGCGCGCTGCTGTTGCACCCGGCCCGAGAGGTTGAGGCGGTGAACCTTGCCGATCACGGCATTGCGGGTCACACCCGAACCCAGCCTTCCGGCAATCTGGCTGGCGCTCAAGCCTTCCGTCCAGAGCTTTTTGAGAAGCTCCACGCGCTCATCTGTCCAGGACAATTTCGCCCCTCCTAGATTGATTTCCTGCTGTTCGATCAACGGAATCCCTCATGCCTCGCCGGACCCGCTCCGTCCCGGCGTGTTAATCCACTAAACTGACTGTTGGCCGCTACATCTCGTAGCTGATTGCCCGGACACTACAATACGCGGTGACTCGACCGCAACCTTCAGAGCGGGAATCGGGATCGTTTTCCCCAGTTTCCGGTCTTGGGCCTCGGTTAAAGAAACCTTATCAGCCGAAGGAATCAGGGGTCCATGCGCTGTTTTGACTCAGTGTGGACAACCGTGAATCACGGCATGGGCCCCGTGAATCACTGCAGGGCCCAAGCTGCGATTGACCGCGGAGCGCCTTGGATTTATAAGCTTTTTGGCTTGTGGCGCCCACCTTGACCGGCGGGCGCCTTTTGATTTCCAGCCTTAAGGTTCCGCCATGATCACGCCCGTTCTCCCCACCTATGCCAGAGCGAAAGTCGCTTTCGAGCGCGGGGAGGGGGTGCGCGTCTTTACTCCTGAGGGCGAGGCCTACCTCGATTTCGGCGCCGGCGTGGCGGTGACGAGCTGCGGGCATTCCCACCCGCATCTGGTGATGGCCCTGACCGATCAAGCCCAGAAGATCTGGCATACGTCCAACCTCTACCAGATGCCGGGCCAGGAGAAGCTGGCGCAGCGCCTGATCGATGCGACCTTCGCGGATACGGTGTTCTTCACCAATTCCGGCGCCGAGGCGCTGGAATGCGCGATCAAGATGGCGCGGAAGTATCATTCGGCGAACGGACACCCGGAGAAGTTCCGCATCATTACCTTCGAGGGCGCCTTCCACGGCCGCACCCTGGCGACAATTGCGGCCGGCGGCCAGGCGAAATATCTCGAAGGCTTTGGCCCCAAGGTTGAAGGCTTCGATCAGCTGCCCTTTGGCGATCATGACGCGCTGAAGACGGCGATCGGGCCGGAGACGGCAGCCATCCTGATCGAGCCGGTGCAGGGCGAGGGCGGCATCAGGCCGGTTCCGCCGCAATGCCTGCGGGGCCTGCGCGCCCTGTGCGACGAGCACGGCATTCTTCTGATCTTCGACGAAGTGCAATGCGGCATCGGCCGCACCGGCAAGCTCTTCGCCCATGAGTGGGCGGGGATCACGCCCGATATCATGGCCATTGCCAAGGGCATTGGCGGCGGCTTCCCGCTGGGCGCGTGCCTGGCCACGGAAGAAGCGGCGAAGGGCATGACGGCGGGGACGCATGGCTCCACCTTCGGCGGCAATCCACTGGCAACCGCGGTGGGCAATGCCGTGCTGGATGTGGTGCTGGCGCCAGGGTTTCTGGACAGTGTTCAGCAGCGCGCGCTCACCTTGAAGCAGAAGCTTGCGGGCCTGAAGGATCAGCACCCCACGATCATCGCGGATATCCGGGGCGAGGGGCTGATGGTGGGCATCAAATGCAAGGTTCCGAATACGGCGTTTCAGGCAGCGGCACTCGATCAGCATCTCCTCACCATCGGGGCGGGAGACAATGTGGTGCGCCTGCTGCCCCCCTTGATCGTGACGGATGCGGATATCTCCGAAGCCGTCGACAAGCTCGACCGCGCCGCACGCGCGCTCGAGGTCAGGGCTTCGGCCTGAGGACCAGCAGATGACAGTTCCGAAGCATTTTCTCGATATCTCCGATTTTGACGCGGTGACGCTCAACGCCATCATCGCCAAGGCGCGCGCCATGAAGGATGCGCGCCGGGGCCTGCCCAAGGGCCTGCGCGAGAAGGACGAACCCCTGAAGGGCCGCATGCTGGCGCTGATCTTCGAGCGGCCCTCGACCAGGACCCGCGTGTCCTTCGAAGTCGGCATGCGGCAGCTGGGCGGCGAGACGCTGGTGCTCTCCTCAACCGATATGCAACTGGGCCGCGGCGAAACGATTGCCGATACGGCGCGGGTTCTCTCACGCTATGTGGATGCGATCATGATCCGCGCCGCGCAGCATTCGAACCTGGCGGAACTGGCCGCTGCCGCCACCGTTCCCGTGATCAACGGCTTGACGCCCCTGACCCACCCCTGCCAGGTGATGGCGGATGTCATGACGCTCGAGGAACATGTGGCACCGCTCAAGGACTTGACCGTAAGCTGGGTGGGTGACGGCAACAACGTCGCCGCGTCCTGGATACATGCAGTTGGTTGCATGGGTGGAAAGCTGCGGATCGGCGCCCCGCAGGAGCTTGCACCGTCTCGCGCAGTGCTGTCCTGGGCACGCTCGCACGGTGCCGATGTGACCCTCACCACCTCTCCGGAAGAGGCCGTCGAGGGTGCGGACTGCGTGATCACCGATGCCTGGGTTTCGATGCATGACAAGGACGCCGCCAGCCGCCACAATCTGCTGAGGCCCTATCAGGTCAACCGGCAGCTGATGGAGCGGGCCAGGCCAAATGCCAAGTTCATGCACTGCCTTCCCGCCCACCGCGGCGAAGAGGTGACGGATGAGGTGATGGACAGTCCCAATTCGCTGATTTTCGATGAGGCGGAAAACCGCCTGCATGTGCAGAAGTCCATTCTTCTCCATTGTCTGGGTGCATGATGACGGCGGATTTCGTGCCCCTGCCGGACGACCTGGTGCTGCCCTTCGAGATCAAGCCCCTTGGCGTTCGCGGCCGCGTGGTGCGGCTGGGCCCGGCGGTTGACGACATTCTGCACCGCCATGCCTATCCGGCCCCTGTTTCGGCTCTCCTGGCGGAGGCTGTGTCCCTTGCCGCCATGCTGGGCGCGATGCTGAAGTTCGATGGCAAGTTCATCCTCCAGACCAAATCCGATGGCCCCGTCGACATTCTGGTGGCGGACTATGTTTCGCCCGGCAAGGTGAGGGGCTATGCCCGTTTCGATGCGGCGCGCGTTGCAGCACTCACCAACCCCGACCAGGCCAGCCTTCTTGGAACCGGCTATCTCGCGATGACGGTGGACCAGGGGCAGGATATGGAACGCTACCAGGGCATCGTTCCACTGGATGGAAATGACCTAACGGCAGCGGCCCACAGCTATTTCGAGAAATCCGAGCAGATCCCCACCCGCATCCGCATGGCGGCGGGCCCACTTCTCCAGCGCGGCAGCAAGGTGGAAAGCTGGCGGGCAGGCGCTGTCATGGTGCAGCACCTGCCGCGCGATGGCGGCATCAGCCCGCTTCCAACCCACTCGGGCGATGCCCCGCCAGGAGCCGATGCGCCCCCGGACGAGAATGACGATTGGGTGAAGGCCAGGCTTCTGCTCGATACCGCGGAAGACCATGAGCTGCTGGACCCGCTGCTCACCGCCGAGGAACTGCTATTCCGGCTTTACCACGAGGATGGGGTGACCGTTTATCCGGCGACCCCGGTTGAGCGTTACTGCAGCTGCTCCCAGGAGAGCATCACCAGCATGCTGGCACGGTTTCCGGCGGAGGACCAGGCGGACATGGTGGAGAATGGCGAAATCACCGTCACCTGTGAATTCTGCTCCACCACCTACAAGGTGGCGCCGGGTGACATCAAGGCCTGACGGTTTCTGCGGCCGACGTCGTATTTGCGCCGAAACCTGTCCAATTCGTTAGTAGTATTCACCATGGGACCGTGCAACTCTGATTGACGGACAACCATCCCCGTGACAGGTTCACGGAAAATAGGGCCGCAAAGGCCCCAAGCATAAAGAAGAACGGACAAGGGAGAGGCGGAGGACTTAAGGCAGGGGATGTGGCAATCGCACATCCCGCCCGCATCCGATCCCAAACCCAGCCGCAAGACTGACCGGTCACTTATGGAGAGAGACGTATGACGGAATTAGAGAGCAAGATGAAAGCAGCCCAGAAGGCCGTGGGCCTCGGGAAGCTGTCACGCCGCGATTTCATCCAGTTCGCAATGGCCACCGGCATGACGCTGGCCGCAGCCAACACCCTGTTCGCCCGCGCCGCCCGCGCCGAGCCCAAGAAGGGCGGCGTGTTCAAGGCCGCCGTCGGCCACGGCCAGACGACCGACTCGCTGGATCCCGCCACATGGTCCAACGGCTTCACCTTCGCCTGGGGCAAGTCCGTCATGGGCGCGCCGCTCGTGCAGATCAACCAGAAGAACGAAGTCGTGCCGCACGTTGCCGAAAGCCTCGAGCCTTCGGATGGCGCCAAGAAGTGGGTCGTCAAGCTCCGCAAGGGCATCACCTTCCACAATGGCAAGACGCTGACCGCCGATGACGTGGTCGCCACCATCAACTACCACATCGGACCGGACTCGAAGTCGCCTGCCAAGGGCGTGCTCTCGAACCTCGTGTCGGTGAAGGCCGATGGCCCGGACACGGTGGTCTTCGAACTGAACGGCGGCAACGCGGACTTCCCCTACCTGCTCTCCGACTATCACCTTGCCATGTATCCTTCCGAGGGCGGCAAGATTCAGTGGGAGAAGGGAATCGGCGCTGGTCCCTACGTGCTCAAGTCCTTCGAGCCCGGCATCAAGATGACGGCCGAGCGCAACCCCAATTATTTCGGCACCACCTATTTCGACGGGATCGAGCTCTTGTCGATCATCGACGTGGCCGCCCGCACCAACGCCTATCTCTCAGGCGAAGTGCACTTCATCGACCGTGCCGACCTCAAGACCATCGACATGCTGAAGAACGCGCCGGATACGGCCCTCTACAATGTGTCGGGCACCGCGCTTTATTCCGCGCCGATGCTGGTCGATGCCGCACCCTTCGACAAGGTCGAAGTGCGCCAGGCCATCAAGTGGGCGATCAACCGCCAGGAACTGGTGGACAAGATCCTCTACGGCTATGGCTCGCCGGGCAATGACAACATGCTGGCACCTTCGCTCAAGTATGCGATCCAGCCTGAGCCGGTCTACACCTATGATCCGGACAAGGCCAAGGCGCTGCTCAAGAAGGCCGGCATGGAAAACCTCAAGGTCGATCTCTCGGCCTCGGATGCAGCCTTCCCCGGCGGCGTCGATGCAGCACTGCTGATGGCTGACCAGGCCAAGGCTGCCGGCATCGAAATCAATGTCGTGCGCGAGCCGAACGACAGCTACTGGGATAACGTCTGGATCAAGAAGCCCTGGTGCCAGTGCTACTGGGGTGGCCGCCCGACCGCGGATTCCTTCCTCTCGATCTCCATGGCGGCAGACGCTGCCTGGAACGACACCAAGTGGAAGAACCCGCGCTTCAACGAGCTGCTCGTCGCGGCCCGTGCGGAGACGGACGAAGCCAAGCGCCAGGCGATGTATGCCGAGTGCCAGCAGCTCGTCCATGACGACAGCGGACAGATCGTGCTGATGTTCAACAACTACGTCGGCGCGCTCTCCAATGCGGTCGGCCATGGCGAATTCAACACCGATTTCGACCATGACGGCGGCTTCATGTATGAGCGTTGGTGGATGGCGTAATCCGCCGGCACCAATATGATTGCTTTGTAACATTGGGACCCCGTCAAGCGATTGACGGGGTCTCTTCGTCGTGTGAACCTGTTCGGCGGACGGCAGTAACTCCCGAGCGTGCCAGCAGCTAAGCTGGCCGCCGAGGAGGCGGAAACAGCACACGCGCCGGACGGGGAAAAAACATTGGCCGGGACGCCCGGCTTCAGGGAGAAGATTTCGATGAACGAACTGCAGCACAAGCTGAATGCGGCGCTCAGCCAGGCGGTACGCGGCCGCATCAGCCGGCGTGAATTCACCCAGCTGGCTCTTGCCTCGGGCGTGACCCTGGCGGCGGCCAATGGCATGTTCACCAAGGCCTGGGCCGATGAGCCCAAGAAGGGCGGCACCTTCAAGATCGGCGTGGGCCACGGCGCCACCACGGACTCGATGGACCCCGGCACCTATCCCGACCAGTTCACCGGCACCGCCCTGTGGGGAACGCTGGCGAACAGCCTCACCGAGATCGACGCCGACGGCAACGTGGTGGGCGACATCGCCGAATCCTTCGAGTCCTCCGAGGGCGCCAAGAAGTGGGTGTTCAAGGTCAGGAAGGGTGTCACCTTCCACAACGGCAAGCCGGTGACGGCTGATGATGTGGTGGCCTCGCTCCAGCATCACCGTGGCGAGAATTCGAAGTCGGCTGCAAAGTCGCTTCTTAAGGAAATCGTTGTCCTCAAGTCCGATGGGCCCGACACGGTGGTCTTCGAGCTCTCCGGCGGGAACGCTGACTTCCCCTACACCGTCTCCGACTATCACATGCCCATCATGCCGAAGAAGGATGACGGGTCGGTTGACTGGGAATCCGGCATCCGCACCGGCGCCTACAAGCTCGAGAAGTTCGAGCCCGGCGTCCAGGCCTCCTTCACCAAGAATGAGAACTACTACAAGCCCGGCAAGGGCTGGTTCGACGCTGTCCAGTTCCTTTCGATCAAGGATTCTGCCGCGCGCACCAATGCGCTGCTCTCGGGCGAAATCCAGTATATGGACCGCTGCGACCTGAAGACGCTCGATCAGCTCAAGTCCAACACGGACTTCACCGTCTCCGAAATCACCGGCTACGGCCACTATATCTATGTGATGAACGTGACGCAGAAGCCGTTTGACGATGTGAATGTTCGTCTCGCCATCAAATATTCGATGAACCGTGACGACATTCTGGAGAAGGTGTTCCTGGGCCACGGCACGGTGGGCAACGACAACCCCATTGCCCCCACGGTCAAGTTCGCCGTCGATCCGCAGCCCAAGCACAGCTACAATCCGGACAAGGCCAAGGAACATCTCAAGAAGGCCGGCCTCGACAGCCTGAGCTTCGATCTCTCCGTGGCCGATGCCGCCTTTGCCGGCGCCGTCGACTCCGCCCTGCTGTGGAAGGAGGCGGCCAAGGCCTGCAACATCGACATCAACGTCATCAAGGAGCCGGAGGACGGCTATTGGGACAATGTCTGGCTCAAGAAGCCCTTCGTTGCCTCTTACTGGAGCGGCCGCCCGACCGTCGACTGGATGATGACCACGGCCTATGCCTCCGATGCCGCCTGGAACGACACGTTCTGGAAGAACGCGAAGTTCAACGAGCTCCTCATCGCCGCCCGCTCCGAGACGGACGAAGCCAAGCGTGCCGCCATGTATGCCGAAATGCAGCAGATCCTGCATGACGATGGCGGGCTGGTGAACATGCTGTTCAACTCATATGTGGAAGCGCATGTGAAGAACCTGGGCCACGGCAAAGTGGCGGCCAACTGGCAGCTCGATGGCATGCGCGTTGCCGAGCGCTGGTGGTACACGTCGTGATTTGACGGTAACAGCCATTCAAATGTCGGGGGCCGGACTGCAATTTGCAGTCCGGCCCCTATCATTTTGCTGTAGCAACACTGACACATCTGCTAG
Source organism: Aestuariivirga sp. (assembly GCF_965227715.1). Classification (GTDB taxonomy): domain Bacteria; phylum Pseudomonadota; class Alphaproteobacteria; order Rhizobiales; family Aestuariivirgaceae; genus Aestuariivirga. Next base: position 2,085,163 of record NZ_OZ245771.1, on the reverse strand, counting down.
TGTTGACTGAGCGGGCCACAGAAGCCCAACTTGGGGAGAGCAATGCATCCGGTTCTCAAAACCGTTCTGCAGCGCTTGGGACTCGGATTGCTGACACTCTTCGTTGTGTCGATCGTCATTTTCGGGTCTCTTGAAATGCTGCCGGGTGGCTTCGCGGAAGCCATCCTGGGCCAAGGCGCGACACCTGAAACGGTCGCCGCCTTCAATCATCAAATCGGGCTGGACCGCCCCGCCACCATTCGCTACCTCGAATGGATCGGCAACATTCTGCAGGGGAACTTCGGTTACTCCTATGCAGGCCTGGGCGGCACCATCAAGCGCAGCGTGACGGACCTGATTGCGCCCCGGCTCTACAACACCTTCTTCCTCGCCATCATGACGGCCATCGTGGCCGTGCCGCTGTCCCTGGCCCTCGGCGTGCTGGCCGCACTCTACCGCAACAGCTGGTATGACCGGATCGTCAATTCGGTAACGCTGACGACCATCGCGACGCCCGAATTCTTCATCGCCTATCTGCTGATGTTCTTCTTCGCCATCAAGCACCGCTGGTTCTATTCGCTCTCCACCGTCTCGGACTCGACCCCCTTCTTCGAGCATATGTACCGGGCGGCGCTGCCAGCCCTCACGCTGACCCTGGTCATCGTGGCGCATATGATGCGCATGACGAGGGCGGCCCTCATCAACCTTCTCTCCAGCCCCTATATGGAAATGGCGCAGCTCAAAGGCGTTCCCCGCCGCGAGGCCATCGTCAGGCACGCGCTGCCAAATGCCTGGGCGCCCATTGCCACGGTCATTGCCTTCAATCTGGCCTATCTCGTGGTTGGTGTTGTCGTGGTTGAAGTGGTCTTCGTCTATCCCGGCATCGGGCAATTGATGGTGGACTCGGTCTCGAGCCGTGACATGCCGGTGGTGCAGGCCTGCGCGCTGATCTTCGCGGCGACCTACATCCTCCTCAATCTCTCGGCGGACATCGTGTCGATCATCACCAATCCGCGATTGTTGCACCCCAAATGACAGCGCAAGCCACCGACCTCCGCTCCGTCCGCGCCCGCCGCAGCCTGCTGCAGAACGTCAAGCGCGCTTTGGCCACGGCCCCGATCAGCGCCTGGTTTGGCATGATCGTGATCGTGATCTATGTCTTCGCCGCCATCTTCGCGCCGCTGATCGCACCCTATGGCGAGGCACAGGTGGTGGGCCGGGCCTACCAGCCCTCTGGCCCCGAATTCTGGCTCGGCACCGACCAGATCGGGCGCGACATGTTCTCCCGCCTGATCTATGGCGCACGCAACACCATCGGCATCGCCTTCATCACCACTCTGCTGTCCTTCGGCATTGGCGGTACGCTGGGCGTCTTGACGGCGCTGAAGCGTGGCTGGCTGGACCAGGGCATTTCGCGCATCGTCGATGCCTTCCTGGCCATTCCCGTTCTTATTTTCGCGCTGATGCTGCTCGCCGTCTTCGGCAAGAGCATCCTCAACCTCATTTTGATCCTCGCCTTGCTGGATTCGACGCGTGTGTTCCGGCTGGCGCGCGCCACCGCCCTCAATGTGGTGGTGATGGATTATGTCGAATCCGCCAAGCTGCGCGGCGAAGGCATGGGCTGGATCGTCTTCAAGGAAGTGCTGCCCAACATCCTGCCGCCGCTCATCACCGAGTTCGGCCTGCGCTTCTGCTTCGTCTTCCTGACGATCGCCGCACTGTCCTTCCTTGGGGTCGGCATTCAGCCACCCACGGCGGATTGGGGGTCCATGGTGGCGGAAAGCAAGACGCTCATCACCTTCCCGGTCAAGACCTTCCCCTACATTCCAGCGCCCTTCTACCCCGCGATTGCGATTGCGCTCTTGACCGTCGCGATCAATTTCGTGGTGGACTGGTTCCTGCACAAGACGAGTGGCCTTCGCGATGAAAAGTGATGCGATGAAGAGCGACAGGCAGCGCGTCAAGGGCGAGGCGCTGCTCCAGATCCGGGGCCTCAAGATCGAAGGCAGCTCGGATGGTGTGTGGCACCCCATCGTCAAGGGCGTGGACCTCACGCTGAAGCGCGGCGAAGTGCTGGGCCTCATCGGGGAATCGGGTGCCGGCAAATCAACGATCGGTCTTGCCGCCATGGGCTTTGCACGGCCGGGCTGCCGCATCGTCGATGGTAGCATTCTGTTCGATGGCATTGACCTGCGCGCCGCCGGGGAAGCTGAAAAGCGCCAGCTCTGGGGCGCGCGCATTGCCTATGTGGCGCAAAGTGCAGCCGCCGCCTTCAACCCCGCTCACAAGCTGATCGACCAGACTGTCGAGACCGCCGTGCGCGACGGGCTGATGACGCGTGACAAGGCCGTCTCGGACGCGGTTGATCTTTACCGCCGCCTGCAGCTTCCCAATCCCGAGCATATTGGCGACCGCTTTCCGCACCAGGTGTCGGGCGGGCAATTGCAGCGCGCGATGACGGCCATGGCCATGTCCTGCCGCCCCGACCTCATCATCTTCGACGAACCGACGACGGCGCTCGACGTGACCACGCAGGTGGAAGTCCTCGCCGCCATGCGCAACATCGTGGAGCAGTTCCACACGGCCGCAATCTATATCACCCATGATCTGGCGGTGGTGGCCCAGATGGCAGACCGCATCATGGTGCTGCGCCACGGCCTCGAGGTGGAGGAAGCCCCGACGCGTGAGATGCTGAAGGAGCCGAAGAAGGATTATACCAAAACGCTCTGGGCCGTGCGCAGCCTCGAGAAGGAAGAATCGATCAGCGAAGACATCACTCTCAGCATCCGCAATGTAGATGCGAGCTATTCGGGCGTCGTCAAGGTTCTGGACAATGTGACGGTGAAGCTGCCGCGCGGCCGCACCGTGGCCGTCGTCGGCGAGTCAGGCTCCGGCAAATCCACGCTCGCCCGCGCCATCACCGGCCTGCTGCCACCCTCCAAAGGTGACATTCTGTTCAACGGCAAGCCGCTGCCCAAGGCGCTGAAAGACCGTGACAAGTATACGCTCCGCCGCATTCAGATGATCTATCAGTCGGCGGATACGTCCCTCAATCCGCGCCAGACGATCCGGGACATCATCGGCCGTCCCATCGAGTTCTATCATGGCATCAAGGGCGCAGCACTTGACCGGCGCGTGGCGGAACTGCTCGATTCAATCGAGCTGAGCGAAAAATACATTGACCGGCTCCCGACCGAGCTTTCGGGCGGGCAGAAGCAGCGCATCTCCATTGCACGCGCGCTGGGAGCCCAGCCGGACATCATCATCTGCGACGAGGTGACCTCCGCGCTCGACCAGATCGTGCAGGAAGAAATTCTGACCCTTCTCATGCGGCTGCAGAAGGACACCAACGTCTCCTACCTGTTCATCACCCATGACATCGCAACCGTGCGCGCGATCTCGGACGAGATCGTGGTCATGCACCGCGGCAAGGTGGTGCAGCAGGGACCGAAGACGCAGGTGCTGAACCCGCCCTATCCGGCTTACACCGAACTTCTCCTCTCCTCCGTGCCGCAGATGGACCCGGATTGGCTGACAAACCTCCTCGCCGAACGCGCCCAGGCAAAGGTAAAAGCCTGAGACACACTCGTGAGCCCCCCTCCACCACGAGGGGGAGGGGAATCAAGCTCAACATTCCGCGTGCCTGACGGACCAGTGCCTATCATGACGAAAACAACCACAACGGTGAACGGCCTCGGCTACCGCGAGTCCGGTGAGGGCGAGGCAGTCGTCTTTCTGAACGGCAGCGGGGACGCATTCACCTCCACCCACCGGGTGATCGAGATGGACGCACCGGGCGGCACAAGCCCCCATGTGCTGCGGCTGCTTCTGGATGATCTTTCCATCACCTCCGCCAACATCGTGGCCCAAGGTGAGGCCGGCCCTTGTGCCGTGGCTTTCGCAGCGGGCTTTCCGGAACGTGTGCGCCGCCTTGCCCTGATCGATGCGGAATCTGAAGTGGTGCCGGGCGGCCTTGTCCTGTGCCCTGTGCTGATCTCTGGCGGAAACGCTGGAGCGCTGTCCGGCATCGGGCCCCGCGCCCGGGCTGCGGCCCCCGGTGATGCTTCAGAGCAGCTTGCCACTTTCCTGGCAGAGCGGCTCAGCAGTTTCGACAACCGGGAACTTCGCACGGCCTTCGGCAGCTTCATAACGGGCGTCACGATCGTCACAACGGCGGGCGTTGATGGAACGCCCCGCGGCTTCACCGCCAACAGCTTCACCTCCGTCTCGCTTGAGCCGCCGCTGCTTCTGATCTGCATCGGCAAGTCGGCGGCAAGCATGGAGGTCTTCCGCCAGGCCACGGGCTTTGCCGTCAACATCCTCTCAGAGGCGCAGAAGGATACCTCCGTGCTCTTCGCCTCGAAGCGGGCGGATAAGTTCGAAGCGGCGCGCTGGCGTCCGGGCCCCTTCGGAAACCCGCTGATCGAAGGCTCCGCCGCCTGGTTCGACTGCGCGCGCTACCGCGTGATCGACGCGGGCGACCACATCATCCTGATGGGCCATGTCGAAGGCTTCTCCTATTCGGATGCCAATCCCCTGGGCTATGCCCGCGGGCATTACATCACGCTCGGCCTCGAGCAGGCGGCGGTCAATGCCGCCTCCTCCTCCGGGCGCACCGTGGTGGGTGCGATCCTCGAAAGCGACAACCGCCTCATTCTGCTGCCTGACCCGGCACGCCCCAATGGCCTGGCGCTTCCCGAAGTAGGCCGCGAGGCGCAGCACGGCAGCGCTTCACGCCTCCATGAGTTGCTGCAGCGCGAAGGCATGGACGCGACACTGGGCTTTCTCTTCGCCGTGTTCGAGAACCCGGACACGCGCGAACAATGCATCTATTACAGGGGCGAGGCGCTGTTGCATGCGCGCGGCCGCACGGTGCTCGCCGATTTCGAGGAGATCCCCTGGGACAGGCTGCCCGATGAGGCGGCCCGCGCCATGCTGCGGCGCTACGTGGCGGAGCGAAAGATCGGGCGCTTCAAGATCTATTCGGGTGATCACCGCCAGGGCACCGTCAAGGCCGTCGACTGAGGGACGTTGATAGACGCCTATCAGGAATTGACGAAATTTTGCGGGCGGGCTTTGATGGGCCATGTCCAGGGCCACCATTGAAGATGTCGCCGAAGAGGCGGGCGTCAGCGTCGCGACGGTCGATCGCGTGCTGAACGGCCGGGCGGCGGTGCGCCAGAAGACGGCGGAGCGCGTGGAAAAGGCGATCCGGCGCCTCAACTACCAGCCGGACCGGCTGGCCGCGCGGCTGGCGCGGGCCCGCGAATACCGCTTCTGCTTTATTCTGCCGGAAGGCTCCAACGCCTTCATGATCGCGCTGGGCGAGGCCGTGAAGGCAGAAGCCTTGCGCATGGCGCGCGAGAAGGTGGTGATCGACCTTCGCCACGCGGATGTCTTCGTGGCGCAGACGCTGGCCACGGCGCTCGATGGGATCGGCAGCGTCTATGACGGCGTGGCCGTGGTGGCACTCGATGATCCGCGGGTGCGCGAATCGATCAACGCCCTGTCGGACCGCGGCGTCTCCGTCGTGACCCTCGTGTCGGATGTTCCGAGTTCCAGGCGCGCGCATTATGTGGGCATCGACAATTCCGCCGCAGGCCGCACCGCGGCAACGCTGATGGGCCGCTATCTGTGCGGGCGTGAGGGCAAGGTGGGCCTCATTGCCGGTTCGCTGGCCTTGCGCGATCACATCGAGCGCCAGTTCGGCTTCGAGCAGGTGATGGCGCATGATTTTCCAAGCCTGGTGCTGCTGCCGGTGCGCGAAGGCCGTGACGACCGCGTGAAGGTGCAGAAGGTGGCGGAGCAGATGCTGGCGGACCACCCGGACATGATCGGGCTCTACAATGTCGGTGCAGGCTCTTCCGGTATCGCCACGGCATTGCAGCAGGCGGGGCGCGCGCGGGACATCGTATTCATCACGCATGAGCTGACGGAAGATACGAGGCGTGCGTTGATCGACGGCACGATTGACATCATCATCAACCAGGATGCCGGCCATGAGGTGAGGAGCGCCATCCGCGTGCTGATGTCCAAGACGGACCGTGCGCCGCTGGTCGACTCGATGGAGCGGATCCGCATCGACATCTATCTGCGTGACAATATTCCTTGAGGACACGGCACATGTATCTGGGTTTGGATTTCGGCACATCATCGGTGAAGGGCGTTCTGATCGACGCCAAGCAGAAGATCGTGGCCACGGCGAACGCAGCCTTGAAGGTGCAGCGCCCGCAGCCTGGCTGGTCGGAGCAAAATCCGGAGGACTGGTGGAAGGCCTGCAACACAGTGGTGAAGACATTGGGCAAGATGAAGCCTAAGGCCATTGCCGCCGTTGAAGGGATCGGCCTCTCCGGCCAGCAGCATGGCGCCACCTTGCTGGGAAAGGACGGCAAGCCACTGCGCCCCTGCATCCTGTGGAACGATGCGCGCTCCTTCCGCGAATGCGAGGAGATCGAAACAGCAGAGCCCGATGCCCGCGAAATTTCCGGCAACATTCCGCTCGCGGGGTTCACCGCGCCCAAGCTTCTCTGGGTCAAGAAGCATGAGCCGAAGATTTTCGCTCAAGTCGCCAAGGTGCTGCTGCCGAAGGATTATATCCGCCTCCGCATGACCGGCGAATATGCTTCCGACATGTCGGATTCCTCCGGCACCTATTGGCTGGACATCGCGAAACGCGATTGGTCGGATAAATTGCTCGCCGCAACCGGCATGCGGCCAGACCAGATGCCGAAACTCTATGAGGGCACGGATGCAACAGGGCGGCTGACGCCGGCCGTCGCCAAATCCTGGGGCATGCCGAAGCGGCCGGTGGTTGCAGGCGGCGGCGGTGACAATGCGGCAGCGGCCTGCGGCATCGGCGCGGTGACGGATAATTCCGCCCTCCTCTCGATTGGCACCTCTGGCGTGCTGTTCGTCTCCAATGACACGTTCCGCCCCAATGCGGGCCGCGCCGTTCATGCCTTCTGCCATGCCGTGCCCAACACCTGGCACCAGATGGGCGTGATCCTCTCGGCGGCCGCGAGCCTCGAGTGGCTGGCAACCATTCTTGGGGTTGCCGCACCAAAGCTCACCGCCAAGCTTGGCGCCAATCTCACCGGGCCATCGCCGGCGCTGATGCTTCCCTATCTCTCGGGCGAGAGGACGCCCGTGGCCGATGCGCAGGTCAGAGGCCTCATCATGGGGCTTGGCCATGAGAGTGACCACAAGACGCTGACTCACGCAGCCCTTGATGCCGTGGCCTTCGCCTTCCGTGACTCGCTCGAGGCGCTGAAGGATGCTGGCACCGAAGTGAAGCGCGTCACCGCCGTGGGCGGCGGATCCAAATCCGAGCTCTGGCTCAAGATCATCGCGACCGTGCTCGGCGTGCCGGTGGATTTGCCTGCTGCAGGAGATGTGGGCGGCGCATTTGGTGCGGCGCGCCTCGGCCTCATCGCTGCAACCGGTGCCGATTTTCGCAAGGTGCTGACGGCGCCCAAGACGGCCCGCACCATCAAGCCAGAACCAAAGGCGCGTGATGCTTATGAGGAGCATTACCGCCGCTACGCAAAGATCTATCCCGCGATCAAGGAGATTTACCGCTGATGTCCGCTTTCTATTCGCACACCACACCCATCCGCTATGAGGGCCCCAACAGCACGAGCGACCTCGCTTTCCGCTGGTACAACCCGGACCAGATGGTGCTGGGCAAGACCATGCGCGAGCAGATGCGCTTTGCCGTGGCCTATTGGCACACGCTGTGCTGGCCGGGCACGGACCCCTTCGGTGGTGACACCTTCAACCGCGCCTGGCACCACATGAGTGACGAGATGGCGGCCGCCCGCATGAAGGCCGATCTGATGTTCGAAACACTCGACTTGCTGGACGTCGATTTCTTCTGCTTCCATGACCTGGACATTGCGCCGGAGGGCAAGTCGCTGAAGGAGTTCAACGCCAATGTCACGGCGATTGCGAAAATCTTCGAGAAGAAGATGGCGGCGCAGAACAAGAAGCTCTTATGGGGCACCGCCAACATGTTCTCGAACCGCCGCTTCATGGCAGGCGCGGCGACCAACCCCGACCCGGACGTCTTTGCCTACTGTGCCGCGCAGGTGAAGCACTGCATGGACGTGACCAAGGATCTCGACGGCGCCAATTATGTGATGTGGGGCGGCCGCGAAGGCTATGAGACGCTCATCAACACCAACATCGGGCATGAGCTGGAGCAGGCCAAGCGCTTCCTCGCCATGGTGGTCGACTACAAGCACAAGATCGGCTTCAAGGGCCCCATCCTGATCGAGCCGAAGCCGCAGGAGCCGACCAAGCATCAGTATGATTACGATGTGGCCACCGTCTACGCCACCATCTGCTCGCTGGGGCTTCAGCAGGATGTGAAGGTCAACATCGAGCAGAACCATGCGATCCTCGCGGGGCATACGTTCGAGCATGAAATCGCACTTGCCTCCGCCCTCGGCATCTTTGGCGGCATCGACATCAACCGTGGTGATTATCAGTCGGGCTGGGATACGGACCAGTTCGCCATGAACATTCCGGAAATGTCCCTGGCCTTCCTCGAAATCCTGAAAGCCGGCGGCTTCACCACGGGCGGCCTCAACTTCGATGCCAAGATCAGGCGTCAGTCGATCGAGCCCGATGATCTGCTGCACGCGCATGTGGGCTCGATGGATGCCTGCGCGCGCGGGCTTCTGATTGCGGCGAATATCCTCGAAGACGGCAAGCTCGGACAGATCGTCTCCGATCGCTATGGCAAGTGGAGCGAGCCCAAGAACAAGGCCATGCTGGAGGGCAAGGAGACACTCGAGTCGATTGCCGCTCGCGCGCTGGCCGAAGGCCTCGATCCGCAACCCAAATCCGGAAGACAAGAGCGCATCGAAGCGCTTCTCAACTCATACATCTGATTGTTCCAGGGAGGACCCAACACATGCCGACAGATATCAAAGGACCGGCCTTGTTCTTGGCCCAGTTCGCGGGCGATGCAGCGCCCTTCAACTCATGGGACTCGATCACCAAATGGGCGGGCTCGCTCGGCTATAAGGGGGTGCAAATCCCCAGCTGGGACGGCCGCCTGTTTGACCTGAAGAAGGCTGCCGGCTCCAAGACCTATTGTGACGAGGTGAAGGGCGTGGCTCAGGCCAATGGCGTGGAGATCACCGAGCTTTCGAGCCATCTCCAGGGCCAGCTCGTGGCCGTGCACCCAACCTATGATGAGGGTTTTGATGCCTTCGCGCCCGGTGCGGTTCATGGCAAGCCAAAGGACCGGCGCGCCTGGGCGGAAGATCAGGTGCGTATGGCGGCCAAGGCCTCGAAGAATTTGGGGCTCACCTCGCATGTCACCTTCTCCGGCGCACTGGCCTGGCCCTTCATATATTCCTGGCCCCCGCGCCCGCCGGGCCTGATCGAAGAGGCTTTTGACGAGCTGGCGCGGCGGTGGAAGCCGCTCCTTGACGTGATGGACGAGAACGGCGTCGACGTGGGTTATGAACTCCACCCCGGCGAAGATCTGATCGACGGCATCACCTTCGAGATGTTCCTCGGGCGCCTGAACAATCACCCGCGCGCCCAGATCAACTATGATCCCTCGCATTTCGTGCTGCAGCAGCTCGACTATCTGGACTTCATCGACATCTATCATGAGCGCATCTGCGCCTTCCATGTGAAGGATGCGGAATTCAATCCTACTGGCCGGCAGGGCGTTTATTCCGGCTTCCAGCCCTGGCTCAACCGCGCCGGGCGCTTCCGTTCGCTGGGCGATGGACAGGTGGATTTCGGCGGCGTGTTCTCGAAGCTCGCGCAGTATAATTATGACAGCTGGGCCGTGCTCGAATGGGAATGCTGCATCAAGGACGCGGAGCAGGGTGCCGCCGAAGGCGCACCCTTCATCGAAAGCCACATCATCAAGACGACGGCCAAGTCCTTCGATGATTTCGCGGCAGGCGAAAAGGATACATCGAAGATCCACAGGATGCTGGGTTTGGCTTAACCTTATTTTCCGCCATGCAAGCCAAGGCCGGCATGACGGCAATGAAAATCTTCCTCAGGAGGGACAGCACATGGTGTCAGGACGAAGCGACGCGAATACGGGCCGTATCAGGCTGGGCATGGTGGGCGGCGGGCAGGGGGCCTTCATCGGCGCCGTGCACCGCCTCGCTGCGCGCATGGACGATCAATATGAGTTCGTGGCAGGCGCACTGTCCGCCGATGCGAAGAAGGCAAGGGCCTCCGGCGCGGAACTGGGCCTGGCACCTGACCGCATCTATACCGATTACACGGCCATGGCGAAGGCGGAAGCGGCCAGGCCCGATGGCATCGAAGCCGTGTCGATCGTAACACCCAACCATGTGCATGTGCCCGCTGCCATGACCTTCATCGAGGCGGGCATCCATGTGATCTGTGACAAGCCGCTGGCGCTGAACCTGAAGGAGGCGAAGGCGCTGGAGAAGGCACTGGCGAAGCACCCCGATGTGATCTTTGCCGTCACCCACAATTATTCCGGCTATCCGATGATCCGCCAGGCCAAAGCCATGGTGAAGGCGGGTGAATTGGGTGAAATCCGCCTCGTTCAGGGCGAGTATCCGCAGGACTGGCTGACGACGGCACTGGAGAAGACTGGCCAGAAACAGGCGGAATGGCGAACCGACCCCAAGCGCTCTGGTGCGGGCGGCTGCGTGGGTGACATCGGCACGCATACTTTCCAGCTGATGTGCGATGTGTCGGGCCTCGCGTGTGAAGAACTCGCCGCCGATCTCACCACCTTCGTGAAGGGCCGCGCGCTCGATGACAATGTGAACGTCATGCTGCGCTTCAAGGGCGGTGCCCGCGGCATGCTGTGGGCAAGCCAGGTTGCGCCCGGCAATGAGAACGGCCTGAAGCTCCGCGTCTATGGCACCAAGGGCGGCCTTGAGTGGACGCAGGCCGATCCGAATTACCTTTGGTACACGCCCTTCGGCGAACCGAAGCGGCTGATCACCAGAGGTGGTGCCGGCGCCAACGCCGCCGCCGCCCGCGTGACCCGCGTGCCGCCCGGCCACCCGGAAGGCTATCTCGAAGGCTTCGCCAATATCTACACGGAAGTGGCCCGCGCGATTAAGGCAAAGCGCGCCGGCAAGAAACAGGAAAAGGATGTGGCGTTCCCCGGCATCGCCGATGGCGTTGCCGGCATGGCCTTCATCGAGGCCTGCGTCAAATCATCAGCGAAGAATGGGAAGTGGGTGAAGCTGTAGGGGACTGGATGAGAAAGAGGCTACGCGGGATATGCCCGCGTAAGACGGGAGGAGGGGGCGGAGCGGCCGCTACTCCTTTTCCGAACTGAGAATCCGCTTGCGCAGCCGCCTAATTCCATACCAGACGAGGAACACCACAACGGGAATGCTCAGCACGCTGACGAGTTTCGTCTCCACATGCGCGTAATCCCCGAAGCCGTCGAAGAGTTTTCCCAGAATGCCGATCAGATAGTAGCTGATCGCCACCACGGAGAGACCTTCAACCGTCTCCTGCAGGCGCAGTTGCTGGTGGCTGCGCTTTTCCATTGATCTCAGCACCTGCTGGTTCTGCGCCTCGAGTGCGATGTCAACGCGGGTGCGGAGCAGGTTTGAAGCGCGCTCGCTGCGTTCCGCCAGGCTCTTGATCCGGTCGCTCACCGCCAGGCAGGTGGCCATGGCGGGGGTGAAGCGGCGGTCCAGAAACACGCCGATGCGCTGGAAGCTCATCACCTTTTCCTCGCCCAGCTCTGCAATGCGCTTGTCGACGAGGGCCGCATAGGCGCGCGCCGCCGAGAAGCGGTAGCTGGTGCGGCTCGAAATTTCCTCCACATCGCGCGCGATGCGGCTCAGCGCCGTCAACAGCTCTGCATCCTCATGGCTTTCCTGGGCGGAGAGCATGTCCGCCGTCACCTTGGACAGGGCACGCTCAAGGACGGCGAGCTCCGGCTGCACCTTGCGGGCCAGCGGCAGCGCCAGGAGCGCCATCATCCGGTAGGTCTCGATCTCATGGATGCGGCGGACAACGCGCCCCAGCCGGAAGGGGGAGAGCCCGTGGTCCTGCACCAGCATGCGGGTGTAACCATCAGGGCCGATGCGAAAATCCGTCCACACCGTGGCAAGGCCCGAACTTACGCGGGAACCCGCAAGATCTTCATGGCCGAACATGGCGATGAGATCCGCCGTCTCCGGGCTCGGCTCCTGCTTTGCCATGATGCGGGTGTGAATGCCGACGAGCCGGTCTCCGGGGAGGCCCTCCACCCAGCCCACGGGGAGGATGGCCAATGCCTCACCCTTCTCAGGGCCGCCCTCTGCCACCACGCTGATCCGGTAGAACTCGCCATGGCGCTCATATTTGATCTGACCGCCTGCGATCTCCGCCGAATGGTGGGCAGCCCCCGGCGGCGGCGGCTTCACGCCCAGCGCGTCGCACAGCAGGCGCACATGGGTGAGCGGGTCCCCGTCACCTTCGCTCAAGGTGAAGGCCAGATGGGTGATGCGCGAGGGCGCCGTGACCGGCAAGCCAGGCCGGCCGTGCAGCTCATCATTCAGGACAGATCGGAGTTCGTGATCGCGCATAAGCCGTCCTACGGACAAATGGGTGTGACGGGTCACCGCAACCTGCCACGCGGGCCCCGCTTGAGGCTTTCCCCCCAGCACAGCATTCACTATGCTTTCCGCCATGGCAAGGTCAGGTCACGGGCTTCCTGTGGAGCAGAAGAAATGAGCGCGGAGGCAATTCCCCTCCGCAAGGCGTCGCGCAGCGTCCGGCGCCAGCAATTGATCGAATCGACGATCGCCGTGCTGGCCCGGAAGGGCTATGCGGCCCTGACGGTGGCGGATGTCGCGAAAGAGGCGGGCCTGTCCCCCGGCATCGTGATTTTCCACTTCAACAGCAAGGATGAGCTGCTGGGGGATGCGCTGGCCTCTCTGGCGGCGGAATACCGCAGCCATTGGGAAGCCAGCATGAGGGCCGCTGGCCCCGCCCCTGCTGAACGCCTGAAGGCCATTCTGCTGTCGGACTTCGACACGGATGTCTTCACCCGCCAGAAACTGGCAGCGTGGGTCGCCTTCTGGGGGGAGGCGCAGGGCAGGCCCGTCTATGACCAGATCTGCGCCGGCCTTGATGCCGAACGCCTGGCGGTGACCGAGGCGCTGTGCCGTGAACTGGACGCGGATGGCGGCTACGGGCTGAACAGCCACCTGGTCATGCAGAGCCTGGAAAGCCTGGGCGACGGGCTGTGGCTGAGGCTGGCGGCGGAGGCCATGCGCAGCAACGCCCCCGTTTCCGCGCTGGATGCCCGCAAGATCATCATCACAGCGCTCGCAGCCTTTTTCCCGCGCCATTTCGGGCGGGAATTCTGAGTTACGTACCTCAACAACCCCCTTTCATGGCCCGGCGAATTCTCTATAACAGCCGCCGACCTCAACAGAGCATCATCCGGAGACCTGCCCATGACGAAAGTCCGTGTCGCCATCAACGGCTTTGGCCGTATCGGCCGCAACATTGTCCGCGCCATCTATGAGTCCGGCCGGCAGGATATCGACGTGGTGGCCGTCAATGATCTGGGCCCGGTTGAGACCAATGCCCATCTCCTGCAGTTCGATTCCGTTCATGGCCGCTTCCCCCATGAGGTGACGGTGAAGGGCGATTCGATCTCGATCGGGTCGGACCAGTTCAAGGTCACCGCCATCAAGGACCCGAGCCAGCTGCCCTGGAAGGATCTGGGCGTTGACATCGCACTCGAATGCACCGGCATCTTCACTGCGCGGGACAAGGCGGCGGCCCATCTCACCGCCGGCGCCAAGCGCGTCATCGTCTCGGCGCCCTCCGACGGTGCGGATTTCACGGTGGTCTATGGCGTCAACCATGACAAGCTCACCAAGGATCACGTGGTGATCTCGAATGCCTCCTGCACCACCAATTGCCTGGCCCCCGTGGCCAAGGTGTTGAATGACGCGATCGGCATCGAGAAGGGCATGATGACCACGATCCACTCTTACACGGGTGACCAGCCCACGCTGGATACCATGCACAAGGACCTCTACCGCGCCCGCGCGGCGGCCTTGTCCATGATCCCCACTTCCACGGGTGCGGCGAAGGCCGTGGGCCTGGTGCTGCCGGAGCTCAAAGGCAAGCTCGATGGCATCTCGATCCGTGTTCCCACGCCCAATGTCTCGGTCGTCGATCTCAAGTTCATCGCCAAGCGCAAGACCACCAAGGAAGAGGTGAATGAGGCGATCCTCAAGGCCGCCGCAAACGGCCCGCTGAAGGGAATCCTCGGCACCACGGCCAGGCCCAATGTCTCGATCGACTTCAACCATGATCCGCATTCCTCCGTCTTCCACCTCGACCAGACCAAGGTGATGGACGACAATTTCGTCCAGATCCTCTCCTGGTATGACAATGAGTGGGGCTTCTCGAACCGCATGGGCGATACGGCGGTGCATTTCGGCAAGTTGATCGGCTGATCGGGCGGTGACTCGTCCTCTCCTCATCGCGCCCTCCATCCTCGCGGCTGATTTCGCGAGGCTGGGGGAAGAGGTGCGCGCCATCGATGAAGCTGGCGCAGACTGGATCCATATCGACGTGATGGACGGGCATTTCGTGCCCAACATCTCTTTCGGCACGCCGGTGATGGAGGGGATCCGCGGCGTCACGAAGAAGCCCTTCGACGTCCATCTGATGATTGCCCCGGTTGACCGCTATCTCGAAGCCTTCGCCAAGGCGGGGGCGGACATCATCACCGTTCATGCCGAGGCGGGCCCCCATCTCGACCGCTCTTTGCAGGCGATCCGCGCGCTGGGCAAGAGGGCGGGCGTCTCGCTGAACCCCGCCACGCCCGTTTCGGTTTTGAAGCACGTGCTCGACCGGCTGGACCTCATTCTGGTGATGAGCGTCAACCCCGGTTTTGGCGGGCAGAGCTTCATTCCGGCCATGCTCGGCAAGATTTCAGAAGTGCGCGAGATGGTCCGTGGGCGGAACATCGACATTGAGGTTGACGGCGGCATCACCCGCGCCAATGCCGGAGACGCCGTGAGAGCAGGCGCCAATGTGCTGGTGGCAGGCTCTGCCATCTTCAAGGCGAAGGATTATGCGGCGGAGATCCGGGCGATCCGGACGGCGGCGGTGAGTGTGGACGTTTGAGCGCTAACCGCGAAAGACGGCGCGGCCCGCCTTTTCACCTGGCGCGGACTTGATCCACGCGTCCCCTTTGGCAAGAGCCGTAAAAGGGTGCCGCGCCTAAGGCCTTTTTTCCACCCACTCCAGAAACGCCTCCAGCCATTTCGCCAGATAGCGCTTTGTCTCTTCGTCCGTCAGGTTTCCGTCCGCGTCGAATTTCTCTTCATTGTGATTCACGAAGATTTCCGGCCGCGGCATCGTGATGGCCTGCAGGGCCTGCAGGTTCTGCCGGAAATGATATTGCGAGCGCGCTGTGCCCACGAATTGGCCGCCGCCTGCGCCGACGATCCCCACACGCTTCCAGCGGAAGGGAGAGCCGCCGCGCGACAGCCAGTCGGTGCCATTCTTCAGAACACCCGGAATCGAAAAATTATACTCCGGGCACGCAATGACAATGCCATCCGCCGCGCGGATCTTCGCATCGAGCGCCTGCACGGCTGCGGGCTTGCCGCTGGCTGTCTCATCATCCTCGTTGAACAGCGGAATGCCGTGGAGCGTGGCGATCTCGACCGTCACATGGCCGGGCGCCATGCCCTCGAGTGCGCGCAGCAATCCGGTATTGCTGGACGCCCGCCGCAGTGAACCGGTGATGCCGAGAAGCCTTGTCATGCTGCCCCCTTGATCTCTTGGAATGCGGCCAGCGCCTTATCCCGCGCCGTCCCGTGGTCGACAACAGGATGCGGATAGTTCCGCCCCAGTTCAACCCCGGCCGTTGCGAGAACAAGGGCCGGCGCTGCCCAGGGCTGGTGAATGAGGGCATCGGGCAGACGGGCCAGCTCCGGCACCCATTTCCGGACATAGGCGCCTTGGGGGTCGAACTTCACGCCTTGCAGCACCGGGTTGAAGATTCGGAAATAGGGCGCTGCATCAGCCCCGCAGCCCGCGACCCACTGCCAGCTTGCCGCATTGCTGGCGATATCTGCGTCAACCAGCGTGTCCCAAAACCAGCGTTCGCCTTCCGTCCAGTGGATCAGCAGGTCCTTGATGAGGAAGGAGGCTGCGATCATGCGCACGCGATTGTGCATAATGCCGGTGGCCCACAGCTCCCGCAGACCCGCGTCGACAATCGGGTAGCCCGTGAGACCCTTCTGCCAGGCGTGAAGGCCGTGGGGATTGCCGCTCCACGGAAAGGCTTCGAATTCCGGGCGGAAAGGCTTTGAAGGCAGGCTGGGCCAATGGTGGAGCAGATGATAGGAGAACTCCCGCCACAGCACCTCCTTCAGGAATTTTTCCGATGCCCTGTCCAGCTTGCCGCCCGCTGCAAGCTGTGCCGCGCGCACGGCGTGCCAGCATTGGGCGGGGCTCACTTCGCCGAAGCGAAGATGGGGCGAAAGCCTCGAGGTCACGTTCCGGTCCGGCCTGTCCCGCGCATCAGCGTAATGCGCAAGACCATCGTCAATGAAGGCCTCGAGCCGTGCGGCAGCGCCTGCTTCACCGGGTGTCCAGTATTGCGGGAAGTCGGCGGCCCAGTCCGGCTTGGCGGGGAGGAGGCCCCAGTCTTCCAGCCGGTCGCTGGCGGCAGGGCCGTTCCACGCGGTGAAGGACGGGACAGGCCGCAAGGGCTTTGGCTCCCCCGCTGCGAAGCAGGCCTTGGAAAATGGCGTGTAGACGCGATAGGGCTCGCCCGAACCATTGCGGATCGCTTCGGGCTCATGCAGCAGCATGCCGCCATAGCGGTGGCAGGAAGCACCCGCACGTTCCGCAACGTCCTTCACCCGGCGCTCCAGCGCGGGCGACCATGGCGCATGGTCCCGCGCGAAGTGAACCGATGTTGCCCCCGTCTCTGCCAGCACCTCCGCAATCACGATGTCCGCAGCGCCCTGCCTGAGGGTAAGGGGAACACGTGTTCCCAATGCAGCAAGCGATTTGTGCAGCCACCAGCGCGACGCGCCGCCAAGGCGCCACTCACCTGGCGTCTCGTCATCGAGCACATAGAGAAAGATTATGGGCCCCTGTGCGGCTGCGGCCGTCAGGGCGGCATTGTCCGCAAGGCGCAGGTCGTTGCGAAGCCAGTAAAGCGAAGGGGATGTCATGAAGGTTGTTACGCAGGCCAAAGGGGGCGGATCAACCGCCATATGGCTTCAAAGCATCTCCCCAACGGACGTCACCCCGGCGCATGCCGGGATGACGGAAACGGGGAGTAGCCTCAGTCCAGGTCCGACTGCTTCTCCTTCAGCACCTGGGCGTAGACATTGATGATGAGCGCCGCGAGCAGGATGAGGCCGCGGATCAGAATCTTGAGGAAGGAGTCGATCTGGATATGGTCAAGCCCGTTATTGACCACGCCCAGCACCAGAAGCCCGATGATGGTGTTCCCAATGCCGCCGCGCCCGCCGAACAGGGACGTGCCGCCGACGACGACTGCCGCAATTGCATCAAGCAGGAAGGTGTCAAACTGGTTCTGCTGGGCGGAGCCGAAATAGGCGACACCCAACATGCCGGCAATGCCGGAACACACTGCGCAGATCACCATGACCGAGCCGATGATGAATTTGACGTTGACGCCCGAATACTCCGCCGCCTCGCGATTGCCGCCCACCATGTAGATGTAGCGGCCATAGCGGGTGTAGGTGAGCACGAGGTGCCCGACGAGCAGGAACACCATGCAGACGATGATGGTCCAGCCGATGGGAATGAACATCGCCTTGCCCGCTGCGTTGAGGCCCAGCGGAATGGAGAAGGCCGTGCCGGAGCCCAGCGTGGTGATGAGGTCCGGATATTGATAGGCAATCTGCCCGCGCACCAGCATGGCGGAAACACCATTGGCAATCTGCATCATCGCCAGCGTCATGATGAAGGACGGAATGCCGATGATGGTCATGCCACCCGCGGTGACGAGGCCGAAGGCAAAGGCCGCAGCGAGCGCCAGGATGATGGCGATCCAGCCCGGCAGAGGCACATTGGCAATGTTCACATAGTCCGGCTGGATGGTGAAATAGGCAACGGTGATGCCTACCGCATTGGCCACCGCCGCCACGGACAGATCGATCTCGGACGTCAGTATCACATAAGTGAGGCCCACCGCTATGATGCCGGTGATCGACAGCTGACGCACGATGTTCAGCATATTGTCGAGCGTCAGGAAGGAGGTGGACGCGAAGCTGAAGAACACGACGAGCGCCACCAGCGTGAAGACGGGCGCAATGTTCCTCAGCTGGTCGGCCAGGAAGCGCTTCAGGCTGAAGCTGCGGGGCGCCACCGTGTCTGCTGTCGTCATCTCAACTCTCTCCGGTTCATTCTCAGGCGGCCGCCAGCAGGTCGGCCTTTTCGATGTGGCCCGCCGCGAATTCGCGCGCCACGATCCCACGCTTGATCACCGTCACCCGGTCCGCGAGCGTCAGGATGGTTTCCGGCTCGGTCGAGAGGACGAGGATCGCCACACCCTTGTCCCGCAGCGATTTCACGATGCGGATCACGTCTTCCTTGGCGCCCACATCCATGCCGCGGGTGGGTTCCGCGAGGATCAGCACGCGCGGCAGGTGAGTGAGCCACTTTGCCAGCGCCACTTTCTGCTGATTTCCGCCCGAAAGGGAACCCAGCGGAATGGCCGTGCGCGGCGGCCTGATCTGCAGGTCCTTGATGTGGGTCTCGGTAATCCGCTTTTCCTCCCGCGGCTTCAGCCACAGGCGGTGAATGCGGCCGAGGATGGAAATCGAGACGTTCTTGTAGACCGGCTCCTGGCGGAACAGCATCATGCGCCGGTTCTCGGGCACAAAGGCGATGCCGGCCGCGCGCGCCGCTGCGGTTGAACGGAAGCGCACGGTCTTGCCATCGAGCTTCAGGCTGCCGCGCCGCAACGCCACCTTGCCGAAGAGCGCGCGTGCGAGCTCGATCTGGCCCGAACCCATGAAGCCATAAACACCGGTGATTTCACCAGCTCTGAGATCGATCGAGAAATCACGCAAGTTCCGGCCGTCGCTCACGCCGCTGACGGAGAGTACGATGGGCTTTGCATCATCGCCCTTTAGCTCCGCCTCTTCGCCCATATGCATGCCCTTGGAGCCGCGGCCGATCATGTGCGAGATGACCAGGTCCTTGGTGAGCTTGCTCGTGTCCTCGGTAATCACCTTGTGGCCGTTGCGGAACACGGTCACGCGGTCGGAAATATCGAGAACGTCATCAAGGAAATGCGAGATGAAGACGATGGAACGGCCTTCTTTGCGCAGCCGGCGCAGCACTTCGAATAGCTGCTTCACCTCAGGAGGCGAAAGTGCCGAGGTGGGCTCGTCCAGAATGATGATCTGCGCGCCTGAGAACAATACGCGGGAGAGCTCCACGAGCTGCTGCAAGCCAACGGGCAATGAGCCCATGGTGGTGGTGGGATCGATGTCGAGGCCCAAGCTTGCGATCAGCTGCCGGGCCTCCCGGTTCATCCGGCCCCAGTCCACCGTTCCCATTGCGGTGAGCGGCTGGCTGCCAAGGAACACGTTTTCCGCAACCGTAAGGTCGGGCACGATCGAGAGTTCCTGATGCACCATGCCAATGGATTGGCTGAGCGCATCCCGCGCAGAGCGCAGACGCACCTCGCGGCCCTTAATCTTCATGACGCCGTCATAGTCCGTGTGGACCCCGGCGATGATCTTCATGGTGGTGGACTTGCCAGCGCCATTCTCGCCCACAAGGCCGTGAATTTCGCCTGGCAGCAGAGTAAAATCCACATTCTTCAGCGCCATGACGCCGCCGAAGTGCTTCGAGACGTTGGAAAGCTCGAGCAGGGGCAAAGGGCCCCCGCTCGTCTCTTGTAACGGATCTGACATCACCTGCGAAATCAGATCAGGAAGTTCTTCTGAAGCCAAAGATGGCCCTGCGCCGTTTCCTTGGTGATGACCGGGCCGTCCGCGAGGATGAAGTCCGGAATGTCCTTGCCGGGCTTTTCGCCACCCTGGACAGCTGCAACGCCCGCCGCCACCGACCAGCCGTGAATGCGGCAGGAGGGGTTGCGAACCGTTGCCACCATCACGCCTTCAAGCACCGCGTTCACCGCGGGCGGCATGGCGTCCACACCGGCGATCAGGATGTCGGTGCGGTTCTTGGCCTTCATGACGTTGTGCGCGGCAAGCGCCATGTCGTCATTGTGGAAGAAGGCACCCTTGATGTCCGGATACTGCGTGAGGAGCGAATCCCAGATGCGGGCGACCTTGGTCACGTCCCAGTCTGCGGGCTGCTCGTCCAGCAGCTTGATGTTGGGGTTGCCGTCAATGACCTGGTGGAAGCCCTTGGCGCGGCCCTGAGCGCCCGAATGGCCGAGCGCACCCTGCGTCATCACGATGTTGCCTGCGCCACCCATGGCCTTGACCAGCGCATTGGTGACGACGGAGCCCATCATCACGTTGTCGGGCGCGATGAAGGTCTGCAGCGGAACAGTTCCGGGCGGAGCCACCAGCGTATCCATGGCGATCACCGGCGTGCCGCCGTCGATCATCTTTTTGATCGGATCCGTCAGCGTGCCGATGCCGAAGGTCTGAATGGCCACGAAATCCCACTGCTGGGAGGCCATGTTGTCAATGGCGGCGCGCTGCTTGGTGGCGGAGAGTTCACCATCAAACCAGGTGATCTCCACATTCATCAGCTTGCCCCAGGCTTCCGCTGCCTGCTTGCCCTGGGCGCACCAGGTGGCCTGCAGGCCGGCGTTCGAGAACGCGGCCTTCATGGGCTTGGCGCCGGGCGCAAGCGCCTGGGCCATGGCCGGGTCGAATCCGGCATCCGCCAGAAGGGCGGCACCCAGCGCCGTGGCGCCGAGCTTCTTGAACACGTCACGCCGCGTTGCGGCTTCCTTGATGAGATCGTCGAGCATTGCGTTGGTCCTCCTCCAAGCTCATGGTCTCTCGCGCGTCCGCTGTGCGGTTTCTTGGCCGTAGCTTTGGCCGAAACTTCTGAAGGACGCCGATCGCGCAAAACATCCAACACAGTTGGAAGTTTGTCCAGAGCTATTGTCTTACAAATTAGATTTGCTGCATGGCATCATGATGTGTGCGACTGCGAAGTTATGCCGTTGCGGAGGTGCACTTGCATTCGTCTGCCGTTCCGCTACTCACTGCGCGCAAGGAAACAACACGCTGCTCATCATGTCTGCTTCGATCGAAATCCGTGAAGGCTATTCACCGCAAAATCCGGAAACGCTGGCTGCCTATTTGTCAGGCATAGACGCCGTCCGTGCCGTGCTCGGCGGAGAGCCGCCGCAATGGACCATTGCGGAGGTGGGGGACGGCAACCTCAACCTCGTCTTCATCGTGAAGGGTCCGGCCGGGGGTGTCGCCGTCAAGCAGGCGCTGCCCTATGTGCGCCTGGTGGGGGAGAGCTGGCCGCTGCCGCTGTCGCGCGCGCATTATGAGCATATGGCCCTGTCCGAGCAGGCCCGCCTCACGGGAAAGCTGGTGCCGCACATCCATCACTATGATGAGCGGCAGGCGCTGATCGTGATGGAACTCCTCGAGCCCCACATCATCATGCGCCGCGGCATGATCGATGCGGTTGAATATCCGCGCTTCGCCGATGACATCTCGAGCTTCATGGCCCGCACGCTTTATTTCACCTCGGACCTCGCACTGACGGCGGACAGGAAGAAGGCGATGATTGCGGCTTTCGCCGGCAACACTGCGCTGTGCAAAATCACCGAGGATCTCATTTTCACCGATCCTTACCGTGTGGCGGAGCTGAACCGCTGGACATCGCCTGAGTTGGACACCTATGCCGCGCGCTGGCGGGAAGATGGGGAGCTCAAGATCGCGGTCTCGCGCCTCAAGCTCAAGTTCCTCTCCTCTGCCGAAGCCATGCTGCATGGCGATCTGCACACCGGCTCCATCATGCTGACGCCGGAGGAAACCCGCGTCATCGATCCGGAATTCGCCTTCATGGGCCCGATGGGCTTCGATGTGGGCGCGATCGTGGCCAATTTCCTGCTGAATTATCTGGCTCAGGACGGCCATGTAGAAAGTCCTGGCGCCCGCGATGGCTACCGCGACTGGGTACTTGAAACGTTGGAGCGCATCTGGACGGCTTTCAGGGAAAAGTTCCTCGCCCTCTGGCGTGAAAACCCAACAGGCGATGCCTATCCCATCTCCCTCTTTGCCGAAGCAGAGGGCGCAGCGCGGCTCGAGATGGAGCGCCAGGCCTATATGGACAGGCTATGGGCGGATACGGTTGGTTTCGCCGCCGCCAAGATGATCCGCCGCATCCTGGGCCTTGCCCATAACATCGACCTTGAATGGATCAAGGACAGGGAACTGCGCGCCACTTGTGAGGCGCGCGCCCTCACCCTGGCGCGGGACATGATGGTGAACACCGCGGCCTATGGATCGATCGCCACGGTCATGGCGGCTGCCCGCCAGGTCCGGCGGGATATCGCGCATTACTGAGTGGCGCGTTCCGGAAAGGCCTTTGCAATCTCGGCCCGGTTCGCGGCAATCACGCCGCGCTCGGTGATGAGGCCCGTCACATAGCGCGCGGGCGTCACGTCGAAAGCATAATTCGCCACCTTGGAACCGCGAGGGGTGATTTCCACCGTCTCGATCCGCCCGTCTTCCGTCCGGCCGGTCATGTGGGACACTTCATGGCCCCCGCGCTGCTCGATGGGAATTTCCTTCACCCCGTCGAGCACGGTGAAGTCGATGGTGGGAGAGGGAAGCGCCACATAGAAGGGCACGCCATTGTCATGCGCCGCCAGCGCCTTCAAATAGGTGCCGATCTTGTTGCACACATCGCCTTGCGCCGTGGTGCGGTCGGTGCCGACGATCGCCATGTCCACCAGGCCGTGCTGCATCAGGTGGCCGCCCGTGTTGTCGGGTATCACCGTGTGAGCAACGCCATGGTGAAGAAGTTCCCAGGCGGTCAGCGAAGCGCCCTGGTTGCGCGGCCGGGTCTCATCCACCCAGACGTGAATGGGAAACCCGGCATCATGTGCTGTGTAGAGGGGCGCAGTCGCGGTGCCCCAATCCACGGTGGCAAGCCAGCCTGCGTTGCAATGCGTGAGAATGTTAATCGTTTCGCCGGGTTTCTTATGGCGGGCGATGTCCTCAATGATGGAGAAGCCATGACGTCCAATGGCCTGGTTGATGGCCACATCCTCCTCCGCGATCTCGGCGGCACGCACATAGGCGGCGGCGGAGCGTTGCCCGGCCGGCAAAGGCGTCAGCGCCCGCGTCATCTCATCGAGCGCCCATTTGAGGTTGATGGCCGTGGGCCTGGTCTTGACGAGCAGGTCATAGGCGGCTGAGAGGGCACCGTCTGAACCGTCCTGGCGCATCGCCAGTGCCATGCCATAGGCGGCGGTGACGCCGATCAGCGGCGCTCCCCGCACCAGCATGTCCTTGATGGCCACCGCTGCATCCCCAGGCGTGCGCAGCGTCACGGTTTCAAACTGATGCGGAAACTTCGTCTGGTCGATGATGTCCACTGCCCAGCCATCGGCGTTGAGCCAAATCGTCCGGTAATGCTGCCCATTGACGTTCATGAAGATCCTCCGATGCGGCGAATGTGGCGGATAAGGCAGCGACAATCAATCCTGAGGGTGGGTTCCGTCCGCCGCGGGTGAATGAGCCAGATGTGGGGACAGGGCGTGAAGCAATCTTGGCCGGATGGTGGGCGGCCTCCGCACATCTGGGATTTCTTGTGTCCAAGAGTGAAACCGTCTTGACTTCGCCCGCGACTCTGGCGACTTGAACGGCGGCAGCGCACCAGAGTCAAATCAGTGAACAGCCTGTGTCGACGAGTGGACATAACATCGTTAAGCATCCGTTCATGCGGGAAGGCGGATACTCAGTACAAAGATGAACACTGGCGCTCGCCGTCAGGATCAGAAAACTAGAAACGGCCCCGGCGGGCAACCCACCCACGCGCCGGTGCCTCGGACAGAACTCAAGATGAAAATCACGATCAGCGAGAACGTGTTTCCTCTGTTCCATCCTGCCCTGACCGAGGATCTGAAGGATCCTTGCCCGGTCTTCGACGGCGAGTTGTGGCATGTCTTCGGATCGAGCGGCACGGTGCGCAGCGAAACCTGGAACATTCTTCACGCCACCGCACCCGATCTCTATGGGCCGTGGACGGAGCATGAGCCGATCCGCCTGCCGATCAAGGGTTCCGGCATCGCCGCCCCCGGCGTCATCTTCGATACGGGCGTCTTCCACATGTTCGTGCAGACGGAGTTCATGAAGTCCGGCGGCCGCTGCGAACACGCAGTCTCCAATGATGGCTTCAACTGGGTGGTCCTGCAGCCGGCGATCCTGGCCCTTCCCGGCACCGGCGAGGACGGCATATACGATCCTCATCCCGCGATGATCGGCGGCAAGCGTTACATCGTCTACTCCGGCATGCCACCCTTCACGCGTGTGCCGCAGCCTGATGTCTATCTCGCCCGCAGCATGTCCGACTCATGGTTCGGGCCGTGGAAGCGCCTGGGCAAAATTCTCGATCACAGCGAGTTGCCGCATCACAACTCGCGCGAACATCCGGATTACGAATGGGGAATCGAAGGCGCGCAATTGGTGGAACTTCCCGATGGCCGCATTCTGCTCAATGCCACCTGCTTTCTGCCCGAAGGTGCAAGGGGCAGCCGGCAGCGCGTGTTCTTCGCAATTTCGGACACGGTCGATGGCCCCTATGTCTCGCTCGGCCCCGTGCTCGATCCCGGAGAGCCTGGTGAAAATGGCCATTCGACCGTCATGGTCGATGGACGTGAACTGACACTTTTCTATCAAAGCCGCAGGGTCGCCACTGATCACCGCTGGCGTTTCGGTATCGCCAAGTTCGATTTGAGTCAGCCATACCTGTCCCGCAGCGCCTGACGCCGCATCTTTTTTAAGCAACCGTTCGAGCCGGGTGGTGGAGCTTCACCATCCGGTTTGTTACTGTCTAAATCTGCACTTAGCGGCTGTTTTCCAGCTTGGAACCAAAGCCGGTTCCGGACGTTTGCAGAAAGCGGACCCCCGAACCCTCCAGAATTGTCCTGCAAGGCCTGCCAGCGCTCAAGAGGCTGGGCCGCAGCGGAAGTATTCGCGAGAGACCTCGCACAGGTGCCGTCCAACTGGCGGAACATCATCACCGCTGGAGAATTGTATGACCCGCTATTCCCCCGCCGGTGTCAGGCGGAAGGTAGGATAAGAAACCTACTTCATTCGATAAAGGAACAGGACAAACATGGCGCTCCTCACACCGACGGCAATCTCGAAGACGAAAGGCACTGCTCCCGAGTCTTCCGTTCTCCTCTGCTTGTCCCATCTTCGGTGGAATTTTGTTTTCCAGCGCCCCCAGCATCTCTTGACCCGCGCCGCAAAGACCCACCAGGTCCTCTATTTCGAGGAGCCGGTCTATGAAGCCGTGGCCCGGCCGTTCATGAGGGCCACTGAACCGTCCACGAACATTCGCGTTCTGACGCCCGTTCTCCCCGAGGGCACGGCGGCCAGCGATGCGGTGGATCTGCAGCGCATGCTTCTCGATAATGCGCTTGCTTCACTTCAGTATGACCGGCTTGTGCTCTGGTATTACACGCCCATGGCGCTGCCCTTCTCGGATCACATTGATTGCGATGTCTGCGTCTATGATTGCATGGACGAACTCTCCGCTTTCAAGAACGCCCCGCGTGAGTTGCTCCAGATGGAGCGCCTGCTGATGCAGCGGGCCGATGTGGTGTTCACCGGCGGACAGAGCATCTATGAAGCCAAACGCCGGCTGCACAAATCAATCTATCCGTTCCCGAGCAGCATTGACGTTGCGCATTTCCACAAGGCAAGAAGGCCGCTGAATGATCCCGCAGACCAGGCTTCGATTCCACACCCGCGCGTGGGCTTTGCCGGCGTGCTGGATGAGCGCCTCGACATCAAGCTTCTGAACGAAGCTGCCGCCGCCATGCCGGACGTGCAGTTCGTCATGATCGGCCCCGTCGTCAAGATCGATCCGGCGGATCTGCCGCGCCTTCCCAACATTCACTGGTTGGGTTCAAAGTCCTATATGGAACTTCCGAGCTACATGGCTGGCTGGGATGCAGGCTGGATGCCCTTCGCCCTGAATGAAGCCACGCGTTACATCAGCCCCACCAAGACCCCGGAATTTCTCGCAGCAGGACTTCCGGTTGTCTCGACCGCCATTGTCGATGTGGTGCGGAGCTACGGCGCCCAGGGCCTCGTTCAAATTGCAGATAGCGAAGATATCGAAGAGAAGCTTCGTGAGGCGCTCGGCAATCCGAAGGACTTGCTGCGTAACTCGGTTGACAGCTATCTTGGAACCATGTCCTGGGACCAGACGTGGAATGGAATGTCAGCTCAGCTTTCGCGGGTGTCGCGCCCGAGCATCGACGCTGCAGCAATCCGCGTCGGAGCATGAGCGGGATGTTCGACTGGCTTATCGTCGGCGCGGGCTTTGCGGGAAGCGTTCTGGCAGAACGGATCGCCTCACAAAGGGGCGAATCTGTTTTGCTGGTGGACAGGCGGCCGCACATCGGGGGCAATGCATATGATTGCTATGACGATGCTGGAATCCTGATCCATCGGTATGGCCCTCACATCTTTCATACCAACGGGCAGCAGATCGTCGACTATCTCTCGCAATTCACCGAGTGGCGCCCCTATGAGCACAGGGTTCTGGCCCAGGTCGACGGCAAGCTCCTGCCGATCCCGATCAATCTCGATACCATCAACAAGCTCTATGGACTTGATCTGACCTCCGAAGAGCTTGAGCGCTTCTTCGCCGAACGACGGGAAACGGTGGACGAGATCAAGACGTCGGAAGATGTGGTTGTCTGTACCGTTGGCCGCGAACTCTATGAAAAGTTTTTCCGTGGCTACACGCGCAAGCAGTGGGGTGTTGATCCGTCCGAGCTCAACAAGTCGGTGACCGCCCGCATCCCCACCCGCACGAACCGGGATGACCGCTACTTCACCGACAGCTTCCAAGCCATGCCGCTTCACGGTTACACCCGGATGTTCGAGCGTATGGTCAAGCACCCCAAGATCAAGATCATGCTGCAGACGGACTTCCGCGAAATCCGCGACCAGATCCGTTTTAACAGGCTGATTTATACGGGCCCCGTGGATGAGTTTTTCGACTGGCAATATGGCAAGCTCCCCTACCGCTCGCTGCGCTTCGAGCACCGCACGCTGAACCAGGAGCAGTTCCAGCCGGTGGCGACTGTCAATTATCCGCAGACGGAGGATTATACCCGTATTACGGAATACAAGCATCTCACGGGTCAGACGGCGGCCAAGACGAGCCTGACCTATGAACACCCCACGGATGTGGGAGATCCCTATTATCCCGTTCCCCGCGCGGAGAACGAGGCCCTTTACAAACGCTATGAAGCGCTTGCGGCGGCGCGGGAGGATGTGTGGTTTGTGGGCCGACTGGCGACCTACCGCTACTACAACATGGATCAGGTTGTGGGCCAGGCCCTGGCGACCTTCAAACGCATTCAGGAAAGCCTGCCGGCCGCGGGCGAGCGTGCACGCGAGGCTGCGGAGTAATCTCCGCAGCCCTTTAACTGCGCCGGAAAATCCCGCCTGTTTCCGGAACCTTGAGAGCCTCCTGTCTGTTGCTTCGGCACACCCCAAGGAGCCTCCCCATGTACCATCACGTCAAGAAACTCATGTACACCGTGCGCGTGGACGCGCCAGATCCGCGCTTCGGCAACATGCTGCTGGAGCAGTTCGGCGGCGCCAACGGCGAGTTGGCTGCGGCCATGCAATATTCCATTCAGGGTCTCAACTGTGACGATGCAGCCCGCAAGGACCTGCTCATGGACATCGGGACCGAAGAGCTGAGCCACCTTGAAATTGTTGGCAACCTCGCGCGGCTTCATCTCGCGCACATGAAGAACGATCGCGATGCGGCCGAGGCTGATCCGCTGATCGCCATTGCAGGCGGGGGCGGCGTCAATCTGTTCAACTCCATGGGCAGCCCCTGGACGGCGGATTACCTGAAGATCACAGGCGAACTCGATGTGGATCTCCGTAGCAACATCGCAGCTGAGGCCCGCGCCAAGATCGTCTATGAAAGGCTCATCAATTTCTGCGACGATGCCGGAACCAAGGATGCGCTGCAGTTTCTGATGACGCGCGAAATCACCCACATGAAGGCCTTCGCCGCAGCCCTGGAAAGCCTCGAGAAGCCGGCCTTCTCCATTGGCCGCATTGCCCCCAGCGCCGGGGTGGTGAACCAGTTCTACAACGACTCGACCGGCAGCGGTGACTTGGGCGAGATCGATGCCCGCGGCCCCTGGAACGAGGGCGGTGAGTGGGAGTTCATCCAGTCTCCGGCGATGCAGGCACCGAATGGTTCTGCCGCCAATGGCGCAGACGGCCAGGTGGAAAGCAATGCCGGGCCAATGGTCGAAAGCTCGATACCGTCAGAGCCGGATGCGATCCAGGAATCACTCATCGAAACCTTGCGTGACCTGCTCCATGCCGAGAAGCAGCTTCTGAAGGCGCTGCCGAAAATGTCCAAGGCCGCTCATTCAGAGCAGCTGAAGGACGCCTTCGAAACCCATCTCGCCGAAACGGAAATCCACGCTGAGCGCTTGACCGAAGTCCTGAAGCTGCTGGGTGAGGAAACGGTCCGGAGCAAGCCGTGCAAGGGCATGATGGGGCTGATCGAGGAAGGAAATGACGTCATCACGGACAACAAGAAGCGCGATCCCTATGCGGCGGACCTGAACCTCATCGCTGCGGCCCACAAGGTGGAGAATTATGAGATTGCGAGCTACACCACGGCGCGCAACCTTGCCAATCAGCTGCGCCTTCCGGAGGTGAGCAGGCTTCTGCAGATGACCTTGGCCGAAGAGCAGAATGCTGATCTGCTGCTGGATCAGATCCAGCGTCCCCTCACTTCCGTGCTCGGGCGGCCATCGGCCATCATGTAGGGTATAGAGGCGGCGGATCAGCCGTCCTGCTTTTCGCCGCGTGCGACGATCTTCAACATGCCATCGGCCAGGGGGCGCTGCAATTGCAGTGCCTCTTGCGTTGGTGCGGTGAGCCACTGTTCCACCTGGCTTGGCGAGGTCAGTATGGCGGGCATCGCCTTGGGGTGAACCGCACCCACCTCCGCATTGGCCTGCGTCGTCAGGAAGGCGAAGAGATCATTCGTCGTCTCGCCTTCCTTCAGCTTTCGCACGGAGGTCCAGCGCGTCCAGATGCCAGCGAAGAAGGCGAGCGGCCGGTCATCTGACAGGGCAAACCACACCGTTTGCTTGGTGCCGTCCGGCAGCGTCTCGGGCTCGGAGAAGCTGGTGAAGGGAACCACACAGCGCGACGCAGGCGCCAGCCAGCGCCGCCAGTGGGGTGAGGCGGTATTGCGGACATTGGTGACGCCGGCGTCCGTCTTCCGGCCCTTGAGGGCGAAGGCGGGAGAGGGCATTCCCCAGCGTGCAAAGGCCAGTTCGCGCCCCTCGGACCCCTGGCGCACCACCGGCGCCTGATAATCCGGGTAGATTCCGGGGAGCGGGGGCATGTTGCCGGTGCGGTCCACCATGGCGCGCGTCATCTCCAGAATGGCCGCCTGTCCCTTGGTCAAGCTGTAGAGATTGCACATGCGGCCTCCGAATGTCTGTGTGCGCTCAGGAACAGATTGCATTTCCGCGAGCGGAAACACATAGTTGAAATCGATCTTACCATCGATATCACCGGAGAGGGGGAATGCGCGAACAGCGCGTGAAGCGGCGGCTCGCGGCCATCATGGCGGCGGAGGTTGTCGGCTTCAACCGGCTGCTGGAAGCCAATGAAGAGGCAACCCAGGCAGCGCTCCAGCACCACAGGCAGGAGCTTATGGTGCCCGCCGTGGCACATCATGACGGGCGCATCTTCAAGACGATGGGCGAAGGTTTTCTGGCGGAATTCTCCAGTGCCATCGAGGCGGCGGAGGCTGCCCTCCACATCCAGCGCGGCATGGCGGCGCGCAATGCCGAGATCCCGGCAGACCGGCAGATCCTCTTCCGCATCGGCATCAACCTGGGAGATGTGCTGATCAAGGGCGATGATGTCTATGGCGATGACGTCAATCTCGCCTCGCGCATGCTGGCCCATGCCCCGCCGGGCGGGATTGCCTGTTCCGCCGGCATCCGTTTCCAGATCGGCAGCAAGCTGGATATCGCCTTCGAGGATCTAGGCGAAAAGACCCTCCGCAACATCGCCCGGCCGCTGCATGTCTTCCTGATCGATACGGGCGCGCCGCAGCAGCGGGGCAGGACGCCGGACCCCCAGCAGGTGCCGCGGGCGGTGTCGGCGGAGCGGCCATCGCTTGCCGTGCTTCCTTTCACCAACATGAGCGGTGATCCGCAGCAGGAATATTTCTCTGATGGCATCACCGAGGATTTGATCACCGATCTCTCCAACGTCTCCGAACTCTTCGTGTTGAGCCGCAATGCCGTGTTCAAGCACAAGGGTAGGCCTGCAAACATGGAACAGATCGCGGGCGATTTGGGCGTTGGCTTTCTGCTGCATGGAAGCGTGCGCAAGTCGGGCTCGAAGGTGCGCGTCACCGCGCAGCTCACCGAAGGCGCCAGCGGAGGCCAGGTCTGGGCAGACCGCTATGACCGCGACCTCACGGATATCTTCGCGCTCCAGGACGAGATCACCAAGTCGATCGTGGCCCAGCTCAAGGTGAAGCTTCTTCCGCGCGAGAGGAGGGCGATCGAACAGGCGCCCACCACCAATGTCGAGGCCTATACCTATTTTCTGCGCGGCCGGGAGTATTTTCACAGAGGCTCGAAGAACTATTATGTGCTGGCCAAGCGCATGTTCATCAAGGCCATCGAACTGGATCCCCGTTACGCCCGCGCCTATGCGGGGCTGGCCGATTGCGATTCCTTCCTGTTCATGGACTATAGCGAGAATGTTGCACCCGAGGTTCTGAAGAACAGCGAGATGGCGCTGGCGCTTGAGCCTGCACTCACCGATGCGCATGCTTCGCGCGCACTCGCCCTCTCGGTTGCCCACCGTTATGCGGAAGCAGAGGCCGAATTCGCCAAGGCCTTGGCCTCTGATCCCGATCTCTTCGAAGTGCATTATTTCTACGGCCGCTCCTGCTATGCGCAGGGAAAGCTGGAGCTGACGGCGCAGCACTGGGAGCGGGCCGCCGAAATCAAGCCGGAAGACTATCAGACACTGATCCTCCTGAACCAGGTTTACACCTCGCTCGGCCGCGAGGCTGATGCCCTGCGCTGCGCCACGCGCGGTGTGGAACGCGCCGAGCGGGAGTTTTCAAGGAACCCGGAAAATCCGCGCCCCGCCTATTTTCTGGCAACGGCCCTCGCCAAGCTGAATGAACGGCCGCGGGCCGAGCAATGGGCGAAAACTGCGCTCGCCATCGCGCCTGAGGATTATCTGACGCTCTACAACATCGCCTGCTACTACAGCGTGGGCGGCAGGCCGGATGAGGCTTTTGGCCTCCTCGCCAGGCTGCTGCCGATCAGCAATGGCGACATGAAAGAATGGATCCTGCGCGACTCGGATTTCGATCCGCTGCATGAGGATCCACGCTGGCAGGAGATCAGGCGCGCCGCCGCACCGGAGATGAGCAGCGGTCACGCCTGAGCAGAACCGGCACTAGCTTTTCCAGACAGCGCCCGTCCACGAATTGACCGACACATAGAAGCGCTTGCCATTGCGGAAGGCCCAGAAGGTGTAGATCTTGCCGACGCAATCAACCGCGCTGATGTTGTAGTAGCCGCGGTCCTTCACCAGCCTGCGGGCCTGGCCGCAGCTCAGCTTGCCGGGCTGCACATTGCTGTAGGCATAGGGGTCATACCAGCCCCGGCCATTGTAATAGCGCCAGTGCGGAGCCACCTGGTAGCCGTAATAGGGAACGCCGAGATAAACGTTGACCCGGGCCTCGGCTGGTTCTGCGGCGAAGCTCATCACCGCCATCGCCGCCGCTGCGGCCATTGCGAGCATCGTCCGTTTCAACATGGGTGTTCTCCTCTTGGATGACGTGTCAGCCGCCGCGCATCTGCGCTCACTGCGTGCACCGGTCATTTTCCGCCACTGACTGCACTTGTCCATAAACCAGAACGTGCGGAAATGTCCCGCTTTACTGTGGCGCTGCGAGGAACTGCTGAAGCTCCTGGGGCAACACCAGCCCGGGGGAAACGGCCTGTGCCTGTGCTGCTGCCTGCTGCGCGGCCGTGCGGTCACCCTTCAAGGCGTAACCAATGGCCGTTGCGAGCCACACGTCCTCCCGCTTCGGATCTGCGGCCTGGGCGCGCCGGTACCAGCCCAGCGCATCGTCATATTTGGCTTGGCGCGCCGCCAGATCGCCGCGCGCGAGCAGAAGATCGGCATTGCGGGGCGAGGCGGCAATGCCTGACGACAGAGCCTCCTCGGCTCCCTTTGCATTGCCGCGGGCTTCACCCAGCTGCGCCAGGATCAGCCATGCACTCGCCAGCTGCGGGTCCATTTCGGTGGCATTGCGGAACGCCTGTTCCGCCTCGTCCCACTGCCGGCGGCTCAGTGCCAGGCCGCCAATGGCCACATGGGCCTCCGGCGTGTCGGCATTGGCGAAGCGCGCATCCATGAACGCCTGAAGCCCGGCGCGGTAGAGCACGTCGTCTGCAGCAGGCAGCGCCGCAACGCCTGCCCCCGCAAGCTCGACGGCCGCCTTCTGGCGCACCCCGCGCATGGGATCGGAAAGGAGCGGCGTGAGAAGTGCCGCCTTCTCTTCAGGCCGCATCTGCCGGAGCGCTCCCGCAGCCGCCCCGCGCACCATGGCATCTGGATCGCTCAGCAGCGCCGGAGCGTCTTCGGGCGGCAGGGCCCCTTGCGCGCCCAGTGCCGTGATCGCCGTTGCCCGGACGATTGCGGGCCGCTCCTTGTCCCGCACATAGGCGGCAAGATCGCTTACCGTCTTCTCCGTCCGGTCCCCGGCGGTAAAAGCAATGAGCGGCGACCGGTCCTGCCACTGCGTGTCACCTGCCGGATGCCAGCTGGCAATCTGCGCTGCCGCCCATTCGGCAGTCTTCTCCACATGGCAGCCCGTGCAGACATCGGGGGCACCCACGGCTTTGGACTGGAGCGGGTCCGGCCGCCGGAAGAAATGGTCGCGGCGCGGATCGATCAGCATGTAGCTGCGCTCGGGCATGTGGCAGCTCACGCATTGCGCCGCCGTGCTGCCCTCCTTGTGGTGGGTGTGGGCGGACGTGTCGTAATCCGCCTTGCGGAGAGAGGGAAAGCCCGCATTGCCTGCCACATTGTGGCACTGGGTGCACACCGCATTGCCCTCGGCCACCAGCTCACCCGAATGCCCGTCATGGCAATTGGAGCAGGTGACGCCCTTGGCCTTCATCTTGGACTGCAGGAAGGAGCCCAGAATGAACACTTCGTCCCTCTGCTGGCCGTCTCCGAAATAGAGGTCCGGCGTCAGCAGCGCCAAGCCGTAATGTTCGTCGAAGGGCGAGCCGGCAGCAGGCTGCTGTTGCGAAAACGCCTCGCGGCGGGAGTGGCAAGGCCCGCAGACATTGATCTCCTCCGCCTGGTGGCCGGGGCCAAGCTTGAGGGACTGGTAGGGGTCAGCTCCTTCGGGTTTTCTTGCCCAGGCGTTATGTGCCGCACCGGGCCCATGGCAGGCCTCGCAGCCCACCGTCAGTTCGCTCCAATGGCTCTTGTAGGTGCGGGCGGGAAAATCGAAACCCTTGTCGAACCCGGTCTGATGGCAGGTGGCGCAGCGCGCCTGCCAGTTCTTGTAGCTGCGGGTCCAGTGCATGCCGTCGGACGGCGGATTGTTCTGGTCGGGATAGAGATGGAACCACTTTCCGGCTGCCACGTCCCAGGCGACATCGAGCACCTGCAGCCGGCCCTTTTCAGTCTCGACCAGATATTGCTGCAACGGCCTGTGGCCGATCGTGTAGCGTACGGAAAAAGTCTCCGGCTTGCCGCTGGCCCCTTCCGTTTCCACGAAGTAGCCGCCGTCCTTCATGAAGAAGCGCGTGGCGATAGTCTTGTTGGTGAAATGCACATCGTTGAAATCGCCCAACACGCTCTTGGCATCCGGCTCCTTCAGTGCCCAGGCATGGTCAGACGCGGCCCAGGCTGAGGTTTCCGCCGCGTGGCACTGGGCGCAGCTGCCGCTTCCCGCATAGCCCAGGGGCACCGCATCTTCCGCCGCCGCGAAAGGTGCTGCCAGCACACAGAGCACCGCCGCCAGCACCCAACGGAAACGGAGCCTCAACATCACCATCATGTCCCAAATCACAAGGGGCCAAAAGAAAGGCACCGGAGGACCCTGTCAAGCCTCTCCGGTGCCAGCTTTGACGTCAAACTGCCGTCGGCTCAGTTTCCTGCGACGCTGGAAACCGCCTCCATCACACGCTCCAGATTGAAGCTCCCGGGCTTCTGCCGCGGCGGGAACTCCCTGAAGCTCTGCAGCCACTGCGCAACATAGGCAGTTGCCGGCGCGATCATGAACATGCGGTCCATGTACCAGCGCTGGAAGCCCATGGCATTTTCCTCCTCCGCCCGCTCGAACGGATCCATCCGCAGATTGGTGATGAGGGGAGCCCTGAGTTCGGTGAAGGGCTGCTGCCAGACGCGCAGTCCCAGCGCCTCCTGCTTCAGGAAGGTGATCTTCCAGTTGCCATAGCGGATGGCGGCCACGCTGCCATCATCGGTCCAGTAAATGAACTCCTTGCGCGGCCACTGGCCGCCGCCCTTGAGCGCGGGGGCCAGGTCATAGCCATCGAGATGGACCTTGTAGCTGCGGGCACCGATTTTCTCGCCCTTCAGCAGCTCTTCCTTCACATTGGGGTTGCCGGCTGCTGCCAGGAAGGTCGTCAGCATGTCTTCATGCGCGGCAATGTCGTTCACCACCGTTCCGGGCTTGATCACGCCCGGCCAGGAGAGGATTGCGGGCACGCGGTAGCCGCCTTCCCAATTGGTGTTTTTCTCACCGCGGAACATGGTCGTGCCGCCATCGGGCCAGGTGAAAGTTTCCGCACCATTGTCCGTTGAATACATGACGATGGTGTTGTTCTCGATGCCGAGGTCCTTGAGCTTGGCGAGAAGTTTTCCCACCAGCGCATCATGCTCCACCATGCCGTCGGCATAGACGCCAAGGCCCGTCTTGCCCCGAGAGTCTGCCTTCAGATGCGTGAAGATGTGCATGCGGGTAGAGTTCCACCACACGAAGAAGGGCTTTCCATCCTTGTGCGCCTTTTCCATGAAGCCCATGGCGGCGTCGGTCACCTCTTCGTCGACCGTCTCCATGCGCTTGCGCGTGAGCGGCCCCGTGTCTTCGATCTTCTGTGTGCCATCCGCCAGCGCAAAGGAATGGATGACACCGCGCGGCCCGAACTGCGCCTTGAAGGCGGGGTCCTTCGGGTAGTCCTCGTTCTCCGGCTCTTCCTCGGCATTGAGGTGGTAGAGATTGCCGAAGAATTCGTCGAAGCCATTGTTGGTCGGCAGCATGTCGTCACGGTCGCCCAGATGGTTCTTGCCGAACTGGCCCGTCACATAGCCTTCTGCTTTGAGCAGCGTGGCAATGGTGGGATCATCGATCTTCATGCCTTCGGGTGCGCCGGGCAGGCCCACCTTGGTGAGGCCGGTGCGGATGGGCGACTGCCCGGTGATGAAGGCGGCGCGGCCGGCGGTGCAGCTCTGCTGGCCATACCAGTCGGTGAACAGCGCACCTTGCTCGGCGATCTTGTCGATGTTGGGCGTGCGGTAGCCCATCATGCCCCGGTTATAGGCACTGATGTTGAAGCCGCCGATGTCGTCGCCCCACATCACCAGAATGTTGGGCTTCTTGGTCTCGGCTCCGGCCGTGCCGCAGGCAGCGGTGCCCAGCGCGAAAACGCAGGCGGCTAACAAAGCAAGCCGCTTGGCCATGCCCCGTCTCTCTCGGTGTGGTTCAGTCATGTCAATTCCCTCAAGGTGGCAGGCGTCAGCCGTGGCCAGCGGGGGGAATCATTCTCGCGTGGCGATGTACCTGCCAAAACGGACGTGCCTGCCCACGCCCGGTTTCCGCGAGAATGTTCTCCTGCCGTCCCCGGCTTCGCCGGTTGACATAAACCGAAGGAGGGGTGAACAATTGTATCAGGGTAAGAATTTGGGCATGGGGACGGCAAATTTATGCAGTTGGACGAGGCCGTGGCCGTGGCCCGGAACAGCCGTTGGCTTGCCCAGCATGACCGCCGCACCCAGGACCTGATCTGTTCGCGCATGCGGCTGGTGAACCTGCCGAAAGGCCGCACCTTGTTCGACATCGAAGACAGGGCGCGGGACGTCTATTGTCTGGTGTCCGGTTGTGCCGTCATCACCATTCCGCACCCGGTGCAGGGCGTCATCAACGGGCATGTGATGTTTGCCGGCCGCTGGTTCGGGGAGCCCGCAGCACTGGGCAAGCGCCCGCGCATGATGACCGTCTTCGCCCGCCGGCCCACCGAATTCCTGGCCCTGACGCAGACAAGCGTTGCCGAACTCCTACTGGCCGAGCCTGCGCTCAACTGGGTGTTCTTCAATCTGATGGCGTGGAATGTGGAGGAGTATCTGCTCCACGCCGTGGACCTGCTGATCGTCGATCCGCGCCTCAGGCTCTGTTCCAGGCTGCTCACCTTTGGCGGCAGGCTGCTCCATTATGTGCCGCCGGAGCCGGTGAGCATTCCCCTGACGCAGGAGGAGCTGGCCGCCGCCAGCAACATGTCGCGCTCCACCGTCTATCATC
Source organism: Aestuariivirga sp. (assembly GCF_965227715.1). Classification (GTDB taxonomy): domain Bacteria; phylum Pseudomonadota; class Alphaproteobacteria; order Rhizobiales; family Aestuariivirgaceae; genus Aestuariivirga. Next base: position 2,048,395 of record NZ_OZ245771.1, on the reverse strand, counting down.
TCCTGGGCGAGCTCGTCGAACAGGGGATCTGCGAACTGGGCTATCGTGAAGTTCGCATTCTCGACATGAAGCGCCTTGCTGCGATTGTGGACGCCGCCCCCGCGGTGTGAGGCCGTGGCCGCCTATGCCGTCTCCGGGAGGCCGCCGCCCGCAATTGCAATGTCCCCGAAATCGGCGGAAATCTGCCGCACCAGCCAGACCATGCGTTCGAACAGTCCGGTCGCGACGAAGAGGGATTCACGGTTCGAACTCGAATCCGTGCCCGCAGCGAGAATTTCCTGCCGGAAGCGTGTCATCACATCGCTGCGGTCCCCCGTCAGGCGGTCCAGCATGGCGCCGTTCTCCACCTCGCCATTGCCCTGATCGGCGGCAAGCCCCAGCAGGAAATGCAGGCTCTCCGTCATCGAGACGCACATGGTTTTCTCCTGCGGCGTCATGCTGGAAATCGAAGACAATTCGCTGACATAGCCGTGCAGCGCGTCGATCAGGGAGCGGATGTGGGCGTTGCAGCGCTGCAGAAGCAGGAGGCCATTGACCTCCGTTCCCCCCGGGTGACCAGATACGGTCTCGCTGATGAAGTCCGAAATATCGCCGGCCAGACCCAGGGAAAGCTCGCGGCGCGCGTCGTTGCCAATGAGCGTTTCCTCCTCAGGCGCCTCTTCCTCCCGGAGGAGTCCCAAAGCCGCGGGAAGCAGTGCGGTCAGCCTGGCCTGTTCGCGCTGGGCCAGCAGGAAGGCCGTGTCGGGGTCCTCGCTGGCCTCATCCACGATGTATTCGGGCGTAAACTGCTCCCGGTGCCTGTCAACCGGTGCCAGCCTATCCAGCAGGGGGAGCAGCGGCCGCCGCAGAAGACCCGAGAGAACGGCACCCAGCAGGTTGATCACCAGATAGGTGATGGCCAGCAGCGTGGGCACCGGCAGGGCTTGCGTGAGCCGCGCTTCGATCGGCCCGCCATCGAGTGCCACCAGCGCCAGCGGCAGCACGCAGAGCGCACCCAGAAGCTTCACCACCGATTGCCACACAGCGAGTTGCCGCGCCAGCCCCGTCAGATGGGCTGAGATCATCGCAACGCTCATGCCGGAACCGACATTGGCGCCGCACACCAGCACCACGGCTTCGCGCAGCGGGATGAGGCCCGTGGCGCTCATCGTCACCGCAATGATGGTGACGGTCGAGGATGATTGCATCACCAGCGTCACGATGAAGCCAATGAGGAAACTGTAGATCCAGGATTCGGAGGCGAAGCGGAAGAATTCTTGCACCCAAACGCTGTCTCCGAGGGCGTGGCCGGTGCTTTTCACCATGGTCAGCCCGAACAGCGTGACGCCGGCGGCGAGCAGAAGCTCCGTGGTGCGGCGGCCGATGTCGCTGCGGTGGAGCGAGGCGATATAGAATAGGCCGACGATCGAGAGTGCCGCAAGTGCCACGGCGCGAAGGTCGATCGATGCCATGAACACCAGCAGGGCCGTGCCGACACCCGCCCAGGCGCTGATGGACAGCGCCGCCGGAAAGCCGATGGCCCGCGCATTGAGGAGGCCGATACAGATGAAGGCTGAGGCGCTGGTGCTTTGGGTGATCGCACCCAGCAGGCTTCCGGCAATTGGGTTGGACAGCGGCAAGCGGCCAAGCTTCGCGAGGGCCAGCCGCAGCCGCCGCGCAGCGAGGGACCGCACGACCTCGGACAGCATGTGGAGGCCCGCCAGGAAAAAGCCAAGCCCCGCAAATGCCACCAGCGTATTGGCGATCATGCTGGCCTAGTTCCGCGTTGCACGGAGAATCCCGAACAGCACATATCCGGTGATGAGGATGGCGCCCAAAATGATGCTGACAATGAACCAGCGCAGCGCTTCATAGCGCTCCTTCATGCCGGCAACGAGCTCTGCCCGCCTGGCATCCGCCGTGTGTCCGATGTCTGCCGCCAGCGTGCCGATGCCGCTCTCGAGAGCACGGTCAGCTCCGCGCAGCCGTTGGTCGATGTCGCGCGCCGCCGCGGCAGACAGGGTGGGAAGGCTCCCCTGCACCTCCGCCAGCGTCTTCTCATAGCTGGCGTTCAGAGCCTCATGCGCCTGGGAAAGCGCGTCCGCGCGGGTGGCATCCTCGGCAAAGCCGATGCGCTGGGCCTGCTCCGACACGCTGGACAGGAGCGACCGCACCTCTGCGGATTGCGCCGTAAAGGCGGCGTGGTGTTTCGCCAGCAGGCCCGCGTTGTCGCCGCGGAGCAGGATGTTCTTCCATTCCTGCACCTGCACCTTGAAGGCTACTTGCGCCTCGAGCGAAGCGGTGGACAGTTCCCTGAGTTCGGTAAAACGGTCGGTCCCCTCGATCCAGGCCCGGTTGATGGACCAGATCGAAAACAAGGCAAACAGCCCCATCACCGCCACCAGCAATATCATCACGAAGGCTGAGGAGGTGATGGCGCGCCGCAGATCGAGCTTTTGTTTAATCGATTGTGTTTGTGCCACTGCGGGATGCTCCGGTTTCCATATGACAATCATGTGACGGCGCCGGCATTGGTTATCAGCCGGGATGGCAGAGTCTCATTGACAAACTTCCCCGGCTTACCCAATGGCTCTCGTACAATCGTTCACAACATTCTGTTCTGGCTGGAGACGTTCCATGCGGCTGATCATCGCTTTCCTTTGCCTCATGGCTGCCAGCACGGCCGCCCTTGCCGAAAACGCTGTCTTCAGCCTGGTGAGGACGGTGACCGCGGCCGAACTGAACCAGATGCTCGACCAGGAACGCGCGAAGTTCATTTCAGGGATGACGCCCGGCGATGGTTATGAACTGCCGCCGGTCTCGACCGCCGCCAACGGCGTTGAAGTCTACACGGTGCGCTACGACTCGCGCATTCCCGAGCAGGATGACAAGAAAATTACGGCCACCGGACTTCTCGTCCTCCCCGTCCTCAAGGACCGGGCCCACCTTCCCCTGATCTCTTACCAGCATGGCACCGTGTTCGGAAAGCAGGAGGTGCCATCTTTTTCCTTCGACAGCGGCAATGCGTCTTATGATGGCGCCTATGAAACCCGTTACATGGCGGGCCTCTTCGCCGGCAATGGCTACGCACTCTTCGCTGCCGATTATTTCGGCATGGGCGGCAGTGCGGCACTTCCCGAAGCATTTTTTGTGAAATCCAGCACGCAGCGTGCCAGCGCTGATCTTTATTGGGATGTGAAGGCCTTCCTGACGAGCAAGGGCATCGAACCGGGGCAGCTTTTCCTGGGCGGCTGGTCGCTTGGCGGCCTCAACACCAGCGGTTTGCTGGAGAGGCTTGAATCGGATGGCGTCCCCGTGACCGCCACCTTCACGGCCTCCGCTCCGAGTGATCCCTTCGCAGCGCTCAGCGGGCTGATGTTCTATCCCCGCGCCGGGCTGGATGCACCCTGGCTCAACACCATCGTCGCCATGACGGTTTTTGCCTACCAGAACTATTATGGCCCGGCAGATCTTGCCGCCACCACGCTCGATCCGTCCGTCTACGATGACATGAAGGCGATCTACGACCGCTCCTATGACGGCGTCGAGGGTTTCAAGGCGATCATGACCAGGCTCGGGGACCGTCCGCTGGTGAACTATCTGAAACCGGAGCTGCGCGACCCAGCCCGCTTTGCCAATTCGCGCTATGCCGCGTTGCTGCGTCAGGCTGAAACCTACCGCCAGAATTTCAAGTCTCCGCTTCACATGTTCTACGGTTCGCAGGATGAGGTGATCAAGGAGATGATCGGGCAGCTGGCCGCCATCTACCAAGGCATCCTGATCGGCAATCTCAGTGACCAGGGCCAGAATCTGGTCGCCGCGCAGGAGGTGAAGGGCGCCAACCACCGCCTGAACTTCGTTGCCGCCGCCCCTGCCGCCAAGGCCTGGATGGACACGCTCCGCAAGTAGAATGGGTTACCTGGCGCGCTCCCAGCGGAGTGCGCCGATGCGGGGGTCTGCGGCGAAGGCACTGTGTGGAAACTCCAGTGCCTGGCGCGGAAATTCGCACAGTGCCTGCACGCCCGAGGCGCTGAGCCTGATGCGCCAGCTCTGCCGTTCGACGGGGGCCGGCCGCGCAAAGGTGCTGCAGGTGAGAAGAGCAAGATTGGCCCCGGCTTTCGGATCCCGCACGGAGCGGTAGCGAATCGCTTCGCAGCCTTCCGCGCGGGCGGCATCCGCCAGATCCTGGCATCCTTCATAGGCCTGAAGATCGCTCCAGATCGCTTCATCCTGTGCGAGCGGCAGCACTGTCAGATCCAGGGCGCGCGCCGTCAGAACCTCGGCGGAAAAGGCGGTATAATCCGCGGCATCGGAAGGCCAGGGGGTTTCGGGAGATTCGGCGAAGAACAGCAGGCGGTAAAAGGCCATCTCCGCCACCGCCGTCTCCGGCCGTTCGGCCGCATAGAAGACGCCCGGCGTGCGTCCCGCCCGGCGGAAGCGGGAACCGCGCGGATAATCCGCGCCATAGCGGAACGGGGTGGCGAGCAGGAAATCGAGGTGCTGGCATTCGGGCGGGATCATGGGTTTCGTCGCCTCGATCAGCCCTTCGAGCAGCGCCTGATCGGCCAGCGTGTCGGACAGCTTCAGCGTCGAGACGCGATGCTGCGCCTCAACCAGGCGCCAGCACGTGCCAGCAAAGGACTGGAATTCAGATGAGAGCGCGGCGCGCGTCCAGATAGGCAATGACATCGACAAGCCCGCTCACCGTCTTCAGTTTCTCGATGGGGCGCTGGCCGAGCGCCGTGTTGGGGTTTTCCAGCCAAGCGGCGGCCACCTTCTCGTCACCACCCACAATCGCATCAAGGGAGCGGAACAACCGCACGAACAAAACCGCGAGTTCGAATGGCTTGGTTCCGGGCGCCAGCTGGAAGTCACCCCGCTTCATGCGGGAAATGCTGGCCTCGCTCACCCCGATGATGGTGGAGAGCAGCCGCGCCGGGACTTTCAGCCGTTCGGCGGCCCGGATCACCGCCTTGGTGATAACTGGCGCGGGATCCGCCTGAGGGGTTTCATAGGTCTGGGCCGTTCGCATGAATTTCCTTTCTGCAGAAACCATACACCATTCCAATTTCTGAGGAAAGATAATGTTTCAGGTCCTCAGCTCCGCATATGGTCCGTCAGGCGGTTGGCGGCCACAACCTTTTCCGCCAGCGCCCGGCTGAGAATGCGTTGAAGGGCCATGCCCAGTTCCGGGCGGGTGGCTTCGAGCTTTCGCATGTCCTCAACCGTGATCCACAGGATCTGACATTCGTCTTCGGCCACCACGTCCGCCGTCCGCGGCACGTCGAGCGCGAAGGCCACATCGCCCAGAAGGGCACCGGCCTCCATGGTGCGCAGGCGCCGCCGTCCACCGCCCGGCCGCGGCACCAGAACCTGGGCCCGGCCCCGCTCGAGGAAGAACAGGCGGTCCGCCCGGTCGCCGGCGCGGATGATGGCCTGGCCCGGCGCCACAGTTTCCGTGTGCATCAGGCGGATCAAGCTTCCGAACGCCTCCAGCCCTGCCACCGTTCCATGGCGGAGCATCAGGGCGGAGAGGGGCTGCGGCGGCTGATCCCGGCCCGCCAGCAACTGCCGTTCGATGTGTTCGAGCGTCTGGTCCAGCGTATCGAAATGATGGGCGGTCTTGCCCTCCGCCGAGGCAAGCCCGGACCGCTCCAGCACCTGCAGCACATGGGGCTTCAGTCCGCAGAAATAGAGGTCGAGGCTGGCCTGGCCTGCCGTTGCCGCAAGCCTTGCCACGGCACCTGCCGACGCCGTGTCGAGGCTCGTCACATGGCTGAAGTCCAGCACCACGGCTTGCGTGCCGCCACTGCCCTGCGCCAGCGCCTCGCGTAAGGGTGCCATCAGCTTCTCCGCAGTACCGAAGAACAGGAAGCCCTGCAGCTGGATGATCTTCACCCGGCCGCCATGGGCAGCGATGAAGGCGGAGTCTTCCGGGGCGCGCTCGATGCTGCTCGGCAGTGTGGCCAAGGTCGCCGTGCTGCGGATCACCGGCACATGGGCATAGCTCCAGGCGAACAGCACGGTGGCCACCAGGAAGCCCGCGGCAATCGCCTGAAGGAAGCCGGACACGGCCACCACCAGCACGATGACGACGACGACAGACCATTCCCGCAGGCTGAACTTGCGGCGGGTATCGATCAGCCAGTCCTTCAGGAGATCGATGCCGAAGTAGAAGATGAGCCCGGCATTCACGAAGAGCGGCACATGCGCCACGATCTGCCGGGAGAACAGAAAGCCGGCCAGCACCACCGCTGCCGTCACCAGGCCGACGCCGCGCCGGGTTACGCCCAGCTTCTGCGCCAGAACGGAAATGGCAAGTCCGGGGTATCCAGGTGGCCCGCCCACGCAGGCGACGAGCAGATTGCCGCCGCCGGTGAGCTTCATGTCCCGGTCCATGTCCGCCTCACGGCCGGAGGCGATTTCGAGGGCACTCGTGTTCATCAAGGCTGCGAACAGGCAGAGCAGGGCGGCGGTCAGAATTCCGGGCAGCCCCTGCGCCACGACGGACCAATCCGCCTGCCAGAGCATGGCCGGGAAGGGCAGCGCCAGCGCGGCATCGGTATCGACCCGGGGCAGGAAGCCCTGCGCGGCCGCATCCGCCACGCTACCGCCCGTGATGAAGAGCCAGGCATAGAACAGGGCGATTCCCCCCAGCAGCAACCCCAGCAGCGTAAGCGGGTGGCCGTAGCGCGCCATGGCCCAGTACAGAAGCCCACCGAAGGCCAGGCCCGGCAGGATCAGCTTGAGGTGGCCTTGATCGGCAAAGGCCAGCCAAAGCGATGTGCCGGGCTCTACGCCGCCTGTCATGGCAATGCCGCCCGTGAGCAGCAGCCAGCCGGTGCCGGCCATGAAGCCCGCCAGCACCTCAAGAGGAAAGAACTTCACGATTTGGCCCGCCCTGAGCTTGCCGGTCAGCCACATCAGAGCACCGGCGGCGAATGACGACAGGGCGATGATAACGAATGCAGTTGCCACCCGCTGCTCCGGCGCCGCGGCCATCACCGCTGCCGTGCCGCCCAGGGTGACGGCGAGGACCGCAACGCCCATGTCCTGAACATGCGAGATCATGGTGGGTAGGCTGCCGCGCCAGCCTGCGAGGGCTGACAGGATGATGGTGCAGAGCAGTGCCGCCCCCGCACCCATGGAAAGCCCGCTGGCCAGCGCGCCGGTGAACAGCAGGGACGCGACGGCGACGGCGAAGCCGATGCCATCGAGCCCGGCGATGAGGCCTGCCACCAGAACCGGAAGAATGCCGCTGCCCCGCCCCGGAACAGCCATGCTGCCGCTCCGGAGGTCACCCGACTCCGCACCCATGCCCCACCCCATTTTGGCCGGAGGATAGGGGAAGCGGGCAGGGCCGTCCATCCGGCCCCGCAACAGGATCTGGCTAAGAAGATCACCCGCGGCAAGGCTGCCGCCTGGCGCGATTGAGAAAGCTGCGATGGCAGGCGCCGGAACGCCGGCCGCGGGAGCGACGCCGTCTGCCGGACGCCCGCCATCGCTTTCCCCGGTGTGCAGCGCCCGGGAGCCAGATGCTGCACAGCGCAGGGGATCGGTTAATGCGCGTATGCCAGGTCCGGCATGGACGCGCTGTTCATCGCAGGTACCAACCGGACGGGGCACGCGAAGGCACCCTCAGCGCCGGTTCCTGCGGGGCGCCATCGTCGTCGCGATGACGGCTGGGTGGTGGGAGATGATCGATCCGTTGTCATAGGGCGTGTGGACGAGCGTGACGCCGATGTCCTGGAGCACATGCGGGTCCATGCTCATCAGCAGGGCCAGATCGGCCTTGGCACGGCGGCGTTCCTGCCAGGCGGTGAAGAGGGCGGCGAAAGCCTGCAGCGGCCGGAACGTATTACCGGGGCGTGCCAGGGGGCGGGTAGACCCAAAGGTTTCCAGTGTCATGAGCGTTTCCTCCGTGAAGCGTCTCGCGGGTTGGCTGCGAAACATGACCTCACGCTAGGAGGAGGGACGGGGCCACGCAGTGCGGATTCCCACAGCAGCAAAAATTTCGAAGGGGCGGCGAAACGGGCCGTCAGCCGTCCCAGCTTTCCTCGAGAAGGGCTCTCAGCCTATCGGGCCTGGGTATCAGCAGGCTGCGGCCCTTCTTGGCCACCACGCCGTTGCTGTCGAGCCAGGCCATTTCGCGCGAGACGGCTTCACGGTGCGTGCTGATGCGGCTCGCGAGTTCCGCGTGGGTGGGCATCGGGTCGATGACGGCGCCATCTCCTGCCGCCGTGCCGCGCTCCGCCAGCCGCAGCAATTCGGCCCGAAGCCTATGCCGCACCGCCATGGTGCTGAATTCGAACACCCGCGTCGTCAACCGGCGCACATTGGATGCGAGCTGCTGCGAGACAGCCATTGCGAAGCTCGGGCTTTCCTCAATCATGCGCAGAAAGCGCTGGCGCGGCAGCATGGCGATGCGGCAGCGCCCGCTTGCCTCGACGCTCGCCGAGCGCGGCAGCCCATCCAACGCGGAAATCTCACCGAACATCACGCCGGCCAATATCTCATGAAAGCCCACGCGCTGCCCGTCCGCCGAATAGAGATTCACCTGAAGCTTGCCCGAGAGCAGAAAGAACACATCGAATGTCGTGTCCTGATGCCCGATCACCAGCTCGCCATCACCATATTCCCTGACGGCGCAAAGTTCGGCCACCTTGCCGAGCGCGCTCTCACTGAAACCGTTGAACAGCTGAAAAGCCCGGAAACTTTCTGCAATGGTCTTACTCACGCGCTTCTCACCTCTCATCACACCTTGCCGCAGCTCTCCGTTGAGAGAGTCGACTTTGCAGAACGGCCATGTTACTAAGCAAAAAACAACTACTGATATCGTTACCCAGGGAAGGTAGACGAAGGTGGGCGGCAGGGGAACAGGCACTATCTTCCTATTTTCACAGCCGTTACGTGTGGAATACCGGTCATGAGCGCGGGCGAAGTCTACAGCGTCCTCGCGACACCCGATACGGCAAAGGGCGCCGTTCAGTTCCAGAAAAGCCCGGGCATGACGTGGCGCGATTATCTGATCACGCTGCTTCACCTTGCAGCCCAGGTGGAACATGGGCTGATGGTTCAATATCTCTATGCGGCCTATTCGCTTGGCCACCCGGGCCTCAAGCCCGACCAGTCCGCTGAAGTGCGGGGCTGGCAGAAAAACATTCTCGAAGTCGCCAAGGAGGAGATGGGGCATCTTCTCACCGTGCAGAATCTTCTCGCCCTGCTCGGCGCACCGCCCAGCTTCACCCGTGCCCAGACGGCGTTCGAGGAGGCATTGAGTCCCATTCCCTTCGTGCTCGATCCGCTCAGCCGGGATGTGGCGGCAAGCTTCACCTTCGCCGAGATGTCCCCTGAGCTCGAGGCGCATCTGAAGTCCAGCGCGCATCTTCGCGAGGGGCTCGAAGAATTTCTCAAGCATCATCAGCTGAGGCCCATCCGCAAGGAGACGAAGCGCCTCTCCAAGGATTTGGGCTTCGGCAAGGTGACACCGCAGCCGGTTGCTCTGTTGTACGAGGAGATCATCAGGGTCTTTTCTGATCCCAACTATGTTCCGGACAGCGACCTGGACGAGATGAGCTATGAGGCCCAGGCCTCCTGGGATGATTGGGGCCGGGGCTATGCACCGGACCCGAAGCTGCTCTCGCCCACGGGCGATATCCTGTCGCAGAACGCAGGATCGACGCGCGCGAATGTCATCGTCATGCGCGCCGCAACGCGCGCCGAAGCGCTGTTGGCCTTGCGGGCCATCAGCGGCCAGGGCGAAGCCGTGCATCTCCAGCATCCCCACAAGCTGAAGCGCAAGCAAAACGAAGATGACGAAGACCAGCTCGAACTCTCCCATTTCGAGCGCTTCCTGACCATCTGGCAGCATTACCCGCAGCATTGGCGGCCCTATCGCCGCGTGATCCGCAATCCGGCCACGAGGCCCACGGTGGCGCTGCACCAGACCCGGATCACCGATCCTGCGGTGCTGGACTGGGCGCTGCTGTTCAACCTCCGTTACCGCATGCTGCTGACGTTTCTGGCCCACAGCTTCCGCCTGTCGCGCGTGGTGCGGCCGGGTACGCCCAACCTTCGCGGCATGGTCATGCACCGGGCCTTTGGGGAAATGTACAATTTGAAGACCATCGCGGGGCTGCTGGTGCAGATGAAGGTCGGCGAAGACGATGATGGCGATATCTTCGCAGGGCCTCCTTTCGAGACACCCTATACGCTCAACATGCCGGCGGCCCATGTCGATACGTTCCGGCTGCACCGCGATCTCTACACGGGTTCGATGGAAATCGTCGATCGTCTGCAGTCCAACATCGGGCCCTTGGGCGGCGCCTATCTGCAGAGCCTGCTCGAGCTTGACCATGCCGCACTTGGCTGGATCGACGGCATACTGCGCGCACCCCAGGTGAGGACGCATTCATGACGAAGGAGCCCCCCACAACGATCAAGGCCCTCCGGATCCTGCCTCCGCTCGCGATCGGCCGTCTGGGTGCCGCGGAGGATCCGCTCGACAATTATACGGTCACCGTCGATGACGGCGACACGCTGGGCTACCGCCGCATCGTCCCGGCGAAAACCCTCCTGATCGACCCCACGTCAGGCGAGATCAGCGGCAGCCGCACCGCGGAAAACATTGCCTTCACATCCGATGGCCACATCCGTCCCGTGGCGCCTTTTCTGGAAGTGTTTGCCGTTACCTCCCGCGATGAGCTGGTGCCGCTGACGGCACAGCTTCTTGAAGAGAACGGCCTCACTGAGAAGGCCCTGCGCTGGCGGGTGCGCGTTGCCAATCGCAAGATCGCGCGCCGCACCCAGTGTGATGATGATGTGATCGCCGCTGATACCGGCTGGTTCTCCCATCACGATGAGGAGCCGCTGCTTGGCCGCTGTGCGAACTTCGTCTCCAAGAAGAGCGCCGTTGCCTTCGGCCATGTGCGCTACATCAGGCCCAATGACCGGCATCCGGAAATCCGCCTGCGCTTCACCCCCGCCAAGGGGTTGATCTATGGCGCAGACACGTTCAAGCCCGGTGACACGGAAGACGGCAAGCAGATCATCGCGGAAGACCGCATGATTTACGATCATGCGCGCGGCCCCTGGTATCACTTCTCCAATGATGGCGATGAAGACGGCATTGCCGAAACGGTTCCACCCGCACTCTTCGCCATCACGCCGCCGGCGCCCTCCTGGCTCTATAACAATCAGGCGGTCAGCCGCGGCTATTTCGATGACGCCTGTGATGGCATCGTCGAGGTCTCCCTCAAGGTCGATGGCCAGAAGCTCGTTGCGGCAGCGCGCATCTGCGCCGGGCCGCCCATGGTGGCACCCGACTCCCTCTTCGTGCGCAGCCTTGCAGATGATCTGGAGCAGGTGATCGAAGGCCCCGGCGTCGACCCCGAAGAGCCGCTGGACGTGACTCGTGCCCGCGCCGAGGATATTGTGCGCCGCGCCTTCGAGACGGTGCGCTTCATGAATGTGCGGGTGATGAACGGCAATGATATCGATGGCCGATCTTCGCTCAGCCTCGATTCCATGCCTGAGGAGGAGGCCGCCGACACCGAACGTGCCATCCGCCCGGTCATGACGCCCGAGGGCGTGGACACGCTCGCCATCATGACCTTGCATCAGCAGGTCTATGCAGCGCTTCGTGGGGGTGCAGCACCCTGGTTCGTGAAGCTCCTGCGCCTGCCGGACCAGGTGTCGGACTTCACCGACCATGGGCGGCGCAAGATGCCAGCCCTCATGTGCGGCGCGGACAACAGCTATCTGGCACTCACCTACCGGCAGATCCAGACAATCAGGCGGATCGCAGAACGCCGCTTCGAGACACAGGGTGCAGACCGTGCCGAACCCGCCCCGCCGCGCCTCACGCCAAAGAACCTGACGGCGCAGCTGTTCCACATTGCGGCCGGCAATCCGCTCAGCTCACGGCCGGAAACCTCCGTTGCCAATTGCTGCCCCGGGCTCGAACTTGATTTCCGCGCCGTGTGGCGGCGTATGTTCCATGGCATCACCTTGCGCGAATACGACAATCTGGTGATGGTTGACGAGACGGGCCAAAAGCTGAAATTCGCCAGGCTCATGGCGGTCGATCTCGATGGTGATGAGCCCCCGGTCAAGCCGCGCAAGAAGGGGAAGCGCTTTGACAAGCGCGATGTGGTGCGCACCACCAATTTCATTCTGGGCCCCGCCAGTTCGGACCCAGAAGGCGCGATCAAGCTGACCTCTTCGGACAACCCCTTCGGTGCAGCTCCGCTCGAATGGTCGAATGCGCTGTCCCGCGTGCTGGCCGAGCGCCAGGGGAAATCGGTCATGTGTTATTTTGCCATGGGCGATCACGGCGGCGCGATCCCCGACCCTGAGGATGAGAACAGCTGGACGCCGTTCCGCTTCAAGGTTCGCCATTTCTTTGAACCGGGCACAGCGGTGATTTCCGAAGCGCTGGCGGAACCCGGTGAGCTGACGCAGGGCCTGTGTTCGCCCTGGCAGAATGATTACCGCGAATGCTCCTGCTATTACTGGGCCTCGGCGCGGCCGGATTTCGTCAATGTGGAAACCGGTGCGGATGGCTTGAGCCACGGCGACAACTGGTTCCAGAAGGAACGCACTGGCAGATATGTGCCCGATGATTACGCTGACCAGCGCCTGGTCTTCTATGATGATCTCTTCACCCAATGGGAAAAATGGCTGCGATTCCAGGTGAAGGGCCGGGACCTTGTGGAAGGCCCCGCCATGGAGCCTGCGAAAAAGCGATGAGCACGACCTCCGCCAGGCATTACATGGAAGCAGCGAGCCCGCGTGTGCCGGAGCTCCACCTGATCTCGTCAGACAACGCAAACCATGTTTTCCTTGCCGATGGCAGCCGCCTGTTCGAGGTGAATGACGCGCTCTTCGCCGGGCTCGCCGAAGCCATGGCGGAGCAGGGTGCCAGTCTGCTCCCCGGGCTTTTGGCAAGCGCCGGCCTCAGCGCTGCTCCTTATATTGACGACACGCCGCTCGACGCACCGGCAGTTCATGCGCTGTCGCTTGCCGTTGCGCAGAAATGCAATCTCGGCTGCAGCTATTGCTATGCCCAGCAGGGCGAGTTTGGCGGCAAACCCAAGGACATGCCGCTGGAAACCGCGCTGGCCGCAATCGACATGCTGACGGCCGGGGCTCCGGAAGGCGCCAGGATCAATCTGGCCTTTCTCGGCGGAGAGCCGCTCGCCAATCGCGCCGTGCTGAAGGCCGCGACCCAGCATGCACGGAATTCTGCAGAACGCCGCGGCCAGACGGTTACCTTTTCCATCACCACCAATGGCACGCTGGTCGAGGCGGCGGATGCGGATTTCTTCGAAGCCCATGGCTTTGCCGTCACCATCAGCCTCGATGGCACGCGCGACGTTCATGATGCGCTTCGCCCCTACCGCAGCGGGCGTGGAAGCTTCGACGCCATATTGCGCCGCCTCACGCCGCTGCTGAGCGCACAAAGGCGGATGCAGGTGTCAGCCCGCGTCACCGTGACACCGCGCAATCTCGGCCTGCGCGAGACGCTCGATACGTTTCTTGATCTGGGCTTTCACAGCGTGGGCTTCTCTCCCATGCTCGCCTCACCCACCGGCAAGGAAGAAATGTCAGCCGCCGGGCTTGAGGTGATGCTGGAAGAGATGATCGGCTGCGGCCAGGAGTTCGAGCGCCGCGTGGGGCGGGGCGAGCGCTATGCCTTCGCCAACATGACCAATGCCCTGCGCGAAATTCGCCGCGGCACGCACCGTCCCTATCCCTGCGGGGCGGGTGCGGGATATCTTGGCGTTTCAGCCGAGGGCGAGCTTTCGGCCTGTCACCGTTTCGTGGGCGATGAAGCAGGCGCCATGGGGAACCTCGCCAGCGGTATCGACACTGAACGCAGGTCCCGTTGGCTTGCTGAACGCCATGTGCACCGGCAGGAGCCCTGCAACACCTGCTGGGCGCGCTATCTGTGCGGCGGCGGTTGCCATCATGAGGTGATCCGCCGGGGCCGGCCCGCCTGTGACTATATCCGTGGCTGGCTGCAATATTGCATCGAAGCCTATCTGCGCCTCCCCGCCGGCGCAGGTCTTGGCTGAAGGGCGCCACATGCCAAGCGTGCTTGTCATCGGTGGGGGTCCGGCAGGTGCGAGCTTCGCCGCCCGCATGGCGGAGTTTGGTGCCGAGGTGACCCTGGTCGAACGGCTGGCCTTTCCACGCCCGCGGCTGGGCGAGTCCCTGACGCCTGGCGTGCGGGATCTGCTGAAAGCCACCGGTGCATGGCCCATGGTCGAGCGCGAGGCTTTCCCCACCGCCCGCGACGTGCACGTGCTGTGGGAGGATGACACTGTGGTCCGCATGAAGCCGGGGGCAGAGGGGCTTCTGGTGGACCGTGGCCGCTTCGATCAGCTGTTGCTCAGCCACGCCATCCGCCAGGGCGTGCGCGTGCTTCAGCCCGCAACGCTGGTGTCGCAGACGGCGTCGGACCACGGGTGGGACGTTCTCGTGGCGCATGGCGGAGGCCAGGAACTGATCCGTACCGATCTCATTGCGGATGCGCGCGGCCGCAGCGGCCAGGCCGGCGCGCGCCGCCGCGCCATGGGCGCGCGCACGCTGGCCGTCTATGCCGAATGGCAGAGTGCAAATCTGCCGCAGCATGCGACCGTCGCAGCAGGCGCGCGCGGCTGGTTCTGGGGCATTCCGCTGCCGGGCGGGCGCTACACCGCGCAAGCATTTGTCTCGCCGGCCACCTTGCATGACATGGGTGAAGACGGGCTCGAAGACCGGTACCGCCGCCTGATCGAATCCTCGCCCCTTCTGAATGGCCTGCAAGGCGCCAAAGCCATGGGAAAAGTTTGCGCAACTGATGCCACACCTTTTCTGGTGGAGGAGCCGGTCACACCTCGCAGCATCAGGCTGGGCGATGCCGCGCTGGCGCTCGATCCGATATCTTCCAGCGGCGTACAGCGCGCGGTGCAGACGGCGCTGTCAGGCGCCATCGTCGCCAACACCCTGCTCCGGCGCCGGGATCTGGTGGGTGCTGCTCAGGATTTCTACCGCAACAGCCTGTCGGCTGCTGCTGCCCGCCATGCTGCCTGGGCCGGCACACATTACGCCGCTGCCGCACGCAGCCGGCCAGACCCGTTCTGGTCGGCGCGCGCAGGGTCTGCACCTCCCGCTGCGGGCCCGGAAGCAAGTTTGGGCCTCGACCATGAGGTCAGGCTTTCGCCTGCCGCCCGGCTTGTGGATGTGCCGTGCCTCGGTCGCGCCTTTGTGGAGATGAGGTCATCCCTCGTCCACCCCGCGCTTGATGAGCCCGTGGCCTTTCTCGCCCATCAGCCTCTCGCACCCTTGATTTCGGGCATCACCCAAGGAAGCATCGCAGCACTGGCCCGCAACTGGTCGCGCCATATGCCCGCGGCCACCGCCGTGTCGATTGCCTTGTGGCTCAGCCGCAAGGGCGTTCTGGTCTCCGCCGCATGAATGCGCTCTCCCAGTGGCTGCGCCTCCACGGCCTGGAGCAGCACGAGGCGCTGTTCATCGAAAACGACGTGGACTTCGCAACACTGCGGAT
This sequence comes from Aestuariivirga sp., assembly GCF_965227715.1. Lineage (GTDB taxonomy): Bacteria > Pseudomonadota > Alphaproteobacteria > Rhizobiales > Aestuariivirgaceae > Aestuariivirga. The sequence continues at coordinate 2,032,863 of NZ_OZ245771.1, read as the reverse complement.
TTTGACCGAACAGGATCTGGCGGAGCTTGGCCTTCCCTTCGGGGCGCGCAAGCGGCTTGCCGCGGCGCTGAGAGCGCTCACGCCTGATCCGGCCGGCAGTGAGGAGGTGGAAGAGCAACGCCGCCAGCTGACGGTGCTGTTCTGTGACGTGGTGGGCTACACCAGCCTCGCCCAGCAGCATGACCCGGAAGTGCTGAGCGCCGTCATGAAGGACTACGAGGCCCTCTGCGCGGTCTGCCTCGCCCGCTATGAGGGCTATCTCTTCCAGCGGCTGGGGGACGGGATCGTCGCCTTTTTCGGCTATCCGCTGGCCAATGAACGCGAAGCGGAGCGTGCCATCAATGCGGGGCTCGACATTCTGTCTGGCGTGAATGGCCTGGCGCACCCGCTTGAACTCAGGATCGGCATTGCCAGCGGCACGGTGGTGGTATCCGCTGGGGGCCGGAATGCGGTGGGTGATGCGATGAACCTCGCTGCAAGGCTGCAGGCGGCGGCCGAGCCCGGCTCACTCGTGGTGAGCTCCAAGGTGCGCAAGCTGGCGGGCGGCGCCTTCCGCTATCGTTCGCTCGACGGACTGATCCTGAAAGGCTTTGTGAAGCCTGTTCCGGTCTACAGCGTGGAAGGACAGGAAAACATACCGGCAGATGCCGCAACTCCTGTTGAAGATGCGCCCGTCGGCCGGGCTGATGAATTGACCAGGCTGGAAGGCCTGTGGGACGAGGTGAACAAGCTCCACGTGGGCCGCATCATCGGCATCAGCGGCGAGCCGGGAATAGGCAAGAGCCGCATCGCCGCGGATCTCTGCGCCCGCATCGTGACGCCCACCAACCGCCTGATCCGCTTTCAGTGTTCGCCGTTCCATCTGGCAACACCACTGTTTCCCGTGATCGCCCATTTCGAATCGACCATGGGCTTCAACCGCAGCCTTTCGGCCGGAGAGCGGCTGGACCGCATCGAAGCGCTGGTCTGCGGCCGCCATCGGCTTCCTGTGGCCGACGTCCGCTTCATAGCAGCCCTGATGGTGGTGCCTTTTGCCCACCGCTTTGGCGAGATCACCGAAAGCCCGCGGTTGGCCAAGGCGGAAACCCTGCGCATTCTCATGGCGATGATTGCCTCCGCCAGCGCGGCCGCGCCCGCCGTCATGCTCTTCGAAGACCTGCACTGGGCCGATGCCACCACGCTTGAAACGATCGACCTGCTGGTGTCGCGCCTCGGGCAGATGCCTGTTCTGGTGGTGGCAACCTACCGGCCGGAGTTTTGCCCGCGCTGGGCCGGTGCGGCGCAGTGCAGCCTGCTGGCGCTGCCTCGCCTCACCGCGGAGCAGAGCCGCGCGATGATCCGCCGCTGTGCCGAAGGCCGCTCGCTTCCACCGGCAATCGAGAACACCATCGTCGAGAAAACCGATGGCGTGCCGCTGTTCGTGGAGGAAATGACCCGCGCCCTGATCGAGTCCGGCCAGCTTGTGGCCGAAGGCGACCGCTATGTGCAGGCGGGTGGCGTGGTGAACGTGTCTCTGCCGGACTCGCTCCGCGGCTCGCTCACCGCACGCCTCGACCGGCTGGCAAAGGCCAAGCGCGTGGCGCAGCTGGGTGCTGTGGTGGGCCGCAGCTTCAGCCAGGATTTCCTTGCCTCCCTCGGGAGCGCCCGGGAATTGCCGCTGCTCCATGACGGTCTGGCACAGCTTGTCGATTCCGGTCTCGCCCATGTCGAAGAGCGCGGTGGCAGCAGGTTCTATGTGTTCAAGCACGCGCTGGTGCAGGATGCCGCCTATGACTCACTGCTGTTGAGCCAGCGCAAGACCCTCCACAAACGCGTGGCGGAACTCCTGGCCGAGCAGGATCCTGGCCTGGCCGAACGCCAGCCGGAACTCGTCGCCCATCATCTGACGGAGGCCGGCGCACAGGCCAGCGCCGTTCCCCTCTGGCTCAAGGCGGCGGACATCGCCATGAAGCGCTTTGCCGTCAGCGAGGCGGCAAGCCACCTCCGCAAGGGTCTGACGCAGATCGCGGCCTTGCCCGCGAGTGAAGAGCGCGATGTGCTGGAACTCCGCTATCGCGCGGCGCTGGGGCCCGTGCTGGTGGCGGAGCGTGGCTGGGGCCATCCGGAGCTCAGCACCGTGCTTGAGCCCGCCTGGGCGCTCGCGGCCGCGCGAAGCCACAGTGAAAGCTATCTCCCCATTCTCAATGCCCTCTGGGTTCACTCCATGTGCACGGACCAGCTAGCGCTGTCCCTGCGCTGGGCTGAACGCATGCAGGCTCTGGGCGAAGAGACGGGCGACGGAGACCTGACGGTCGTCGCCCATCGTGCTATTTCGGGCTCATCCTACTGGCAGGGCAAACTCACTCTGGCCCGCCGCCATGGCGATCTTCTGCAGGCCATGTATGACCCGCAAAAGCACTGGCATGTGGTGCGGCAGACCAACACCGACCCGCTGACGGGCGAATCGATCTATCGCGGCCAATACCTCTGGATGCTGGGATATCCGGACCAGGCGGTGGCGGCGAGCGATGCGCGGGACGAGCATGCGCGACGCCGCGGCCACCCCTTCGACCTCGCCTTCTCGCTCACGCTGGGCGCACAAGTCTTTGACTTTCTCCGCCTGCCCGATGAGCTTGAACGGCGCGCCGATGAAGCCAATGCCGTGGGCCGCCGCTATGGCGTGTCTCTGTTCTTCGAAATGATGGGGGAGATCAGCCGTGGCGTGGCCTGGCTGCGCGCGGGCCGCCATGCCGAGGCTGCCACGCAGATCGAACGCAGCGTTGCGCGGCTCGCCTCCACCGGCCACCGCATCTGGATCGCCTATCTTCTGGCACTCCGCGGTGAGGCGCTGGCGCTGGCGGGGGAGACCGAGGCCGCGCGGCAGGCGATGGAAGACAGCATTGCCCGCATCGAGCGGGGCGAAGAGCGCAGCCACTTCGCCGAAGTGCTGCGGCTTCGCGGCTGGCTGGCCGCTACGCAGGGTGAGGAGGCGCAGGCCGAGCGCCTGCTGCGCCGGTCGATCGCGCTGGCGCGGTCACAAGAAGCAAAATCATGGGAGCTGCGCAGCGCCATGACGCTCGCGGAGCTTCTCGACGGCCAGGGCAAGCGTCAACAGGCGCTTGATCTTCTCGCACCCATCCATCGCTGGTTTAGCGAAGGCTTCGGCACCGGAGATCTCATCGCAGCGGCCCGGCTGCTGGATCGCCTCTCGGGCCGGCCGCCGCGCAGCACGGCTGATGCAACACCCCTCAAACCCAAACGGAGGACGGCAAGATGAAGGCAAAGAACTTCGAGTCGAATGACAAACAGATCCGCAAGCTGGACAAGCAGTGGGGCGAAGCCGCCACCGCGAAGAACCTCGAAGCGGTTGTCGGCTTTTACGCCAAGGATGGCTCACTCGTCTGGCCGGGAACGCCCCCCGTCCATGGCACAGCGCAGATCAAGGCGATGTGGAAGACAATGCTGGACAGCATTGACGGACTGGCCCTCGAATTCACACCGGAAACCATCACCTTCTCGCAGGACGGCGAGCTCGCCACGGACTATGGCATCGTGCGCTTCACACAGAACACCAATCCCTACACCACCACCGTTCAGATCGCGAAATATCTGGTCGTGTGGAAGAAGGTGAAGGGCTCCTGGAAAGTTCTCTACGACAGCTACAATCTGAATGCCTGATGCCGCCTCGTGTCCGATGCAGCCTGATATGCCGTCGAGGGCCGATACCGGCCAGGCCGAGGTGAGCCGCCCGCGCGCCGCGGTCATGCGATCATTGTTGAGGAATATTAGCCTTTCACCTCCGATCTTCTCAGCTGTGCGGATGCAAGGCGGGTGCTAGAAAAACATGGTTGCTGCCCTTTGCGATGAGCATTGGCGGCAGTGACGTTTCCTCCCTGGACTTGGGCTGCCGACCATTCTGGCAGCCCCTTTTTTTGACCGCGCTTCCTTGGCTCAAGACTTGAAAATCCGGCGCCCCCACCTATGCTGGCGGCCAGATGTCATGCCTGCGAGGAAGAGACGACCATGAAGCAAGTGAAGCCGGAGGACCGCCGCATCGCCAATATCTATGAGGCGGCGTTTGAGCCTTTCGTGTTTGATGACGGCCTGACGCTGGGAGACGGCGTCCTGCAGCTGAATGACAAGGAACCGCTGGGGGTTGGCTTTCACGTCTACCGCATGCCGGCGGGCATGACGACGCGCCCCCACCGCCACAATGGCCATGAACAATTCCTGATCCTCGAAGGTGAACTGATCGAGAATGACGGCACGGTGTTCCGCAAGGGTGACCTCGTATGGCTGCGGGACGGCACCGAGCATTGCTCGCACACGCCCAATGGCTGCCTGCTGGCCGTTCACATCGCCGCGCCCGAAACCACAGTGGACTAGCGCTCGATCAGTCTGATGCCCCTGGCCGAAAGCTCCCGCGCGACCATGTCTTGATAGGCGGAAACGGCGGCCTTCAGCCAGCTTGCGAAGCGCGCCACATCGGGGGGCGCGGCACTTGGCGATGTGAACAGCGAATAGGTTTGCGCGCTCACCAGGCCACGGGCGAAAGGCGTGATGAGCTCGCCCGCCAGGATCGCGGGCAGTGCCAGGAAGCTGTCGCCAATGGTCAGCCCCGCTCCTGAGCGCGCGACGGAAAGGCAGAGCGTGGTTTCGTTGAACACAGTGTTGCGGCGGCGGGGACCGCCCGCCTCCACGCCTGTGAGCCTGCACCATTCATCCCAGATATCGTAATTGGAGTCGGTCAGATGGGGCGCATCGCAGGGTGTGCGGCCGCCCGACAGATGCGTTTCATAAAATCCCAGCGTGCACACCGGCATGTCGATCCAGCGCAGGAGTTCGGTTTCGATGAGCCCTCCCGCAGCATGATTGCCGGGCAGACCGTAGAAGATTCGGATGTCGAAATCTTCCCCCAGCCGAAACTGCCCGTTCTTTTCGACCGTGATCTCGATTGCGATTCCCGGGTTGGTCACCATGAAGGCGCCGATCTGCCCTGAAAGCCAGCTTGAGGCAAAATCCCGGCACACGAGAATGCGCAAGCGCCGCCCCTCACGGGCGCGGCGGCCCACCGCCTCGGTGGTGGCGGCGATGATGTCGAAGCCGCGCGCCAGGCCATTGAACAGCTCTCGTCCAGCGACCGTCAGATCAATTGCATTGCCGCTGCGCAGCAGCAGGGACGTGCCCAGTTCCGCCTCCAGGAGCCGCATCTGGCGGGAGACGGCGGGCCGCGTGACGTTGAGTTCCGCCGCCGCACCCGAAATGCTCAAATGACGGGCAACGGCCTCGAAGGCGCGCAGGGCGGTGAGAGAGGGGCGAGCTGTCATGTTGTTCCGTAACTTGAAGTTACTCTGGGCGAAAACTTTTGACTTGTCACCAGGGGTGTTGCGCGGCGAGTTTCGCGTGGCCGAAACCCACAGGAGCCGCCATGCCCGATCCCATCCGCCTCTCCGCCACCGGACCCGAGGGCTGGCAGACCCTGCCGGATCAGCCGCTCGAACATGCCGAGCTTCTGAGCGGCGTGCCCATGGGCCGCGATCACGCCTATTTTTCCCGGCCGGAAGCTGGCCTCCGCGCCGGCATCTGGCGCTGCGGGCCCTATACCGAGCATTATGACGACTACCCCGTCGATGAGTTCATGATCGTGCTCGAGGGCGAAGTGACGCTGGAGGGCGAGGGCTTCCGCGACACCTATCGCAAGGGCGATGCCTTTCTGGTGCCCAAAGGTTTCCGCGGCACCTGGCATCAGCCCGGCTCCCTGCTCAAATATTACGTGATCGTCGGCTAGGCCATGCCGGAGAGCAGCGCCTATGACTATGTGATCGCCGGTGCAGGGTCCGCGGGCTGCGTGCTGGCCAACCGCCTGGGTGAAGACCCCAGCCTGCGCATACTGGTGCTGGAGGCAGGAGGGTCCGAAAGGGCCGTCATCATCGACATGCCGGCGGCACTCTCGATCCCGATGAACACAAGCCGCTTCAACTGGGGCATGCGGACGGAGCCGGAGCCCGGTCTGGATGGCCGGGAAGTCAACCTGCCCCGCGGCCGGGGGCTTGGCGGATCATCGGCCATCAATGGCATGTGCTGGGTGCGCGGCAACCCCATGGACTATGAGCTGTGGGAGGCGCTCGGCGCCGATGGCTGGCGCTGGTCCAACGTGCTCCCCTATTTCCAGAGGCTCGAGGCGGTGGAGGGCGGCGGCCCCTTACGCGGAACCGATGGCCCCGTGAAGATCAACCGCGGCCTTCAGAGCAACCCGCTCTATCAGGTCTTCGTCGAGGCCGGCGTTCAGGCCGGCTATGCCCGCAGCCGCAATATGAACGAGTTGCAGCATGAAGGCTTCGGCCCCATGGAAATGAATGTGGGGGGCGGCCTGCGCATGAGTGCGGCACGGGCCTATCTGCGCCCGGCCATGGCGCGCGGCAATGTTCATGTCGTCACCGGCGCCACGGTGGACCGCATTCTGTTCGACGGCCGCCGCGCGACGGGCCTGTCCTATCGCCTGCCGGATGGCACGCTGCGGCAGGCGAGCGCAAAGCGCGAGGTGATCCTCTCCGCAGGCTCCATCATGTCTCCGGTGATCCTGAAGCGGTCCGGCATCGGGCCTGCTGCCGAACTGAAGCAGCACGGCATTGCCGTCGTCCATGATGCGCCGGAGGTGGGCGAAAATCTGATGGACCATCTCGAACTCTATATCCAGATGGCCTGCACCGAGCCCCTCACGCTGTTTCCCACGCAAAGCCTGTGGGGCAAGGCCCGGATCGGGCTGGAGTGGCTGGCAACCCGCAAGGGCCTGGGTGCCACCAACCACTTCGAAAGCGGCGGCCACATCCGCAGCCGGGCAGGGATCGTCTATCCGGATATCCAGTATCACTTCCTGCCGCTCGCCATTTCCTATGACGGAAAGAGCCTTGCAACGGGCCATGGATTTCAGGTCCATGTCGGCACCAAGCGCTCGAAAAGCCGTGGGCATGTGCGCCTGCGGGACGCCTCCGCCCAGAGCCTGCCGCGGGTGCGCTTCAATTACATGTCCCACCCCGATGACTGGCTGGAATTTCGCGCCTGCATGCGCCTCACGCGGGAGATTTTCGCGCAAGCGGTGTTCGCGCCCTTCCGCGGGGACGAGCTCGCACCGGGCGCTGCGGTGCAGGATGATGCCGCACTCGATTCCTTCCTGAAGCGCAAGGTGGAGAGTGCCTATCACCCTTGCGGCACCTGCCGCATGGGGACGGATGCCAATGCGGTGACGACGCCCGATGCAAGGGTGAGGGGTGTTGAGGGCCTGCGCGTGGTCGATGCCTCTCTCATGCCGCAGGCGACCGCGGGGGACCTGAATGCCCCGACACTTGCGCTGGCCGAACGCATGTCGGACCTGATCCGCGGCCGGCACCTGCCCGAGGCCGTTGGGGCGGCACTGCTGGCTGATGCCCGCTGGGCGGTGCGCCAGCGCAGCTCATCCATCAGCCGGGATTATTCAGGCGATCGCGCAGCACTCGCCGCCGCACTCCTTGCCAATGCGCGTGGAGAGCAGCCATCAGCGGAACTGGGCCAATAGCAGCCCCGCCCGTTCAGCCGCGGCGGGCGGCCTCGATGGCGGCAACATCGATCTTCGTCATCTCCATCATGGCGGCAAAAGCGCGCTCGGCTTCCGCACCGCCCGCAGCAAGCGCATCCGTCAGCGCCCGCGGCGTGATCTGCCAGGAAATGCCCCATTTGTCCTTGCACCAGCCGCAGGCGCTTTCCTTGCCGCCATTCCCGACAATTGCATTCCAATAGCGGTCGGTCTCTGCCTGGTCGTCCGTGGCGATCTGAAAGGACATGGCCTCCGTGTGGGTGAACATCGGCCCGCCATTGAGGCCAAGGCAGGGAATCCCGCAGACGGTGAAGAGCACCGTCAGAACATCGCCCTTCTTGCCCGACGGATAGTCGCCAGGCGCTTTGTAGACGCCCGTCACCTCGCTGTCTGGAAAGGTCGCGGCGTAGAATTCTGCCGCCGCTTCCGCGTCCTTGTCATACCAGATGCAGATTGTGTTCTTCGGCGTCATGGTCATTCCTCCCTGGCAAGATGTGCTGGCTGATCAAAGCGCACGCTTGCATATCTGTTCCATATCGCAAGAGCTGCATTCTTCGCAGCGCTCAACCAGGAAATGTGCTGCTGTGCACGGAAGGCTTGCACCTGCAGCCGGACTATGGCCAATAGCGCACATGTCAACCGGCAGAAAGGCACGCCATGAAGGGTCACTCCACAGTCATCGAATATCTGAACCGCGCGCTCAGGAGCGAATTGACGGCGGTGAGCCAGTATTGGCTGCATTACCGCCTGCTCGAGGATTGGGGCTTCGTCAGGCTCGCCAAGCATGAACGCGAAGAATCGGTCGAAGAAATGCGCCATGCCGACAGGCTTGTGGCGCGCATCATCCTGCTCGAAGGCCATCCCAACCTGCAGACGCTCGACCCCCTGATGATCGGCCAGAACATCAAGGAGGTCCTCGAATGCGATCTCAAGGCCGAATATGGCGCTCGCGAACTCTATACCGAGGCGCGGACGGCCTGCCAGAACCTCTCTGACTTCGTGACCATGAAGCTCTTTGAGGATCTCCTCGCCGACGAGGAAGGCCACATCGACCACATCGAAACCGAACTCGATCTGATCGGGAAGATCGGCATCGAAAACTACGGCTTGCTGCAAGCCGGCAAGGACGAATCGTAACATCTTCACGTGCAGGTGGCCGCGCAGCCGCCTGCACGCTCATCTGGCGTTGAGGTCCAACATCTCCGGATGGAAGATCATGCGGCCGTCCAGCACGGCGCGTGACATGCTGATGCCGTAGACGGCGGACAGAAGCCCTTCCTCCATCACCTCCGCCGGCGGGCCATCCGCGGCGATGCGCCCATTCACCACGATCAGCAACCGGTCTGCAATGGCCGCGGCCAGGGTAAGATCGTGCAAAACCACGAAAGCCCCGCAACTGGCTGTCACTCTGCGCCGCACCACCTTCAGCACCTCCACCTGGTGGCGAATATCGAGGCTCGATGTCGGCTCGTCGAGAAACAGAAAATGGGGCGCGGACTGGACGGAAAGCTGGCTCAGCACCCGCGCGAGATGAACCCGCTGCTGTTCGCCGCCTGACAATTGCTGGACAATCCTGTTCTCGAAACCAAGAAGCCCCACCTCCGCCAGGGATTGCGCGCTGATCTGCCGCCGCCGTCCGGCCGCGACAGTCTGCAAGGGAAGCTCAACGACTTCCGTGACCGAAAATGGAAAGGACATGGCCAGGCTCTGGGACAGAACCGCGCGATGTTGCGACAGGCGGGCCGCATCCCATTCATGCAGCGCCTTGCCCTGGAATGTTATCGTTCCAAGATTGGGTGCAAGGCCGCCGGACAGGAGCTTGAGCAGCGTGCTTTTGCCTGCACCATTCGGGCCCACGGCCACAGTCAACTCGCCGCGAAGATCGAGCGACACATCGGACAGCACGGTCCGTCCGCCACGCGTGAGGCCTGCCGAGCGGGCGCTGATCATCAGTGAACTTCTGCAGCGGCGGATGTCATCAGCATCCACAGGAAGACGGGGCCACCGACGGCCGCCGTCACGATGCCGATGGGAAGTTCCGCCGGGGCCGCAATGCTGCGTGCGATCTGATCCGCGATCAGCATGAGGAGTGCGCCCAGTAGAGCTGACATTGGCAGCAACAACCGGTGCGATGGCCCAATGCCGATGCGCAGGAGATGCGGCACGATGAGGCCCACGAAGCCGATGACCCCGCTGACCGCCACGGCACAGCCGGTGAGCAACGCCGTGAGGGTGATGGCGGCAAGCTTGCTGCGCTCGACATTGACACCCATGTAAGCGGCCTCCGCTTCGCCAAGCGACAGCCGGTCCAGCGTTCGCAGCAGCAGCGGCAGGAAGGGCAGGGCGATCGTGGCGCAGACAAGAAGGCTCGCCACCTTGGCCCATGTTGCGCCGGCGAGGCTTCCCATGCTCCAGAATGTAAGCTCGCGCAATTGCTGCTCGCTGCTGATGAAGATGAGCAATCCCGTCGCCGCCATGCTGAGCGCCCCAATGGCAATGCCCCCCAGCAGCATCATGCTGACGGAGGTGCGCCCGCTACGCGTGGCAAGACCGTAAAGCAGGAAGGTGACGAGCAATCCGCCCAGAAAAGCCGCAGGTGGCAAAAGATAGGCTGCACTCCTGCCCAGCAGGTTCTGGCCGAGGACGATGGTGGTGACGGCGCCCAGCGCCGCCCCGGAGGAGACGCCCGTCAGACCAGGGTCCGCGAGCGAATTGCGGAACAGCCCCTGCATCACCGCACCGCTGATGCCCAACCCCGCGCCCACCAGCATCGCCATCACCGTGCGCGGCAGCCGCACACTCCACAGGATCGAGACATCCCGCGCCGAGGCCTCTGCGGGAGACATGATCGCCATCATCACGTCCCGCAATCCGAGGTTCACAGCACCTGACAGCACTGAAGACAGTGCCGCAAGCAGAAGGGCCGCGATGACGGCGGCATGGAGCCCCGCCATGGCCCTCGGGCTCAGCCGCCCGCGTGCTTCGCCCGCCGGGGTCACGGCGTGGCGGGCGTGTGGAGGAAGTCCGCGAGGTCTCCCGCCGCCGCGATGGTGCGCGGGCCGAACCCCAGGAGCGACGCGCCATCAAAGGCCCGGATCGCCCCGTGAAGGACAGCGGGCGAGGATGCAAGCGGTGCATAGTCCAGAATGGCCTGACGGTCCGGCGCGATCCCTGCGCCGCTCATCGTCACGATGGCATCCGGCGGATCGGCCAGCAGCGTCTCGGGCGAGAGTGGCTTATATCCCGACATGGCGGCGGCAACATTGCTGCCGCCCGCCATGGCGATCACCGAATCCGCCCCCGTATGCGATCCTCCCGCAATCAGGCGGCCATCGGAAAAGCTCAGGATGAAAAGCACCTTGGGTTTCGGTCCCGAAAGGCTGCGGACCTTGGCGGCCAATGCCTCCGCCCTGTGCCTGCAATCTTCCGCCAATGCGGCCGCCGCTGTGTCCGAATCAAGCAGGGTGCCGATCAACGCGATCTTCTGGAGGATGCCGTCAACTGTCGGAACATGGGGTATCAGGGCAAAGGCAAGGCCGGACTGGCGGAGTGTGTCAATGACCTCAGGGGGACCCGCATCGCTCGTGGCGCAGATCAGGTCTGGCGTTTGCGACAGAACCCCCTCCGCTGAAAGTGCGCGCAGATAGCCAACGTCAGGAAGGCCCTTTACGCCATCAATGCCGGCACTCGTGGAATCGATCGCCACGATGCGGCGCGCCTGATGCAGATCGACGATGATCTCCGTGACCGAGCTCCCGATCGACACGATACGGGCGGCACCGTTGACGCTGACGGTTCCGCCCGCAGCATCGGTGATTCGTCCCGCCTGGGCCGGAAGAGAGAGAGCAGCGGTGGCGAGGCTGCAGGAGAGCAACTTGCGGCGTGAAAGCCGCAACGGTGACATGCGCATATCCGCCCCCATCACTTATTCAGAATGAGGCCGCCGGTGCGGGTGATGCGCAGCCGGTAATTGGAGCCCTGGTGGGAGATCACGATCTCCTTCTGGCCCTTGAACAGAACGTCGCTTGAATAAATGGGCGTGCCGGACTCGCCGGTGCCGTCATCGAAATGATGCGCGGCAGCGCCCATCTCACCCTGCTTCGTAAACATGTCGGACTCCATTGCCAGGGAACATGGCAATCAGCTAGTTCCGAACAAAATCAATTGTTTAGTCGTATGCGATTTAGTAGTTGACTAATTAAGTCGGAATTGAGTAAGTGTCAAGCATCCTTCGCGGGTCAACAGCCGCGAAGGTCACCGCCAGCCCCTGCGCGCATGCGTGGAGCCAGCCCCAATCCGTCACATATCGTCCTTGGGGGGCACCATGCGTCTTTCCACCATCACCGCCATTCTGCTGTGCGGCACTGCCGTCATCGCAATGTCGCCGCCGGCAATCGCTGAAGATGACACCGAGACCGAACTCGATCTCATCACCGTCACGGTCAACAAGGTCCGCCAGGCGCTGATCGATGTCGTCGGCGGTGTCAGCGTCGCCACGCAGGAAGATGTTCAGCAGTATCAGGAAGACACGGTGCGCGACGTGCTGGCGCCGATGCCAGGTGTTTCAACCGAGCAGAATGCGGACGATCCGGCCGTCGCCATCAATGTGCGCGGCCTTCAGGACTTCGGCCGCGTCGCGGTCACGATCGATGGCGCCCGGCAGAATTTCCAGCGCAGCGGCCACAATGCCAATGGCATGTTCTACTTCGACCCCGAGATGATGAAACAGGTGACGGTCATCCGGGGGCCCATCGCCAATATCTATGGCTCGGGCGCCATCGGCGGCGTGGTCGCTTTCGAAACGCTCGACGCGCTCTCCTTCCTGCGCGCGGATGAGAATTCGGCCATCCAGCAGAAGGTGAGCTACAACACCAATTCCAACGGCATCCTCAGCAGCACCACGGGCGCCCAGCGCTTCGGCGAGTATGGTGGAGTCCTTGGCAATTTCATCTATCGCAATTCAGACGATTATTCGGATGGCAACGGCAATGTCGTGCCCCACAGCGGCCAGGACATTCTCGCAGGCCTCGTCAAGGGCACGCTGACACCTGCCGACGGTCACCGGCTCGATGTGAGTTACATCGTCAACAATGACAGTTTCGAAAATGGCCTGACGACGCTCTATGACAATGACGTCACGGCGCAGACGCTCTCCGGCAAGTATAATTGGGACGGCGGCGGCAATCCGTGGTTCGACCTCACGGTCGATGGCTACTGGACCTCAACCGAACAGAATCAGGAGCGCGACAGCGGCTCCCTGCTGGGCACCAGCCAGAACTTCCGGATCGACACCTATGGTACGGATGCTTACAACAACTCGCGCTTCACCACCGGCAATCTGGCCCATGTGCTGACCATCGGTGGAGACATCTTCGAGGACATTGTGAACGTGAAGGATCCGGCAGGCACGGCGGATCTCTACACGCCGTCGGGCAAACGTATCGTGGGCGGCGCCTTCATCCAGGACCAGGTGGCGGTAACGCCGTGGCTGGATGTGCTCGCCGCCGGCCGCTTCGATGCCTACCGGCTGGAAGGCGGCGGGACGGACAGCAGCGGCTCGCATTTCTCGCCCAAGGCGACCGTGGTGCTGAAGCCATTCCAAGATCCGGCCTGGAGCGGGGTGAACTTCTACGGCACCGTGGCCCAGGGTTATCGTGCACCGGCCATCACCGAAACGCTGGTGGATGGCATTCATCCGCCGCCGGCCGTGTTCACCTTCCTGCCCAATCCGGATTTGAAGCCGGAAACGGCAACGACCGTCGAAGGTGGCATCAACTCGGCTTTCAGCAATGTGCTGCGCAGCAGCGATACGCTGAACGTCCGCCTCGGCGTGTTCAACAATGACGTGAAGGACTATATCGGTGGCGTCTATGACCCCGTCCTTGGCGTCTACCAGTATCAGAACATTTCCGAAGCGCGGCTGTGGGGCATCGAAGGTGAAATCAACTATGACTCAGGGCTGGTCTTCGCCAGCATGGCAGGAAGCGCCATCCGCGGCGAAAATCTGACGGACAACGAACCGCTCGAAACCGTTCCGCCCGCCAAGCTCGTTTCCACACTGGGCTTCCGCCTGCTGGATGAAAGGGCCGTGATCGGCGCCCGCTGGTTTGCGGTCGCCGCCCAGGACCGCGTGCCCGCGGGCGCTCCCACGAGCGAGGCCTTCAATGTGGTGAACCTGTTCTCATCCTTCGCCTTCTCGGAGGATATCAGCGCTGGCTTCAACGTCGACAATATCTTCGACGAGCAATACACGGTCTATCTCGATTCTCTTCCCTCGCCGGGCCGGAGCGTGCTGTTCACCATCACCGGAAGGCTGGGCGGCTGAGCCGCCCGCAGTCCCATGCATCCCTCCGCTCTCGACATGACGGGTTATCTGGCGCTGTTCTGGCGGGCCGACGTGGTGGTGAAGTCCGTCATGTCCGGCCTGCTCCTCGCATCGCTTCTCTCCTGGGCGATCATCATCGAGAAGACCGTGTCGCTGGCCTGGAGCGCCCGTGCTGACCGCCGTTTCATCCGCCGTTATCGCGCCGGCACGACAGAGGAGGTGACAAAAAGTACAGCGGCCCGGCTGTTTCACGAGATGTCGGCGGAGGCGGGCGGATTGGCCTGGACTCCGCTGTTGCGGGATTGCGTGGAGGCGCGCCTCAGGCTGTTTCTCTCCCAGATTCAACGCCAGCGCCGGGCCGGCCTGCCGTTTCTCGCGACGCTCGCCTCGTCCGGCCCCTTCGTGGGCCTGTTCGGAACCGTGTGGGGCATCATGGCGAGCTTCACGGCGATTGCCGAGAGCCAGAACACCAGCCTCGCTGTCGTGGCGCCCGGCATTGCGGAGGCTCTCCTCGCAACCGGGGTTGGCCTGTTCGCGGCCATACCGGCAGCGGTGTTCTATAACCGGTTGACGGTCGGCGTGAACATCTCGGTCGCCATGCTCGATGAGCTGGGCCAGGAGATCATGATCCGCCTGATGCGCGAGATGGCCGGGGGTCCGCGCGTATGAACCCCGGACGCAGCGGCCTCTTCCACGGCGAGGATCTCAACAGCGAAATCAACGTCACGCCTTTCGTGGATGTGGCGCTGGTGCTGCTCATCATCTTCATGGTGGCGGCACCGATGATGACGGTGGGCATTCCCGTGGATCTGCCGCGCGCGGCCCTGTCCGAACTGCCGCGCGAGCAGGAAAAACCCATCGATATCTTCATCGACAAGGATGGCGGACTGTTTCTGGGCGATCAGCCCGTCTCCAACGGCATGCTCGCCCCCGCCCTTGCGATCCTTCCGCCGGAAAGCAAGGCACAGCGCGTGCGCATCCGTGCTGACAAGGAAGCGCGCTACGAATTCGTGATGGCGGTATTCGAAACACTGACGGTGCAAGGCTATTCCCACATTGGCCTGGTGGCCATGCCCAAGCCGGAACAGGCCGTGCCATGACCTTCTGGAGAGGGCTTCCGGCCTCGATCATCGTCCATGCCGCCGCTGCAACGATCGTGTTTGCCAGCATCGCGGAGGGCGAACATGTGATTGAGGATGTGGCCTCAATGCCGACCGAACTCATCCTCGAGATCGACAGCAGCCCCGTCCTCGAACGGCCGGCGGTGGAGGAGGATGCATCCGCGAAGGAACCGGCGGAGGTTCCTGCTCCGCCACTGTCACCTCCACCATTGGAACAAAGGCCTGTGGTTCAGCCGCAGCCCGCCGTCGAGACACCGGAAGTGACGGCCGCCCTGGGTGCCGAGCCGGTGGTTGTGCCCCCGCCCGTGGAAAAGATCGAGAAATTTCCACCGAACCTGCAGCAGCCCCTGCCCAAGGCCGAGAAGCCCGCGCCGAAGCGTGAGCGCGCCGTCACCCTTCGCAAGAAGAGCGTCAAGCAGAAGGCAGCACTTGCCGCCGGCAAGGGTTCCGACGGAAAGATCCGCACAACCGATGGGAAGGCGCTCGAACAAAGCTACAAGAGCAAGATCCTGGCGCGTCTGCGCAGCGCCAAGCGCTATCCCGATGCCGCCCGCAGAAAGGGCCTCGAAGGCACCGCCGTTCTGTCCTTCACCATTGATGCCGCGGGCCGCCTGACCGCCGCCCGCATCAGCACCCGCTCAGGCGCACCTGCAATCGATGATGCGGCACTCGCCATGGCGCGCAATGCCGCACCATTTCCGCCCTTTCCGCCGGGTCTGGCGCGCCAGCAGATGACATTCCGCGTTCCCGTTCAATTCGCCATCGACTGAAAGAGGAGAAAGACATGATCTTCATCGCAATGAACCGCTTCAAAGTGGACAAGGAAAATGCTCCGGCATTTGAGAACATGTGGCAGCAGCGCGAAAGCTATCTTGACCGGATGGCGGGCTTCGTCTCGTTCCACCTGCTGCGCGGCCCGGAGCGGGAAGACCATGTCCTCTATTCGTCTCACACCGTCTGGTCGAGCCGTGAGGATTTCGAAGCCTGGACGCGCTCTGAGGAATTCCGCAAGGCCCATGCCCGCGCCGGAGACAGATCGGAGCGCATGTTCATGGGGCATCCGCAATTCGAGGGCTTCGAAGCCGTCCAGACCATCACCGCAGGGGGCCGTGAAGCCGCATGACGGATGCCACCTCGCCCCCGCTCGGCGAACGGATTGCAGCGGCTCTGGCCCACAAGCCTGATGGCGTTCTGGAGGCCGTCGCGGCCTCCGCCGGTGCCAGTCTTCTGCAGGTGCTGAAGAGCATCCCCGCCCATGAGGTGCGCTTCCTGCCAGCAAGCGCCTTCGAAAACCTGTGGCAGAAGATCTCCAGCTGGGGAGAGGTGCTGATGATCGTGCACACGCCCGATATTGTTCTGGAGTGCACCGGCGCCTTGCCGTCCGGAACGTTTGGACATGGCTATTTCAACATCCACGGAGAGAGCCCGATCGGCGGTCACATCAAGGCTTCGAACTGTGCGGCGATTGCGCTGGTTGATAGGCAATTCCACGGCCGCAAATCCTGCTCGCTGCAGTTCCTTAACGCCGCGGGAGAGGCCATGTTCAAGGTCTTCGTCAGGAGGGACGCCGCGCGCCAGCTGGATGCCACGCAGCTCGCAGAGTTCGAGAAACTGTGGCGTGAGGAGGTCTGAGCAATCCGCACCCGGCGTGAATTGAATTGCCGCCTCGAATAAATCATGCAATGTTTTCCCGCAGAGATGGTTCATCACAGCTTCTGAGGAGTGCTGTTGCATGGTTTCCGTTGACAAGATCAGGCCACGCCGCGGCTGGCCGGGCACCATCGTTACCATCAAGGGATCGGGCTTCTCCCCCAACCGGGACGAGAACCTTGTGAGTTTTGGAAACGAGCCTGCCCTCATCATCACCGCTGAACCAGAAACGCTCGTCGTCCTGGTGAACGAGAATGCAAAAGGCGGCAAGACCGTCGTCGATGTCAGCGGCGCCTCCTCGGCCACGGGCGGAGAGTTCGAGATCCTGCCCTATCCGGCAGCGGATGATCACCTGCTGGCAGGTCCGCCGCGCTTCTTCCATGGGCCGCAGTCCGGCACACCCAAGACCAACGTCACCGACCAGGGAGTCCTCATTCTCTTCTGCGCCTCTCCGGGAGCACCGCCCACCGAACTGAGACGGACCAATGAAATTGCCACGATAGAGAGAGCACTCCTCTATTGGCGCGAGTCGTCATTCGGCTCCACCACCTGGAAGCCCAACTACAGCGACTGGCTCACGCTGCCTCACGACCACGGCTTCTATTACTGGACCAATGCCGATATCGACCGCACGCGGCAGAGCCTGCTGTTCGTCTCCGCGCGAACCATGACCTTTGATGGCACGACCATCACCAACGGATCGGGCAACGGGTGGATTCCCATCGGCCATCCCAGGCCACTCTCATGGGCATATAATCCAGGCTATGCGGGGGATGGTTCCAAGACTCTCTGCCTCCGGCGCTCCGGCAATCTGCTCTTCGCTGGCACCATGAACGGCACGCTCATTGCCTATGACGTCACCAATCCTTTGGCCGCCGTCGAGCTGGGCCGCCTCAGCACCGGAACATTTCCCATCTGGGACGTTGACATCATGCCCACGCAGTCCCGCGCTGTCATTGCCGCGGGCCAGGCCGGAACCAACCTGATCGATATCGCAAACCCTGCTGCGATGAAGCTCGTGAGCGGCCCGCTGAGTGCGGCCACCGGCGCGTTCCGCACGCGCGTCGCCGTCAATGGATCCGACTTCTTTTCCAATGCGGGAACGGTCCTGAGGATGGATCGTCTCGCTCCTTCGGGCGGCCTCACGCGAATCGTGGATACCGATATCGGCGGCTGGATCACCGATCTCGCGCTTGCAGGCAACCTCCTGTTTGTCACGACCTATGGCCGGGGGCTTCAGATTTTCCAGATCTCCGCTGCGGGCGCCGTGCTGCTCAGCAGCTGGGGGCCTGGCCGCCGCATTGCCGCGGTAAAATTCAGTAACGGCCGCGCCTACCTGGCCGCCTATGGCGATGGCGTCATCGTGGTTGACTGCAGCAATCCGGCTGCCCCGGCGCTGCTGGGGGAGCATAAGCTGCCGCTTCCAGTCTATGATCTGGAGGTACGCAACGTCGAAGTCATCGTTGCTGCGGGAAATTCAGCCGTCTGGTCGGTTGATGCAAGCGATCCTGCCGCCATGCACATTCTGGGCGATCACCTGCCGTCGCCGTTCGAACCGTCTCTGCCGGAATATCAGGATGCGCTGGATCTTGCCCTGAATTCCAATGGGCAAGCCAAGAACCGCAACCGTGTGGCGATCGATGCGCTCAATGCCTTTATGGCAAAGACCGGCACACCGCTGTCCGCGCTGGAAGCAGACTATGAAGGCTTCATCACCGTACATGACGGCCAGGTGCGGGGCTGGAGCACACTGTCACCCGACCCTGCCTTCCGGGATGGCGGGGATGTGATCGCATTTGCCGCAAGCAAGGGCCTCATCACGCTGCCGGCCGGAAGCCTGTGGACGACTTATTCCCATGAAATGGCCCACTGGCTCGGCATGGGGGACATTTATCGTGAAGAGCTTGCCGATGGGTCGGTGATCCAGGGCACCGCCCAGAACTGGTGCCTCAGCGGAGATGACAGCAGGGGCGCGCTGCTCTGTGGGCATTGGATCAGTGACACGTTCAAATGGTACCGTTCGGACACCACGGCGGACAGCAATGTCCTGAACCTCACCTGGTCCGTGACGGGCCAGCATGACGATGTTCACGAAGTCGCCGCACATGGCCTGAACCAAGACAATGTGCCGAACCGCTATCACCTGATCCGGCTCACGGCTTCTTCGGGGCTTAGCTACTTTGTCGAAGTGCGTCAGCAGATGCCCCCGGGTCTCACCTTCGATCAGAATCTCCCTCTTGACGCAGGCCGCAATGGTTGCGTGCTGGTGACCCGCGTCAACGAGCGGAATTCGCCCTCCAACACATTCGAGCGTGACGTTCAGCTGGTGGGCATCTTGGCGCCGGGGGAGGAGGTGGTGGACCCGGCGCGCAATCTCATCATCTCCGTTGATCGTGAAGTCCAGTCCGACCCGCTGGTCTACGCCGTGAGGGTGCGCTGGAACCAGGCGATTCCAGGCGATCCAAACGGCACCTTTGATCTCACCATCACGCCATGGAACACCAAGACCTGGGAGTCGCCCGATATCTGGGTGGAGTCGCCCTTCAACAACAATGGGCCAGCGCCCGTCTACGAATTCCACGAAGGCTCTGACACCTCGCGCCCCATTCTCAGCGGGGACCGTCCGCGCGTCAAACGCAACAACACGATCTTCGCGCGCATTCGCAACACCGGTCCGCAGACTGTCGATGAAGCGTGGGTTGCCTGCTACATCACCTCGCCGCCCGGCATTGGCGACAATGGCAACTGGCAGCTGCTCGACACCAAGAAAGTGACGGATATCGGGGGCTTTGGCGAGAAGCTTGTAACCTTTGACTGGACGCCCAGCATCGGCAAGCACTCCTGCATATCGATCGCGATTCAGCCCAAGATTGGCGAAATTAATACGGAGAACAACCGCGCCCAGGAGAACATTGCGGTCTTCGATTCAGGCTCCGCGTCCTCGCATGAGCCTGTGGTGCTCGAGGCAGAAGTGCGCTCGCCTTATGTGGTGATGAAGAAGATCGATGTTCTGATCTGCGGCCTTCCCAAGGGCTGGCATGCAGTGATCGACAAGGAATGGGTCTGGCTGCAGCAGAAGGGTGCGTCCGCCGTCCGGGCCGTTATCTATAACGACATCAACTCACCCTCCGGCCGTTATGAGGATATTCCGCGCTTGGCCTTCCCGCGCGTTGAAGGCTGGACGAAGCGGCATGACCGTTACGAGCCGATTGGTGGAATTCTGGCCCCGGTGCGGGCCGTAAAGAAGGTCACGTTCCGCCTCAAGCTTGAGGCTGGCGGAGGCAGCATTTACGTCTGGGGTTCGCTGCTGCCCGCCGTGCCGAATGTCACGATCGCGGTGGAGTTCACCCATGAGTCGGGAGAGCAATTCCTGCGCCATGGCGTCACCGGGGCGTCCGGCAGTTTCTCCGCCAATGCCACCTCGATCAGACGCGGCAAATACAGTGTCCAGGCCTTCACATGCGGCGGTGCGGGCGCGGTGGAAACCGAATCGGACATTCTCATCGCTGAAGTGGACTGAGCACGTGATGGTGCCGTCTCCGCGTCGAGAACGCTGACGGCGGCGTCAATGCGGGCCATCATGGGCCTGCCGGCGGCATTCTCAGCCGGGGTGACCTGTGCCTGTGCAGGCCCGGGCAAGCTTGCGCTGTCAGAAATGCCAGCTTGTTCAGTCATCCAGGTTGCCGAATATGCTTGTGCAGCGTGTGATTGCGGCCCTGCTGCTTACCTCAGCAACTATGGCCACAATATTGCTCGCCACCGAATGCGCTCGCTATCTGCGAGTGCAAAGTGCTGCCCAGACGGAACCACTGCCCAACGGCCATGTCACGATACTCCAAAAGCAACCCCCCACGCAGCCCTTGCCGAACAGTTTGGTTAAGGAAGCTCTGAAGTCACGAGGGGCCGAACGGACGGCAGCCATGGCCCCACGCCGCGGACGGCATGTCCTGCGCCGTCCCGGAAAGATCGCCCCAGGCCTGGCAGAGGGCGCAGCCTTTGCGCCAGCCGAGCTCACTGCTGATGTCGGGGCTGCTGCGGACACGCGGGCCGCGTTCTTCGCCTCCGGCACCATGTCCCCTGCCGCAGACCCTGTGGAAGACCTAGCGCCGGTGCCCGAATGGGTAGACCGGGATACGCCCCCTAATACTTCCTCGGCAACAATCGACGGCAGAACGGTTCGCTCGGCCGTGGCGGGCAGCGTCCTCGGCGCCCTGGCGCAAAAGACCAGGCCTTCGCAGTTACTGGGCGATGGCCGCGGGGGCTCGCTCCTCGGCTCCACCATGGACGGCTTCTGGGGCATGGGCCAGCAGGCCGCCATGCGCTTCATTGTCGAAGGCGAGGCGCCTGACAGCCGCGAAATCAAGAGACAGGCCGTTCAGATCGTTGCCGCCGCCGCCAACCAGGAGCTAGCGGGCCTCATCGGGAATGCGACCCAATATGGCCAGGACAACGGCATAAAGTTCCTGCGCAATCTCGAGGTCAAGGCTGAGTGGTTTCCAGGCTGGCGCCCCAGTCTCGAAGCCAGAACAATCGATTCGCTGTTCGAGTCAGAGGCACTCGATCACACCGTCTTCTTGGAAGCAGCCGTTCGCTCGGATTCTGAGGACACCACCATCAATGCCGGTCTCGGCTATCGCTACCTCGTGCCCGGCAGCGATTGGATGCTGGGCATCAACGCCTTTTATGACCAGCAGTTTCCGATCGGTCATCAGCGCATGAGCCTCGGCGTCGAGGCCTCGACATCGGATTTCACCGTCTTCGGAAACCGCTACGTCGCGCTCAGCGGCTGGGCCAAGGAGAACGCGAACTTCGAAGAGAAGCCCTTATCGGGCTGGGACGCCGGCATTGCCGGCGCGCTTCCCAGAATGGAAGATCTCAGAGTGTCCCTGTCCGCCTTTCACTGGGACCAGGAAACCGGCCAGGACAAAACCGGCCTCAAATTCACGGCGGATTATGACGTGAGCCCCGCCTTGCAGCTGGGAACGACCTTGGCTGGAGATGACGCAGGCGATTTCATTGCGGGCCTGCGGCTGACATATCAGCTTGGTGCCGATAACTTCGGTGGCGGCGGCGCAGGCAGCGCTTGGGGACCGGAGAGCAACCGCCGCCTCGCCTTCGTCAACCGCGAGAACGTCATTCTGACGGAAGAACGCGAGATACCGAACGACTATACCATCCAGTTCCTCGCCAGCGGCGTGAACACATCGAACCAGAATGCTCTCGCCTTTGAACTGGCAGGGGCGCCTTCATCCGCCAGCTACAGCTATGAGATTTCCAGTTCCGGTGGAGGCGCGCCGGTGACGGGAACGGGGCTCGTCCGGGCCGCGCCGCAAGTGATCCCGGGCATTGACGTTTCGGGCCTGACCGACGGAATCCTCACCCTTACGCTTCGCGTGGTCTCGAATCAGGGCGCTGTTGGCCCCGAGGTGACCACGCAGATATCGAAGTCCACGTCAGAAGTGACTGTCACCATCTCGCCACTAACAACTGGCACCGCCGCCACCAGCCCCATACCGTTCCAGATCGTTTTCAGCACTGCGGTGACGGGGTTTGATCTTTCCGATCTTGTGGTGGCCAACGGCACGGCCACCAACCTGCAGACAGCCGACAATGTTACCTGGACGGTCGATATCACCCCCACAGGCCAGGGTTCTGTCGAGCTTGAGGTTCCAGCCGCGGTCGCGACCGGGGGCGACAATCCCAATGCGGCATCGAACCGGCCAAGTGTCGTCTATGACAGCGAACCGCCCTCTGGCTACAGCGCGTCCTTCCTGTTCAGCCCCATCGCCTCCGCGATCTTCGAGATCGGCGCCGGAGAGACCGGAGCGTCTTACAGCTTCACCATCGTGAGCTCGGGCGGCGGTACGCCCGTCACCGGAACCGGAACAATCAGCTCTCCCCAGCAGCAGGTCACCGGGCTTGATCTCTCGGGCCTTGGCGATGGAACGCTGACTCTCTCCCTCACGCTGTCGGATGCCGCCGGCAATGCAGGAAGCGCCGTCACAGCCACAATGGCAAAGGATGCATCTCCACCCACAATTGTTGCCCTAATCCCTCCAGCAAACGGAAACTACGATGAACTCTAGTTATAGAGGCTTGCGCCGTGCCTTGTGCCTCCTCGTCTCCGTTTGCGTTCTGAATGCAACGGCCTCGGCCGCCACACTCAACTTCACGCTTCAGATGAGCGAGCCTGTTCTGGTGACAGGCACACCCCGCATTGCCCTCGACGTCGGCGGGGTCACGCGCTATGCCGGCTATACGGCAGGGTCCGGAACCAATTCGCTCACCTTCAGCTATGCCGTTCAGGCACGGGATTTTGATGCCAATGGCATTTCAGTCGCGTCGTCGCTCGATCCCAACGGCGGAAGTCTGCAGGACAATTTGGGGAACGCCGCCACGAACCTGAACTTCACCGCACCCGACACGTCAGGCATCAAGATTCAAACCTACCGCACGACGTTCACCACGGTTCCCATCACCAGCGCCAATGCCACTGCCGTGGGCTTCACTATCACCAAGGCGCCGCAAGGGGGCAGCTACAGCTACACGATGTCGAGCAGCGGCGGCGCGGGTTCCGTCACCGGCAGCGGCACCATCAACAGCAACAGCGAATCAATCACGGGTGTCGATGTCTCAAGCCTTCCGCCTGGAACGCTGACCCTTTCCGTCACCGTATCCGTCAGCGGCCAGGGCACCGGTGCTGCGCGCCAGGATACGGCCGTTCTCGATAATTTGCCCCCCACTGGCTACACCACCTCCTTCATCAGCAGCTATGTTAACCTGGCCAATCATACATCCGCCGGCATCCAGATTGCCGGCGGCGAGAATGGAGCGGGCTTCAGCTACACCATCAGCAGCTCGGGCGGCGGCACGCCCGTCAGCGGAACCGGCACCATCAGCACCGATCCGCAGCAGATCACCGGTCTCGATCTTTCGGGCCTTGCCGATGGCACGCTCACAGTCTCAACGGCTCTCACGGACACGCTCAACAATGCGGGCAGCGCTGTCACCGCAACGGTCACGAAGGATACTGTGGCGCCCACCATCGTCTCCGTCACGCCGCCGCCGGACGGAACCTATGATGATCTCTGAGAAAGCGGTCAGCCGCAGCAGGTGCGTGATTGACATTTCCCGGCAATCCCATCCCCGGCGCAAATCTGCTCAGCGATGGTGACGTCAGTTCCGTGGGGGGCATTTTCAGCAATTCCTTGAAACTGCTCGGGTCGTTGCGCCAGCTTCCCTGGCTGCTCGCCGCCCTCGGCCTTATGGCCGTTCACGCCTCAGCCGCGTCCCTGAGCTTCACGGTCACGGCCAATGAGCCGGTGACGGTAACAGGCACACCGCGCATCGCCATCGATGTGGGCGGCACCGCCCGCTATGCGGCCTTTGCTGCGGGCTCCGGAACATCGGCCCTAACCTTCAGCTACGCGGTGCAGGCGGGCGATTTCGACGCCGATGGCATCGACGTCGGGACCCAGCTTGATTTGAACGGCGCGACCATCACGGATGCAGCCGGCAATCCAATGGCGGCATTGAGTTTCACCAAGCCGGAGACTTCCGCCCTCAAGGTCCAAACCTACACGGCAGCCTACACCAGCACTGCCAATCCTGCTGCTGTCAGCTTCACCATCAGCAAAGCGCCCATCAACGCCGCCTTCAACTATACGATCTCCTCGAACGGTGGCTCTGAAACGGTCACTGGTTCCGGCACGATTGCCGCGAGTCCGCAGGCCGTCTCGGGCGTTGATGTTTCGGGCCTCGCCGCGGGCACGCTCACCCTCTCCGTCACCGTCACCAACGCCACCGGCACGGGTGCTGCGCGAACCGCCGCCTTCACGCCCAGCTTTGTGGGTGCGCTCGACACGGCACCAGCAACGTCATCTTCATATTCGGTCCGGCGTCTCCGTGCCGCCTATACAGGACCACTCCTCAGGGTGCGCCGTTCGACGGACAATGCGGAGCAGGATATCGGGGCCACTGTTGCGGGCGATCTGAATGCCACCGCGCTGACGAGTTTCTGCGGCGCCGCCTCCTGCTATGTGCGAAGCTGGTACGATCAGTCCGGCAATGCGCGGGACGCCACACAACCGGCTGCCGCGAGCCAGCCCCGCATCGTCAACGCGGGTGTCATCGAGAAGGTCAACAGCAGGCCCGCCATCAAGGGCGATGGCGTCGATGACCAGATGCTGTTTTCGCTCGGTCCTCTCGTCAGCTATCCCGTCAGCATCAACATCGTCCTCGCCAAAACCTCGGCCAGCGAGCGCGGCGCCTGGGTGAAGCTGGGCGGCCTTGCGGCCAACAGCGGTGGCATTGCACTGGGAGTAGGGTCATCGGCCAATTTCTATACCTTCGGTCAGAACATTGTCGGCCTGAAGGAAACCGTTGTCTGGATGCCGACATCCACGGTCCTGGCCTCCTCGGCCGTTATCACATACACGCAAGGTGCGGGTACCAACAGTACCGCCATGTTCCAGAATGGCAGCACCGTGTCGGGGACCAATTTCTCAAACGCACCGCTCGTGCCCAACGGCACCACTGGCTATCTCTTCGGACATACGCTCTTCAATAGCGAACAGCGCTGGAGCGCCAATCCGATTTCGGAGGCCGTGCTCGCGCCGTCCGCCTTTTCCACCAGCGAGCGCCAGGCACTGGAGCGCGGCCAGGGCACCTATTATGGAATCACGGTGCAGTGAGGTGAAGGCCGCGCTCTTCATGTCCCGTCGACCGCCCGTTTCCCAATTCATGTGGCTGATCGCGCTGTTGTGCCTGCTGAGTAGCCCGGCTGCCGCGGCGGCGCTGATCTTCACCGTCGCCACCAGCGAGCCTGTCGTGGTGACGGGAACCCCTCGCGTCGCAATTGATGTGGGCGGGGTCACGTCATATGCCACCTACGTTTCGGGCTCCGGCAGCACCGGACTCACCTTTGGTTATCAGGTGCAGCCGGGCGACTTCGACATGAACGGCATCGTCCTCGTCTCGCCGCTGCAGCTCGATGGCGGCACCATCACGGACATTGCAGGCAATCCCGTCTCGCCACTCAGCTTCACGGTTCCTGGCACGGCAGATCTCAAGATCCAGACCTACACCGCCGCCTTCGCCACGGACCCCGTCACCAATGCGAATGCCAACGCCATCAGCATCTCCATTGCCAAGGCGCCGATCGGTGCCTCCTTCACCTATGCCATTTCATCAAGCGGCGGTTCAGGCTCCGTCACCGGTGCCGGCACCATCACCGCGAGGCCGCACACGGTCTCAGGCGTTGACGTCTCGAACCTTCCGATGGGAACGCTCACGCTCTCCGTCACCGTCTCCAATCCGGCAGGCGGCACGGGCACGGCAAAGACCGCAACGGCCACCCCCGCCTTTACCGGCATTCTCGATGGGCGGGCCGTGCCCGAGATTGCCGTCTCCCTCCACCGCCTGCGCAGCGCCTATGCGGGGCCGCTGATCCGCGTTCGGCGGTCCTCCGACAATGCCGAACAGAATATCGGCGCAGGCACGGTGGCGGGCGGACTCGATACCGCCGCCCTCACGGCCTTCTGCGGTTCTTCCTCCTGCTATATCCGCAGCTGGTACGACCAGTCGGGAAATGGCCGGGATGCCGCCCAGGCATCGGCCGCCTGGCAACCCCGCATCGTCAATGCGGGAACGGTCGAGCGTTTCAACGGCCTTCCCGCGCCCGTCTTCAAGAACAGCGCCTTGGTGACGTCGAGCCTTCTTCCCTCGTCTTCTGCCGTGTGGTCCACTCATCTCACCAAGGTGGTGGGCCCGGGCCAGACCGGGCGCGGCCGCATCTGGGGCGAGGACGTCAATCCCAGCTTGGCAACCAATACCGACGGCTGGGACGACTATTTCGGCCCAAGCGGTAGCGCCATAATAAGCAGCTATTCCACCGCTAACCCAAGGATCGTGTCCCTCGCCATCGCCGCCACCGGCGCAGCCAGTATCTGGGCAAATGGCAGCCTCGCGAGCAGCGTATCGAGCGGCGTTCTTTTTGAAGGCGGTCAGGCTTTGGCAATCGGCAATCTCGGCGGCCTCAACCGCGCCTATGACGGCTACCTTCACACCGTGATACTGGGCACCGGCACCTATCCCACGCAGGATCGCACCGCCATCGAGCGCTGGCTTGGCACCATCGCGGGAATATCCGTTCCGTAACGGCTATCCATCACCTTCGGCACGTCCTTTGGACAATGGCGATTCTGTGCGTGCTGCAATCCCCGGCGCTTGACGGCCTGCCTGGCGCAGCGGCGATGTTCTCTCTCCGGCGTCTGCGCGGCGCGGCCTGAAGATCAGCGTTCCAATGCGTCGAGCGTCACCTCGCGCGCCTCCTGAAAGCCCGGAACGTCGAAGGCACTTGGCGCCAATGGCGCTGTTGACCAGTTCGAAAAATCGAGTCTGGCACTTGCTGCCGTTCCGCCCGCGCCGTCGAAGAACGTGCCGATGATCCGGGTCGGGAGGGAGCTGCCCTTGCTGATCCAGATTTCGCCGGTGAACAGGCTGGAGAGCACGGCAATGAGAACCGTTTCTTCCGTCTGGTCCGGCAGCCCCTGGCTCAGCAGGGTGATCGAGCGGACCTCGCCCAGCAAGGCCTTTGAGACGTCAGCTGCGAACAGCCCGAGGAATGGCAGGAATAATCCGTCCACGGAGAAGGCAGAGAGGCCGGGCTTGACCGGCAGAACCGCCTTTGCAGCCTTGGAGGCGCGGAACAGCGTGGCCTTGCTGCCCTCGGCTGCGAGGACGAGATCGCCCCCGTCCCCATATCGGGCGAGCAGGCGGCCCGGCCGCTGGTACGCGGCCTGCACCCGCGTTCCCAGTGTCTTGCGCCCGGCTGCCCCGGCAGATCCGCCAAAATCCAGGGTGGCTTGGAAAGAGAGTGAACCCTGCGACTGAAGCGCGCCGGTCATCAGGGCCAGCATCTCGCCGGCATCGGCTGCGGTGGACGCGCGAGCCATAGGCGCGCACACTCCTGCGGCCAGCCCCAGAACAACGGCGTGACGGCGGTTCAGCTGAAGCATTTACGATTCCTGTCTTTCTGCTGCCTTCGGGAACGGTACCACAAAAGCCGGATCGAAACAGCTGCCCCTGGACCCAAAACGGGCCGATCTCCTTGCAATCGCATGTGAAATGGCTCAGCGGACGCACGTGGCAGAAAGGACCGGCAAACCTGCCGCGGCAAACGCGATTCCACGCCCGCCAGCCTTCGTAAACATGCAGAAAATGGCGCGCCCGACAGGATTCGAACCCATGACCCCCAGATTCGTAGTCTGGTGCTCTATCCAGCTGAGCTACGGGCGCTGACCGGGGCTGTTCCTAGTCTGATGCCGTGCGAAATGCAAGGGTGATCGCGCGGAAAAGCCTGAACGCGGACGTACCATAAAAACCCAAGGACGCGCCCCATCCTCATCACATCGTCACGCAAGCACATCGGCCTTAAACAACGCACTGGCGTCTCGGGGGGTGACCCGAACCGCAGCTTGCAAGGCACGCCGTAGCGGGGCGAGGCTGTGCACAGGGCCTGCGACGCGCGGTCGGGGCTTGCGCCAGTCCAACGTCATCCTGGCGCAAGAAAACGGGGCCAGACGGGCATGTGGCGGCTGGGCGAGAAAAAGCCCGGCTGATCGATGCGAGGCCCACGACCGACATGATCTCAATCCCGGCGCAGTGATGGCGGCAGTGCTGGGCTGCCTTGCGAAATGGCGCTCACCGGGCCGGTTCCTCTGGCTCATTGTGGCGCTCTGCCTGTTCAGCCGCCCGTTGTCGGCCGCCACCCTCACCTTGATGGTGAACACCACTGAACCCGTGACGGCAGGTGGCGCCCCACGCATCGGGATGGATGTCGGCGGCACCATGATTCAGGGCCTGTCAGCTGATGCTCAAAGGGCCAAGGCCACTGCAAAAGGATTGCGTCGTTTCGTCTGGATCATTGCTTTCATCCAGCTCTGGAGTACGGCCGCTCTTGGCGCAACCCTGACCTTCACCGTCACCGCCAGTGAGCCCGTGACAATCACCGGAACCCCACGCATTGCCGTCAACGTGGGCGGCGTGATCCGCTATGCCAACTATGCAGGCACACAGGGGCAAGCGATTCAGGCACTGCCTTTCACCTATCTCATTCAGGCCGGTGATTTTGATCCCGATGGCATCAGCATTGACGATCCGCAGATTGACTTGAATGGCGCCACCATTTCCGATGCGGCGGGAAACCCGCTCAGCAGCCTCGCTTTCACCAAGCCCAATACATCGTCCCTGAGGATTCAAACCTATACGGCGGCTTTCGAGACCAGCCCGATTACCAACACCAATGCCAGTGCGGTGAGCTTTGTCATTGCCAAGGCACCGGTGGGTGGCAGCTTCACCTATACAATTACGTCGAGCGGCGGCTCTGGCTCCGTCACGGGCGCCGGCACCATCGCCAGCATGCCGCAGACGGTCTCGGGCGTTGATGTTTCAAACCTGCCGTCCGGCACGCTTACGGTCTCCGTCACCGTCTCGAAAGGTGGTGCTGGCACCGGCACCGCCCAGACGGCTACGGCCACGCCCGGTTACGCAGCGCTCACTCCGCTCTCCAGCGCCGCCATTGCCCTTTCCACCCGCCGCATGTTCAGCAGCTATGCCGGCGCGCTGCTGCGCGTACGCCGTTCGACCGATGATACCGAGCAGGACATTGGCGCCACCGTGGGCGGCGGCCTCAACACCACGGCCCTCACAGCATTCTGCGGCTCGGCATCGTGCTTTATCAGTACGTGGTATGACCAGTCCGGCAATGGCCGCAATGCATCACAGGCCGCGTCCGGCCGGCAGCCCCGCCTCGTCAATGCGGGCAGCATCGAAACGCTAAATGGCCTTCCCGCAGCCTGGTTCAACGGTACCGGCATGGGGCTGAACACGGCCAGCGCGGTGCCTACGGGCAATGCCGGGTGGTCTACCCACCTCATTGATGCGCTCGGGGACGGCGGGACTGGCCGCGGCCGCATCTGGGGCGTTCTTGGCGGTTCCAACCTCGGTGCAAAACTGTCGGGGGACGATTATTTTGGCCCTGGTGTTATCATCGAAACCTCCTTTTACACCACGCCGCGCATCGGCTCCCTTGTCGTCGACACCACGTCCGCCACAGTCTACGGCAATGGCGGGCATCTCCGCACGACGACCGTCGCAAATAGCTGGCTGGGTGGCGTCCTCGGCATCGGAAACATGCCCGATTATTCCCGCGCTTTCGCGGGCCGCGCCCACACGATCTATCTGGGCGTCGGCGGATATTCCACGGCGGAGCGGCAGGCCATCGAGCGATGGCTCGGCAACATTTCGGGAATCACCGTGCCATGAGGTGCGCAGCGGCACATCTCCTATGGTTTATGGCAGCACTCTGCCTGGTGTTGGCCCCTGCCACCGCCGCCACGTTGAACTTTACCGTCACGGCCAGTGAGCCGGTCATCGTCTCAGGAACACCGCGCATCGCCATCGATGTGGGCGGCATCACGCGCTATGCCACCTATGCGTCAGGCTCCGGCACCGCGGCACTCAGTTTCACCTTTACCGTGCAGGCAGGTGATTTCGATGCTGATGGCATCGCGCTCGCTTCGCCCATCGAACGTAACGGCGGCAGCATCGCTGATCTTGCCAGCAATCCGGCGAGCAACTTCAGCTTCTCCCTTCCGAATACCTCCGCTCTCAAGGTCCAAACCTACACCGCCACCCTCGCTGCGGTCACCAACAGCAACGCCAATGCGGCGAGCTTCACGATCTCGAAAGCGCCCATCGGCGGCAGCTTCACCTACACCATCACCACGAGCGGCGGCGCAAACACGGTCACGGGGTCTGGCACCATCTCCAGCAGCGCACACACGGTCTCAGGGGTCGACGTCTCGACCTTCCCGCCAGGCACGCTCACCCTCTCGGTCACGGTTTCGACGTCTGCAGGCGGCACCGGCACGGCGAGAACCGCCACCGCCACGCCGAGCTTCACCGGCGTGCTCGACAGCTTGCCCGCAACCTCAGCCGCCTATTCCCTCCGCCGCCTGAGATCCGGTTACACCGGCGCGCTGGTGCGCGTGCGCCGCTCTTCCGACAACACCGAGCAGGACATCGGCGCCACCCTCGCGGGCAATCTGAACACGGCGGCACTGGCAAGCTTCTGCGGCAGCTCCTCCTGCTTCGCGCGCACCCTCTACGACCAGTCCGGCAACGCCATAAACGCCATCCAGACGAATACGGCCAGTCAGCCGCGCATCTATGCCGCTGGCGTAACGGAACTCGACGGAGCACAGCCTGCGCTGCGCTACACGGCATTTGGCCAGTTTCTTTCAGTCTCCATTCCTGGGCAAACCATCCTGGCAACTTGGAACGTCGTGGCACGCAACACGGACACGACGTCGCAAAGGCACGTCCTCGGCGACCGCGGCATCGCCGGTAACTTCGGCCGCATCATCCGCGCGAATGTTGGCGGAGCATCCTATGGTGGCGGCAACATCGGTGGGGCCACCGTCAACCTCAGCGGCGCGGTCACCCAGCAGCGGGTGATTACAATTCTGTCAGGCGTCACGAATGTGTCGGGCGCCTACGACGGGGTCTTCGCGACGGGCGGCAACAGCAGCTATTATGCCACGTCCGGGGTCAGCATGTGGGTCGGCGGCGGTGGCGTTGGCCAGCAATCGACGGGCGACTGGATCGGCACCATTTCCGAGGTGACGATCTTCAATTCGACGCTGTCCACCACGAATCGCCAGACATTGGAGCGCAACCAGGGAGCCTATTATGGCATCTTGGTTCAGTAGCGCTGCCTGTGCTCAAAGTATGCTTTGGCTCGCGGCCGTGTTCTGGCTGCTAAGCCTCCCCGCTGCCGCAGCCACGCTCAATTTCACCGTTGCCGCCAGCGAGCCCGTGACCGTCACCGGAACACCGCGCATCGCCATCGATGTGGGCGGCGTCACGCGCTATGCAACTTATGCCTCGGGCTCCGGCACCAGCGCACTCACCTTCAGCTATCCGGTGCAGGCAGGAGATTTTGATGCAAACGGCATCACGCTCGCCTCGCCACTCGAGCTCAATGGCGGCAGCATCACGGATCTCGCGGGAAATTCCCCCTCCAATCTGAACTTCACGCTTCCCGATACTTCGAGCCTCAAGGTCCAGACCTATACCGCAGCCTTCGCGGCCATCAGCAATGCCAACGCCACTGCAGTGAGTTTCACGATCTCCAAGGTGCCGGCGGGAGCGTCCTTCAGCTACACCATCACCTCGGCCGGCGGTTCAGGCTCCCTCACCGGCTCTGGCACCATCGGCAGCAGTCCGCACACCGTCTCTGGCCTCGACGTTTCATCACTCATTACGGGCACGCTCACGCTGTCGGTCACCGTTTCGACTGTGCCAGGCGGCACGGGCATGGCACGGACGGCCACCGCGGTCCCCTCCTTTTCCGGCGGTGCGCTTGATGGCCTCACTTCCTCAGCTGCGGCCTATTCCACACGGCGGCTTTCCGCCGCCTATAGCGGACCTCTGCTGCGTGTCAGGCGTGCATCGGACAATACGGAGCAGGATATTCCCTTCACCATCGGCGGTGACCTGTCCCAAACCGCGCTCGCCGGTTTCTGCGGCAGCAGCTCGTGCTTTGTCCGCAGCTGGTATGACCAGTCCGGCAATGGGCTGAACGCCGTACAGGTCTCCTCCGGCTCCCAGCCGCGGCTGGTCAATGGCGGCGCGGTGGAGCTTCTGGGCACAAGGCCAGCAGTTCGCTTTGCCTCGAGTCAGCAGCTGGGGGCGGCAAGCCCTCTGGCCAACTCCAATGAGTTTACGATTGCGATCGTCACCGTCGAACGCAACAGATACGTTGCCACGGCATGGCGTCTGCTGACCAGCACCGCCAACACGCTGAGGGTTCTGGCACATATGCCGTGGTCGGATGGCGTGCTCTATTTTGACATGGGCACAAATACGAGCCCCTACCGCATCTCCAAAGCCTGGCCGGTGGCCCTCAACACCCCGGCAATTGTAACCTTCCAGAACTCCGCTTCGGCCAACACCCGTGGAGTCTACCTGAACGGCACGCTGTTCCTGTCCGGCAATGGCTATCCGGCTGCTGCGGATACATTGCAGGTGGGACCGAACTACGACGGGCATTTCGCTGAGTTCATCCTGTTCCCTGCTTCAATCTCAAGCGCGGAGAGACTGACGCTTGAACGCAGTCAGGGAGCTTATTATGGCATCACCGTTCCATAGTTGCCCGGCTGCGGAAATGCTGCGCAAGACATTCTGTCAGCGTCATCTCGGCTGGTTCGTGGGTCTGCCTTGGCTGCTATCGAACCCGGCCGCGGCGGCACACTGGCGTTCACGGTGAACACCAGCGAAAACGGAGTGGGGCCGTCTCGGGCATCAATCTCACTGAACGAAAAAACCCCGGGATCTCTCCCGGGGTTCCTGTTCTAATTTCAGCCGATGGCTGAGCGTTGGACTTAGAAGTCCATGCCGCCCATGCCGCCGCCCATGCCGCCGCCGCCGGGCATGGCCGGGGCCTTGTCCTTGGGCTTCTCGGCAATCATCGCTTCCGTGGTGATCAGCAGCGAGGAGACGGAGGCTGCATCCTGGAGAGCGATGCGCACGACCTTAGCCGGGTCGATGATGCCCTTTTCGACCATGTCGCAGTACTCTTCGTTCTGCGCGTCGAAGCCCCAGTTGCCGTCCTTCTCGAGCAGCTTGCCGACCACGATCGAGCCTTCAACGCCAGCGTTCTCGACGATCTGGCGGATCGGGGCTTCAAGTGCCTTCGACACGATGTTGATGCCGGCCTGGATATCGGCATTGGCGGACTTCAGCTTGTTGACGGCCGCCTTGGCGCGCAGCAGAGCCACACCACCGCCGGGGACGATGCCTTCTTCCACCGCAGCGCGGGTGGCGTTCAGCGCGTCGTCAACGCGGTCCTTGCGCTCCTTGACTTCAACTTCGGTGGCGCCGCCCACCTTGATGACGGCAACGCCGCCCGCAAGCTTGGCCAGACGCTCCTGCAGCTTCTCCTTGTCGTAGTCGGAGGTGGTCTCCTCGATCTGCGCCTTGATCTGGGCGCAACGGCCCTGGATGTCGGCCTTCTTGCCGGCACCGTCGACGATCGTGGTGTTCTCCTTCTCGATCTTCACGCGCTTGGCGCGGCCGAGCATGTCGAGCGTCACGTTCTCGAGCTTGATGCCCAAGTCTTCCGAGATCACCTGGCCGCCGGTGAGGATCGCGATATCCTCCAGCATGGCCTTGCGGCGGTCACCGAAGCCCGGAGCCTTGACGGCCGCGACCTTGAGGCCGCCACGCAGCTTGTTGACCACGAGGGTCGCAAGCGCTTCGCCTTCGATGTCTTCGGCAATGATGAGCAGGGGCTTCGAGGTCTGGACGACAGCCTCGAGCACCGGCAGCATGGCCTGGAGCGAGGAGAGCTTCTTCTCATGGAGAAGGATGTAGGGCTCTTCGAGCTCGGCCACCATCTTGTCGGCGTTGGTGATGAAGTAGGGGGAGAGGTAGCCGCGGTCGAACTGCATGCCTTCCACGACTTCGAGTTCCGTGTCGGCGGTCTTGGCTTCCTCGACGGTGATGACACCTTCGTTGCCGACCTTCTGCATGGCTTCGGCAATCATGTCACCGATAGCCTTTTCGCCATTGGCGGAAATCGTGCCGACCTGGGCCACTTCAGCCGTGCCCTTGATCTTCTTGGCGCGCTTCTTGATGTCCTCAATGGCGACAGCAACGGCCATGTCAACGCCGCGCTTCAGGTCCATCGGATTCATGCCAGCGGCCACATTCTTCGCACCTTCGCGAACGATCGCCTGGGTGAGAACGGTAGCCGTCGTGGTGCCGTCGCCGGCCAGATCATTGGTCTTGGAAGCGACCTCACGGACCATCTGGGCGCCCATGTTCTCGAACTTATCCTCAAGCTCGATTTCCTTGGCGACGGTGACGCCGTCCTTGGTGGTGCGGGGAGCGCCGAAGCTCTTGTCGATCACGACGTTGCGGCCCTTGGGACCCAGCGTCACCTTCACCGCATTGGCGAGAATGTCGACGCCGCGCAGCATACGCTCACGGGCATCGGCGGAAAAACGGACTTCTTTAGCAGCCATGTTGCTACTCCTGAAAAGAGGTTGAGATGTTTAGGAAAGCGAGGTGGCTTTAGGCCGCCTTCTTCGAGGCGGACTTGCCCTCGAGCACGCCCATAATGTCGCTTTCCTTCATGATGAGGTACTCGACACCGTCGATCTTCACCTCAGTGCCGGACCACTTGCCGAACAGCACGACATCGCCTGCCTTAACGTCGAGGGGGGTGAGCTTGCCGCTCTCGTCGCGCCCACCGGGGCCAACGGCGATGATTTCGCCCTGCATCGGCTTCTCCTGAGCGGTCTCAGGGATGATGATGCCACCCTTGGTCTTGGTGTCCTCTTCCAGGCGCTTGACGACAACGCGGTCGTGCAACGGACGGAACTGCATGGTTTAACTCCTCGGAATGTCTACATTTTTTGAGGTTAGACTGGCCGTCTCCCTAAGGGGGCCAGGCTTGTTAGCACTCAAGGATACTGAGTGCTAGCAGCTAAGGGTGGAGATAGTGCGGAGCGCGCGCTCCGTCAAGAGGGGGACTGGGGCGAATGGTAAATATCGAACGCTACGCTTGCGCTTGCCTCAGGCCACAGGATGCGCGCGTTCGGCCGGATCTTCGTCCAGCACCGCATCCACCTGCCGCAGCGCCGCCTGCAGCTCTCCGCGGGAGACGGCACCGCCGAAGCATACCCGCACCGCCCGGTCGTCTGAGCGGCGGTCGATTGCGAACATCGTGCCCGAGCAGATCTTCACGCCCCGGTCCAGGGCCGCGCGCACGAAGTCGCCCGATTCCCAATGGTCCGGCAGCTTGAGCCAAAGGAAGGGCGCACCGGGATTGCACAGAATGCTGCGGTTGCGGAACACCTCCCGCGCCAGCTGGCGCCGCGCCGCATTCTCTTCAATGATGCCGGAGAGGATGCGCGAGGCGGCATCGCTCTCGATCCAGTGGCGGGCCACTTCCGTGGCCAGGCCCACCGGCCTGCCGCACGCCACCGTCTGCTGGCGGACCAGCCCATCCTCCCGGCCTTCGGGCCCCACCAGGAAGCCAACCCGCAGGCCGGGGGCGAGCGTCTTCGAGACGCTGGTGATGTGGTAGGTCCGCTCCGGCGCCATCGAATAAAGGGTTGGCGGCTGCACCCGCGGGTCGAGCAGGCGGAACAGATCATCCTCGATGATGGTCATGTTGTAACGCCTCGCAATTTCGATGATGGCGTGGCGCCGGGTTACGTCGAGGCTCGCCGTCGTCGGGCTTTGGAGGCTGGGAACGATATAAAGAAGCCGCGCCTCGCCCTGGCGCGCCGCGCGCTCCAGCGATTCCGGCACCAGCCCGCCTTCGTCGATTTCGAGCGGAACCAGGCTTACGCCGGCCTGCCGCGCCATCGGCTTGATCGTAGGGTAATTCAGGCTCTCGACGAACATCCGGTCGCCCGGCTGGGTGATGCTGGCTAGCGTCGCGATGATCGCCGCTTGCGCCCCCGCCGTGACGATCACTTGCGATTCCTTCACCGTAATGCCGCTGCGGGCCAGCCAGGTGACGCCCATTTCGCGGTGCATGGGAAAGCCATCGGGCGGCGGGTAGCTCAAAAGGTCCAGCCGCGCGGCAGAGCGCGTGACGCAGGCAAGGGCCGTGTCCAACTCCTGCGCATCCATCACCGCCGGGGCCGTGGCCAGTGACAGGTCGATGATGCCAGCTGTCTCCCGGCGGTTCGGCGTGAAAGGGGCAGCGGACGGGCTCGGCGCCTTCAGAAAGCTGCCGCGCCCTACCTCGCCGGTGAGCAGACCCATCTTCTCAGCCTCGGCATAGGCGCGGGTCACGGTGCCGGTGGTCACCCCCAGGCGGTAGGCCAGGTCGCGTTGTGGCGGCAGCCGGTCTCCCGGTTTCAGCGCGCCCGCCTGCGCATCCTGCCGAATGGCATCCGCGATCTCAAGATAAAGGGGCCGTTCACGGCGGAGCTGGGGGAGCCAAATTGTCATCAATACAATGTTTCACTTG
This sequence comes from Aestuariivirga sp., assembly GCF_965227715.1. GTDB lineage: Bacteria > Pseudomonadota > Alphaproteobacteria > Rhizobiales > Aestuariivirgaceae > Aestuariivirga. The sequence continues at coordinate 1,996,162 of NZ_OZ245771.1, read as the reverse complement.
TGAGCAATTGTCTCGATACAGTATAACACGCCTACGGCACAATCAAGCAGAAATGCCGGTACAATCGACACAATCGGTGAGAACCATGCGCGACTATATCCTGACCCAGTCCATTGCCCGCGAGACCGCCTTCGCCTTCCCGAAGCTGCGCCGCATCATCCGCAGCTGGTTCATGAAGCGCGATCTCCGCACGCTTGAGCGTTTCGACGATTACATGCTGAACGACATCGGGCTGACGCATGGCGATCTCCGCCATCTCCGCGGCCTGCCGCTGGATGTGGACCTCTCGCATGAGATGGACCGCATTCGTGAATCCCGCGCCCGGCGCGGGGTGCGCGGACGCTGATCAGAACAGCGGTACAACGGCCCGGTAAAGCGCCCGGAAGTGTGTGAGCCGCTGGCCGTAAGCGTCAGCCAGCGCCTGGTCAGGCGCGATCTCCTCGGTGATCCGGGGTTTGCTGCAGACGGCCGCCGGATCCTCTCCCGTTGCAGCCAGCCGGGCAAGCCGTGCCGCGCCGAAGGCGGGGCCGGATTCCGAGCCATCCTGAAGCAGAACTGTCTTGTTCAGGGCACTCGCCAGAATGCGCATCCAGAAGCGGCTGCGCGACCCGCCGCCATTGACGGCAATCCTGTCTGGCAATGCCCCGGTTTCTTCAAGGGAGCCTTGGACATCGGCGAGTGACAGGGCAACGCCCTCCAGCACGGCCTGGGTTACCTGTTCTGGCGTGGTGGAGGGCGTCAGCCCGAACAGCACGCCCTTGGCATGCGGGTTGTTATGCGGCGTGCGCTCGCCCGAAAGATAGGGCAGGAACAGCACGGGCGAGGGGCCGGTGAAAGCCCGCTCCGTCTCTGCCAGAAGCGCGCCGATGTCGCTTTTCCCCAAAAGCCCTGCCGCCCAGGCCAGGGCACCTGCCCCGTTGAGGAGTGCGGCCATCTGGAACCAGCGGTTGGGCAAGCCATGGCAGAAGCTGTGGATCAAATGCTGCGGCGCCGGCCGGTACTCCGTCCGCGCCACGAAATACTGGGTGGCAGTGCCCAGCGAAATGAAGGCATCGCCTGCGTTGACGGCACCGGAAGCAACAGCACCCGCTGCGGCATCTCCTGCACCGGCCGCAACGGAGATGCCGGGCACCAGCCCCCAATGGGCGGCACGCTGCTTCGACAGCGTGCCGGACACGGCATTGCCCTCCAGCGCAGCGGGAAGCACATCCATGCCAATGCCACAGGCCCGGACGATTTCGGGCGACCATTGCCGTTTCCCCGTGTCGAGAAGCAGCGCGCCGGAGGCATCGCACATGTCGGTCGCAAACGCTCCCGTCAGCCGGAAGCGCACATAATCCTTGGGCAGCAGCACATGCCGCGCGCGGGCCAGAACCTCCGGCTCATGCCGCGCCAGCCACAGAAGTTTCGGTGCCGCAAAACCCGGCATGGCGGGAACCCCGGCGATGGCACCGATGTCCGGCAGCTGCCGGTTGAGTGCTTCGGCCTCGGCAAAGGCGCGGCCATCATTGTGGAGGATCGCGGGGCGCAGCGGCAGCCCTGCCTCGTCAAGCAGCACCAGCCCATGCATCTGGCCCGAGAGCCCGATGGCGCTGATGGCGGACCAGGCCACGCCCGCGGTGCCGCGCAGCTCCAACACGGCCAGCTCCACAGCCGCCCACCAGTCACCGGGGCTTTGCTCGGACCAGAGCGCCCTTGGCCGGGAGACGGAAAGCGGTGCCGCCGCCGCAGCGAGAATGCGCTGAGCCCCATCCACCACCACGGCCTTGACGGAGGAGGTGCCAAGATCGATCCCGAGATACATTGGGCGCGCTAGGCCTTCTGCGCCACGAGCATGTAGTTCACATCCATGTCGCGACTCACTTTCCAGCTCCGCGTGAACGGGCTGTAGGTGACGCCCAGCTCCTGCTTGGAGGTCAAGCCATTGGCTTCGAGCCAGCCTTTGAGCTCGGCGGGGGTAATGAACTTCTCCCACTGGTGCGTGCCCTTCGGCAGCCAGCCCAGCACATATTCAGCGCCGATGATGGCAAGGCCGAAGGATTTGAGCGTGCGGTTCAGCGTGGCGACGAACATCAGCCCGCCCGGCTTCAGCATGGCTGCACAGGTGGCGGTGAAGGCGGCAGGGTCCGCCACATGCTCGATCACCTCCATGTTCAGAATCACGTCGAACTGCGCGCCCGATGCCGCGAGATCTTCCGCCGTGCCGACGCGGTAATCGATCTCGAGCCCCATTTCGTCGCGGTGGACAGTGGCCGTCTTGATGTTCTTCTCTGAAGGGTCAACGCCAGTGATGGCAGCGCCCAGCCGCGCCATGGGCTCCGTCAGCAAGCCCCCGCCGCAGCCGATGTCGAGGAAGCGCAGGCCTTCGAACGGGCGGCGCTCCAAGGGGTCCCGCCCCAGCCTTGCCGCCACCTGTTCCTTGATGAATTGCAGGCGAACGGGATTGAATACATGGAGCACCCCGAACTTCCCCTTCGGATTCCACCATTCGGCGGCCATGCGGGAAAATTTTTCGACTTCCGAAGGGTCGAGGGACGGGGCGAAAGCGGTCATTCTGAAATCCAATTTTATGGTCCGGGCATTATTGCATAAGCGAAGCCTGTCATCTATGAGTACGCCGCGCCGCACCCGGGGGTTTAACTTCCATCAGACGAGGCCACCAGCTGGAGCCCAAAGACAGGGCTCCGGGCGGCAGGGGACATGAAAGGTTCTGGCCGATGGGCCGTTTGGTTATGAAGTTTGGCGGCACCTCGGTGGCGGATATTGCCCGCATCCGCAACGTTGCACGCCATGTCGAACGTGAAGTGAAGGCCGGCCACCATGTGGCGGTCGTGGTTTCCGCCATGTCGGGAACGACGGACCGTCTGGTCGGCTGGTGCCGCGAGGCTGCCCCCGTTCACGACGCCCGCGAATATGACGCAGTCGTTGCCACGGGCGAGCAGGTGACGGCAGGCCTGCTGGCGATCGTGCTGCAGGACCTCGGCATTCCTGCCCGCTCCTGGCAGGGCTGGCAGATTCCCCTCAAGACCGACGGCGTCCACGGCGCGGCCCGCATTGCCGGGATTGACGGTGAAGAGCTCAGAAAGCGCATGGCCCAGGGCCAGGTTGCCGTGATCGCCGGTTTCCAGGGCATCGGCCCGGACCGCCGCACCACAACGCTGGGCCGCGGCGGGTCAGACACCTCCGCCGTGGCGGTTGCGGCGGCACTCGATGCGGCCTGCGACATCTATACGGACGTGGACGGTGTCTACACCGCAGACCCCCGTATCGTGACCGGTGCGCAGAAGCTTGACCGCATCTCCTATGAGGAAATGCTGGAACAGGCTTCGCTCGGCGCAAAGGTGCTGCAGACCCGCTCGGTTGAACTCGCAATGGTATATAAGGTACCATTGCAGGTGCGCTCCAGCTTCGAGGCACCGGATGCGCCGAACCAGAACAAGCCCGACGGGACCGGTCCCGGAACACTCGTATGCGATGAGGAACGTATCGTGGAACAGCATGTGGTGAGCGGTGTCGCCTATTCGCGCGACGAAGCGAAAGTCTCGATCCGCCGCGTCAAGGACCAGCCGGGCATTTCCGCCGCGATCTTCGGGCCGCTGGCGGAGGCTGACATTTCAGTCGACATGATCGTGCAGAACATCTCCGCTGATGGTGCCTTCACGGACATCACCTTCACGGTGGCCCGCAAGGATTTGCGCAAGGCGCTGGAAGTGCTGAATGGTGTGAAGTCCAAGGTGGGCTTCGACGAACTTGCCCATTCGGCGGACGTCGCCAAGGTCTCGATCGTCGGCATCGGCATGCGCAGCCACGCCGGTGTTGCCGCCAAGATGTTCCGCGCGCTCGCCGAAAAGGGCATCAACATTCAGGCCATCACCACCTCCGAGATCAAGACATCGGTTTTGATCGACGAAGCCTATACGGAACTCGCCGTGCGCGCGCTGCACACGGCCTATGGCCTGGACGCCAAGGTCGCCTGAACCCAATGCGCATGATCAGCCACACCGTAAGGACGACTGGCCGCTGGAAATCGGCCCGCGTCTCCGTGCGCGGGGACGGCGGCTGATGGGGACCTCCGCCCTCGGCCCGCGCGTCCTGCTCAGGCGGCTCCGCGAGGTCATGGCGGAGCCGGTGACTGCGCAGAAGCGGCTGGACAAGATCGTCCAGATCATCGCCGCCAACATGGTGGCGGAGGTCTGCTCGATCTATGTCATGCGGCCTGGCGATTTCCTCGAACTCTATGCCACGGAAGGCCTGAAGCGCGAGGCTGTGCACAAGTCGAAGCTGAAGGCGGGCGAAGGCCTCGTCGGCACCATCGCCAAGCAGGCAATCGGGCTCAACCTGTCGGAAGCCCAGAACCACCCGTCCTTCAAATACCTGCCCGAGACCGGCGAAGAAATCTATCACGCCTTCCTGGGCGTGCCGATCATGCGCGGCGGCACGGTGATTGGCGTGCTGGTGGTGCAGAACCGCACCCGGCGCCACTATACCGAGGAGGAGGAAGAAGCCCTCCAGACCACCGCCATGGTGCTGGCGGAGGTGATTGCCGCGGGCGAATTGCGCGAAGTGGCAAGCGAGGTCGCAGCCGACGTCGCGCATGTGAGAAGCCATCACCTGCGGGGCGATTCGCTTGCCGAAGGCGTGGCACTTGGCCATGCTGTGCTGCATGAGCCGCGCGTCGTCATCCAGGATCTGATCGCGGAAAATATTCCGCGCGAGAAGAAGCGGCTGGAAGATGCCGTGGCGCAGCTCCGCGCCCATGTGGACGAACTGCTTGATGGCTCTGACGCGCAGCGGGGTGCGGCCGAATATTCGGACGTGCTGGAAACGATCCGCATGTTCGCCCATGACAAGGGCTGGATGAACCGCCTGCGCGAGGCAATTGATACGGGCCTCACCGCGGAAGCCGCGGTCGAGCGCGTGCAGAACGACAATCGCGCCCGCATGGCCCGCACGCCCGACCCTTACCTGCGCGAGCGCATGCATGATCTGGACGATCTCTCGAACCGGCTCTTGCGCATTCTGACGGGGGCCATTGCAACGGCGTCCCGTTCCGACCTGCCGCAGAATGCAATCGTCGTGGCCCGCAACATGGGCCCGGCGGAGCTTTTGGATTATGACCGGACCAAGCTCAGGGGTGTCATCCTGGAGGAGGGCGGCCGCACCAGCCATGTGGCGATCGTGGCACGCGCGCTGGGCATTCCGGCCATCGGCCAGGCTGCCGGGCTGATTGATCTGGTCGACACCGGAAGCCCCATCATCGTTGATGGCGGCACGGGCGAGGTGTTCGTTCGCCCTTCGCCTGATCTTCAGCGCGCTTATGCGGAGAAGGTGCGCTTCTATGCCCGCAAGCAGGCGCAATACGCAGCGCTGCGCGATGAGCCGGCGCTGTGCCGCTCCGGCGAGCGGATCGAGCTCAATATCAATGCAGGCCTGATCGTCGATCTGCCGCATCTCCATGATTCAGGGGCTGACGGTGTTGGCCTCTACCGCACCGAACTGCAGTTCATGATGGCGAGCCGTTTTCCACGGCTCTCGAGCCAGGTCCGCCATTATGAGGCGATCATCGAGCAGGCCGCGGGCAAACCCGTCACCTTCCGCACGCTCGATATCGGCGCGGACAAGGTGCTCCCTTACCTGCGCCAGCCCAAGGAAGAAAATCCGGCCCTTGGCTGGCGTTCGATCCGCATGGCACTGGACCGTCCCGCACTCCTCAGGCTGCAGGTCCGCGCGCTGATGATGGCGTCCGAAGGTGCGCCCATGAAGATCATGTTCCCGATGATCGCGGATGTGGAGGAGTATAAGCGCGCGGTGGAGGTGGTGGAGCTTGAAAAGCAGCACCTGCTGAAGCGCGGCCACCGGCTTCCCTCACCCTTGAAGCTGGGCGCGATGATCGAGATCCCGTCTCTTCTCTGGCAGCTCGATCATCTGCTGCCGCTCGTCGATTTCGCTTCCATTGGCTCGAATGATTTGGTGCAGTTCCTGTTCGCCTCGGACCGGGGCAACCCCAGGCTTGCCGGCCGCTATGATCCTTTGAGCCCCTCAGCGCTCGGTGCCATGCGCCTGATTGTGGAGAAGGCGCGGCGGCACAACAAGCCGGTAACGCTCTGCGGCGAGTTGGGCGGCCGCCCGCTGGAGGCCATGGGACTGGTAGGGATCGGCCTGGACTCGATCTCCATGGTCCCCTCGGCCGTGGGCCCCGTGAAGGCGATGGTCCGTTCGCTGGACCGGCAGAAGCTCTGGAAATTCATGGAGCCGCTGCTGTCGAGCCCGCTCCACACGCTCCGCCCCGAACTGATGGAATTCGCCCAACGCAACGGCGTGGTGCTGTAGGTTTTGATCTGCTCACAGCAATAGCTTTCAAAACGTAAGCTTCGCGTTAGCTTCCCATTCACCATTCTCAGTCATTCTTCTGCAAAAGCGCCGCAAAGGCGGCTTCAACCGAAACAGTGCCCGAGAGTGGTATCATGCGTGACGAGAACGTCGAGTTGACGGGAGAGGCCGAGGCCGCTGCCGACCTTCATCCGGATGCCGGTGATGACACCACCGCGGCGATCGAAATGCGCGAAAAGCCAGATGCCGGGGCAGATCCCCTGGGAGAAGCCGGCTGGTATCTTGAGCATGAGCGCCACCAGCGCCGCATGAGCCTTGAAGATGCGGGCGAAGGCTGCGGCATTCACCCCTATCACCTCGAAGCAATCGAACTGGGCGACATGACGTGCCTGCCCGAGCGCCGCGAAGCGCTGGGCATGATCGGCGCCTATGCGCAGTTCCTGGGCTTTGATCCTGAGCCGCTGGTTCAGCATTACGCCCATTACCTGCCTGTTCCGCCGCTCTCGGCCGAACTGCGCCACCCGGCCAATCCGGGCCCGCTCTCCAGCGCCAAGATCCTGGCCTTTGCCCGGATGCCGCGTTTCAACGCCCGGCGCTTTCCCGGCGGTGCCGGCGGTCTCGTCGCGTCGCTGGCGGGTGCCGTTCTGCTGTTTGGCGCTGCCAGTTACATGATGACCTCCGGCGGCGAAAAGCCTGCCGGGGCCCCCCTTGATCTGTCCCAATCCGAATATCCCGCTCCGCCGCCGCCGCCCGGTGTCGACCCGATGCCGACGGCCTCAACCGGTGCCGATACAGCAGAGGTCACCGTGGGTGACGAGCCCATGCCTGCCGACGAGACCCAAACGGCGAGCACCGGTGAAGACGGGAATAATGATCTCGAAGGCACCGGCCTCGACGGCATCACCGCACTGATCGAGAAGAGCGTGCCCCAGACGGCCAAGGGCGTTTCACCCAAGGCCGTCGCTTCCAATGTGCCAACCAGCAATGGCGGGCGTGAATTCGGGGCCGACAATGGCGAGAGCCGCCTGACGCTCAAAGCCAAGGCCCCCGTCTGGGTCCGGATCGAGGACAGCAATGGCAATGTCGTCATGACGCAGATGCTGATGAAGGGTGACACCTACCGCGTGCCGAACCGGGATGGCCTCGTTGTCATCGCGCGGGATGGCGGGCTCCTCACCTATGTGATCGACGGCAAGGAAAAGGGCATTCTGGGCACCCCCGGTGAAATCCTGGTCGGCCGTTCGCTCGACATCAAATCCTTCGAGAGCTGACGGCTGAGGGCCGTTGCGCGCTGTCGTCCAGAGAGTTTCCGAAGCCTCCGTCACGGTTGATGGCCGGGTCACCGGTGCCATTGGCCGTGGCTTTCTCGTGCTCCTCTGCGGCATGGCCGGAGACACGGAAACGGACGCCGGAAAGCTCGCCCGCAAAATCGCCGCCCTTCGCATCTTCAGAGATCAGGCGGGGAAGATGAACCTGCCGCTCAGCGCGGTGGCGGGAGAGGTACTGGCGGTGAGCCAGTTCACACTTGCAGCCCAAGGGATGGAGAGTGGCAACCGGCCCGGCTTCTCCCGGGCGGCCCCACCGGAGCTGGGCCAGCAGCTTTATGACCACTTCTGCACGGTGCTGCGGGGCGAGGGCGTCCGGGTTGAAACCGGCATTTTCGGCGCCGATATGCAGGTCGCCCTCATCAATGATGGCCCCGTAACCATCCCGTTCGACACCACCGCCTGATTTCCGATGCCTGCCATGCAACTTCGGCAGGTTTGTTGCGTTGATTAATCATATACAACGCATATTATATTGCCATGCAGAAAAATGACCCCCGCCGGGAAGCCGCCCTCCGCATCGTCGAGACGTCCCGTCTCCTGCGCAACATCGTGGAACAGCGGCTGAAGCCCTACGGCATGACCCGCGCCCATCTGGCAACCTTGTCCAGGCTCGATTGTCAGGACGGGCTCGCCCAGCACGAGGTGGCCGATGCCCTTGAGGTTCAGCCCATCGCCATGGTGCGCCTCGTCGATCAACTCAGCGCCGAGGGGCTGGTGGAGCGCCGCAACGACCCGGCTGACCGCCGCCTGAACCGCCTGTTCATTACGGACGCCGGGCGTGAACGCCTGGCCGGTCTCGAGAGTTTCAAGGCCGAGATCGGCAGGGCGCTGTTCGAGGGAATCGACGAGGCCGCCCTCCTGCAGATGCTGACAACGCTCAACCAGCTTCACACAAATATCAAGACCATGCAGGTGGCTGAAGCCGCCACCACGAAACTTCGGAAGTCAGGTACGTCATCATGAGTGATTCAAGCTCCCCCACACCCCGTCCCCAGCCGCGCCGCCGCCGCTGGCTGCGGCGCATCCTGCTGATCGTCGTGCCGGTTGTGGCCCTGGCGGCTGGCCTCGCCATCTATCTGAACGGCGGGCGCTACATCTCCACCGACAATGCCTATGTTGCCGCGCAGAAGGTGCTGGTGACGCCGCAGATTTCCGGCACGGTCAATGACATCAAGGTGGCGGAAGGCCAGAAGCTGAAGGCGGGCGATGTGCTGTTCACCATCGATCCCAAGCCCTATCAGATCGCGCTGGAGGAGGCCAATGCGGCCCTCACCCGGGCGGAGACGGATTTCGGTGCGCTGAAGAGCGAGTATCAGGGCTTCGCGCCCCAGATCTCGGTGGCACAGGCAACCGTGCAGCTTCGCCAGGACGAGGTTGACCGCAAGTCCCGCCTTTTGGCCAGCAAGGTTGTTGCCCGCGCTGACATTGAAGAGGATCAGGTGAACCTGGAAACCGCCCGCGCCAGCCTGACCTCGCTCGAAAACGGCCAGCGCAATGCCTTGAGCCAGCTGGGCGGCAACCCGGATGCGACGCTCCAGAGCTATGGCCCCTGGCTTGCCGCCAAGGCCGCGGCGGACCGCGCCCAGTGGAACCTTGACCAGACGGTGCTGAAAGCCCCGCTGGACGGCATTGCCACGCAGGTGTCCAACATCCAGATGGGCCGTTTCATTGCCGCGGGCTCGCCGGTCTTTGCGATCATCAGCGATCAGGACGTGTGGGTTGATGCCAATCCGAAAGAGACGGACATCACCTGGCTCAAGCCCGATCAGGCCGTCACCGTCACCGTCGATGCTTTCCCCGATCAGCCGCTCCAGGGCCATGTCGCTTCGATCAGCCCGGGCACGGGCGCGCAGTTCTCCCTCATCCCGGCGCAGAACGCTGCCGGCAACTGGGTGAAGGTCGTGCAGCGTGTGCCCGTGCGGGTGACGCTGGACGCAGGCCAGGACCTTTCGCGCCTGCGCGCCGGCATGAGCGTCAATGTCGATATCGACACCCGCCGCCGCCGCTCGCTGGCAGGATTGATCCACCTCGAAGCTTCGGCCCAGCCGATCCAGGAAGCCCTGCAGTAAGCAAGCGATGTCTGCCGCCGTCACATATGCCAGGGCGCCTGATGCGCCTGTCTTGCAACGGGGTCTCATCACCGTCTGCGTGATGCTGGCCACCATCATGCAGGCGCTGGATACGACGATCGCCAATGTGGCGCTCCCCTACATGCAGGGCTCGCTCGGCGTGACGCTGGACCAGGTGAACTGGGTCCTGACCTCCTACATCGTGGCGGCCGCCATCATGACGGCACCTTCCGGCTGGCTTGCCGTGCGCTTCGGGCGCAAGCGGGTCTTCATCATCGCCGCCATGGGCTTCACCATTGCCTCGATCCTCTGCGGCCTGGCGCAGGGCATCACCGACATGGTGGCCTACCGCCTGCTGCAGGGCGTGTTTGGCGCCGCCCTCGTGCCGCTGTCCCAGGCGGTGATGATGGACATCTACCCGGCCGAAAAACGCGGGCAGGCCATGGCCATCTGGGGCATGGGCGTCATGCTCGGCCCCATCATGGGCCCGACGCTCGGCGGCTATCTCACCGAGTATTACAGCTGGCGCTGGGTGTTCCTCATCAACCTGCCTTTCGGCATCGCCACCGTGCTGGGCCTCATGGCCTATATGCCAGACACGAAGCCCCGCGAAATGCGTTTCGACTGGCTGGGCTTTGCCAGCTTGAGCCTGGCCATCGGCTTCCTGCAGCTGATGCTGGACCGGGGCGAAAGCCAGGCCTGGTTCGAATCGAACGAGATCATCATCGAAGGCCTGATTGCGGTTGCCGCCGGTTACTTCTTCATTGCGCATACCTTCACGGCTGAAAAACCCTTCGTGCCGCCGGCGTTGTTCAAGGATTGGAATTTCACGCTGGGCGTCTTCTTCATGTTCATCGTAGGCATTCTGATTCTGGCGAGCGTCGCGCTCATCACGCCCTATGTGCAGAACGTCCAGGGCTACCCCGTGCTGAGCGCGGGCTTCCTGCTGGGCACGCGCGGCATCGGCACCATGGCAGCGATGATGGTGGTGGGGCGCCTCCTTTCCTTTATCGACGCGCGCATCCTGATCGGCCTCGGCATGGCGGCCTCAACCTTCTCACTCTGGGTGATGACGGGGATCACGCCGGATATCTCGGCCTACACGATCATCTGGACCAGCGTGCTGCAGGGCATCGGGCTGGGTCTCGTCTTCGTGCCGCTCAACACGATTTCCTTTGCCACGCTGCCGCCGCAGCTCCGCACAGAAGCAGCCTCCATGTGGACCTTGATCCGCAACATGGGTTCCTCCATCGGCGTCTCGATCGTGATCGCACAATTGACCAGCGGCACCACGGTGATGCATGCGCGCATTTCCGAATTGATCAACCCTTTCAACGCGGGCTTCCAGCTGGACCCCATCGCCTTGCTCGATCCTTCGACCACTGAAGGCGTTGCCATGATCGACCGCTTGGTGACGGCCCAGGCCACCACCATTTCCTATCAGAACGACTTCCTGCTGATGACGCTGATGGGCGTTCTCTGCCTGCCGCTGGTGTTGGCCTTCCGCGGTACCAGGCGTCCGGCGGCGGCCAAGTCCGATACCGTCGCCGATGCCCCGCATTGACCGGTTGCCGCCGCTGGCGGGACTGGGCTAGAAGCCCCGCCCATGGCCACAATTTCACGCGAGAAACTTGACCGCATCATCCAGCGCTTTGCGACAGTCGAACATGACATGTCCGCAGGGTCCGTGTCGGGTGATGCCTTTGTCAGGCTCTCCAAGGAATATGCCGATCTGGAAGGCACCGCCCGCAAGGCGCTTGAATTGCGCAAGGCCTATGACGAGCGGCGTGACCTGGACGAGATGGTGAAGGCCGGCGGCGAACTGGCTGAAATGGCTGAGGCCGAGCGCCCGGCACTCGAAGAAAACGTTGCAAGGCTGGAGCAGGAGGTGCGGATCCTGCTGCTGCCCAAGGACTCGGCCGATGACAGGAACGTCATTCTCGAAGTGCGGGCCGGAACCGGTGGTGATGAAGCGGCGATTTTCGCGGGCGATCTGTTCCGCATGTACCAGCGCTATGCGGCCTCCAAGGGCTGGCGCGTCGAGCTGATCTCGGCCAGCGAAGGCGAGCACGGTGGCTATAAGGAAGTGATCGCCAACATCTATGGCGCGGGCGCCTTCGCGCATCTGAAATTCGAATCGGGCGTTCACCGCGTGCAGCGGGTGCCGGCGACAGAAACCCAGGGCCGCATTCACACCTCCGCCGCCACCGTCGCTGTTTTGCCCGAGGCCGAGGAAGTTGACATCAAGATCGAGGACAAGGACCTCCGTATCGACGTTTACCGCTCGTCCGGCCCCGGCGGGCAATCGGTCAACACCACCGATTCCGCCGTGCGCATCACCCATATTCCAACAGGGCTTGCGGTTGCCCAGCAGACGGAAAAATCCCAGCTCAAGAACAAGAATGCAGCGATGAAGCTGCTGCGGGCGAGACTTTATGAAATCGAGCGCCAGCGCATTGACAGCGAGCGCTCGGCCACCCGCAAGGACCAGGTCGGTTCAGGCGACCGCTCCGAGCGCATCCGCACCTATAACTTCCCGCAGGGCCGCTGCACCGACCATCGTATCAACCTGACCCTCTATAAGCTGGACCAGATCATCGAAGGTCCGGCGTTGGAGGAAATGGTGCAGGCGCTGATGACCAACCATCAGGCCGAACTTCTGGCGCAGCAGGACAATGCCGCCTGACGAGGTGGGCCCGCTCCTCGCCTGGGCCGTGGCGCGGTTGAAGGCGGTGGGCTGCGCTACGCCAGAGCTTGATGCACGGCTGCTGCTCCAGGCGGCAACGGGGCTCTCACGGGAAGAGATCATGCTTGAGCCCCGCAGCGTGGTGCGCGCGGGGCCATTTCAGCAATTCCAGTCTTTCCTCGCCCGGCGCGAGGCCTTCGAACCGGTCTCCCGCATTCTGGGCGAGCGCGAATTCTATGGCCGCGCCTTCCGCGTAACTCCGGACACGCTGGACCCGCGCCCCGATACGGAAACGCTGGTCGATGCAGCGCTCTCGCTCATGCCCAGGGGTGCCCGGATCCTGGATTTGGGCACAGGCACCGGCGCCATTGCAATCACCCTGCTGGCGGAGCGGCCGGATTGTACCGCCGTGGCGGTTGATCTCTCGCCTGGCGCGCTTCGCGTGACAGGGGAAAACGCAGCGAAGCATGGAGTTGACGGGCGGCTTCGCCTGCTGGAGGGGAACTGGCTGGAACCAGTTTCCGGCGTCTTCGATCTTATTGCCTCCAATCCCCCCTATATATCCGCACAGGATATCGAGGGGCTGGCACCCGATGTGCGGAACTTTGATCCGCGTCTGGCCCTTCTGGGAGGAGCTGACGGCCTCGAACCCTATCGCTTCATTTCGGCGCGGGCGGCCTCCCATCTATCGCCGGAGGGGCACGTTCTGGTTGAGGTGGGTGCCGGACAGGCAGAGGATGTGACGGAGATTTTCGCCGCGCGCGGGTTCAGGCCTACCGGGCGTTACAGGGATTTGGGCGGCCATGAGCGCTGCCTTTCGTTCCAGCTGAGAACGGCTTGAAAAATAGCGATTGGAAATTGAGGCCCCGTGGGCTAAATACGAGTCGGAACGCTTTCTGCCCTTTGTATTGGTGCCGGGACGACGTTAGGGCATGGCCGCCGTTAATGGCGCGGGCCCAGTTGCATTCAGCACAGGCGGGGACATGGCAAGAGCCCTTCGGGGATCGCGCCGCTGGCAGAAGCCTTCTCTAACACACGGGTTAATGTTGAAGCTCGCTTGCTGAGCAGATTTGAAGACGAGTTGCCGCGGGGCTCCTTAATGGACGCCGTGGGGCATCACGCGCGCAACCTAAGATCAGTCTGGAATATCGAATGGCTATGAGACCGACCCACAAGAACCGCAACCGCAATCGCCATCGCAGCGGAGGCAGTGGTGGGGGAGGCGGCGGTGGCGGTGGCGGCGGAAACCCGCTGAGCCGCGTTTATGAAAGCAACGGACCCGACGTGAAGGTCCGCGGCACGGCGCAGACCGTGGCGGATAAATATCTGCAGCTCGGCCGGGACGCCCAGTCGGCCGGCGACATCGTGATGGCAGAGAGCTATTTCCAGCACGCCGAGCATTACCTCCGCATCGTCTCAGCGGCGCAGGCCTATAACCAGCAGTCCCAGCAGCAGTACCGTCGCCCGGACGATGAATTCGATGACGAAGAGCTGGAAGAGTCGAACGAGGCCGCCGTCGAGCAGCGCGGCCAGGGCCAGCAGGGACATGAGCCCGAGGGGCTTGGCGACCAGCCGGTGTTCGAGGGCCAGCCGCCGCAGAACCAGCCCTACCGCCAGCAGCGCGACCAACGCGACTTCAACCGGGACCAAAACCGCGACAACAATCGTGACAATGGCAACCGGGACAATAACCGCGACAACAACAACCGCGACAACCGCGAGCAGGGGCAGGGCAACCGGGACCGCTTCCGCCCCCGCTGGCAGGACCGCCGCAATGACAATCAGCAGGGCCAGGCGCCGCAAGGCCAGCAGCCCCGCCAGGACGATCAGCCCCGTGCTGAGGCAGCGCCGGCACCGGCACCTGTCCAGGCACCGCCCGCGCCGCCCGCACCGCCGGTTCAGGCCGAGGCCGATCACTGGGAGGCGCCATCCTTCCTGCGCCGGCCCGCGCCCGCGCCCGTTGTGGAAGCCGCAGCCGAAGAGGCAGCTCCCGCACCCGCACCCGCAGCCCCGAAGCGCCGCGCCGCGCCCCGCGCCCGCAAGGAAGCCGCAGCTGAACCCGCCACCGCGCCAGCTGATACGGATGTGAAGGCGGACTGAGGGTCTCTAAACAGTGCCGTCATTCCGGCGAAGGCCGGAATTCAGCTGTGTCTACGGCGACTGCTGACGCAAAGGGTTTGCCGTCTTCGCCGGGGTGACGGCTGGCAGACCCGTGATCTTCGTCCTGATTTGAATGTGCTGTCTCCCGCTTCAAACCCATCTCCCTCTTCGGGGGCGATGGGGAAGAGGGGATGCCGTAATTTACGTCTACTCGTGCCTCCGCGCTGTTGACGCGCGCTTGATCCAGCGCAAAGCTGAGGCCACCTCAAAAGATCACCTTAGCGCCTGCTTGAACCTTCAAGAATCCCCTCCCATATCAGCGGCATCACGGCCGCTGTCCTAACGGAATGCCTCTTGGGGGTTCAGCAGGGGAATGGTGGCACAATCAACCGTTGACGGCTGACGAAGGGCGCCTGGAAGGGGCTTGGCGTCAGCGCCGAGGAGGAGAGACACATGGATTTCGAAAAATACACGGAACGGTCGCGGGGCTTCGTGCAGTCGGCACAGTCCCTTGCGCTGCGCGAAGGGCACCAGCGCTTCAGCCCCGAACACCTTCTGAAGGTTTTGCTGGATGACGAGGAGGGCCTTGCGGCCGGCCTCATCAAGGCGGCGGGCGGAGACTCGCGCGTCGCACTGCGCGACATCGAAGCTGCAATCAAGAAACTGCCCAAAGTGTCCGGAGGCGGTGCGGGGCAGGTCTATCTCGCGCCTGAGACGGCGCGCGTCTTCGATGCCGCGCAGAAGATCGCGGAGAAGGCCGGAGACAGCTATGTGACCGCCGAGCGCCTGCTGCAGGCGCTGGCCGTCGAGCCGTCGGAAGCCTCCAAAGCGCTGAAGGACGCCGGCGTCACCGCTCAAGGCCTCAATGAAGCGATCAACGCGATCCGCAAGGGCCGCACCGCGGATACGGCCTCCGCCGAGCAGGGCTATGACGCGCTGAAGAAATATGCGCGTGACCTCACGGAGGCCGCGCAAGCTGGCAAGCTCGATCCCGTCATCGGGCGTGACGAGGAGATCCGCCGCACCATTCAGGTGTTGTCGCGGCGCACCAAGAACAACCCGGTCCTGATCGGTGAGCCCGGTGTGGGCAAGACGGCGATTGCCGAAGGCCTGGCGCTGCGCATCATCAAGGGTGATGTGCCCGAAAGCCTGAAGGATAAGAAACTTCTGGCGCTCGACATGGGCGCGCTGATCGCCGGCGCGAAATATCGTGGCGAGTTCGAAGAGCGGCTGAAGGCGGTGCTGTCCGAAGTGACCTCTTCGGAAGGTGGCATCATTCTGTTCATTGACGAGATGCACACGCTGGTTGGTGCGGGTAAATCCGAAGGCGCCATGGATGCTTCGAACCTGCTGAAGCCGGCGCTCGCCCGTGGTGAACTGCACTGCATCGGCGCCACAACGCTTGATGAATACAGGAAGCATGTCGAGAAGGATGCGGCACTTGCCCGCCGCTTCCAGCCGGTCTTCGTCAGCGAGCCCACGGTTGAGGACACGATCTCGATTCTCCGCGGCATCAAGGAGAAATATGAGCTGCACCATGGTGTGCGCATCATGGACTCGGCGATCGTCGCCGCGGCCGTTCTCTCCAACCGCTACATCACGGACCGCTTCCTGCCCGACAAGGCCATCGACCTGATGGACGAGGCGGGCTCGCGGCTGCGCATGCAGGTCGATTCGAAGCCGGAAGAGCTTGATGAAATCGACCGCCGCATCATGCAGCTCCAGATCGAGCGCGAGGCCTTGAAGAAGGAAACGGATCAGGCCTCGAAAGACCGGCTTGGCAAGATCGAGAAGGAGCTTGCCGAGTACGAGGAGAAGTCTGCCGCCATGACCAGGCGCTGGCAGGACGAGAAGGAGCAGCTTGCCTCCGCCTCCAAGGTGAAAGAGGAGCTGGAGAAAGCCCGCTTCGAACTCGACCAGGCACAGCGCAAGGGTGACTTCGCGAAGGCGGGCGAGCTCGCTTACGCCACGATCCCTGGCCTCGAGAAGAAGCTGAAGGAAGCGGAAGAAAAGTCGAGCGCCGCCATGCTCGATGAAGCGGTGACAGAGAACCACGTGGCGCAGGTCGTGTCGCGCTGGACGGGTGTGCCCGTTGACAAGATGCTGGAAGGCGAGCGCGAAAAGCTGATCGCCATGGAAACCCAGCTCGCAAAGCGCGTCATCGGCCAGTCCGAGGCGGTGATTGCGGTCTCAACCGCGGTGCGGCGTGCGCGTGCGGGCCTCCAGGACCCGAACCGCCCGATCGGCTCCTTCATGTTCTTAGGCCCCACGGGTGTTGGCAAGACCGAGCTCACCAAGGCGCTCGCTGGTTTCCTGTTCGATGACGAGCACGCCCTCGTGCGGATCGACATGTCTGAATACATGGAGAAGCACTCGGTCTCCCGTCTGATCGGCGCCCCTCCGGGCTATGTCGGCTATGATGAAGGTGGTGCGCTCACCGAAGCTGTGCGGCGCCGGCCCTATCAGGTCGTCCTCTTCGACGAGATCGAGAAGGCGCATCCAGACGTGTTCAATGTGCTCCTGCAGGTGCTGGATGATGGCCGCCTGACCGATGGCCAGGGCCGCACCGTGGACTTCAAGAACACGCTGATCATCATGACCTCCAACTTAGGCGCCGAATATCTGGTGAACCTGGGCGAGGCGCAGGATGTGGATGTGGTGAAGGACCAGGTGATGGCGGTGGTGAAGAGCCACTTCCGGCCCGAGTTCCTGAACCGCCTTGACGAGATCGTGCTGTTCCACCGCCTGAAGCGCGAGCATATGGGCTCGATCGTGGACATCCAGGTGGACCGCCTCCGGAAGCTCCTCGCCGATCGCAAGATCGACGTTGAGATCTCGGACGCGGCGCGCAACTGGCTTGCCGACAAGGGCTATGACCCCGCCTATGGCGCGCGTCCCCTGAAACGGGTGATCCAGAAGAGCCTTCAGGATCCCCTCGCCGAGGAGCTTCTCGCCGGGCGCATCAAGGATGGTGAAACCCTGAAGGTGGACGTGAAGTCCGGCCTCCTGACCTTCAACGGCGTGCCCGTTGGTGGCAAGCCCGTCGACCCCAAGGTCGTGCAGCTGCACTGACGGTCTTTCGATGATTTACAAAGGGCGGCCCTGCGGGGCCGCCCTTTTGTTTGGCCTTCTGCAATGGCACACTCCGGACATGAACCTCGATGCCTACAACCGCTTCTGCCGCAGTCTTCCCCAAACGGCTCATGTCGTGCAGTGGGAGGATGCGCATGTGTGGAAAGTGGGAGGCCCGAAGGGCAAGGTCTTCGCCATAGCCTCGCGCTGGCATGGGCCGTCGCTGGATTTTACCTTCAAAGCCTCGCAGCTGAGCTTCGACCTTCTGAAGGACAAGCCGGGTATCAGGCCCGCTCCCTATTTCGCCTCGCGCGGGCTCCTTTGGTTGCAGCGGCGCAGTGAAGAGACGCTCGATGACGCGGCCCTTGCCGACTATCTGCGCGAAAGCCACCGGCTCGCCGCGCAGAACTTGCCGAAACGCGTGCAGAAGGATCTGGGGTTTCTCACCTAGATCACGGGGAAGTCAGGTGACGCCACTCTCAACTGACAGCCCGCCGCTTCCGGCCTCACGCCTTTGGCGGATTATCCTTCGCAAAGGCATAGATCGCGAGCCCGCCGAGGAGGAGCCCTGCGAAGATCAGATGCAGAATGGCATAGGCACCCGCTGGCGGCCTGTCTTGCATCTCCTTCATCAGCGCGCCGCTCAAGGGCTGCAGCACGCCCGCCCCGCCGATGAACAGCACGTTGAGAAGCGTGATGCCGCGGCCCAGCAGATGGTCAGGCACAAAGCTCCGCCCATGCGCCATGAGGACGCCATAGGTCATGCCGAAGCCGCCGATGAGGCCCATGGTGAGGATGGCGGCACTGAGAGAGAGCCCTGGCATCGCAAGCAGCGCAAAGCAGAGGGCCGTGGCTGTTACGCCGCCGAACACCACCCATTTGCGCGTGCCGAGCAGCCGGTCCAGCGGCCCATAGATCATGGCACCGGCAGACATGGCAGCTGCCATGACGAGGAGCGCATTGCCGCGCGCCACGGGTTCAAGCCCATAGACGGAGGAAAAGAACGGTCCCGCCCAGAGCCCGCGTTCCGCCAGCACCACGGCATAGCTCACCGCGGTGATGGGGAGGAGCGGCCACAACAGCCTGATCTTGAGAACGTCCCCAATGCCGTCAAACGGCCCGCGCGCGGCATGCGTCTCAACCCGGCCGGGATCGCGGATCAGCAGCAGCACGGAGAGGGCGGACAGCGCAGTTGCCCCCGCCATGACCAGCATTGCCCCGCGCCAGCCGATCGACTGGGCCGCAAAGGCCAGGGGCGAGGCCGCCAGCAGGTTCCCCGCAGTGCCAAGCCCCAGAAGCCAGGAGCACAGCTGGGCAAAGCGCTGAGGTGCGGCCGTGCGCGCGAAGAGGTATATGGCGCCCATATAGATCGCACCGCAGCCCGCGCCGATCAGCAGCATGGCGATGTTGAGGGCAGCTGCGCTGTGCGCCGTGGCGAAGAGCACGGCCCCCACCACCGCAAGCAGCATCTGAAGCGACACGGTGCGGCGCGGGCCCAGCATGTCCAACGCATAGCCCAAGGGAAATTGCGTGGCGACGAACCCTAAGATCCAGAAGGCCTGCAGATTGCCGAGTGCCTGCGGATCGAGCCCAAGCTCGCGCGCCAGTTCCGGCGCGATCACCGCCAGGAAGGAGCGGTAGAACTGGCTGAGCGTGTAAGCCGCCAGAAAGGTGAGGAAGACGCGCATCACGGCTTCATCGCAGGCACGGTGTTCCCGTGCAAGCGATGAACCATTGCCGAATGTGAATGCCGCTTTAAGGCTTGGCTTCCGCCACCTGCAGGGCGGAAGGCGCCTGCTGCATCATGGCGACGACGCGCTGCTTCATCTGCTTGAACTTCATCATCTCCTTGCCGGCAAGCTGCTTTCCACCCGCCGCATTGATGCGCGTGGGGTTGACGGGCCGGCCGTCGACGTGAACTTCATAATGGAGATGCGGGCCAGTGGAGCGGCCGGTCGAGCCGACATAGCCGATGATCTGGCCCTGGTTGACCTTGGCCCCCTGCCGGATGCCGGCGGCGAGCTTGCTCATATGGGCGTAGAGCGTCTCGTAACGGTTGTTGTGCTTGATCTCGACGGCGATACCGAATGCGCCATGGCGCCCGGCGATCTCGACCACACCGGTGCCTGCCGAACGGATCGGCGTTCCCGTGGGCACGCCGAAGTCGACGCCCGCATGCATCTTAGAATAGCCCAGCAGCGGGTGAAGCCGCATGCCGAAACCGGAGGTGAGCCTGGCGCCGGACACCGGCGTCTTCAGCAGCGACTTTTGCGCGCTGCGGCCCTGCTCGTCATAATAGTCCGTCTGGCCGTCAGACGTGGTGTAGCGGTAATAGGTTCTCGTCTTGCCATCGAGGGTAAGCTGCGCGAAGTGCAGCACCTTGCGCTTTGAAGACGAACCGGTGAGCGGGTTTCCATAGAACACATCGAATGTGTCAGTCGCCTTCACCTGGCGCTGGAAGTCGACGTCATAGGCGAAGATGCGGGTGAATTCCGCGATGATGTAGTCCGGGATCTTGTTGTCCTTGGCGGTACCGTAAAGGCTGGACCCCACCTTGGCGCGCGCATTGAAGTGGTTGACCTGCGCATATTGTGACTTGGTTCCGGCGCCGGCACCTTCGATGGCGGCCTGGAAGCGGCCGTCTTCATCGGACTGCACGGTCAGCGTCTCGTCCGGGCCCGGTTTGAACGAGAGTTCGACGGGGAAGATCACTTCGCGGCCGTAGAAGTCATACTGCCGGTCGAGCGTCAGTTCGAAGGCGGTGCCAGGCTTGATCATGGCCGCGGGATAGACCGGGTTGATGGAGGCAACGAGTGCCTTCGCCGCTTCCTGGCCGACACCACGGTCCGTCAGCGCCTCGATCAGCGTTTCGCCCTTTGCAAGCTTGAAGGTCTCGTCGGTTGGCTCCGGCGGCACCTGCTTGGTGATGGTGGTGATATTCTCTTCTTCTTCAACCGAATCGATCTCGGCGTCGATGACGACCGGCCTCTCTTCGCTGTAGGGCAGATCGTCGGAAGAGATTTCAGGATAGAGATTGGCGTTGTTCAGGTCGCGCTCGGGAACGACCGGCTGGCCGCTGGCATCGGCCTGCGGCTGGTAGGTGGCGGAGAGTTCTTTGCGGCCGATGACCGATGATCCGGCACGCGCCGAATCAGGATAGAGGCCCGTCAGGGATGCCTTCTCGACCGCGGCATAGGCATCGCGCGGGGCAGCGTTCTCGCCAAATATTCCGAGCACGGCGCTGCCGACGACGAGTGAACCGGCAATCCCTGCAACACAGGTTGTGAGCAGCCAGCGATGATGGGCGGGTTCAACTTCAAACGGATCAGTCGACGGCTCAGCAATTCCCGCGGGAGCCGGAAGCAGCGGTTTTGACGGCATTTGAGGACGGCGCGCCGCGCCGGCAGGCGTGCGGGCGCGAAACTGTCTTTCAACGCGATCGTTCAATACTCTAATCCCCTGTCACACTCGCGAGCTCCGGACTTGAATGATCTGCCTTGCTTCCCACAATCGGCAGACCTTCCGGAGCCTGTTCGTTTCTTTCACCCCGTCCGGAATCGGATGCCCGAAGGCGCCC